>WRPE01000008.1 GCA_009773315.1 Syntrophaceae bacterium
ATGCCATATTTCAAATATTTTGTCAAGAAAAAATTGCTGTTTATTGAATTATTTTAATGCGTTAAATGACTTTTGACTTTTTACAGGGGCATCACTTTTTACTCAGAAATCTTCTATCAAGTCAATTTCAATCCCGTTTAAGCGGGACGAGCGTTCATTCTCCGTGAGCTTGCTCACGATATCATGACGTTCATTTCATACCTCGACAGCGAGCTCGCGAGATGGTTGATTCAATTTTTTTAATGTTTACAAAACAGATCAAAAGAGATAGCCATAGTAAAGGCTATTGTTGCAATTACCGTGATAAAGATCAGGAGGATAAACATGAAGGTACTTGGCATTATGGGAAGTCCGCGAATCGAAGGCAACAGCGATATTCTTCTGAGTCAGGCATTATCCGGCGCCAAAGAAGCCGGTGCGGATGTGGAGAAAATCATCCTCGACCGGAAGCACATTGCCGGATGCAAAGACTGCAAAAAATGCAATAAAATCGGCGTCTGCGCCATCAAGGATGATATGGCTGAAATTCAGGAGAAAATTCTGGACGCCTATGCCATCATCCACAGCAGCCCCGTTTACTTCTGGACGATGACCTCACAGATGAAAGCCTACCTGGACCGGTGGTGTGTTTTCTTTGATGCCCAATGGCGCTGGCAAAAAGATTATTATCCGAAAATGAGGAGCAAACGCATCGGCCTGATCACCGTCTGCGGCGACACAAACGTGCACACAGGAGATCCGATTGTTCACAGTTTCAAGTCAACCGTTGATATGACCAAAATGCAATGGCTCGGATCCGTCATGGCCTCCGCCGACGATAAAGGAGACATTGCCAATAACGAAACTGCTTTGCAGCAAGCATTTGAACTAGGGAAGAAGAGTGCAACACCCTGAGTCATTTTTCTAAATTAGCCGCGGCCATCTCGCACATGGATGCTGCCGTGGAATCGCCAACGAGTTGCAGTAAATCCTCTTCTGCCAGGGAAACAATTAAAGACCTCTTACTTTTTAATTTTTCAATAACCTTCGCAACGATCAGATCTTCCGTCTGATGATCGATATCGATATTCTTAACTTTTTGCAGATCTGCTCCGGGAGGGAAATTGAAATGTATCTTATTATTAGTTATTTTATTGCCAATATTATTTTCATCGATCTGTTCTTTTATCTCAGGTATCATGAATTTGACCATTTTATGAACATTTTCCCAACTCACAGCTTACTCCTTTTCTGATGAATAGACCTAACTCCTATGTTGTTACGAACAAATTACAGCAACGACCCAATATGTGCAAATTAATTTGGCCTTTACATACCATGGATATTAGCAAAAGCGTGAATAAAAAAGCTAAAGAGACATACCGCCAAATAATTTATTACCTTGACATACACCTGCGCTCACCTCTATATTTCGGCCCTTAGTAACGGGCCGAAGGCATAGGCATAGGATCGCATGAAGGCAAATGACAACATTTTTTAAAACTAACAGGAAACATGGAGGTTTATTGCATTGAATCTTGATCTTTTATTTCATCCAAAAAGCATAGCAGTTATCGGCGCCTCCGACAATCTTGGCGGCGGGAAAATGCCATATTTTCAAATATTACAGATGAATGGCTTCAAAGGGGCTCTCTATCCGGTCAATCCGAGGAGTGGCGTAGTGAGCGGTGTCAAGGCCTATGCGTCCATCGATGAACTCCCTGAGCCGGTCGATTTTGCGATCGTTGCCGCGCCTCTGGAACAATCCATGGACATTGTTAAGGCGGCAGTTCGCAAGCAAATCAAATTCATCCACTTTTTTACCTCCGGCTTCGGAGAGACGGGAAACCGTCAATTGGAAGAGGATTTAATCCGGGAGGCGCGAAAAGGAGATCTCCGGATTGTCGGCCCCAATTGCGTGGGGATTCACTGTTCCGAATCGAACATTTCTTTCACGATCGCGCCTCCGCAGGAATCGTCGGGATCCGTTGCCTTCCTGGGCCAATCGGGCGGGGTCACGTCAAATTTTCTGGCGATGGCATCGACAAGAAAGATTGTGCTCAATAAAGTCGTTTCATTCGGAAACCAAATCGATCTTCGAATTGAAGATTATCTGGACTATCTCGCCTCCGACCAGAATATCAAGCTTATCGCCTGCTACATTGAAGACATCAAGAATACGGATACTTTTCTCAAGACGCTTCGGCGGACGACAGCCATAAAGCCGGTGATTATTCTCAAGGGGGGAAAAACGGAAACGGGATCAAAGGCCGCGGCGAGCCATACGGGCGCCATGGCGAGCAATTACACAATCTGGGCTGCTGCCGTCCGGCAGTATGGCGCCATTCTGGTTGATGATTTTGAGCAGATGATGGATCTGGTGATGCTGGGCACCATTCAGAAAACATTAACAGGAAAACGTGTGGGATTTCTCGGCGCCGGAGGCGGCGTTTCGGTCCTCTTCAGCGACCTGGCCGTGAAGTCGGGCCTTTCTCTTCCTGAATTAGGTGAAAAAGCACAAAAGATGATCAACGAAAAAATCATGGGTGTCAACACCTCTACAACAAACCCGATCGATCTGGGAGCCTTCGGTTTCGACCTCAATATCATGCTGCATACCATGAAGGCGCTTGATGAAGATGATGGCATCGACGTAATTGTTCCCTACTTTTCTGTTGAATACATCATGCGTTCGGAATTATTCCTGAATGTAAAAAATAATAATGATACCATCTTCGAAATGGCTAAACAGATCAAGAAGCCTGTCATCTCCATTTTGTCCAGTTTTGTGGAAGA
This sequence comes from Syntrophaceae bacterium, assembly GCA_009773315.1. Lineage (GTDB taxonomy): Bacteria > Desulfobacterota > Syntrophia > Syntrophales > Smithellaceae > UBA8904. The sequence goes on from WRPE01000008.1 coordinate 2,776, forward strand.
TGATCTGGATGCGGAACGCATCAGGATTAGCACATTTGCCGCCCTGCGCAAGGCAGGATTCCCTGTCTATTCCCTGATGCAGGACGCCATTTATGCCATCGGGACATATTTCGAATGGGTGGCCAAGCGATCCCGCCGTAAAAAATAAGGGAGAGAAAATAATTTTTCAAGGCTGCTCATAAATGCTGTCCGGCTTTTCCTTCAGTCTTCAGCCTAAAACGTTTCAGCCTATTTTCTAATGTGCTTCATCCCAGTTCTTGCCGGCTGCAATCTCCACTCTCAGCGGCACTTTAAGTTTGATGACTTCTTCCATTTCTTTTTTGACCAGTTGCATGACTTCTTCTTTTTCCTGAAACGGCGCTTCGACAACCAACTCGTCATGCACCTGCATGATCAGGCGGGCGGAAAATTTTTTCTTCGAAAGCAGATGATCAATGTTGACCATCGCCACTTTGATCAAATCCGCTGCGGAACCCTGGATGGGCGCGTTAATGGCCATGCGTTCGGCAAACTGGCGCACGGAAGGAATCTGACTTTTTAATTCCGGCAGGTAACGGCGGCGGTTCAAGAGGGTGCAGACATAACCATCGCGCTTTGCGCCGTCTAAAATGCCGTCCAGATAGGTGCGCACTTTTTTATAGCGGGCAAAGTAGCCGTCAATGTAGGCCTGCGCGGTTTTCTGCAAAACGCCCAGTTCCCTGGCTAAACCGAACGCGCTCATGCCATAAAGAATGCCGAAGTTGATGACTTTGGCCTGCCGGCGCATATCGGCGTTGACCATCTGCGGAAAGACGCCGAAAATGTCGGAGGCGGTGCGGCTGTGAATATCTTCATCGGAGGCGAAAGCCTCAAGCAGCGATTCATCTTGGGACAGGTGCGCCAGCACTCTGAGCTCAATTTGCGAATAATCGGCGGAAATCAAAACGCAATCGGGCGCAGCAATAAAGGCCTGGCGGATTCTTTTTCCCTCCAGGGTCCGAATGGGAATATTCTGCAAATTGGGATTGCTGCTGGATAGTCTGCCGGTGGCCGCCACGGTCTGGTTGTAGGATGTATGAATCCTGCCGGTTTGCGGATGAATCAAAGCGGGCAGCGCATCCACATACGTGGATTTGAGTTTAGCAAGGCTGCGGTAAGCTAGAATCTCGGCGGGTAGTTCGTGGCTTCGGGCCAAGTCGCTCAAAACATCCACATCCGTGGAATATCCTTCTTTTGTTTTTTTACCCTTGGGAAGGTTGAGCTTTTCAAAAAGAATCGTCTGCAATTGTTTGGGGGAGTTGATGTTGAATTTTTCTCCGGCCAGACGATGAATCTTTTCTTCGGAGAAAGACAGCAATTGACCCAGCTCCTCGGACATCTGCTTCAAAAGGACGGTGTCCACCAACACGCCTTTTTTCTCCATCGCGGCCAGCGTAAACAGCAGCGGCATTTCCACGTCGTTGTAGAGTGAAGTCGCGCCTGCCTCTGCGAGTTTTCTTTTCAGAGCCGGAGCAAGCGCCAGAATTGCGTCGGTTCGCTGTCCCACATAGGCGGCCATCTTATCCACGGGCACCAGTGCCAGCGGATATGTTTTTCCCTTGCCGCCCGCCACATCGTTGGGCGCGGGAATTCGCTCGTGCAGATATTCCCAGGCCACTTCATCGAGCTCATAGGCGTGCCTGGCCGGATTGAGCAGATAAGCGGCTAACTGCAAATCAACGCCCGCCTGAATGTCCAGATTCTGCAGGCCGACAAGCGCCGTTTTTAAATCGTAAGCATATTTTTTAATTCCGGGATTCGCAAAGACAGTCGCCAGTGCGGAAAAAACATCTTTTGTCGTTAATTGTATTTTAGCATTGGTATGACCAAGCGGAATGTAAAAGACTTCACCGCCCGCATTGATGCTTAACCCGATTAATTCCTGCGGAGGATTTTTCTCCCAAATGATTTCGCAGGCAATTTCAGCGCTGCTTTGCAACCTGGCAATCAGTTCCGAAAGCTTTGCGCTATCCGCGATAACGCTACCGTCTTTAATCGGCTTGATGGCGTTCGTTTTAATTTGTTGTAGCAATGAGGAAAACTCGAATTCGCTGAAAAGCCTGGTCAATAATTCGTTGTCCGGTTCTTTGCGCGCAGCATCATGAAGGTCAAAATCAATGTCCACCTCTTTGCGAATCAGCGCCAATTGACGGCTGAGCCTGGCCTGGTCGGCGTGTTTGCGGAAACTCTCGCGCAGCTTCACATTATGTAGTCTCTCCGTGTTTTCAATAACCGCTTCTACCGAACCATATTCTTCAATGAGGCGATGCGCCGTTTTCGGGCCGATGCCCGGCACACCGGGAATGTTGTCGGACGTATCGCCCATCAACCCCAGAATTTCCACCACCTTGTCGGGGCCGACGCCGAATTTCTCTTTCACCGCCGCGACGTCGTAGATTTTGTCTTTCATCGTATCGACCATCGTGACAGAGTCGGAAACCAGTTGCATCAGATCTTTGTCGCCGGAGATGATGGCCGTGCGCCATCCTTTTTCGCTTGCCCGAGCGGTGAGCATTCCGATCAAATCGTCGGCCTCAATACCCTGTTTCTCTAAGAGGCAAATCGAAAACCCCCGGACAACATCTTTGATGGACGGAATCTGAGGGATCAGATCATCAGGCATGGGTTTGCGCGTCGCTTTATAATCCCCAAACTCCCCATGGCGCGTGGTCGGACCCTTGAGATCAAAGGCCACGACAACATAGTCCGGCGAGAGGTCACGCAAGAGCTTCATGAGCATCGTGGTGAACCCGTAAATGGCGTTAGTGGGAAAGCCCTTGGAGTTGGTCAGCGCGGGAATGCCATAGTAGGCGCGGTAAATATAATTGCTGCCGTCCACCAGGGCCAGCAGAGGTTTTTTGGTTTGTTCAGTCATAAATAATTCCTATTTTAGAGTAAATCAGCGCGCATCTGCACGCTGGTATTCCTTGGCCGACTCCCGATATTCTTTACGCATGTCTTTGCCCACCTTGCGCCACTTGTCCATCTCCGATCCACTGTTTCTGACTTTATATTCCGCGTAAACACCGAGGAGCGCAAAGATCACACCGATCATGCCGAAAACCAGCCACGCTTTTTGCGACGGCAGATTGTGGACATGAATGCTCGCGGCCACCAGGTAAAAAACATAGATGGCCATAGTTATCAGACCGCCGGCATAGGGCACTACGCCGATAATCCCGGTGACGGGAGTCAGAGCCATCAGATAAGCGCCGCAACGATAGGCTGTTTCATAGTTTTCCTGCGAACCCATCAATTTCCAGATAACAAGTAGTATGGCAGCGCCAATAAAGCTGCCGATAGCGGCGGCAATCGGCATAAAGATAATAACGACAAAGCTACCCATCATGGCTCCGCCATAACCTCCAGCATGACCCAGACCGATGAAACCCAGTATCGCCTGAATGATACCGGCAATGAAACCCATGATGACAACAAAAGTAAGCGGCTCCAGAAATCCGCCGGTTTTAGGCATTCCCCGGAAAAAATCAGCGGGGTTTGTGACGACGTTCACCGCCGTCTGCGGGATGGCTGCAAAATTAATATTATTCGGTTCCATTTTTTCGTCCTTCTTTTCTTATTTCAAGACTTCTCCGTACGGTCGAAGTAATATTGGCAACTTACATATCGAAGGAGGCATCAATCTTAAACGTCCTGACCGCCCGCATATCCAGAATATCCGTTACGCCGGTTTTTTCCTTGACATCTTTGAGAAAGGCCGCGAGTTCTTCGGCTGTCCCGGCGCTCGCGGTAAACCAGATATTGTATTCGTAATTGCGACGGTAATTATGTGTGACGCCTTTATTGGCGTTTACGGTCTGAACAAAGATATCTACTTTATCTTCCGGCACGCGCGCGGCGCACAAGGTGCTCACACGCCCGAGCTTTATCCCGTCAAACACCGCTCCAATGCGGCGAATAATTCCTTCATCCTTCATTTTCTGAATACGGGCAAGCGCTTCGTCTTCGTTGATACCGCACCGCTCGGCTACAATCAAAAACGGCCGTTCCTCAAGCGGAAATTCCTTCTGCAGAATATTGAGTATTTTTTTATCGATAGCGTCCATACTATTTTGGTTCATAAAGACACAGCGGCTCCTCTGATAAGTAATCTCCCGTCGCCTCATACGCACGTGCACGACAGCCGCCACAGACCTTGATAAACTCACAGCGGCCGCACTTGCCGCCGTATTTGCCATAGTCACGGAGATTCCGAAACACGTCGGAATTTTCCCAGACCTCGCCGAAGCTCTTCTTTTGTACATTGCCGCAATTAAGCTCCAGATAGCCACAAGGCTGCACCTGGCCTATATGGGAAATAAAGCAAAACGTGATGCCGCCCAGACACCCCCGGGTGGACTCCTGAAAGTGGCCACCCGTTTTTTTCACAGGCGGCGCTCTCTTTATCTTGTTCTGGTGCATGATGCGGAAGTAGTGCGGCGCGCAGGTAGCTTTGAGTTGTATTGCACACGTCAGGCTTTCCTGATGAAACCACATCAGTGTTTCTTCATAATCGGCGGCGGTAATGGCCTGCTGGGCCAAATCCTTGCCCCGACCTGTCGGCACGAGTAGAAAAATATGATGCGCCGCCGCACCTATCTTCAGCGCCAGATCATGAATGTCTTTGATCTGGTGCAGATTGACCGTGGTGATCGTCGTGTTGATTTGGAACTCCATCCCCACAGATTTCATTGCTTCAATGCCCCGCATCGCGCCTTCAAACGTGCCGGGCTCGCCACGAAAAGCATCATGGCTCTCTGCGTCTTTGCCGTCGATACTGATGCTGAGTCGCTGAATCCCGCTGTCGATCATCTTCCGCGCGGTCAGCTCATCCACAAGCGTACCGTTGGTCGCCATAACCATGCGTAAACGCTTACTGGTTCCATAAGCGGCAATCTCAAAAATATCCGGCCGCAATAGAGGCTCACCGCCAGTCAGAATGATGACCGGCTGAGAATCTTTCGCGATATCGTCAATGAGCCGCAGGCATTTTTCCGTGGACAACTCCCCCGGATAAGGCCCGCGGTGAGACGCGGCACGGCAGTGGACACAGTTCAGATTGCAACTGCGCGTCACTTCCCACGCGATCATGCGAACTTTGTTGTCAGTGGGAATTGTCATAAGCGATGATTTCCTATCTCGCGATCCATACCGTTTTGATCTTCCGGAGAAATTATTTGTTCAGTACCTGCGCGAGTTGTTTCGCCCAGTAGGTAATGATAATGTCCGCGCCGGCTCTTTTGATGGCGGTGAGGCTTTCCAGCATGGCTTTTTCTTCATCCAGCCAGCCCAGTTGCGCGGCGGCTTTGATCATCGAATATTCACCGCTGACGTTATAAGCGCCCAACGGCAAATCAAATTCCTGCCTGGCGCGATAGATGACATCAAGATAAGCGAGCGCGGGCTTGACCATGATGATGTCCGCCCCTTCCGAGACATCCAGCGATATTTCCCGAATAGCCTCATCAGCATTGGCCGGGTCCATCTGATAGGATTTGCGGTCACCAAACTGCGGCGCGCATTCGGCAGCCTCCCGGAAAGGTCCGTAAAACGACGACGCATATTTTGCGGAATACGCCATGATGGGAATATCCTCCAATCCGTTTTCATCGAGCGTTTCCCGGAGAGCAGCGATCTGCCCATCCATCATGGCCGAAGGTGCAACCATGTCCGAACCCGCGCGCACCTGGGACAGAGCCGTTTCCGCCAGCACTTCCAGTGTCATGTCGTTTTGCACCTGACCTTTTTCCAGGATTCCGCAATGGCCGTGGCTGGTGTATTCGCACAGACAGACATCCGTGATCACGAGTATTTCGGGGACTTCATTCTTTATTCGTTTGACTGCCTGCTGCACAATACCGTCTTTGGCAAAAGCGCCTGTGCCCGATTCGTCCTTTTTGGCCGGAATGCCGAAGAGCAGTACGGCCGGTATTCCCAGTTCAAAAGCCTCGCGTGCTTCTTTGGCGATATAATCCACCGACAATTGAAACTGGCCGGGCATTGAATTAATCGGCTTTTTCACGCTCTTGCCGGGAACCGCAAACAGCGGATAGACGAGATTATCCACACTTAATTTTGTTTCGCGAACCAGACGCCTCAGGTTGTCATTTTTTCTCAATCTGCGTCCTCGATATTCTGGAAATTGCATAATCTAGTCCTCCTTTTTAGATATTTCTTCGTCCGTCAGATAACAGGCGGGGTCGAGCCCCCAGACATCGCCCGCCGATTCCGCCCGCGCCCGGAAATTGCCGCCGCAGACGGAAAGCCACGAGCACGCGGCACAGCGGCCGTGAACATGTTTCTTCTTGTCTTTCAACTTCATCAAGAACTCGTTTCTTTCATCCGTCCAGATCCCGCTGAACGGTTTTTGACGGACATTGCCCAGCGGCTGATTGCGCCAGAACTGGTCGGCATACACTTCGCCGTCCCAGCTGACGCAGCCGATGCCGTGGCCGGAACTGTTGCCCTCATTCATTTCCAGGAGTTCCAGCATTTCTTTGGCCCGTTCGGGATTTTCCTTCTTCATTTTCAAATACAGATAAGGGCCATCCGCATGATTATCGACGGTTAGAATTTCCGGCGACAGGCCGTCATCAAACATCTGTCTGGTCTTGGCCGCAATCAAATCGATCAGCTTACGCGTTTCTTCGTGGGTCAAATCCTCCTCGCGCAGCTTAGAGCCGCGCCCGGTGTAAACCAGATGATAGAAACACATCCGTTCGATTTTTTCCTCTCTGAGTAGATCAAACATATCCGGCACATCGGCCAGGTTATGTTTATTGACCGTGAAGCGGATACCGACTTTGATGCCCGCTTCACGGCAATTTCTTATGCCTTCGATTGCTGCAACAAACGCACCCTTCTTTCCCCGGAATCGGTCATGCGTTTTTTCCAGACCGTCAAGGCTTACGCCAACATAGGAAAGACCAATCTGTTGGAGTTTGACTGCGATTTCTTTGGTGATGAGCGTACCGTTGGTGGAAATGACCGCGCGCATGCCCTTGCCCGTCGCATATTGCGCCAGTTCCAGCAGGTCCTGCCGCAGCAATGGTTCGCCGCCGGAAAACAAGATCACCGGCGCGCCGAAGGCCGCCAGATCATCGATGAGCTTTTTGCCTTCATCCGTCGTCAACTCATCGGGATAGTCGACATCGGCGGAATTGGAATAGCAGTGAATACATTTCAAATTGCAGCGGCGTGTCATGTTCCAGACCACCACCGGTTTTTTATCCGCCGAAAATTGCAACAGGTGCGAAGGAAGCTTTCCGGAATGCCGGTTGTAGCGCAGCACATCGGAGGGCTCCACCGCCCCGCAATATAACTTGGAAATACCGATCATATCACTCCCCGCTCGCCCGTTTCGGATGATTTTTCTTGCACATCATTGATCAGGGATTGCACCAGTCCCTCCATGGTGTATTCTTCCTGAAAAATATTAATTTGAAACCCTGCTTTTTTTGCGGTGGCCGCCGTTACCGGGCCAATACAGGCTATTTTTATATGGGGTGGTAACGCATAATCGGCGCCCATAATTTCGACAAAGTTGGTTACCGTCGATGAACTGGTAAAGGTGATCACATCCACCTCGCCCGCGTTGATCCATTCCGCCAGTTCTTCTTTTTTTCGGCCGGAATTAACGGTCTGGTACGCAGTGACCACCTCAACTTCGGCACCCTGTTTTTTCAGAGTTTCCGGCAGAACGTCACGGCCCCTGCAGGCACGCGGAATCAGAACTCTCTGTCCCGATAAATTCATCGATGCAAACGACTTCAGAATACCTTCGGCAATAAACTCGTCCGGCACCAGATCCACCCGGATGCCCCTGGTTTCAATCTGCCGGGCCGTCGCCGGACCGATACAGCAGATTTTTATCCCCTTGAGGTCGCGAACGTCCCTGCCCTTTTCCCGGAGGCGCTCAAAAAAGAAATACACGCCGTTGGCGCTGGTAAAAATAAGCCATTGGTAGGACTCTAATTGACCAATGGCTCTGTCCAGGTCGCTCCAGTCTGAAGGCGGCTCAATGCTGATGGTTGGAAAAGCGAGGGGAGATGCCCCCTGAGCCGTCAGCAGCCTTGCCAGATCATCCGCCTGCCTTTGAGGCCTGGTGATAACCACACCCTTGCCGAACAGTGGCTTCGAGTCAAACCATTGCAGGTGGTTTCGCAAATCGACAACCTGGCCTGCAACCAGAATGGCGGGAGGCGTGAAATTGTTGGCTTGTGCCAGATCAGCAATGTTAGCCAGCGTGCCTACAAGTATTTCCTGATGCGGCGTCGTGCCGCGGCGAATCAACGCCGCTGGCGTGCCGGGAAATTTACCGTGTGAAATCAATGCCCCGGTGATCTGATCGAGGTTTTTCACCCCCATTAGAAAAACCAGCGTGCCGATTCCGCACAAAGCCTGCCAGTCGATGTCGCTTTTGTCCTTGGTTGGATCTTCGTGGCCGGTAATGAAAGCTACCGTGGACGTCAACCCCCGATGCGTGAGCGGTATGCCCGCATAAGCCGGCACCGCAATAGCCGACGTCACGCCGGGAATTAATTCAAACGGCACACCCTGGGCTACCAGCACTTCGGCCTCTTCACCGCCGCGTCCGAAAATAAAAGGATCGCCGCCCTTGAGGCGGGCAACGGTGTTGCCGTCCAATGCTTCTTTGGCTAAAAGCTCATTGATCTTGTCCTGCGATAGTGCGTGATCGCCGCCCTTTTTACCCGCGTAAATGAAACGGGCATGCTCCGGCGCGTATTTCAGCAGCTCTTCATTTACCAGATTATCGTAAATAACTACATCGGCCAGGCGCAAAGCCTCAACAGCCTTCAGCGTGATCAGTCCCGCATCCCCCGGTCCCGCGCCGACAATATAGACTTTTCCCTGTTTTGCTTTTTCGATCATAGTTTTCAGCACACCAGATTCAAAAGTTTTTTGCCGCCTTTTTCCATGATCATGTCGGCCAGTCTTTTGCCCAATTCTTCCGCCTCGGCAATTTCTCCTCTGACTTTGTCCCGACAGACGCTCGCGCCGTTAGGCGCGGCCACCAGGCCTTCCAGTGAAAGATCTTTGTCTACAAGCTTGCCTAACGCCGCAATCGGCAGACGGCACCCGCCACCCAATGCCCTAAGATACGATCTCTCCGCTGTCACTTCCGCGGCAGTCGCCGCATGGTTGAGTTTCGCCAGAACATTGGCCAATTCAGAATCTGCCTTTCGTATCTGCAAACCCAGCGCACCCTGACCAACTGCCGGCAACATCAATTCTATCGGCAGATACTGCGCAATTTTTTCCATGTACCCCAGCCGTTTCATGCCCGCCGCCGCAAGGATAACGCCTGTAAGATTCTCCGTTTCAATTTTTTTCAGGCGCGTGTCGATATTGCCGCGCAGGGGCACAATGGTAACATCCGGCAGCATCGCCTTGATCTGAGCGCCTCGCCTGAGTGACCCCGTGCCGATTTTCGCGCCCTTGGGCATAAATTCCATCTTGATATTGCCGCGTGACACCAGAATATCGCGCACATCCTCGCGCGGCAAAATGGCCACAAATGTAAGGCCGTCCGGTATTTCGCCGGGCACATCCTTCATGCTGTGCACGGCCAGATCGATACTGCCCGAAATTAGCGCTTCCTGAATTTCCTTAACAAACACGCCCTGGCCGCCAATTTGCAAAAGCGACACATCCTGCATGATGTCGCCGCTGGTTTTGATCACACATATCTCGGCTGTTATGTCCGGGACTATTTTTTTTATACTTTCCAAAACAGAATTCGTCTGCGCCAGCGCCAATTTGCTGCCTCTTGTTCCAATTTTTATGTTCATACAAATCCTTGTTTTTCAATCATCCAGACGGAAAAGCTGTCGGGCAGCCGCGACAATGTCCTTTGAATTGAACTCGACGCTCTCTTCCTTCATCACCGCCACCGGCGCGTGCAGAATCTTGTTGACGATGCTGTTCATCAGCGCTTCAACCTTTTCGCGGTCGGTGTTTTCGAGATTCCCCATCCAGCTTCTTGCTTTTTCCAGTTCCGCACTCACAATGCCTTCGGCCTTGCCCCTTAGTGACACAATGGTGGGAACGGCCTTCAGTTCCTTAAGCCAGTTGGCGTATTGCGCTACCTCTTCTTTGATAATCTCCTCGGCCTTAAGCGCCTCGCGCCGGCGGTTCTTGACATTTTCATCGACGATATCCTGTAAATTATCGATATTGTACAGATAGACATTTTCGATGCTGTCCGCCGCGTGATCAATATCGCGCGGCACAGCAATATCGACTAAAAACAGCAGACGGTTCTTCCGCTTGCGCAGACATTGTCGAACCATGTCCTGTGTCACGATATGCGACGGCGCGCCGGTGGAACTGATCACAATATCAGCATCACAAAGCGCTTCGTCAAGGGCGGTAAGCCCGATGGCCCGGCCGTGATATTTTTCGGCAAGCAACTCGGCCTGAGCGAGCGAGCGGTTAGCAACAATAATGTCTTCCGCGCCGTTGCCGATCAGATGTGTACAAGTCAGCTCCGCCATCTCCCCCGCGCCGATAATCAGAATTTTTTTGCCGAAAAGCGTCCCGAATATTTTCTTGGCCAGTTCCACCGCGGCAAAGCTCACCGATACCGGATTGGCGGCAATGCCCGTTTCCGTCCGCACGCGTTTGGCAGTGCGAAATGCCCGATGCATCAGGCGGTTGAGTGCGATGCCGGTGGCATTGAGCATCAGCGCCTGGCGGTAGGCATCTTTCACCTGACCCAGAATCTGCGCCTCGCCCATCACCAGCGAATCCAGGCTGGACGTGACACGGAACAAATGTTTTATCGCTTCATCGTCGCGATAGCCATACAGACAGGAAGAGGCTTCGTCATTCGACAGACTGCCGTATTTCGCCAGAAAGGACTTGAGCGCCTCAACGGCCTTAGACGTCTCGTCAACGGAAGCCACCAGCTCGAAGCGGTTACAAGTGGAAAGATGCAGAATTTCCCGCACGCCTTCAATCACCAACAGTTCGGCAAGGAGATTCACCTCTCCCTGGCATCCGGCAAAGAGTCTTTCGCGCACCGCAAGCGGCGCTGTTTTATGATTTAATCCGACTAATACAATCATCTTTTAAATAAAATTATGCACCGTTGAAAAACAATATCGAATCACCAGGGCCGACAATAAAAAAAGCAGGAACGCCGAGCAGGACAATACCGCCATACGGGACCCTTTCCAGCCGATGGCCAAACGCTGATGCAACAGAAATCCGTAAACTATCCAGATGGCAAAAGACCAGATCACTTTAGGATCGGCAGGCCAAAAGCCGCCCCAGACAAAAGCGGCATAGACGGCACCCCCCATCATACCCAGCGTCAACAGGGGAAATCCCCACAACAAACCCAAATGGTTGATCCAGTCCAGGTCACTGAGCGACGGCAGCAGACGGCCCATCTTGCCCGGTTTTTTGTTTTTGAGCAAATTGTTCTGGATCATGAACATGGCTCCGGCCGCGGACGCCAGAACAAAAAGCGCTTCACCAGCAATCGCCAGTACCAGATGAAACGTTGTGAGCCAACCCTGCCACTGGGGCGGAACAAGATTTTTATCCGATTCCTGACCGGCCGCGGCAATCAGAAACAATAAAATAATCGGCGCGATAAAAGCGCCCAGCAGGCGTGTTTTCGTTTTAAATTGCAATCCCAGGTAAATACCGGCAATCGTCCAAGCGTAAATCGACAGGAAATGACGCGAGCCGAAATTCACCCATCCGGAAGAATTGGCGGCGCCCACTAGCAAGCTGAAGGTTAAAAAAAGAGCCCCCCCTGCCAGAATCCAGGTGGATCTTTTCGCCAGCACAACTTTTTTCACCAGCAGTGAAAGCAGATAACCGACGGTGGCTAGCGCACAGCACGTCAGGGCCAGCGCGAACAAATTTACTTCCAGACTAGTCAAGCTGCACCTCCTCGCCGGTGATATCACGGATAATCTTTTTAACCCTGTCCGCCTGTTTCTGCCGGATTGCCGTGAGCAGCCCTGCCGCCATCAACTGATCAAACCAGACTTTACCCACGTCCGCGTTTTTCTCCATCTTCACCCGCAACTGGCCCAATATCTTAATAAGAATTGCGTATTCCTCACCATAGACGGCTTCCAGCTCTTCGCGCAGATGGCGCGCAAGCGCCGGAGAGTTACCGCCGGTGCTGCAAGCAATAGTCAAATCGCCCCGTTCCACCAAAGACGGCAGAATAAAATTGCATTTCTGCGGATCATCGACAATATTGACCGGAATGCCTTTGATTTTGGCATCTTGCGATATGGCGGCATTGGTTTGCTCATCATCCGTCGCGCCGATAACCAACACCGCGCCATCCAAGCCCCGACCGTTATACTCCGAAGGGATATGGGAAATCCGTTGTTCGCGAGTCAAATCGGCCAGTTCCGGAACCAGGTCGGGGCTTATCACACACACTTTCGCGCCACAATCCAGAAGCCTTGCGACTTTTCTGGCAGCCACCTCGCCTCCGCCGATCACAACACATTTTTCCCCGGCAATGTCCCAAAAGACAGGATAATATTTCAAGTTTCCCCTCTCACGCCGTCGTAATATCCATTGATAAACAATAAAGCGGATGCAAGCTACCATGAAGGGGGGCAAAATTCAAGCAGGGGTATCGAATACAATCCTTGTCAAATCTTCTTGCAGTGCCATTATGGATGTGTTACCCATCCGCCACTTTAAAAAGGGGCGACCAAGATCAATGATTCATTTCAGCGGCATTTCCAAACAGCATGGTCCGCAGATCCTGTTTCGGGATGCCAGTTTTCAGATATTGCCCGGCAGCCGAAACGGCCTGGTCGGGCCAAACGGCGCGGGTAAAACCAGCATCTTTCGCCTGATCATGGGTGAAGAAGAATTTGACGCGGGCGAAATCACCAAAGCGCGCAATATCGTCTGCGGCTATTTTTCCCAGGATGTCGGCGCTATGGCCGGCCGCTCGGCACTTGAGGAGGTCAAGTCCGCTTCGGAATACGTGACGCGGCTAGGCGTGCAAATCCAGGAGATGGAAGCAGACATGTGCGAGCCGATGGCCGAAGAGGACATGGCCAATCTGCTGGAACGCTATGGAAATATTCAGGCCGAATTCGAGCATCGCGGCGGCTACGATCTGGAAAGCCGCGCGCAAACCATCTTGACCGGTCTGGGCATCGGCCCTGATGACTATTATCATCCGGTAGAAACCTTCAGCGGCGGCTGGAAAATGCGCATTGCGCTCGCCAAAATTCTATCCATCAATCCCGATGTCCTTTTGCTGGATGAACCCACTAACCATCTGGATGTGGAATCGATCATCTGGCTGGAAGACTGGCTCTCCACGTCATTTAAGGGCGCGCTGCTGATGACCAGCCATGACCGCGAATTTATGAATCGGGTCGTCAACCGCATTATTGAAGTCGCCAACCGTGCGATCACAACATACAGCGGCAATTACGACTTTTATCTGCGCGAGCGTGAAATCCGGCGCGAGCAGCTTCTGGCGAGCCACCGCCGCCAACAGGACATGCTGGCCAAAGAAGAGGACTTCATCGCCCGTTTTGCCGCGCGGGCATCGCATGCGTCGCAGGTGCAGTCGCGCGTCAAGAAGATTGAAAAGATTGAACGCATCGAAATCCCACCCCAACAGCGATCCATCAAGTTCGAGTTTGCCGAACCCCCACGCAGCGGCGACGATGTGGTGAAAATCGACAATCTTGGTAAAACCTGGCCACGTCCCGACGGAGGCGTCAAATCCGTATTCGGCGGCGTCAACGGCATTATCCGGCGTCAGGATAAAATTGCTGTCGTGGGCGTCAACGGCGCGGGCAAATCCACTTTCTTAAAAGTACTGGCTGGCCAGGCCGATCCTTCAACCGGCAGCCGGAATCTGGGCGCCAATGTCTATCCCGGCTATTTCAGCCAGCATGCCATGGACATTCTCCAGCCGCAGAAGACCGTTTTGGAAACCGTGCAGGATGCCATGCCGCAGGCTCATCTCGGTACGCTGCGCAATCTCTGCGCCGCTTTTTTATTTCAGGGGGATGATATTTACAAACGGATCGATAAATTATCCGGTGGAGAAAAAAGCCGGGTGGTTCTGGCGACGATGCTGGTCCAGCCGATCAACCTGCTGATCCTCGACGAACCGACCAACCATCTTGACATCCAATCGCGCGAAACGCTGCTGGCTGCACTACAGAACTTTACCGGCACAGTCGTCCTCGTCAGCCATGACCGCCACTTCCTGCGCTGCCTCATCAACCGCGTCTTCGAAATTGATCATGGTGAGATGCGAATTTACAACGGTCATTACGAATACTACCTGGAAAAATCCGAACGCGAGCACAAAGCGGCGTAGCGAAAGCGTGAGCGTTAAGGCGTAAAAAAAGAGAGGCATCCCCTCTAGGGAGAGGGATTTATATTTCTCCCATTATTTACCAGTTCGCAGAACCGGTAAATTGCTTGCAATGGCCTTCTGTGGTCCTGAAGAAAAACACGATCACTTCATCTTATCGGAATCAGTGAATAATTATTTGACATTGCCTGATATTTTGGATTATTGTCTTTCCGAATTCTAAGTATTGGCAGTAGCATATTAAAGATGGATTTTGCGGGTGGAAACAAAATGTCAATAATTAATGATACTGTTCACCGAATTCACCATAACAGGAGGACTATAGCATGAAGACACAGTCCGGGACCATCACGGCTCAAGACGGGACATCCATCTACTGGAAGGGATGGGTGCCTGACCATTCCCCCAAAGCCGTCGTGCATGTTATCCATGGCTATGCCGAACATATTGACCGCTACGGCAATGTCATAAGTGAGCTTCTCCCCGCAGGGTACGCGGTTTTCGGCAATGATCACAGAGGTCACGGCAAGAGCGAAGGAAAACGCGGACACGTCAGGAGCTTTCAGGAATTCATCGATGATGAAAAGCAGTTTCGCCGTGAAGTGATCCAGGCTCGATTTCCGAAAATGCCTTACTTCGTTCTCGGTCATTCTATGGGAAGTCTCATTGCCATGAATTATGTTGAGCAGAACGCCGCTGACGTAAAAGGGCTCGTGTTATCGGGCACCGGATCGGAACCGGGGACGGACATTCCCAAGGCTCTCCTTGCCGTAACCAAGATCCTGTCCAAAATACTGCCCTCCGTTCATGTGAAATCGCCTCTTCCGCCGGAGTTCATATCCCGGGATATGGATGTGGTGAAGGCCTATGTTGACGATCCCCTGGTGTATAACGTCATCACGCCGAGACTCGCCCATGAGATGAACAGGTATGTGGTCATCGGCGCCCAAAATGCCTTTAAGATTCAAATCCCGGTTCTTATCCAACTCGGTTCACGGGACACCGCTTTTTCCGGGCAGAAGGAACTCTTTGAGATGATCGGATCAAAGGACAAAACCTTCAAGCTCTATGAGGGCCTCAAGCATGAGGTTTACAACGAACTGGCTGCTGACAGGATGAAGGTGCTCGCCGACCTGAGCTCCTGGCTGGATGGACATCTGTGATACAAGAAAGAGAGGGAAATAAAAAATATGCTCACGGAAAGCAATTTTGAAAAATATGCCGATGTGCTCCTCTGGGCGCTGAATACGGCGAAGAAAAATACCCTGAAGAAAGACGAGATCGTTCTTATTCAGTATGATCTGCCTGCGCTGAGACTCGCCGAAATCCTCTACGGGCGGCTTCTCGATCTGGGCATGCGCCCGGTGCAGCGCATGGCCGCTACATTCGGCATGGAACACAGTTTCTATCAGAAAACTAATTCGAAACAGTTGACGTTTATCGCTCCCGGCGACGAAGAACTCTACAAAAGCATCAACGGCAGGATTTATCTGCACGCGCCCGAGTCACTCACACACCTCAAGGATATCGATCCAGCCAAGATCGGCAAAGCCATTGTCGCCCGCAAACCCCTCAAGGACATTCTCGACAGGCGTGAAGAATTGCGAAAGTATAGCTGGACGCTCTGCTTACTCCCCACGGAGGAATTGGCCCGCCAGGCTAAAATGTCCATGAAGCAATATACGGCGCAGATCATCAAAGGTTGTTATCTTGACCGCGACGATCCCGTTTTCGAATGGAAGGCGATTCACAAAGAGGTCACGGCCATCAAAAAGCGGCTCAGTTCCCTTCCGGTCAAGTATTATCATATGGAATCGGCCCATATGGATTTGCGGATTACGCCGGGGGCTAATCGTAAGTGGGCAGGCGTCTCCGGCCATAACGTGCCCAGCTTCGAGGTGTTTGTCTCTCCCGACTGGCGCGGCACGGAAGGGGTCTATTTTGCCAACCTTCCCTCCTTCCGCAGCGGAAACTACGTCAAGGACGTCCGCATCACTTTTGCCAGAGGGCAAGCGGTTAAGATCGAAGCCAGTGAGGGAGAAGCGTTTGTGAAAAAGCAACTGGCCATGGACCCGGGCGCGCGCCGGGTGGGTGAATTCTCCCTCACGGACAAGCGCTTTTCGCGAATCGACCGATTCATGGCGGAGACGCTCTTTGATGAAAATTTCGGCGGCAAGGAAGGAAACTGCCATATCGCACTGGGTTCATCCTACAGCGATACCTACAGCGGCAATCCGGCACAACTGACCGAGGCGCTCAAGAAAAAACTGGGGTTTAATGATTCCGCGCTTCACTGGGATCTGGTCAATACCGAACCAAAGACCGTGACTGCACATTTGACCAACGGCAAAAAATTTCTTATTTACGACCGGGGCGTGTTTAAGTAAAAAAGGCTGAGGGAAAAAGCATAGATGGCTCAGAAATAATATGAAAAAAGCGTTTCTCTTTCCGATCATGATTGCGGCATCAATCCTATTTTCAACAGCAGTGGTTTGTTGGGCCGGTTCAGACCAGCAAATGAGGAGGAGCGTGATGGAAGAAGAGATTTGGGCCTTAGAAGAGGGATACTTTACCAATCTGTATAAAGCGAATTATGATGGAGTTCTTTCCCTTGTGCATAGCCGCTTTCTGGGATGGCCGGGCGCAATGTCTCAACCGATGGACAAAGAAGAAAGCGCTCGTTTCATGAGGCAATTAATCTCCAAACCGATTACATGCTCCATCCGCATTGAAAGAGGCGGCATCCGGTTCTCGGAAGAAGCGGCATTGACGCAATACACACTGCACGTTAGTTTTACTGAAACCGGCAAAACTCAATCATCACGGATAACCCATACATGGATTAAAGAAAATAGCCGCTGGAAATTACTGGGCGGTATGAGTTACGATCAATAAAGGGAAAGATAATTTACTGGCTTACTTTCGTCATCCGATTGTCCATCATGACCCTGATCTTCTGTAAAAAAGTATCCGGATCGGTTGTGTCAATCGCAATGACTTCGCCGGGGCAGACGCTACTTTTGTCTTTGGTCAGGATGCTGGCCACAACATCAAAGGCTGTCAACCGGATACCGCTTTCCTCCAAAAACTCTTTTGCCGGACGCGACGCGATCATCGTGTAGATTTCAGCGATAATACCGGAACGAACAATCAGTCGGGCGGCAGCCAGCCCCATAAGCTTGTCATGCAAAAGTAGACCGGTCTTGTCTTTATGTTTTTCCAGAGCATCCCACAGCGGCCTTAGACCGCCGCCATCCGAAGCATGGATGAGTTTCTCGTCTTTAAAAAGCGCCAGCGAATATTTTGTGAAGTCCGGAATCAACATAAATATTTTTTATCGGTTTCATATTCAGATCAATCAGAAAAGCCAAACGCCAATGCGGCTTGCCTGTGAGACTTAAGGCCTGTTATTGTCAAAGAGGGATTCGCCATATCCCATACATCCCGTTCGTGTTTTTTGTTTCGATTCTACACGATTGAACATCCTTTGAACAGCTAATTTTGCAGTCATTCACACACAAAACGATGTCGAAGTTTGCAAGAAAAGATTACGACCGTTCCTGTTTCAGCCATCAACCTTCCGTCTTCAACCTCGCATAATAACTGTCCAGAAGATACACAGCCGCCAGCGGATTGTGCCCGGTCACCCGGTCTTTGACAGCCAATACGGTTGTCGGCGCCTCGGCGTATTTGAAAAACAGGGAATCATGGCCTACACACAGCCCCAGCAGCACATTGAATTGGACTTTCGCGTCATTGACGAACATGGCCTGGGCAATGGGATTGCACATGGCTTCATGCTCTCCGATAAAGATTTTTTCGTGCTCCCGCACACCAATGGTTTCCTTAGGAACCGAACCGATCTTGCAGATCACCGAGACCACCTCAAAGCCTTGCCGTTCCAAGAGATCGCTGACGATCCTTGCTTCTCGGGCAAGCCCTGCGCAAAATACCAGTCCCAAACGGATATAGCCCATTTTTTGGGCAAACGCGATAATCTCTTCCATTCGCGTTTTGACGGGACGAATAATATAGGGCTGCTGATCTCTCCCAACGTAACACTCGCTTTCCTGGATGGACGCCTGTCTGGCAAATTCCTGAATGGCGGAATTCTCATAGAGGCTTTTGGCCTGCTCAAGGAGTTTCTTTCCCCTGGCGGTAGGACATCCCCTGGACACCTTGCCCTTCCGGTTGATGCAGATTCTTTCCGCGCGGGTCAACGAACAGCGCGCGCAATCCGGCAATTCTTTTTTCTTCATGAAGCCTCTCCCATCTTTTCTGCCTTTCTTTGAGTCTACTAGTCCATTTTTGTCGTCCCGTCCACGAATTATTCGTTATTGATTGTGTCGAATAAAAAATTGCGGGCTGGCCCGACCAAATTCTGACCGGCGTAATCCTCTGTCCTTCAGTACCGGTTGACGCAACCCTCCGATGATGTATAATGCGCCAGTCGGGTTGTTCTGCAGCGATACGGGCCGAACCGGCAACTAAGAAAAAGGAGCGTCAATATGATGGCGCAAATAACTTTAAAAGCGGTAAACCAAGTTGATATATTAACGCTGCAGGACAACTATATAGAGATGACCGCGATGGATAATAACGCCATCGTCACAAGAGCTGCGCCGCTCAAAGACGGAGAAATCCGCGCCTCGATTTTAGCAGAACACGGCTTTTCGGCGCTGATCAAAACCAGTATCGCAGGAATAATCCACACACTGCTTTTTGATTTTGGATTTTCCGAAGGTGGAGCGGCACAAAACGCCAACACGCTGGGTGCCGATATGCGCGAGGTCGAGGTGGCGGTTCTGTCGCATGGGCACAGTGATCATACGGGCGGCTTACAAAAGCTCACGGCGCTGATCGGCAAGCGCGACATTCCGCTGATCGTTCATCCGTCCGCTTTCAAGTCGCCGCGCTATCTGAAATTTGGTGAAGACTTCAAAATCAACTTTCCCAAACTGACGCGCGAGATGGTGAAGGAAGCGGGATTTGCCGCCATCGAATCAGCAGCGCCATACCTGCTTTTGGACGACACGATCCTGTTTCTGGGCGAAATTCCGCGCAAGACGGATTTTGAGAAAGGCTTCCCCATCGCCCACTGGCAAAAAGACGGCCAAGAACTTTGGGATGCCATCGAAGACGATACATCCATCGTCATGAATCTCAAAGACAAAGGGCTGGTGATTGTTTCCGGCTGCGCGCACGCGGGCATCGTCAATACAATCCAATACGCTATGGCAGTCACAGGCATAAACAAGATTCATGCGGTCATGGGAGGATTCCACCTCTCCGGCCCACTTTTTGAACAAATTATTGACCGCACGGCTGAAGAACTTCAGAAGCTGAATCCGGTGTATGTGATTCCAACGCACTGCACGGGTAGGAAAGCGATCATGGCAATGGAAATACAAATGCCGGATCAGTTCATTTTAAACATGGCGGGAACGAAACTCACTTTCACGTGAAGCGGGACTTGTGAAGCGTATCTCGTCAATTGACATGACTTGGCATGACGACCATCTTGTAACAGAGCCTGGCCGGTCCTATTTCATTTAGGCAATTCTATAAACATCGTATTACCTCCGGACAAATCATTCAGGGGACTTTCGCGGAGATCATTCTTTTCGCCTTCTTGGTCTTTTTCTTCAATGACGTCATCATACTCTTCAATCACAATGCCGCGGCGCACCATAATCTGATAAATTCTTTCCGCGTTATTTGTCGCATATTGCGAATGGCCGTCGGGCCGAAAGCGTCGCGGATTGGGCAGCGCCGCGGCAAGCGTTGCCGCCTCACGTGCGCTCAAATCCCGGGCTTGCTTGCCGTAATATTTGCGGGCGGCGGTTTCAATACCAAATAAACCGTCTCCCCATTCGGCGACATTCAAATACAGTTCGATAATTCTTCTTTTGCTCAGTTGTCTCTCGATACGCCAGGTCAGGATGGCTTCTTTGATTTTTCGAATTGGATTCTTGGCCGGTGTCAGATACAAATTTTTTGCCAATTGCTGCGATATCGTGCTGCCGCCCGCTTTAAACTTCTTGTTCCTAATATCTTTTTCCAGCGCCTTTTGCATCGCTTCAAAATCAAAACCTTCATGGGACCAGAACTTGTCATCCTCGGCAATGATCACGGCCTTCATAACATATGGCGACACTTGCGAAAGAGGCATCCAAGATGTCGAAATCTTTTTCTTGATGCCTTTTGCCCTCCAGGTATCTTCCCGATACTCCATAAAAGCGGTTTTGCCGGGACGATTCTTCTTGAGATCAGCCACATTCGGATAGAAAAAATAGCGGCCGATATCGATCACAAAAAAAGCGAACACGGCAAGAATACTCAATAAAATAATTTTTTTCCAGCGACGCATCATCGCTATTTCCCCTTTTCAACTGTCGCTTCCTATACCTCATTAAAAAAGAATGCAAAATAAATTTGACAGACAATGTGTTTTTTAGTATGTCAATCCACACGAAGTTGGTGGAACGGTTTTTGAGATTAATCTTCGTTTTCTGTGTGCAGTAAATTAACCTTGATAAATTTACATTTGGCGGCATTGGGCTGCAATCTGTGCACCGTTAACAAAATGGGACCCCCCGCAAAATTAAGGAGGTACTTCATGATGAAACGGCGGATTTTAGTGTTTTCAGGGTTATTTGTTCTTTTTTTGTTGTTCTGTTTTAATACCGGCGCTTATGCCAACCAATACAAAGTTAAAAAAGGTGACAGCCTTTACACCATTTCCAAGCAACTCGGCGTCAGCGTGGCTGAAATCAAAAAGACCAACCACCTTACCGGTAACAACCTAAAATCCGGTCAGATTTTGTCCGTCAATCAAAAGGGTTCCGCTTCTCCTGTTTTCGTAAAATCAAAAGCTCGCCCCGCACCCTTTTACACGGTAAAAAACGGCGATACACTTACCACTATTTCTAGAAAAACAGGAATCCCCGCAAAACAAATTGCCGCGTTGAATAATGTCCATTCGAAAAACATGCGCGCTGGCCGCAAGCTTATTTTATCAAAGCCCAGTTACGCCAGCTACACCGCACACTCTCCATCTGCTACCGATGAAAATGAGGATATTTTAGATGAGGATGAGGAGGAAATCACTTCATCCGACGCCTCAAATGAAATCGCCTTTGAAGCGAAATCAAGTGAAGAGCTTTTAGGCAAGTGGGGCAGTACGGATGAAAGAAAATTATTTATTAAAGTCGCAACTGGTTTCCTGGGCGCTCCTTATCGATTAGGCGGCGCCACCGTTAAAGGGATTGATTGTTCCGCCTTTGTCCGCAAAATGTACGAATTTTTCAATATTTCTCTGCCGCGCACTGCCCATGAGCAATCCACTGTCGGTGTCCGAATTGACCGGAATGAAATGGTTGAAGGCGATCTGATTTTTTTCCGAACAAGAAAACCGATTGGTCACGTCGGCATTTATATCGGCAACAACGAGTTTGTTCATGCTTCCTATAAAGGCAAGTCCGTCCGTATTGACAATCTGGATCAGCCTTATTTTCAGAAGAGATTCCAGCGAGCCGTCCGTGTAAAAGGTCTGGATGAAAATGGCGGCACCTGATCTTTTACCATCCCCCCAAACATATCTTTAAAAAAAGGGCGCAAACGCCCTTTTTTTAAAGGCAGTTTTTGACGATTGATTATCCCGCCGCTTTATTGTATGAAATCAGCTTTACCGGTTTATTTGTGTGCTAAGGAAGAGTAGATGGGAAAAAATATTATTGAAAAGATTATTGCCCGGCACCTGGTTTTCGGAAATCTTGCGCCCGGTGCGGAAATCGGCATCCGTATCGACCAAACCCTCACCCAGGATGCCACCGGCACCATGGCCTATTTGCAATTTGAAGCCATGAACGTGCCGAAAGTTAAAACAGAATTGTCCGTCAGTTACATCGATCATAACACGATTCAGATCGGTTTTGAAAACGCGGATGATCACCGCTATCTACAGAGCGTCGCGCAGAAATTCGGCGTGGTGTTTTCGCGCGCCGGCAACGGCATCTGCCATCAGGTGCACTTGGAACGGTTCGGCAAGCCGGGTAAAACGCTGATCGGCTCCGACAGCCACACGCCCACCTGCGGTGCGCTGGGCATGATCGCCATCGGCGCGGGCGGCCTGGACGTGGCGCTGGCGATGGCCGGTGAACCCTTTTATCTCACCTGCCCTTCCGTCATTAAAATCAACCTGCAAGGCAGTCTTCAACCCTGGGTTTCCGCCAAGGATGTAATCCTCAAGGTGCTGGAGATTTTCACAACGAAGGGCAACGTTGGAACCATTTTTGAGTATGGCGGAGAGGGCATTGCATCGATCAGTGTTCCGGAACGTGCCACCATTACCAATATGGGCGCGGAGTGCGGCGTAACCACATCGGTTTTCCCCAGCGACGACGTTACAAGACTATTTCTCCGGTCGCAGCAAAGAGAAACAGATTTCATTGAATTGAAAGCGGATGACGACGCGGCTTACTCCAAAATTGTAAATATTGATTTATCGCAATTGGAATCTCTGACAGCCAAACCGCATAGCCCGGATAACATCGGCACCGTGCGTAGCATGAAGAGCATCCCTGTCAATCAGGTCTGTCTGGGTAGTTGCACTAATTCTTCTTATAAGGATTTAGTAACGGTTGCTAAAATCCTCAAAGGAAAAGTAGCCCATCCCGATATCAGTTTTATTTTAGCCCCCGGCTCACGGCAGGTGCTTGATAATCTTGCCCGTGACGGCTACCTGGCCGACCTCATCGCTTCCGGCGCGCGGCTGATGGAAAATGCGTGCGGTTTCTGCATCGGCAATAGTCAAAGTCCAAAATCCGGCGCGGTATCCCTGCGCACATCCAACCGTAATTTTCCGGGACGATCAGGAACCCTGGACGCCGATGTTTATCTGGTCAGTCCCGAAACAGCCGCCGCAGCGGTCATCACCGGCCGTTTTACCGATCCGCGGGACTTGAAAATAGAATATCCACAGGTCCCAATGCCTCAGAAATTAATCATGGACGACAATATGATCATCCGGCCGGACGATACGCAAAGAAACATTGAAATTTATCGCGGTCCGAATATCGGCGCACCACCTGTAAATGTTGCGCTGCCCGATGCCATTTCCGGCCAGGCCACGATTAAAGTCGGGGATAAGATCACGACTGATCATATCATCCCCGCCGGAGCGCGAATGAAGTATCGCTCGAATATTCCTAGATATTCGGAATTCGTTTTTGAAAACGTGGATGCCTCTTTTGCCCGACGCGCCATGACCCTGAAAGACGCAGGAAAACACAACTTCATTGTGGCAGGCCTGTCTTACGGCCAGGGATCTTCGCGCGAACATGCCGCCATCTGCCCTATGTATCTGGGCGTCCGCGCGGTCTTGGTCAAATCGCTGGAAAGAATCCACGCCGCCAATCTGATCAACTTCGGCATCCTGCCTTTGACATTCCTCAATGAGTGTGACTATGACGCCATCGACCAGGGCGATGATCTGGAAATTACCGAGGTCCGAACAGCCATTCTGGAAGGGAAAAACCTTATGGTAAAAAACAAGACCAAAGGCACATCCTTCCCGGTAAGCTGCGCATTATCGTCAAGACAAAAACAAATCATTCTGGACGGCGGCGCGCTCAACGTCCGCAGCCACAAATAAATATGGATAGGGAGTAACATTTTTACATGACAATAAAAATCAAAGTAAAAACAACCCTCGTCGAAATGGACGGGGATGAAATGACCCGCATCATGTGGCAAATGGTGAAAGACAAACTGCTCTTCCCCTATCTGGATATGGATATTGACTACTATGATCTGCACGTTAAGTATCGCGACGACACGGATGACAAGGTAACCTTTGACGCCGCCCGCGCCATTATGAAATACGGCGTCGGCATTAAGTGCGCTACCATTACGCCCAATGAAGACCGCGTCAAGGAATACCGTTTAAAAAAAGCTTGGAAAAGTCCCAACGGCACTATTCGCGCCATGCTGGACGGCACAGTCTTCAGAAAACCTATCCTCGTCAATAATATTAAACCGGGCGTTTCCTCCTGGAAAAAACCAATTACCATCGGCCGTCACGCTTACGGTGATGTGTATGACAATTTTGAAATGAATATTGAACAGGCAGGCAAACTGGAAGTCGTATTCACGCCCGCCGACGGCGGCAAACCACAGACCACGTTGGTGAAAGACTTCCCGTCGGCAGGCATTGTTCAAATCAACCATAATCTGAAACAATCGATTTTGAGTTTTGCTCAAGCCTGTTTCACTTACGCGCTCGACGAAAAAATCGACGTGTGGTTTTCCACCAAAGACACGATTTCCAAAAAATATGACGCCGGATTCCGCGATATCTTTGATCGGGAATTTACAAAAAGCTGGGAAGACAAATTTACGAAGGCCGGGATCGAATACTTCTTCACACTGATCGACGACGCGGTCGCGCGCATTATGAAAACAGAGGGCGGCATTTTGTGGGCACTGAAAAATTATGACGGCGATGTGATGTCGGACATGATCGCCTCCGCCAGTGGATCGCTCGCCATGATGACATCGGTGCTGGTTTCACCCAACGGATGGTTTGAATACGAAGCCGCGCACGGCACAGTGCAGAAGCACTACTACAAACACTTAAAAGGCGAGGAAACCTCCAGCAATTCGATGGCGCTAATTTTTGCCTGGACCGGCGGCCTGCGCAAACGTGGTGAACTGGACGGAACGCCGGATGTCGTACGTTTTGCGGATACACTCGAAAAGGCTGCCCTGGAAACCATAGAAGACGGCATCATGACCGGCGACTTGCTGTTGCTGGCCGAAAAGAAACCCTCCAACAGAAAAGTCAACACAGAAGGATTCATCGATGCCATCGCTGTATCATTAAAGAAAATACTGAATGATTAAGAGCGCAGAAAAGTTATTGCCCAATCTGCTGGATTTCACCCTGGAAGAAATGGAAGAATTCATCGCTTCCTCCGGCAAGGAAAAATACCGCGCCCGGCAGATCATGAAATGGCTGCATCAATCCGGCAGCGCGTCTTTTGACACAATGACCACGCTCTCACGGGACTTCCGGGAAAAACTCTCCGCCGCCGCCCGGATCTACAGACCGGAAATTGTCAAAATCCAGACATCGCAGGATGGCACACAAAAAGCGCTCCTGCGTCTGGAAGACGGCCTTTTCATCGAAAGTGTGCTCATTCCCGGGAAAAGCCATTGGACCATTTGCATGTCCACACAAGCCGGTTGCGCGATGGGCTGCGAATTTTGTCTGACGGCGCGTCAGGGATTCAAACGTAACTTAACGCCGGCGGAAATTGTCGGGCAACTGATTACTTTGAAGCACGGAACACCGGAAGGCATCGCCATCAACAACATTGTGATGATGGGCATGGGCGAGCCGCTGAGTAATTATGCAAACACGCTTAAGTCGATCCAAATCCTAACCTGTGATTTCGGTCTGGGGATGTCCAACCGCAGAATAACCGTTTCCACCTGCGGACTTGCGCCACAAATCGTCCAACTGGGTAAAGACATCTGCATCAACCTGGCCGTATCCCTAAACGCACCTGATGATGAAACCCGAAATCAGCTCATGCCGATTAATAAAAAGTATCCGCTGCAAACGCTGCTCACCGCCTGCAAGAAGTACCCTATGCCGGGACGGCGTCTGCTCACTTTTGAATATATCCTCATTGACGGCGTGAATTCATCACGAGCAGACGCGGATAAACTGGCCGCGCTTCTGAAAGATCAGCGCTGCAAATTGAATTTGATTGTCTTTAACGAATACCCCGGATCACCGTTTAAATCGCCATCTTTAAAAGACGTGGAAGCCTTTCAGCAAATTCTGCTAGACAGGCATTTTACCACCATGCTTCGCAAAAGCAAAGGCAGCGACATCCTCGCCGCCTGCGGTCAGTTGAGCGGCGCTTTCGGAATCTGATGTGCTGTTTATTGATGGCAATCAACAACCCCGCGAGCTCGCTGTCGAGTTATGAAATGAATGTCATCCTATCGTGAGCAAGCTCACGGCGAATTAACGCTCGTCCCGCAACAGCGGAATTAAAGAACTGAAATCTGCCGATAAAAAAACAAAAATTATGAATTAAGTGTCCCCCGAAGTCCCTTCCATCTTTTTCAGTTCCTCCGGTAGTTTCTCCACCTCCGGACCCTGATAAATAACGTCTTCCTTGTAAAGTGTGTCGATCTCCTCTTCGGAATATCCCAGTACCGTCGAGAGGATGTCCCGATTGTGCTCTCCCAGGAAAGGGGCGTATCCTCTGATGAGGTTAACGTTTTCGCTCTTGCCTGTGAAATCCAAAACGTTTACATGGGAAGCGGACCTGGTTTCAGTGTTTTCATGATAGACAGCTCCTTTGGTTATTGCTGCATGCTTATAGATACGGCCTATCTAATCTGCGAAGCAAAATACATTACCATTTCAAACGAATCCTAAACGCATTCTTCCAATGGAAATGTAAAAGCCCGCAATCCGGCACGCGGCTGCTCTGCTCTAAGCCTCCGCACAAGCCCGATAAGTTTCTGAATCTCCTCGTCCGGCACAGCCAGCATCAGGGTGTTGTTCCTACCCGGCCAGAAGTGCGTGTCCAGTTTGGGTTCACTTTCCTGGCCTTCACCCGTCGCGCCGTGAATTTTCGTATAAGATTTATAACCCGCCTCTTTAAAAGCAGCCGAAACGCTTTCATCGGAAGCTTCGGCATAAACAACAAAAAACATTTTCATACGGTTAACCCTCAGCGTAACAACATATTATTTTGCTGCAAGTTTTTCTTTTCTGCTTTTCCGGTTTTTGAATTTTTCGTTCCAGTCGTCAAAGATATCATAAGCGGACGGAATAACAATCAACGTCAAAACGAGTGATGTTAAGAGTCCGCCAATAACCGAAATACCCATTGGAGAACGTGTTTCCGCGCCCTCTCCGACACCCAGAGCAATCGGCAGCATGCCGAACACCATGGCAAACGTCGTCATGAGAATCGGCCGCATCCGGACAGGCCCCGCCTGAAGGATCGCTTCACGGCGCGACATCCCGCGTCCGCGTAAAACATTGGTATAGTCCACGAGCAAAATAGCATTCTTCTTTACCAGGCCCATGAGCAGAATCAGACCGATAAAACTGAAAACGTTCAGCGTCTGGCCGGTGATAAACAAGGCGCCAAAGGCTCCGACAAAAGAAAGCGGCAGGGAAAGCAAAACCGTAACCGGGTCAACAAAACTTTCAAATTGCGCAGCCAGAACCATATAAGCCATGATAACACCCAGCATCAGGGCAAAAAGCAGATAGCCAAAAGATTCCTGCATGGTATCAGCCATTCCCTGATATTTGGGTAAGTAATCCGACGGCAAAATTTTACCGGCAATGGAATCCAGTTCGTCTTTTGCCTGGCCCAGAGGTTTTCCCTCCAGAGAAGCAAATATGGTAATGGCTCTTTGCCGGTCAACACGGTTGATGACGCTGGGGCCGGTGCCTTCCTCCACCTTGACCACATTGGCCAGTTCAACGAGTTTCCCATCGCGGGCGCGCACGGAAATGCGCTGCAGACCACCAATACTATCCCGGTCCTGCGGATTCAATCGAACCCTGAGATCATAACGCTTTCCTTTTTGCTCGTCTTTATAGCGGGCGATATCCAATTCCCCGCTGATCAGCAGATTAATGGCCTCGGCAACGGTTGCCACGTCCACCCCCAGATTGGCCGCCCGGTCACGATCAATGTAAACTTTGAATTCCGGCTTGCCCACTTCCAGAGATGTATCCACATCCACGATCCCCGGCAGCCTGGAGAACTCTGCTGTTATCTGTTTTGCATATTTCTGTAACGCAGCGAGGTCCTGTCCGCGAATGCTGTATTGAATCGGCACCTGTCTCTGACCGCCTCCCACAACCGAAATATCTTCCGCGGACACTTTCAACCCCGGAATCTGCCGCAATTTGATTCGTGCTATTTTTTTAAGTTCTTCCTGGTTTCTTTTGCGCTCCGCCTTCGGATGCAGGTTGAGAATCATCAAAGCGCGATTGGTATACCCCCCGTATCCCTGGATGTAATAGACCGATTTTATTTCGGGAATTTCCTGCATCATGGCTTCCGTCTTACCAAAATATTTTTCGATCTGATCCACGGAATAATCAATCGGCGCTTCCATGCGAATTATAAAGACACCCTGATCTTCAGGCGGCGTAAACTCCTTACCGATAAATGCCGTAAGCCCGAGGCTCAAAACAAATATGATCAAGGCGGCCACAAGCACCGTCTTGCGATACCCTAATGTAAACTCCAAAGCCGTCCGGTAAAACGATTCCAGTTTTTTATAATAATGTTCCATCCGATCGCCGATTTTTGTCCAAATGTGTTTTTTGCCTTCTTTGCCGCTACTGCCGCTGATACCTGCGGCCAAGGAAATGGGTATGGATTTTTTGTGGGATTTGAGAAAAATAGATGCCATCATCGGCGTCAAGGTAAAGGAAACGAGCAGCGAAACCAGAATAGCGAAAATGATCGTCAAGGCAAACTGGAGGAAAAACATGCCGATGATCCCTTTCATAAAGGCAACAGGCAGAAAGATAGCCACAATGGCAAACGTCGTGGCCATAACCGCCAGGCCGATTTCCGACGTGCCAAAAGTTGCCGCCTCGCGCGGCTCCATACCCTCTTCCACGTGACGGTAGATATTTTCAATAACAATAATCGCGTCGTCAATCAGCAAACCCACCGAAAGCGATAGTGCCAGCATGGTCATGTTGTTAAAGGTAAAGCCGAAAGCATTAATCAACGCAAACGTCGAGATCACGGAAATAGGCAGAGCAACGGCACTGATTAAAGTTGTGCGTATATTCTTAAGAAAAATAAATACGGCCAGGATGGCAAAAATACTGCCGATGATTAAGTGGAACTGCACTTCCGTGATCGAACGCACAACGAAAAGCGACCGATCCATGGCAATATTGACTTTCATTCCCGGAGGCAGTGTCTTGTTGATTCTTTCCATCTCCAGTTTGACGCGGTTGGCCACCTCCACAGTATTGGTTCCCGATTGCTTCTGAATCGCCATACCAACGGCCGGGATAAGGTTGAAACGCGCCAAAGACCTTTTTTCCTCCATGCCGTCTTCCGCCCTGCCGATATCCCGGACACGAACCGGCGCGCCTTTGTAGTAACTGATGATCAAGTCATTGAAATCAGGGATTTTGGCAAACTCACCCTTAATTCGGACTGTGTATTCTTTTGTTTGCGTTTCAATGCGACCGCCCGGCAACTCGATATTTTCACGTTTCAAGGCCAGAACTACGTCGCCCGGAGATACCTGATAGGCCTGCATTTTCGCGGCATCCAGCCAGATGCGCACTTGCCGCAGCCGCAGACCGTAGAAAATGACATCACCGACGCCATTAATGCGCTGTAATTGTTCTTTCAGAACTTCATCGGCGTAAGTGGAAAGATCGCGCACCGACCGGTTCCCGGAAAGATTCAGAAACAAAATCGGCGATGCATCGGGGTCCACCTTGGCAATCCTGGGTTCTTCAATATCAGCGGGCAATTTGTTTCGTATCCCGGATACTTTTTCACGCACATCCTGAACAGCCTGGTCGATATTCCTCTCCAGAACAAATTCGATGGTCGTACGCGACATGCTTTCGTAGCTTGTGGAGGTAATGCTCTTGACCCCGTTAATGGTATTGACGGCGCCTTCAATACGGTCGGTGACATCGACATCCATGACGTCGGGACTGGCGCCTTTCAATGTCGTCGTAATGGTGACAATGGGAAAATCAATCTTGGGGAAAAGATCAACACCAATGGAGGGATAACTGACAATGCCCAGCACCACCAGAGCCATAATAACCATGGTGGCGAAAACAGGACGTTTAACAGAGGTATCAGCGAGCCACATTGACCTTCACTCCTTCCGACAAATTGTTCTGGCCGACCACGACGACCTGCTCTTTTTCTTTGAGGCCTTCCGGAATTTCCATATATTCGCCGTATTTGTTACCCGTTTTGATAATTCTTTCCTGCGCTTTATTTCCGTTCACCACAAAAACGCGTATGACCGGACCGTCATAGAGAAGAGCCGTGATGGGAACAACCACCGTATCCCGCGCAGCCTGCGTAAAGATCTGTATCCGGGCAAAATATCCCGGTTTCAACATATGATTAGCATTGGGAACCATAGCCTCCGCCTGCAGCGTCCGCGTTCTTTCCTCCACATTCGGATAAAGCAAACTGACCTTGCCCTTGAATTGCTTACCGGGAAAAGCATCGACGGTAAAACTAACTTCCTGACCAATTCTTAACCCGGCAACATCTTTTTCACTGACGGTAAAATTAAGCTTCAGCGGATTGATTTTAATCAACTGCAGAAGCGGCGTACCGTTACGGACATAATCGCCCACGGACACTTTCTTTTCCTTCACCGAGCCGACAAGCGGTGAATAAATTTTGGTCCGGACAAATCTTTCCCGCGAGATCGCCAGGGTTGCTTTTGCTCTTTCCAGTTCCGCTTCCGCCAGCGCCACTCGTGTGGATATGTCATCGAATTGCTGCTTGGTAATAAGTTCTTCCTGGTACAGGGCATCTTTTCTCTTATATTCGGCCTTAGCATTAGCCAGAGAAGCCTGTGCCTGTTTGAGTGCGGCTTCCGATCTCTTCCAGTCCAACTGGTAATCGGTCTCGTTGATTTCCGCCAGAAGCATTCCCGAGCCGACGGCTGTTCCCACGTCCACCGTAATCTTTTTAATAAGGCCGTCCACTTCGGAACTGACCATGACCTCTTCATCGGCTTTCAGCGTTCCGGTCGTCTCCAGGTAGGGTTGAACTTTTTTTACTTCCGCGGGCCAGACACGCACATTCACCATTCTCTCCGGCTCCGCTTTCTTTTCCTTTTGACAAGCGTTTAAAGGAAAAATACCAAGCACAATCAAAACCGCTGCTACCAGGACCTTGGCAATCGACCGTCTGGACATCGCGTTATCGGAATAAGTTGTTTTCTGAACCCCCATTGATCCTATCCTCCTCGTGACATGATCGCGCACTTTGATGCGTTAAATACCCTCATTAATAAATTGTAACAGTGTGCCGCTTGATCTTCTGACTTTCAAATGCGCCAGTTGATAGCCGTATAAAGCTTCAGCCACATTCTTTTCCGATGATAAAAGAAGGGAGTTGGCATCCATCACATCCAGACTCGTTACCAGGCCGTTTTCGTACTGTCTTAAGACGGCATTGTAATTATCCTCGGCAAAAACGAGTTGATCCTTCAAAAATTTCAGCGCGCCTTTTTGTGTTTCCAAATCCAGATAAGCGCCCTCCAGTTCGATAGTGATATTCTTTTTAAAATCTTCATAAGCCAGGCGCACCTGACGCTCTTTGGCCTTTGCTTCTTTAAGTTCAGCTATTCTCAAGCCGCCCTCAAAAAAAGGAAACGTCAGCGACACGCCGGCCAAAACATTTTCCCGGTTGAATGTTCCGACCATAGGATATTGATCCGCACCATTATAAATGGCAAACAATCCCACATTAGGCCAGAAGGCGCCTCTGGCATATTTCACCTGTTGCTCAGCCATTTGCGTCTGCATATCATAACTTTGCAAATCAGCTCTTGCGGTCAAGGCCGTCTCGCGTAATTTTTCAAATTGATTAAAATCGGATGAGGGGATTTCTTTATCTTTTAAACGGAAGTTATCTTCAATGCCCGTGATGCGGATCAGCTGAGCGCGTGCCAGCTTGAACGCATTAGTCGCTCGAAGGTAATCGGCGCGGGCGCCCGATAATTCACCGTCGGCCCGTAAGAGCGCGGTTTTGGTTGCTTCGCCGACCTTCACTCTCTTTTCTGCGGAATGACGGTATTGCGTGAGCCTCTCTACATTGGCCGCCGCGATTTCAAGGGCTTTTTTCGCTTTGAGAACATCATAATAGGAAGACGAAACAGCAAGGACAAAATCCGATTTGGCGGCAGTGAGATCAAACTCGCTTTTCGTAATAGACTGTCCGGCAAATTTTAAAGCATCCAGCTCGCGCGCGGAGAGAGAAAAAGCCTGGTCCGCGCGAACTCCCCACGTTCCGGAATCATTAGGCTGAATGAGGACATTACTGTAAGCAGGAGGTGCGCCGTATTTGCTTTCCGTGAAATGGCTATACGTGCCGAACGCCGTTACCCTGGGCATTAAAACCGCCCAAGCCTTA
Organism: Syntrophaceae bacterium; assembly: GCA_009773315.1. Classification (GTDB taxonomy): domain Bacteria; phylum Desulfobacterota; class Syntrophia; order Syntrophales; family Smithellaceae; genus UBA8904. The sequence continues at coordinate 35,356 of WRPE01000008.1, forward strand.
TTCTTGCCCATCTGTGCGATATAGAGATTTTCCTGGGCATACTTTATTTTTTCGGAATTTTTCAGCGCCTGCTGGTACAGATCTTTTAAGGCATATTCCTGCGCCAGTCCGGCAGGCGTGGACATAAGGACGACGGCAAACAGAATCATCAGGCATGACCATACTTTCTTCATTCTTAAAAAATCCTTTCCTTGTCACAAAAGCTCTTAACTATCGGCTGATGACGCCCATGGCTCTTTGCAGGCGGGCGTAAGAAATATTGTAATCAGCCAAAGCATTCGCATACTCTGATTTGGCCCGGGTAAGAAGCGTTTGAGCATCAAGCACTTCCGTTGAACGCGCCACCCTTTCTTTATAACGAGCTTCGGAAATCCGGAAATTCTCCTCGGCCTGATCGATCACTTTTTGCGAAACGGCGATTTGGCTTTCGGCTTCCTGTAACAGGAGATACGCATTCTTGATCTCCAGCGCAATCTGGTCATTTAACTCCTTGGCTTGATCAATGGCCTGATTTTCCATGGCTCTTCCGGCATCAACCCGGAATTTCGTCTTCCCCCATTCCCAGAAGTTCCAACTGGCCACCGCCATCACCTGCCAGCTTTCCATGTCTTTATATTCGGTGCCGGAAACGGATGGTGTATCACCGAAGCGTGCATACTGACCGACAAAGTTGACCGAGGGGAAAAATTCACTTTGCGCCACGCGGACCATTTTGCCTGCCTGCTCGGCCTTGAGTGCGGAGATCTTGAGTTCCGGTCGATGCTGCCAGGCGCTCTCCAGACAGTCCTGAAATGATTGATTGAGCGGTTTATAGCCGAGAACATCAACAACCTCCACGGGCAATAATAATTCCCGTTTTAAAACGGTATTCAAACGCGCTTTCGCCAGTTCCACGGCATTTTGCGCCCTCACCAGCGCCTGCCTGCCGTTGGCCAGTTCCACCTCGGTTTGCAGCAGGTCATTTTTGGGAATTAACCCGACCTGATAGAAATTCTGCGCGACATCACGATGCGCGGCCAGCATTCCTACCGCCTGGCGAGATGTATCCCGAAGCCTTTGCATCCGCAAAATGTTGTAATAGGTAATTTTAACATCCTGAACCACATCCTGGGACTTAGCCGTTTCTTCAACAAGGGCGGCATTTTCAGCAATCTTACTGGCCTGATAGTTGGCCAGTATTCCCCCGCCTGCAAAAAGCGGCTGACGGGCTTCGATGACCCAGTTATAATTATTGATCGTTCCAGTAACCATGTTACTGGCGGGGATCAGGGGAGGAATTCCTGGAAAGTAGAAACTCGGTGCTTCATTGAGGCGCGTATAGCTGTATGACGTGCTTAATCTGGGTAGAAATCCGGTCATCGCCTCCCGCTTCCTGGCTTCGGCTCCCCTTGCTCCTTCTTTGGCGATATGAATCACCAAACTGTTCTTGAGCGCGATAGAAATACTCTCTTCAAGCGTTAGAGGCTGGACCGCCCTGATGGATACAGGAAGAAATAACAAGACGGCAAACGTCACTGCCAGTATACACCGAATTTTAATTGTCATGTTTCTTCACTCCACTCAAAAATATGTCTAAGATCATTTCTTTTTGGAAATAAACTTATCATACAGATTTTTGGCTGATTTCACGTCCTGCTCGATGGATGCATACATTATGGTCAATTTTTCAATGACTGTGGTTGTATAAAGATGTTCCTTATTTGTCAAGAATTTCATAGAGAGACTAAATAGGAGGTTTTGGGAATCTTTTGAGTTACAAAAGCCGTTGCGAAAACTTATCCGCCGATATTTTCAAACAGTACGGTTGAAAGATACCGTTCTCCGGCGTCCGGCAGGATTACAACTATTGTCTTGCCCGCAAACTCATCTCGTTTAGCCAATCTCACAGCAACTGCTGCGGCTGCACCGCAGGAAATACCAACCAGCATGCCTTCTTCCTTGGCTAACCTGCGGGCGAATTCGACTGCTTCGGCACTGTCCACTTGTTCCACACGATCGACAACCGATAAATCCAGTGTATCGGGAATGAACCCCGCGCCGATTCCCTGAATTTTATGCGGCCCTGGTTTCAAATCCTCTCCGGCCAATTTTTGGCTGATCACCGGGCTTTCTTTGGGTTCCACAGCAACGGAAATAATTTTCCTGCCCATTTTGTTTTTAATGTAACGGGAGATGCCGGAAATTGTTCCGCCAGTGCCAACTCCGGCAACCAGAACATCAATAGTACCTTCAGTATCATTCCAGATTTCCGGTCCGGTTGTTTTTTCGTGAATCGCCGGGTTAGCCGGATTTTTGAACTGCTGCGGTAGAAAATATTTCTTTGGATCGGATGCGGCAATGGCTTCCGCTTTATTGATTGCGCCTTTCATGCCTTCCGCGCCGGGCGTAAGGATAAGATTGGCTCCAAAGGCCGCAAGGACTTTCCGGCGTTCAATACTCATCGTCTCCGGCATGGTCAGCGTGAGCTGATAGCCGCGCGCTGCCGCGACATAGGCCAGAGCGATACCCGTGTTGCCACTGGTCGGTTCGATGATTTCCACACCGGGTTTAAGCAGCCCTTTTTCCTCGGCATCCCAGATCATGGCCGCCCCAATCCGGCACTTAACGGAATAAGCAGGATTGCGGCCTTCGATCTTTGCTAGAATGGTGGCTTTTGCACCTGCGGTGATATGGTTTAATTTTACCAGTGGTGTATTGCCGATAGACTGAGAATTGTCTGCATATATTTTTTTCATAATTCATCTCCTGAACACTTAAATGCAGGGAACAGTCGCGACTGTTCCCTGCGGATCAAAAATTTTCACCCTCCCTGTTGTCCGTCCCCTTAAGGGAGAGACAAATAAGGAATTATGTTTTATCTAAGGCCTGCTCAATATCCGCCAGAATGTCGTCGATATGCTCGACACCAATGGACAGGCGGATAAAATCCGGCGTGACACCTGTGGCCAACTGCTCTTCCGGCGACAATTGCTGATGCGTTGTGGATGCCGGATGAATCGCGAGCGTCTTGGCATCGCCGATATTAGCCAGATGCGAAATCAGTTGCAGAGAATTAATAAATTTCTTTCCAGCTTCAATGCCACCCTTCACACCAAAACCCATAATTGCACCAGCGCCTTTGGGCAAATATTTTGCCGCTCTGTTGTTTTCTGGACTCGACTCGAGTCCAGGATAATTCACCCAACTCACTTTAGGGTGTTTTTCCAGGTATTGAGCTACCGCCAGCGCGTTCTCACAATGACGAGGCATTCTCAAATGCAGAGTTTCCAGTCCCTGAAGAAGTAGAAAAGAATTAAACGGCGACAGAGCCGGACCTAGATCACGCAAGAGAATGACGCGCGCCTTGAGAATATAAGCCAAATTGCCCATGGGTTTTAATGCCTCGACAAAATTCAGGCCGTGATAACTCGGATCTGGATCCGCAATAAGCGGAAACTTCCCATTCGTCCAGTCGAACTTCCCTGAATCAACAATAACACCACCCAGCGATGTGCCGTGACCGCCGATGAATTTGGTAGCCGAATAAACAATAATATCCACACCGAAATCAATGGGACGCAAAATATAAGGCGAGACGGTATTGTCCAGAACAAATGGAATGCCGTTTCTATGCGCGATTGCGACCATACCTTCCAGATCGGCCACATCCATTTTAGGATTCCCGATGGATTCCGCATAAACAGCTTTTGTCTTCGGCGTGATAGCGGACTCCAGCGCCTTTAAGTCATTGGACTTAAAAAAGTTTACTTTGATTCCCAGGCGGGGAAACGTGTAATGAAATAACGTGTAGGTTCCACCATAGAGATTGTCCGCTGAGACGATTTCATCACCGGCCCGTGCAATATTCAGAAGAGCCAATGTGATTGCGGATTGTCCGCTGGCAACCGCCAGAGCGCCAATTCCACCTTCCAGAAGGGTAATTCTCTTTTCCAGTACATCGGTGGTCGGATTCATCAGGCGCGTATAGATATTGCCGAACTCGGTCAGACCGAAGAGCGAGGCGGCATGATCGGTATCCCTAAATTGGTAGGAAGTCGTCTGATAAATGGGCACGGCCCGGGATCCGTTTATCGGATCCGGTTCCTGTCCACCGTGTAATACAAGTGTTTCTACTTTTAATTGTTCATCAATTTTACTCATGTTAATAATCCTTTCTTTTTCGATTTCCATAAAACGTTGATGGAAAACAAGCGGCTAAAATAATCTTTCTTCGCCGCTATAGACAAAAATCTTCGAGCCCCGCACCAGACCGGCGATTGTCAACTCCGCCTGACGGGCCAATTTCACGGCCTGATTGGTTGGAGCACCGATGGCCGCCATCACGGGCATTCGACACCGGAGAACCTTGGACAGGATCTCCGAGGATATCCTCCCGCTTGTTAAAAGAATTTTATCTGTAAAGCTCATATTGGAATAAAGCGCTTCCCCGATGACCTTATCCATGGCATTGTGGCGACCGATGTCGTCGCGGAAGATCAATATTTCATCACGTGACGCCAGGGCGGCACTGTGAACGCCATGTGTTAATGCATGTTCTTCGGAATACCTCTGAAACACCTTTACCAACTCACGGACCACTTCCTTTTGCACGCGAAAGTCGCTGACAATTCTAACCCGGTTGAATAAATCCAGCGGGTTATGAAAAATAACGCCTTTACCGCAGCCTGAGGTATAAATTCTTTTAAAAACCAGATCGTCGGCAAAATCTTCTCCTTTCGCAATGATATCGGCTTTCCAGCGTTCCGGATCTATGCTGATGCTCTTAATCTGCGCTGCTTCGCGAATAAAACCGGACGTGAACAAAAACCCTGTCACCAAATTTTTCAGATGCTCCGGTGTTGCCAGCAAGGTCGCCAATTCTTTGCCGTTGACTTCAAGGGTCAAGGGCACTTCTTCGCTCACCGGCACTTCGACGGTCGTCCTTTCGCCCTGATCAATTAATACAACTGAAAATTTTTCCATAACTCCTCAACGATCTACCTCACGAACAACGTCTTCAATCACACCGCCGCCCAGCACTTCATCACTCGCGTAAAAAACGACGGCCTGCCCCGGTGTAATCGACTCCTGGGCTTCTTGAAAAATAACCCTCAATTTCCCGTTTTGTTTTGTCACAATGCAGCGCGCCGGTTTCTTCCGGTAACGGATTTTTGCTTCTACCTCTTCGGGAAATCGATCGGTCAGAAGATTCAGATCGCCGGCTATTAATCCCGATGCGAATAGGTCTTCTTTATTCCCGACAATAACCGAATTGGTCCGGGCATCAAAGCGAAGAACATATAAAGGGTTCTTCGCGCTGATCCCTAAACCGCTGCGCTGGCCGATCGTATAGTAAATAATGCCCTGATGACGCCCCAGAACCTTGCCTTCTCGATCGACAATATTACCTGCGGCGGCCGACAAATTTCTTTCTTCAAAAAACTGTCTGTAATTCCCTGATTTTACGAAACAAATATCCTGACTTTCCTCCTTTTGCGCCACATGCAGTCCGGCTTTTATCGCTTGGGCGCGGACATCTGCTTTACTGAAATTTCCTAAAGGAAAAAGAATCCACGGCAGATCATCTTTCTTAATTGGATAAAGAAAGTACGTCTGATCCTTATTTTTATCCTCCGGCCGCTTGAGATGCCAGGCCTCGCCAGTATGCTCGATCCTGGCATAATGGCCGGTGGCCAAATAATCAAAACCCAAAACACGAGTTTTTTCCAGAAGAGATCCGAATTTCAGATAGCGGTTGCAGTCCACGCAGGGATTCGGCGTTCTTCCGTTTAGGTATTCGGTTGTAAACTTGCTGATCACCAACTCTTCCATCAGATGGGCAAAGTCAAAAACAAAATGGGGAACGCCCAGTTGACCGCAAACACGCCTGGCGTCTTCTATGGCGTCGCCGCCGCAGCAACTTGCGTGGTCTCCTTCCTGACGGATGCCCAGACACATGGTTACACCGGTTACCGCATAATCCGCTTCTTTCAGCAACAGAGCTGCCAACGATGAATCAACGCCGCCGCTCATCGCCACAAGAACTTTTTTCTTTAAATGACTCTTGAAATCATCCACTTTTTTCACTCAAATATCATTCATCAAATTATTATCCGCCTTCTGGCGGCGTGTCTGCACCAGATCAGCCAGCGTGACTGATCCCAAGGTTTCACTGATCTTTTGTCCCAGTATGTCCCAGATGTCCCGCGTCGAACAAATGCTGATCCGCGAACACCTTTTCGTGTCTTTCACGCAATCCACCAGGCAAATCTCGCCTTCGAGAGCGGACAGGACATCCAGCATCGTTATTTCCGCAGGTTTTCGTGTGAGCCGATAACCGCCGTGCGCGCCCCGGATCGACTGGATTAAACCGGCGCCGCGTAAAGGAATGACAATCAGGCTTAAATACTTTTCAGAGATATCCTCTCTTTTAGCAATATCTTTCAGCAAGACCGGATTGCTGCCGTTATGGTCGGCTAAATCCGTCATCATCCTCACACCATATCTTGATCTTGTTGATAATTTCATTGTTCTTTTTCACTCATTCCTAGCATGTCTATCTGTTTAGTAGTAATTAAAACAACGCTAATCATTTGTCAAGTATTTTTTAATGCAGCCTTCTCAAAAATACTTTTTCCTTGACAGGCCCGGACATTAAAAATATTAGAGATTCAATTCTTGGGGAACAATAGTATTCAGTATTCGCTCGCTTCCGGATTCGTTTGAATAATATAACCGTAGCGGGAGTTCTCAGTCTGAATATTTGCAATACGGGAGACCATGACGCAAGATCACTTCCTTCTCTTTATTTTGTTTCTGGCGGCAACGGCCATTGTCAGTTTTGCTTATGCTATCTGGCGGGGCCATAATGACGAGCAGATTCTACGCAGCATTATCCAGAGTTCTCCCATTCCAACTTTCGTTATCTCTACAGACCATAAAATTCTTTATTGGAACAAAGCACTGGAGGGTTTAAGCGGCATCAAAGCGGATCAAGTAATCGGCACAGATCAACAATGGCGCGCATTTTACAGTTCGCCTCGTTCCTGCCTTTGCGATCTTATTTTGAACAACACCATGCATAACGCGTCCTCCCTTTACACGGGCAAAGTAACAAAGTCCAACCTGCTGAATGATGCTTACGAAATCACGGAATTTTTCCCGGACATGGGTGAAAAAGGAAAATGGTTCCGCATCACCGTCGCCAGCATCCGGGACTCACGGAGCAATCTATTCGGCGCGACAGAAACGCTGGAAGATATCACCGAACAGAAAAATGCCGAAGAGGAGTTGCTCAAAAGGACCAAACTCGAATCGCTGGGCACATTTGCGGACGGTGTGGCCAAAGACTTTGACAGCATGCTTTCAGCCATCCTGCGCAATGTTTTCCTGGCCAAAATTTCCGCCAATGAAGAAGATAAGATCCTGGAAAACGGCCTGGCGATAGCGGAACGGGCCGGCCTGCAGGCCAAGGAGCTGGCGCACCGGCTGATCACCTTCGCCCAGGGCGGTTACCCGGTAAAAAAATTAGAGAAAGTTGATCCTTTAATTAATGAGGCTCTCCGGAAAGTGCTGGCCGGCTCGAATGTGACGTGCCAACCGGTTATCTCCCCCAACCTCTGGCTGGCCGATATCGACGCGATGCAGATTCAACAGGTCATTGAAAACATGGTTACGAACGCGAAAGAAGCAATGCCGGACGGCGGCGTTGTGGAAGTTATTGCGGAAAACACAACAACCGGAACCAACATCCGAACCCTGGGCGAAGGCCATTATGTCCGCATCATTATCAAGGACCGCGGTATCGGCATTCCCCGCGAAAATCTCTCGAAGATATTTGATCCTTATTTCACAACAAAAGAAAAGAAAGAACGCGGCGGCATCGGCCTGGGGCTTGCCATCTGCGATTCCATCATCAAATACCATAATGGTCTGATCAGCGTGGAATCGCTTGCCAACGTCGGCACAACCTTTTCCATTTATCTGGCTGCAACCCCCGACGGCACGCCATCATACTAGCCACATGATTCACGATCTTTTTTGACGCAATCAAGCAAATCCTCGATATTGCGTAGACGCTCCTGGAACGTGGCAATGCCCAGAACCGACTCCCGAGGATGAAGATTTTCAATCTCGGTGAGCCGGTTGCGTAGTTGCAAAATAATTTCCTCCGCCAATCCCAGAAGCAGAGCACGTTCATATCGGGTCATCGCGGATCGCCCTCATTGACTAATGTTAGGTCATCTCTGCCTGTTTTCGCGTAAGGCTTTCCATGCCAGAAATGCTTTTTTAACTGATTCCGCCGCGGTTTCAATCCCTACGTTTTCCGTGTTAACCAGCATATCGTAATGATTTGGATCTTTAATATCTTCATTAAAATACTTCCGGATAAAAGCAATCTGATCTCCATCGTATTTCTTAACATGCTCCAGTGCTTCTTTTTGCGACATTTTGCGATCGCGCATCACCTTTTCCAGTCGTGTTTCCAGCGGCGCAATAATCCGCACGCGAAACGCTTTGTCCTTCAGGATAAAACTGCCGCCCCGGCCGATAATGATGATATTACCGTGCTCTGCGTTGGTGTGCATCACCAGCGACAAGTGACGGATGTATTCGTTGGGCCAGATATGACGCGATTCAAAGAAGGAACTAATGAGACTGTCAAAAAAAGAAATACTCTTCTGATCAAGCGATTTGATGACCTTGTCGCTCATATGGGCGCTTTCGGCAACTTTGTGAATCAGCTCGCTGCCGACGATATTCATTTGCAGCTCGGTAGCCAGAATCCGGGCGACCCAGCCGCCGCCCGCTCCAGCTTCGCTGGAGAGCGTGATGACGCACCCCGGCTTCTCACTCTTTTCTTTCTGCCAGCGTATCACCTGATCTTCAACCAGTTTGTCGACATCCTTTTCCTTGAGTTTGATATCTCTGGTATAGTCGGGACAATTCACATCAAACAAGGCGTTGCTCTTTATCCGATAACGTTTCGTACAGTTCTCGCGCCACGCACAGATGACGCAAATTCTTTTATCCGAACCTGTTGACATACACCAGTCCTCCTTCCAAAACTTTATGTTGCTTCTTCCTGCATCGCCTCGAAACCGGCAACGATGTCGAGAAGTTCCTCGGTAATCGTCATCTGACGCGTGCGGTGAAACTGCATGTGCAGATCCTGCAACTGCTCTTCAATATTTTTCTCGGCATTTTGCATGGAAGCCAGACGGCTGGCATTTTCGCTGGCCAGTGACTCGGCAAACGCGCGGTAAAGCGACACGAAAAGATACTCCCGGATCAGCGAGGAAAAAAGCTGATCGCCGTCCATCCGGAAAATGGGCAGGGATTTGGACTCCCATTTTTTCCGGGCGATTTCCTTAAGCCAGTCTCGATTGACGGGCAGCAGCTGAACCATGTGAGGATGATAGATTGCCCCGCTTGCGTATTTATTATAAAACAACAAAAAATGATCAACATTATGTTGGAAATGCCACTCATCGATAATCATGATGATTTCCTGAACCAGCGGTGTGATGCCCGATGTGGAAGCGGGCGTACCCATTAACTCGTCAACCGATTGTCCGGCATCCTCAACATAGTCCGCTACGCGGGCGCCGACGGAAAGCACTTTCCTGTTTTCTTTCTTCACGCCGGTCTTTTTGATGTAATCCAGCGTAAAAACGGATATCTGTTCATTAAGCTGTCCGCACAGCCCCTGATCGGAGCCGAAAACAATCACGCCCAGCCGTTTCATGGTGGACGTTTTCCTCTGAAGCATCGCTCCCATACGTTCCTTAAGCACAATCTGCAAGCCCATTTCAACCGTCCGGTTATAATCGGTGAGCGATTCGACCGCCTTCTGGTATTGCCGGATGCTCACAGCCGCCAGCGCCTTCATTGTTTTAACAACTGACAGAAGATCACCCGCGCTTTTCATCCTTCTTTTCAGGGACTCAGTTGTTTGCATTAGCTTCCTCAACCTCTTCATAAGGTGTAATGGCCGGTTTGATTTTATCCATGATGCTGTCGCGATCCGCCATTTCCAGTTTCTTCCCGGCTTCAATCCGGCTGCACAATTCCGGCAGTTGTTCATTGACGGTGGCGAGCAGGCGCCCCTCCACTTCACGAATCTTATCCGTCGGAACAAGATCCAGAGCGCCGCCGGTTACCGAAAGCAGAGAGGCAATCTGTTCGGAGGCACGTAGCGGTTTGTACTGACCCTGTTTCAGAATTTCACGGACGCGCCAACCGCGTTCCAGCGTGCGGCGCGTTGCTTCATCAAGCCTGGTGCCGAAACGGGAGAAGGATTCCAGCTCTTCAAACTGCGAGTAGGACAACCTGAGATCACCCGCTACGGAACGATAAGCCGGCAACTGTGTTTTTCCACCCACGCGGGAGACGGATTTACCGACATCGACCGCCGGCAGAATACCCTTGCTGAAAAGAACCGGCGAGAGATAAATCTGCCCGTCCGTAATAGAAATCAGATTGGTCGGAATGTAAGACGACATGTCCTGCGCTTCCGTTTCGGTAATCGGAAGTGACGTGAGCGACCCGCCGCCCAGTTCCGGTTTCATATGCGTGGAGCGCTCAAGTAGTCGGGAGTGGATATAAAAAATATCACCGGGAAAAGCTTCACGTCCGGGAGGCCGCCGCAAAAGCAGCGACACTTCACGGTAGGCCCGTGCGTGTGCTGTCAGATCATCATAGATAATCAAAACGTCTCTGCCCTTCTCTACAAAATATTCCCCCATGCTTGTAGCCGCGTACGGCGCGATAAACTGCAAGCCCGGCGTGTCTTCTCCGGTGGCCACCACCACGATACATGATCCCATCACGCCGTGATCCCGCAAATCGGCAATTACCTTGGCCACATCAGCGCTTTTTTTGCCGACCGCACAGTAGATGGAGATAATGCCTGCTTCTTTCTGATTGATAATGGTATCGACCGCAATGGCCGTTTTGCCGGTCATTCTGTCGCCCAAGATTAATTCGCGCTGGCCTCGCCCGACAGGAATGAGCGCATCGATCACTTTGATACCCGTCTGCAGCGGCACGGTAACCGGAGAGCGGTCCATAACCGCCGGCGCGGGTCTTTCCACCGGCAGACGCATCACGGTATTGACTTCTCCCAGACCGTCGAGCGGTCTTCCGAGGGGATCGACCACCCTTCCTAAAAGCGCGTCTCCCACCGGCACGTCCAGAACACGCTTGGTGCGCTGTACCTCTGTCCCTACTTGCAGATGCTCACTGGGGTCCAGAAGAACAACGCCTATTTCCTTGGGATCAATATTGAAAACAAGTCCCATATAATTCCCGGCAAACCGGACCAGTTCTTCCGCCTGGATATGCGGCAGACCGCTGACTCGGGCAATATCGCGGCCGACAAATTCCACCTGGCCCACTTCATATTGCCGCAGCTCAGGATTCTGCCCGTCCAGGACCTTATCCATGGTATCGAACGTGTCGTCCAGAAAGGTCTTTAATTCCTGATTTTCTACTTTACCAACCTCTGAATTCATTCTATGCCTCCTGACATCTTTGCCGTCTTTTTTCCATCCGCCCAGCCCCTCTGCGCTTCACGAGACACGCTTCACGTTTTTACGCTGCATGCGCCTCTTTCTGGAGGGTTTCCGTCAGACTTTCCACCAGGGTCTCCAAATACTCATTAAGACTCCAGGCGATCTTATGACCATTCACCCGCAATTCAATGCCCGAAACAATATCCGGCTGCTGCATATACCGCATGGTAAAGCCATTGGTGATCTGTTTTTTGAGGGCCTCCTCGATTTGTGCCTGCCTCGATTCGGAAATGCCGAAGGCGCTCTGGATGACAACTTTATTGCCTCCGCCGCTGATCGCCTTTCGAATCTGAATACTTTTTTCTTCATCAAGGGCTTTGATGCGACGGATAAATTCATCCACTATCCGCTCTTCGAGTTCTACATCCGCCAGATCAGCAAGTGCCTTGCGCGCCGTGGCATATAGTTGTTTGGCCGCACGCTGGCGCAGATCATAGAAGAAAGCATCGTGTTCGCGAGCCAGCATATCCTGCCAGCGCGCTTTTACCGCATCGACTTCTGTGCGCACTTTTTCCATCAGCTCCTTGCGCTTGGCATCGGCGGCCAGTGTTGCCTCGTTGAGCATTTGCTCTTTCTTCTGGCCGAGCAACATGTTGCGTTTTTCATAAAGCTCGGCTGCCTCACTGGCTTCTTCTTTCAGCCGTTCGGCTTCGGCAAAGCGTGCGGCAATTTTTGCTTCACGGTCATCCATGGCCTTGATGATTCGCCCGTAAAGAAAGCGTTTCAGCAAATACATGAGCAGGAGGAAATTAAAGATTTGCGCCAAAAAAACAAACCAGTCGATATGCATGGATCATCCCCCCTCACTTTATAATGAAACCCCAGAAAGGATTAGCGAAAATCAGAATCATGGAAATAACGAAACAGTAAATGGCAATGGATTCGATCATAGCCAATCCCACAAAAAGTGTTCTTGTTAAAGAATTTCTCTCATCCGGCTGCTGGGCGATCGCGGCCAATGCCTGAGAGATTGCCTGTCCCATACCCAGACCGGGACCCAGTGAACCAATTGCCATTGCCAAAGCCGCACCGAAAATCGATGCCATCGCGACGATACTGATGCTGTCCATAAATACTCCTCCTTTATAAAATTGTTTTTAAGCGCTAACGCCTTCTTTCTTTGTCTCCGTATGATGGCCCTCGTCTTCAGCGGAAAGCGCTGAAGCGATATAGACCATGGAAAGGATCGCAAAAATATAGGCTTGGATCACCCCGATGAGCAGGCCCAGAATCTGCATAACAACCGGGAACAAAAAAGGTGTAACCGCCAGCAGAATACCCACGACCTTTTCGTGGCTCATAATATTGCCAAAAAGACGAACGGTAAGCGCCAGCGTTCTGGATAATTCCCCCATGACATGGAAAGGGAAAAAGATAAAATTCGGCTGAAAATATTCCTTCACATAATGAAAAAGACCATTGCGCGATATGCCGTAGAAGGGAACGGCGATAAAGACACAAGTAGCCAGCGCCGCGGTGGTCGTCATGGACGACGTTGGCGCGATAAATCCCGGCACAACCACCAGCACATTGGACACACAGATAAACAGAAAGAGAGTGCCGACCAGGGGAATATATTTATCCGCCCCCTTTTTTGTCATCTCGCTGATCTCACCCCGGATGATGGAAATAATCACTTCCAGAAAATGCTGCCAGCGCGACACATTCGTTGCTGACGACAGGTTGCGCGTGATGAACCAGGAACCGACGACCAGAATGGCCATCACCAGCCAGGTATAGAGGATGGTCGCATTGATCACGATGAAGTTCCAGCTCCAGATGATCACCTGATCGGGACTAATCTGATTGAGGGCTACAATCTCCATATCGACTCCTTGATCGGCCATAAATGATCTGCCGAACTTCTTTTAATGAACCGCTTCCATCGTCTTTTGAGGACCCAGGCGGTATATCAATATTTTTCTGATCACAATAAAACCCAGCATGGCCACAGCCAGTCGCTCCCAATGGCCTCCCATGACAAAGTAAAATCCTGCCGAGAGCACAGCCATGCGCAGGAGAAAACTCCCCAGCATCAGACGCACGGGACTTTCCGTTGCAGGCAGACGGCGTACGGTCTGCCACAGGGCGATGAAGTAAAATGCACCGAGAACAGACCCCGCAGCAAAAGCCGCCATTAGAATCATCATCGTAGTCAGTGTCATCCTATTCTTCCTCAATAATTCTGCTGCGTACTTTTCTCACCCAATAGGCCGCATTGATGCAGCCTATCACAACACCGATAATCAGGAACATTAGCGCCCAGGAATACTGTGTCGGCCATGTGCGGTCAATCCAGAGCCCCAGCGCAACGCCGATGAGCGTGGGAATGGCGACTGCCCAGCCGACAATGCCCATCATGCCCAGACCAAACCAGACGGTTTCATCTTTATGACGCAATCCCTTCGAGCGCAGCGCTTCTTTTTTGGCAACCTGCTCAGTGAAATGATCGGCCATCTTCCGGCGGCGCGAGTTTGCCGTTCTTTTTATTTCAACCATACTTGATCCTCTGCATTACTGGCTTTATGGTCAACGCGGCGCGGGGACCGCGCTTGAACCAATTCGGCGCGTTCGGGGATAACCTAACCACCTGAAGGTGGCGCGAGGTCACTCGACGCGCCCTACTTTAAGTCAACGAAACGTCTGATCAGACTTGCCTCCAGCTTTGCCGAAGCGGAACGAACCATCTTCTCCCGCTCGTCGAGAACATCATACTGTTCCACCACCACCTGCTTGAGTTTTCCCAAATCCGGCGCTTTCACTGCGTTGCGCGTGGACACCAAAACGTCCGAACCTTTTTTGACCAGCGTACCGACATCCATGGCCAGCAATTCCTGTCCGCCCGTGGCCAGCTCATAGGAAAAAATGCCGGGGGCCAGCGTGGCCACAAAATCAATGTGATTGGGCATCAGACAGAAAGAACCATTCTCCGCTTCCGCGACGATCTTTTTGACTTCCTGAACCATCATGACTTCGGCCGGCAATAAGATTTTAAGCAACATGGTCAATCTTCGCCTCTTCAATGGGTCCAATCATATACAGCGCCCGTTCCGGATATTCGGCAAACTCATCGTTGAGAATTCGCTCGCACCCATTGAGCGTGTCTTCCCGGGAAACCATCTTGCCCGCGGTGCCTGTGAACTGTTCAGTGACAAAGAAGGGTTGCGTGAAGAAGCGCTCCAGACGGCGTGCGCGAAACACCGTGCGTTGATCCTCGCGAGACAGTTCCGAAATTCCAAGCATAGCAATAATATCTTTCAAGTCTTCATAAACCGCCAACGTCTTACGGATTTCCTGTGCGATTTTGTAATGGCGTTCGCCCGCAATGTTCGGCATCAGCATTTTGGAGCCAGATTGAAGCAGATCGATGGCTGGATACAATCCTTCACTGGCGCGCTTACGTGACAGGGCGATGGTTGCGGAAAGATGGCCAAAGGTATGAACGGCCGAAGGATCGGTGAAATCATCCGCAGGCACATAAACCGCCTGAATGGATGTAATAGCGCCGGTCTTGGTGTTACAGATCCGCTCTTCAAGTTCCGCCAGTTCCGTGGCCAGCGTTGGCTGATATCCCAGACGCGAAGGCAATTGCCCCAGAAGACCTGACACTTCCATCCCTGCCTGGATAAAACGGAAAATATTATCGATCATCAACAAAACGTCCTGTTTCGCGTCGTCGCGAAAATACTCCGCCATCGTCAGCGCCGCGTGTCCCACGCGAAATCTCGCACCGGGCGGTTCGTTCATCTGGCCGAACACCATCACGGTGTTACCCAGCACGCCGCTTTCCTCCATCTCACGATAGAGCTCTTCGCCCTCGCGGCAGCGCTCGCCGATTCCGCAGAAGATACTCATGCCTTCATGGCCGCTCACTGTATTGTGAATCATCTCCGTGATCAAAACGGTCTTGCCGACGCCGGCGCCTCCGAACAATCCGGCTTTGCCGCCGCGCTCCAGGGGTGCCAGAACATCAATAGCTTTGATGCCGGTTTCAAATATTTCGGAAACGGTGGATTGATCGCGAAGCGGAATCGGTTCGCGGTGGATAGATCGGAGTTCGCACCCTTCGACATTGCCCTTCTTGTCGATGGTGTTTCCGAAGACGTTAAAAACTCGCCCCAGAAGCGGAGGGCCTACGGGCACCTCGAAAGGTCTTCCAGTGTCAGTGACGATTTGGCCGCGGGCCAAACCCTGTGTAGGCGTCAGCGCAACGCCCCGGATGGTGTTGTTATCCAATTGCGTGAACACCTCGATAACATATTCACCCTTTTCTCCTGCTATGAGCACATTGCGGATCGACGGCGCCACAGGAAATCGGACATCGACGACACTGCTGCGGATGGATAAAACCTTTCCTTGATTCATTTGTTCGGCCACAGTTCATTCACCTCGCTTTATTTTTTCATGGGAGGATTTCCCATTCATGAAACATAATTTTCCTTCTTAATTACGACTTAATATTTTGTTATAATAGCAACAGCCATGCCAATTGCTATTTTTTGCGCATACCACCGTTATCATTGGAATGACTTAATCGGATGAAGAAATACAATAGACAACAAAACGACACGGATGTCATAGATGAAGGTGGCCCGCATCGTGCGCAACTCGCCAAATGCATACAACGGTGGGCAGAGAAGACGGCGACACTTTTGTCACAGGGGCATGACCGAAATGTCACTTCTTGCTGAGAATTATCGCTCGTCCCGCTTAAGCGGGATTAAAAGCACACTTTGACCTTATGATATAGATGATATATAAATAGACGAACATGTTCTTGTAGCTTTATGCACAAGTCTTCTAAGGAAAGTGACTTAGCAACGAAAGACAACGGATTCCCATGACGATTCGTGACATTATTTCCGAAACAACTATTAAACTGGAAGCCGTGGGGATTCCTTCGGCCAGACTGGACGCGGAAGTTCTGTTGGCTTTTTGTCTGAACTGCGACCGGTTGGAATTTATCAAGAATCCTGACAGACCACTAAGCAACACTCAAATGACGGCCTTCCAAAAACTTCTCGACAGACGATTACGCTTCGAGCCGGTCGCCTACATTACCGGACGCAAGGCCTTCTGGTCCTTCACACTGGAAGTCAATCATGACGTGCTGATTCCCCGGCCCGATACGGAAGTGATTGTCGAAGAAGCGCTCGCCGTCTGCCGGACTCAGGCTTTCAACCAGCGACGTATTTTGGATATCGGTACGGGCAGCGGTGCGATTGCACTGGCCTTGGCCAAAGAAATTCCCAAGGCACAAATCACAGCCACCGACATTTCGGCGGCGGCGCTGAAACTGGCCCAAAAAAATGCCCTCGCTCTGGAACTGCAAAATTCGATTACCTTCCTTCAGGGTGATTTATTTGAACAGGTTCATGGCGAATTTAATATGATCGTTTCCAATCCGCCCTATATCGGAACCGAGGAATATGAGACGCTCGCCGCCGGCGTTAAAGATTATGAGCCACGCGAGGCGCTCCTGTCCGGACAAACAGGTCTGGAATTTTACGAAAAATTAATATATCAGGCACATAGCCATCTTACAGAAAATGGCTGGCTTTTGCTCGAAATCGGCGCTAAACAGGGCAAAAGTGTGCGCGCCATCATGGCAAATTCCTGTTTTTATGATCGTATTGATGTGCGCGCTGATTACGCGGGACATTCGCGCGTAATCAAAGGAAGGAGAAAATAAGTGGATAAAATAGTCGTTCACGGCGGTAAACCGCTCCATGGAGATGTTCAGATCAGCGGCGCGAAAAACGCCGCTTTGCCGGTTCTGACGGCGGCGCTGCTGACGGAAGAAACGTGTACGTTTCATAACATTCCCGATCTGGTCGATATCAAAACCACCTATAAGCTTTTAAGAAATATGGGTGTGGAAATTGAAGGCGACAGCACCGTGCAAATCAGCGCTGATAAAATAATAAACAGCGTCGCCCCCTATGATCTCGTCAAAACGATGCGCGCCTCCATATTGGTTCTGGGTCCGCTTGTGGCGCGTATGGGCAAGGCCCGAGTGTCCCTGCCGGGCGGTTGCGCCATCGGCGCAAGGCCGGTTAACCTGCACATTAAAGCGCTCCAGGATATGGGCGCTTCCGTAGAATTGCGCGGTGGTTATATCGAAGCGGCGGCGGATAGACTGAAAGGCGCCAATATTTATTTTGATCTGCCGACGGTCACCGGCACGGAAAACATCATGATGGCGGCCACGCTGGCGGAAGGCACTACGGTGCTCAACAATGCCGCGCGGGAACCGGAAATCGTCAACCTGGCGGATGTTCTTAAAGGTATGGGCGCCAGAATCAGCGGCGCGGGAACGGATGTCATCACGATCAACGGCGTAACATCATTGAAAGGGACTGAAGCGTCCATTATTCCTGATCGCATCGAAGCCGGCACGTTTATGATCGCCGCCGGAATGACGCAGGGTGAAATCAATGTGTTAGGCTGCAACCCCCAGCATCTGGAAGCTCTGATCAACAAATTGCGCGACACCGGTATGAAAATCACACCTATTGACGGAGGACTGAAAGTCGCCGCCGGTCATAAAATCCATAGTGTTGATGTGAAAACCCTTCCCCACCCCGGCTTTCCCACAGATTTGCAGGCGCAGATCATGGCTTACATGTCCATTGGCGGCGGCCTTTCCGTAATTACGGAAACGGTTTTTGAAAACCGTTTCATGCATGTGAGCGAACTCATGCGCATGGGTGCGGACATCACAATTCAGGGCGGCAGCGCCATTGTCCGGGGCGTACCGACGCTCTACGGCGCGCAAATCATGGCCACGGATTTGCGGGCTTCCGCCTCGCTGATTCTGGCGGCGCTGGTTGCCCAAGGGACAACTGAAATTTCAAGGGTTTATCATATTGATCGCGGTTATGAGAATATTGAAAAGAAATTCTCCGCGCTGGGTGCGGACATACAAAGGATGAAACAATAAAATGAAAATTATTCGAGCCGACGCAACGGAATTTCGTGATTTTTTTCAAGAATTACGGCGGCGAGGCGGTGCGTTTACGCCGGATCTGCTGGCAAACGTGGCCCAGATCATTCACGATGTTTCCGTGCGCGGCGATGAAGCGCTTTTTCATTATACCAAAAAGTTTGACGGCCACGACTTGATCGCGGCGACGCTCGAAGTAACAGACGCGGAAAGAAAAGAAGCGCTGGCCAAAGTAAAAACGCAGGACCGGGACGTGATCCGACTTGCCGCCCAGCGGATTGAAAAATATCATCGCCACCAAATCGCTTTGGGATATTCGATTGTTGATGAAGACGGCATGGAATTGGGCCAGCGGATACTGCCCTTGCAACGGGCAGGCATTTACGCGCCCGGCGGCAAGGCTTTTTATCCATCCACGCTGCTGATGGCGGCCATTCCGGCGCGTATTGCAGGTGTCCAGGAAATCATCCTGGCAAGCCCCGTGAAGGACGGTCAACTCAATCCGCTCATTGCCGCAGCGGCCGACGTCGCCGGGGTTAACCGCATCTTCAAGATCGGTGGCGCTCAGGCTATCGCCGCACTGGCCTATGGAACACAAACTATTCCGCGCGTGGATAAAATTGTTGGACCGGGCAATGCCTATGTCGCCGCGGCCAAGAAACTCGTATTCGGACAGGTCGCCATTGATATGATCGCCGGCCCCAGCGAAGTGGTGATCATTGCCGATCAAACCGCCAATCCCGCTTATGCGGCGGCGGATATGCTGGCGCAGGCCGAGCATGATGAAATGGCGGCGGCTGTTTTATTCACGCCCTATCCCGATCTGGCCGCTCGCGTGGCGGGAGAAATCGAAAAGCAGTTGCAGAAGCTCCCCAAGAAAGGGATCATTGAAAAATCTCTGGCTCAGTACGGCGCGATCATCATCACATCCGGCATCGGTCAGGCCGTGGAGCTGACCAATCTCTTCGCGCCGGAGCATCTGGAGCTGATGGTGGAAAATCCGAAGGATATTTTAGGACAAATTCGCAACGCCGGTTCTGTTTTTCTGGGATCCTACACACCGGAAGCCTTAGGCGACTACATCGCCGGGAGCAATCATATTTTGCCCACGGAAGGCACGGCACGGTTTTCATCCCCCCTGGGTGTTTATGATTTCTACAAGCGGATGAGCGTCCTGTCTTTTACCCAGGCGGCTTTCGAGAAGCTATCCTTGCAAACACGGCATTTTGCCCAAATGGAAGGTTTGGACGCACACGCCAATTCGGTGCACGTGCGCAGCACACCCGGTAAAGATGAGTGAACAGTTAGCGCTTAACCTTTTTCTCCTCCATTCACCGACCTATCACCTGATATTCAGGTAACCTAAAGTAATTAATGGTTGTGTTTGAGTACTTCTTCCTGCTATCCACAAATAGTCAACCTCGACGAAAATGTAATATTTTAAATCGTAATAAATATTAACAATGAGTGACGACAAGCATTGTCAACAGACCTCAGATTTTATGGTCAACATTTCATTGACATACAAGACCAACAATTTTATAATTCACACATAAACAAGTAATGTCTTATAAGATTTATCTATATTATAAGGAAACCATATAAAAAGTAGTTGGGCGTCTCGATCACTAAGAGTCAGTAAGCGTGGTTGGTTGCTTGCTTGGTTATAAACAGGTGGAGGATTCGAATGGTTCCAATCAAAGTTGCTGCAGTGCAAATGCGGGCACAAGTTGGCGCAATTGCACGAAACCTCTCATGCGCCGAAGCTCTGGTCCGCGAAGCCTTTCGGCGTGGTGCTCGTTGGGTAATCCTTCCCGAGTTCTTCCCGTCCGCAGTAGCTTTCACACCAACGATGCTTTCAGCGTGGCAACCGCTGGAGGGTCCCCCTCTGCAACTTATGCGCAGACTTGCACGTGAATATGACGGTGTCGTAGGCGGTTCTTTCATCGCGAAGTCAGGACAGGACTGTTTCAATAGTTTTCTGCTCGTTTTTCCGAATGGCCAGTACTTCCGGCACGACAAGGATTTACCCACTATGTGGGAGAACAGTTACTACATTGGCGGTTCGGATGACGGCATCCTCGACACGCCTGATGGTTCTATCGGCGTCGCTATGTGCTGGGAATTAATTCGTTCCCGGACGGCCCGTAGATTGCTGGGCAAAGTGGACTTAGTCGTGGGCGGTTCATGTTGGTGGGATATGCGCCTCCCTGTGGCTCCTAAATACGCTCAGGATCAAGCGCGGTCGAGGGACTTGCTAAGAAACGCCCCAGCCCATCTTGCGCGGATGCTTCGCGTCCCCGTAATACACGCCTCTCACGCAGGTGAGTTTGAGGGATTGACGCCGGGCCGCGAGTCCGTGTCCTATATTTCTCGCTATCTGGGAGAGAGTCAAATCACAGACGGTAACGGCCAGGTACTGGCCCGTATGACGTACGAAGATGGCGAAGGCGTGATCATCGCCGACATCACTCCCGGCCAAGTGGCCGGAGCCTCAGCGCCCATTCCCGATGACTTCTGGACTGACGCACTACCGGAAGGGGCCGCTATGGCATGGGAGTCCTTGAACCCACTCGGACGACAGTACTACGCCACGACCGTTCGCCCAAATCTCGAAGATGACTCGTTCACTGCATAGGGACGAGATGCTGCCTTCCGCGATGACGACGCTCGACCCACCATTTACAGCGGGATTACTTTAAAGCTATGGAGGTGATTATGCAACGAACGGTTTGCAGCCAACACAGTCCTTGACGAAAGAACAAAAATATGAAAATTTATACTATGTGCAACTGATTAACATTAATAAGAAAAGCAGAATTTGGTACGTATAGCAAGCTGAATCAGTAAAACGTCAACCTTGAAGAATATGCTTGATTTCAATGCGTAATCAATCCTCTCTCATCGATAATTTCAAAGAAATACATTTCAATTTGTGACAATATTTCACGTCGTAATTTGACAATCACAAAAAATATTTCCTATTAGAGGGACAAGACGTTGTCCATTTAGTATGATATAGATATTCCAAAAGATGGAGGGAGAAATGAAAAAGAAAGCTGATACACCTGAAATAGTCTCAGCGGATGATGCTGTTCCTATCGATAAGTACGCTGCAAAAGCAATGAATTATCTAAAGAATAGAACCGTAATGATAATGAACGGTGACACACCGGTAAATTTCTCGTCTGATAATACCATTGTGGCCTATCGCCTGGAAACAGCAATTACAGATATGCTGCGTAGTACGGCCAACAAATTGAAGGCCACTATCTGTTGGGCGGATTGTGTCAGTGATTTAATCGCCGTTCCGTCTTTCATGAATATCATTAATCCCTTGGACTTGACGGAAGAAGAAACAGACGAGATATTCCAATGGTTTTCATTTTTGGAAGAAGCCGGTGACCCGAACTCCCTATGTGTTCTTTTCACATCAGCGCCACCGTTTAAAATACCCCCCAAAGTCGAAAAATACATTCTCAGAACACCGGAATTCATTGACGACGATTATCTGAAATTAAAGATCCTGAACAAAAAGGCAGCGGCCACCCGGCATAACAAACAGCATCGTGGTTATGACCGTAAAATTTTTCGTCTTCTCAAAATCATGAAGGTGCTTAAATCAGAAGGTATCATGTATGTTGAGGACATGCGCAACGAGTTCAGCATCTCCCCGAAGACCGTCCGCAGAGATATTGAGCTGTGGAATGCCTTGGGGGAAGTCATCGAATATGACCGAAATAAAAAGGGTTATGTCCTTGCCTATTCGGATGGCGTCGTCTATGATGTCACCTAAAAAGGTAAATAAATAAATCAAGGAGGCTGGATATGGCAAACGGTGGACATATCAGTTGTGCAAAGTGTACCTATAGCAGGCTCAAGCCAGGGAAATGCGACATCTGGGGAATCGAGATCAGCGGCTTCCTTCTATGTCGGGCATTCCGATCTCCTGGCCAGTCTCATACGGCAGCAAGAAAAGAATTCAAAATGCTCAACAAACTGAAACCAGGGGTTGTATATGCAGTTGATAACAGCGTTGTGGCCATAGGCAACCCGGAGCCGGTTTTTCAAATTGTGGAAGTTGGAAACCATTAAATTTGAGGATGATACTATGACTGTAAGGTATGAGCGCTCATTGAATAAAGAAAGTGTAGATTTACTGAAGTCGACTGGGAAATTGAATTTTCTGATTGATGGATACGAGACATGGATTCCAGACGATCCGAATGCTTTCGATATTCATCTCAGAGAGAAAAATGAAATCATGATCTATCACGGAGGCACCCGTCTCATCACAATCAGCTTGTCTAATGACTCCGTAAAATTATCTACAGATAAGTCATATAGTAGAGTGGGCGTTTCCTACAGTACACTCATGAGAGAATGGGCTTTCGATGATTTAGTTAAAAAACAGAAAGAATATAAAGATTATCTTATTGAGGCTGCGAGAATTGCACAGAATAAATTTTATGATAACAAGAAAGAGGGATGGTGGTCTAATAGGCTCAGTCTTTATTTTGGGAAAAATTGGGATGTTGAAAAAGAATGGTTGATTTTTGATCGTGAGGCCGTCTTGGGGTTTAAAAAACGCGATGAAAAAAGCATGTTCTATGAAAAAATGAAAGAGAAATATCTCGTCATCCGATCTAAATTCAGAAAAGATAATCCGAAAATATGGGGGAAGGAAGATTTAAGAAAATCCTTTGGTGATGAATTGGATTTCCTTGCGATCGGACCGGCAAAAGAACTTTTTTGTATTGAGTTGAAGCATGGAAGCTATACCTCCGGGATTTATTGGGGGCCATTGCAGGTATCAGTTTATAAAGATGCATTTTATGAAGTTGTTTCATCTATCTCTGACAACATTAAGTGTCTCGTTAAACAAAAGATTGATCTCGGATTACTTCCCGTAGAGGCAACAAAGTGGCTCCCAGATGGTAAATTCAAAGAAGTCAAAGCTATTGTCGCAATCGCTGATTTTAACAAAAAGAGTAGCAGCAAGGATAAGATTAAGAAAGTTCAAGATGAACTTAGGAATAGAGGTTCGTACTATGTGTCTGTCGCCAAGATTGAAGAAAATGGAAGTGGCCTGAACGTAATAATATCATGAATATCATAATTCACCGCGGTACCCATGAAATCGGCGGTTCTTGTATCGAAATATCTTCCGGGGATCATCGGATCATTCTGGACTTAGGAATGCCGCTGATGACCAAGGATGGCGGTATTTTGGATCAAGCATCGATCGAGACTCCATCTATTGAAAACGGCATCCTGCCAAATGTTAAGGGTTTGTATGCCGATCAGGTTCCTTCGGTTACGGCGGTGATTCTCTCACATGCCCACTTGGATCATTACGGGCTGATGAGCCTGGTGCATCCTGAAATACCTATTTATCTAAGCCGGGAAACCAAGGCCCTTATCGAGGTCGGAA
The DNA here is from genome assembly GCA_009773315.1 of Syntrophaceae bacterium. Classification (GTDB taxonomy): domain Bacteria; phylum Desulfobacterota; class Syntrophia; order Syntrophales; family Smithellaceae; genus UBA8904. The sequence continues at coordinate 59,291 of WRPE01000008.1, forward strand.
ACATCTTTTATACATTCAAGCAGACGAAAAAAAGTCGAATGGATAACTGTCAGACCTTCGACCATCTGATGCCACCATTCAAGGTAGGTCCCTTTACTATCACGCCTTTTCTTATGGATCATTCGGCTTTCGGAGCATCGTCTTTGCTGATTGAGGCTGAAGGCAAAAAGATATTTTATACCGGAGATCTTCGTGGTCATGGCCGGAAAGCCATGCTCTTCGAGGACCTCATAAAGAACCCCATTCAAAATGTCGATTGCCTTCTGATGGAAGGCACAACCCTGGGTGGTGAACACAATGTAGGGTATGAAACCGAAGAAGCCGTTGAGGGTGCGCTGTACAGTCTTTTTGCGTTGCAGGAAGATGCTTCATTTGTTATGTCAGCGGGCAGCAACATTGACCGCCTCGTGTCCATTTACCAAGCTGCGTTACAGGCAAAGAAGATACTGGTGGTCGATCTTTATCAGTTTTATCTACTGAAACAGATCAAGGATTTTCCCCACGGTTTGCCGCTGTATTCTGATAAAAACTTGAGGATTCTTTATCTTATCGAACACGCGAAGACGATAGCAAATCAAGTTAATGAGCATCTTCTCTACAAATGGAAATCTCTTAAGATTGAAAAAGAGGAGATATTGGCACAGCGTAAAGACATGGTTCTCAGGATACCTCTCAGTATCATGAAGATAATGGCTAAGGGAATGGAAAAGGAGAGGCCTTTGCAGAAGGCCAGTTTCATCTATTCCATGTGGTCCGGCTATTTAAAAAGCAATCCGAAACTCAAAGAGTTTACGGATCGATACAAAATCCCGATGAAGATCATACACACAAGCGGTCACGCATACCTTCATGATCTGAAGCGATTGGCAGATGCTCTGAAGCCTCGGATGATTGTACCCATTCATACATTATCTGGCGATGAATTTAAGAACCATTTTGCCAATGTCTGTCGTTTTGATGATGGTGTGCCTTTTGAGATCAACTGACCAATGACGGAGATAATATTTTCATGAGCGAAATTGAATTCTGAATAGGTGTGGATCTGGATGGGACCCTGGCCGAATATCATGGCTGGATCGGAATCCATCATATCGGGAAAGCGATTACCCCGATGGTTGAACGTGTTCAGCGCTGGATTGGCGAAGGGAAGACGGTCAAGATCTTTACCGCGAGGGCTTGCGAAGGAACGGCAGCGACGGAATTCATTCACGCCTGGCTTGACAAACAAGGGCTCCCAAAACTCGAAGTCACCAATGTCAAAGACTTCGGCATGACGGAGTTGTGGGATGATCGCTGCATTTCAATAGGAACGAATACGGGATAAAAAATAATGCTGATTTGATGGGGAAACAATTATGACGAACGCAAAAGCCGATTTTGTTCACCTTCATGTTCACACAACATATAGCCTCCTTGACAGCACGCTTCGTCTTAATGATCTCTTTAATAAGGCGAAGGAATATCAGATGCTGGCTATCGCCATGACCGATCATGGCAATCTCTTTGGTGCTATCGAATTTTATCAGCACGCCGAAAAAGCCGGGATCAAACCCATTATTGGCTGCGAGCTGTATGTCGCCCCGAAGAGCCGATTTGACAAGTCTTCCTCCAGTATTGAAGAATCTTCTCATCATCTTGTGGTTCTCGTCAAAAACATGCAGGGATATAAAAACCTCCTGAAACTAACCACGGCAGGTTACCTTGAGGGTTTCTACTATCACCCCCGGGTGGATAAGGAACTCCTTCAGGATCATCATGAAGGACTTATCGCTACAAGCGCTTGCCTGCATGGAGAAGTTGCTTCATATCTCATGAAAGGCGATCGCAATGCCGCCATAAAAGCTGCCCGTGAATACCAGGAAATATTTGGTGCGGGGAACTTCTACCTGGAAATCATGGAAAACGGTCTGCCTGAACAAAGGGTTGTCAATGAAGGCATAATGGATATCAGTCGTCTTCTTTCTATTCCTGTTGTCGCCACCAATGACTGTCATTATCTTCAGGCAGATGATGAGGAGGCCCATGACGCACTTCTTTGCATTCAGACGGGCAAGACCCTTGATGACACGGAACGGATGCACTTTGATACGGACCAGTTCTACTTCCGCTCACCGGAGGAGATGAAGAGCCTTTTCTCTTATTGTCCCGAGGCTATCTCCAATACCGTCCTGATTGCGGACAAATGCAATCTATCTCTCGAATTAGACTGTTCCCGTCCTCCCCGAGGAAATCTTGAATACGGGGCCAACGATGGACTCAAAATGCCCGCCATCACTACAGATTTTTCTCCGGAAGGGCGTGATTACATCTTCCGGTATGTCACGGAGAAATACGGTACCGACCGGGTGGCCAAGATCATCACCTTCAGAAAAATGAGGGCGAAATCTGCCATACGCTACGTTGGTCGCGCCATGAGTCTTCCCCATGCAGATGTTGACGCCATCGCAAAAATGGTTCCTGATGTTCTGAATCTCTCTCTCGAAGACGCTTTGAACATGGAAGATCGCCTGAAAGAAGCAGCAAGAAAGAGCGAGAAGATACAAAAACTTCTATCCCTTTCATGGGCTCTGCAGGGCTTGATTATCCATTCATCCACCCATGCCATGAATATAGTCATTTCCGATAAACCCCTTGTTGACATGGTTCCCCTATGCAAGAGCACTGAAGATGATCTTGTTACTCAGTACTCCGTTAACGACCTCAAGAACATGGGATTTTCGATATTCAAATTTCCCCATATAGCAAGGCAAATGATTTCATATGGTAATCTTCACGTCTGTCCCTTAGAGAAAACTGAGGACTCGTAGGTGAAACAGATAGACAAGCTTTTTCAGGACCTGCTTTTTATTGAACGGGGGTCCCATAGAAAGGCACCAGAGAAAAATAAGCCCCATCGCTGACCAACGGCGATGGGGCTATCACTTTATTGGAGATCTGGAGAATTTTTTCCGTTCCAAACGTCTTGCTTGATACTCGGTTGATTCCATTCCAATACCCTAAAGGGCACGCATGCCGCGACGGCTAGGAGGAGGCGACAAAGCGTATAACCTGAAGATCACACGTTACGAATACGTCTATCTAGGAAGCTTACGACCTCCAAGTGTGGGGGCACGCGACGCCAACAAAGGTAGCGCTTGATTTCGAATGGAATCGATCAAACGTAAAAGCGTCCGGACGCGATGATCGGCGGATCATCATGCTCTATCGCGTAAACAATATCCTTGTTCAATTCCTCTTTGATGGCGGCAACAATCACCCGTCTCTTGTTCTGGAGTTTGGCAAAATTCATGACCTCGTCCATCAACTGATCGATGTGGCAGGCTTTGGTAATGATATGATGATCCTCGCATTCCTGCGCGGTGAGACGTTTTCCGGTGATAATCATTTCTTCGAGTTTGTAACGCGGGATAGCCTTTCTCATCGCCGTGAGCATGCCCGGCAGAAACGGAATGCCCAAGTCGACTTCCGGAAAGCACATAAAGCCCCGATCCGACCTCATGAAACGAAAATCAAAGTAGCAGGACAGAATCGCGCCGCCGGCGAAGGCATGCCCGGTAAGGGCGACAATCGTGGGCATCGGATACAGTAGAATTCTTTTAAAAAGTCCCATCATCGTATCGATAAACTTTTTAGCCGTGGCCGTGTCATTTTTCTGCATGATCGGCAGCAGCCACTCCAGATCGATTCCGTTGCTGAAAATTTTTTCATGCGCGCCACGTACGACCAGGACATTGGCGTCCGTCTGTTTTTCAACATGCTCCAGTGCCTCCATAAATTTCTCCAGGAAATCCAGATTCAAACGGTTTTCCCCTTCATTCAACGTCACAACGGCCACTTGGCCTTCCATCTTGATTTCAATCGGCATAATTTTTCTTCTTTCTCAATATTTTTACTGTTCAGGACAGTTTGTGTGTCACCCTAGATAAAGGCAGGAGTGATTTTTATCCTGTTAATGAAATATTTTCGATACCCTGAGAGCTTTGCACAACCCCTCTATTCGTCATTCCCGCCTGCGCGGGAATGACGAAATTGTTGGTTTTATGTGGTTATGCAAAGCTCTTACCCTTTTGATATTTGATTAAGTGGTCATTGTTCCGCCGTCCACATAAATCGTATCACCGGTGATATAGTCGGCGGCGCTGGACGCCAGAAAAAGCACCGCCCCGACAACATCTTCCGGCTCGGCGATTTTTCCCTTAGGAATGGTGTTACAAATCAGCTTTTCAATGTCGGGATTGGACCAGATGGGTTTGCTGAAATCCGTACGGGTAAATCCGGGCGCGACAGCATTCACGTTGATGCCCAGTTGCGCCCATTCGCGGGCCATGCAACGCGTGAGCATCTTGAGCGCCGCCTTGCTGCATCCGTAGGCGGCCATGCCCGCTTCAGCCTTATCCGCTCCAACTGTGGTAATATTGATAATCTTTCCGCTTTTTTGTTCAATCATCTGACGCGCAACCAGACGGCTCAAAAGCCAGACAGCCTTGACGTTGGTGTTGAAACACTTGTCCCATCCGTCCTCGCGCAAATCGAGCAGACCGCGCAGAAAGCTGCGGGCGGCGTTGTTAACCAGAATATCGATCCGACCGAATTCCTTAACCGTTGAACTCACAAGATTGTCCAATTGTTCATTGTCCGTCAGATCGGTCACAACGGGTAGAGTTTTGCCGCCTTTTTTGCGGATTTCATCCGCGACACCGTCAATTTCGGCTCTGGTCCGACTGCACAAAACAACGTTGGCTCCTGCTTCCGCCAATCCTAGAGCAATCACCCGGCCAATTCCTCTGCCCGCACCGGTGACTATCGCTGTTTTACCTGAAAAATTGAAAATATTGCCCATGATTTTTGCCCTCCTAATTTTTTTATATCAAAACAAGACTATGGTTAAGCATTCTGTCAAGCAATCGGCGATGGGGAATGCGTCTGATTCGTTCCAAGGGCTTGGCCCGACCCATCGGTTCATCGGTCGGACGGGAAATCGGCCGAGGTTTCCGGGGTTCTCTGCTGGACGGCGTACGCCGCAAGTAAATATTTCTTAATCAAAAGGGCAAGGGTACCTGCAGGAGGGACGCATAACAGCGGCGGCAGACGCTCTTCTGATATGACCGCGCTGAACAGGCATCCAGATCGATAAAATAACTGAACTTGTCGCACCAGACATTATCCCTGCTGTTTTTTTGCGCCGGCGGAAGCCGGGCCGCATCCACCTCGTTTTTGCGAACAACTTTTTTCATAAAATATACGACTGAATTTAAACGCAGCTAAAAATCGGCGTCAGCAATCAGCAAATGAAAAGCCCCAAGCCCCCAAAATCCCGGGACTGAGACTGCCAAACATGGCCGCAATCATTTGTCCTGACTATCTTTTGACCGGTTTCTTTTTTACTGCCGGCTTTTTAGCAGCTGCTTTTTTCGCCACCGGTTTCTTCGCGGCATATTTTTTCACAGCCGGTTTTGCCTTTTTCACAACCGCTTTTTTCTTCGGCGCGGCGACCGCTTTCTTTGGCGGTTTGGGACCTTTGTTCCCCATCGGCTCATCACAGCAGATCAGTTCGGTGATCACACAGCCGCATTCCTCATCCACAATGACAGCAAGTCCGCATACTTCACAACTCAGAACATCACCCGGCTTTACCTTTGACATTTTCGCTCCCTCCTCGTTGTTGATGGGTCCTAACTTCCGCCCTCTGTTAACTCATTTTATGTGATTTTAGTCCAAAAACCATTTTCTTTCAAGTATTGATTGATTTTTTATTCATTTTTTTACGTATCAAGTAAATTCCAATCAACCACCTCGCGAGCAAGCTCGCGGAGAATTAACGCTCGTCCCGCAACAGCGGGATTAAATATCGCCGCAACCGGATCATCGGCAAAGGCTTTTATCGGTAAAACAAAGGACAGCTTGACTTTACCCGGCGCTTTGGTATGATTTTGCAACAGGGGAAGCATGCCGTATGAATCAAAAATTAAAAACACTTTTACAGATCACACCGCTCAAAATAACAATCTTTGTGATTCTGGTTGCGTTGGCGCTGTTTTTGTCTGATTTTCAGTTTTTGCGGCTCGTGGAACTTAAAACGCTGGATCTGCGCATGGCGTCACGAGGCAAAATTGCACCCGGCGATGAAACAGTCATTGCCGTCATCGATGAACAAAGCGTTTCTGAATTGGGACGCTGGCCCTGGTCGCGTACAACGATTGCCCGTCTGGTGGATCAATTAAAAAAAGGAGGCGCCAAAGCGGTCGGCTTTGATATTGTTTTTTCCGAACCGGACGACAACACCACCCTGAAAACCATCAACGCGCTGGCCGCCGAAATGAAAAAAAGCGGCATTTCCGATTCAAATGTCACCCGACTGCTTGCCAAGAAAAGAACCGCAGCCGACACGGATGCGATTCTGGCCGCATCCATTCATAAAGCCAAAAACGTCACGTTAGGCTACTTTTTTCATTTTCCACGCAAGGGGCATGAAAAAGACCTGGCGCATATCACGACGCAGCGAATCGCCGATAATGCCGCCCGCATAGAAAATTCCCGTTATGCGATGATCAACTCCACCACAGACAAGCCCGATGATTCCTATCTGCCGCGCGCTTACGCACCAGAGGCTAACATTTCAAGTCTTGCCGACGCCGCGCAAAACGGCGGCTATTTCAATATGATACCGGACAGCGACGGCTCCTACCGCTGGTCGCCTCTGGTCATCGCTTTTGGAGACAATTATTACTCCTCGCTGGCCGTTTCACTGGTTCATGCCTATCTTGATTTTCCGGCTCTGTCCCTGAACCTGGAGCCCTATGGCGCAAAGAACGTCGGCATCGGTGATATTCTTATTCCCACGAATGAATCGGGGCAATTGTTGATAAATTATCGGGGCCCTCCCCGGACATTTCTCCACTATTCCGTTGCTGATATTTTAAAAGGCAACATCCCCCCGGAAACCTTCGCGAATAAGATTGTTCTCGTTGGCGCAACCGCCATTGGCATCTATGACCTGCGCGTGACGCCTTTTTCATCCACTTATCCCGGCGTGGAAATTCACGCCACCGTCATTGATAACATTTTGCACCAGAACTTTCTAACCCATTCCTCGTTCACGCACTTTATAGACATTTGCGCGATTATCTTTTTTGGACTGGCCGTCGGTCTTTTGATTCCCCGCCTGCGGCCGATCTCCGGGATGATCGCCGCCTTTCTGATGATTGCCGCGTTTGTCGCCGTCAATTTTTTTATTTTTTTCAGATTCAACATCTGGCTGAACTTGGTTTATCCGTTTGTAACCATGGCGATGATCTATCTGGGCATCACGATTTATCATTATTTTAAGGAAGAACGGGAGAAAAAGAAAATTCGCGGCGCGTTTCAATACTATCTGACCGCCTCGGTTATTAACGAAATGCTCAAAGACCCGGCCAAGCTTAAACTCGGCGGCGACAAGAAAGACTTAACCGTCTTATTTTCGGATATCCGCGGCTTTACCGCCATTTCCGAAAAACTGACGCCGGAAGCGCTGGTTGCGCTGCTCAACGAATACCTCACGGCCATGACCAATGAGGTGTTCCAGCACGACGGCCTGCTCGACAAATACATGGGTGACGCCATCATGGCCGTGTTCGGCGCGCCTATTTCCCAACCGGATCACGCCCACCGGGCCTGCCTCACCGCACTGGCGATGATGAAGGCGTTGCGTCAGCTGCAGAAAAAATGGAAAGACGAAGGACGGCCTGCCTTTGACATTGGCATCGGCATTAACACCGGCGACATGGTTGTGGGCAACATGGGCTCAGAGATGCGTTTTGACTATACAGTCATGGGAGACATGGTCAACCTCGGCTCGCGCCTGGAAGGCACCAACAAGGAATACGGAACCAACATTATCATCAGTGAGTTTACTTACGAAAAAGTAAAAGACAGCATCTGCTGCCGCGAGCTGGACGGGGTGCGCGTCAAAGGCAAAATCAAACCGGTCAAAATTTATGAACTGCTGGGTGAAAAGAAAGATGAAGCGAATTTTAAAGATCTGATTGATGCCTTTGCCAAAGGTTTGGCGCGCTACCGGGAAGGAAAATGGGATGAGGCCATTGCAGCCTTCCAGTGCGTTTTAGACATCCGGCCCGGCGATTTCGTATCGACGATGTACATGGAAAGGTGCAATAATTTAAAGGAACACCCGCCGGCCGAGCCGTGGGATGGGGTGTTTGTGATGACAAGAAAATGATTTTGAAAAACGAGCAGAAATACCGCAGCTGGGTGGAAGTGGACCTGGACAATTTTACCGCCAATCTCCGGGAAATTAAACGCCTGATCGGCGACGCGGTTGATTTCATGCAAACCGTCAAGGCCGATGCTTACGGTCATGGTGCAATTGAAATATCCCATGCCGCTTTGCGCGCGGGCGCACGGATGCTGGGCGTAGCCAATACCGACGAAGGTATTCAGCTGCGCGTGAGCGGCGTTGAGGCGCCCATTGTCATTTTGGGGCCTTCCACTTTGTCGGAAATACCCGACATGATCAAATACCACCTCACGCCGTCTGTTTCCGATGCGGGATTCGCCAGCGCTCTCGAAAAACAGTTGGCCCACGCCTCCCGGACATTATCCGTTCACGTGGAAGTCGATACCGGTATGGGACGCGGCGGCACCATGCACAGCGAGGCTATTGATTTGATCCGCCACATTAAAACACTGCCCCATATCATATTGGAGGGCCTGTTCAGCCACTTTGCCGCAAGTGAACTGATGACGCCTTACAACGATGAGCAGTGGCGGTTGTTTTCCGGACTGCTTGCCGACTTGCAACGGCTAGGCATCGACATTCCCATCAAGCATATGGATAACAGCGGCGCGATTCTGAATTCTCCGGCGCTGAAACTGGAAATGGCGCGTCCCGGAATCATGACGTACGGCATTTATCCCTCGGAAGAAACCAAGCGTAACGCCACGCTACTGCCGGTGATGTCTTTTAAAACGACGATCGTTCTCGTCAAGGAATTCCCCGCAGGCTACGGCATCGGCTACAACAGAACCTATATCACCAAAGGTAAAACCCGCGTGGCGACCATTCCGGTGGGTTACGGCGACGGCTACCCCTTTATCCTGTCTAACCTGGGCGAAGCGCTCATTCGCGGCCGGCGCGCGCCGGTCATCGGGCGGGTGTCCATGGACATGTGCACACTGGACGTCACGCATATTCCCGACTGCGCAGTCGGAGATGAAGTGGTTTTACTGGGCAGACAGCACGACGAATACATCAGCGCCAATGAAATTGCCGACAGGGCCAAAACCATCAGCTACGAGGTCCTTTGTGCGCTGGGTAAACGCGCACCGCGCGTCTTTTTGCAAAAAGGAAAAACCGATGCGGTGGAACCAAGACTGCGCAGAATTTTTGTGCCCGGCGAAGAAAAATCCATCGCGCGCATCGACAGCATCATCCGGCATTGTCTGCAAACCCGCACCCGCGACGAGGAACTCGGCGACGCTATTTACTATGAAATGTTTGAAACCCTGTTTGGCAAGGAAGACCGCCAGCTCGAACTGCGCTCCAGTTTCCGCTACGATATTACTATTTCACAACTGCCGGAAACCGCCGATCATAAAAGGCGCGCGGACGCCTATTTCCAGTTGCGCACCCATGTCGAATACAAGAAAACCATCCGCAGCGATATTTTCATGATCGGTTGCGCCTCGGATAGCGCACAGCTGGCGGCACTCATTGAAGACGAGCATTGCGAATACCGCTGGATACTCGGCGGCGATGATCTGGTGATCGAGCGCGATTTTACCGTGAAGAAAATGTGCATCGACGGCGAAGACATTCCGATCATTGAAACCAAAAAGACCAATCGCGGTTATGAAGTCTGGTGCGGCAGCGATCAGCTTAAACAAAAGATCAACAAGGAAGTGAAGATCGAAATCGAAATCCTCACCAAGAAAGCCAAGGGCAATAGAACGTTCCCTGTGTATCTGCTGTATCCGACACGCGGTCTCGAGATCAATTTTCACTATGAGCATGCCGGTCTCAAAAATGTCCGGGCGGAAAGCTTCTTTGCCGGCCGCCATCCCCAGGCCGCCATACAGGCCAGCAAGGGCAAATCAATTAACATTAAAATTTCCAACGAGGAATGGGTTTTCCCGACAAGTGGTGTCATTTTTATTTGGGATGTTTAGGGTAGAAGGCTGAAGGTCGAAGGCTGAAGGCTGAAGACTGAAGGGTTAAAACAAATAAGGAGAAAAACATGATCATCGATTCGCATTATCACTACATGACGGCCATGAGTGAAAAAGGGGCCGCGGAGATGGTTCAGTTAATCTACCATGAGGCGAAAAAAATGGGGATGAACCCGGATTATGAAACGCTGCTAAAAACCGCCGCGCAGACATGGGGAGATCCTCTGGCGGACCGGCTCATCGACAAGATGGACGAAGCGGGCATTGATGTCACCATCGCCATGAACGTAGACAACTCAAATTTTCCGCTCGTTACTCCCGAGAAAATACAAAGGCAGAACCGGATGCTGGGGGAGGCGGTCCTCAGGCATCCCGGCCGGATTATCGGCCTTGCGGGCATTGACCCGAGACGACCGGAAGCAGCCGAGATGGCCAGAGTGTGTTTTGAGGAATATGGTCTGCGGGGCATAAAATATCACCCGGATCACGGTTTTGATCCGGCAGGGCCGGAATCGTACAAAGTTCTGGAAATCCTGGCCAGACATAAAGGAGTTCTTCTTACCCACACCGGGCCGCTGATGCCCAAAGGGCGCTGCAAATTTGCCGAACCTCTGATGCTGGCTGATATCGCCGTGGACTTTCCGGAAATAAAAGTGATTGCCGCTCACTTGGGCGGGTATATCAACTGGCGGCCCTGGGCGTCTCTGGCAGCCTTTCAAGCCAACATGCACGGGGACTTGGCGGTATGGGACACCCTCGCCTATAAAAATTACGACCTGTTCTGCCGCCAGTTACGCGAAGTCATTGATCTGGTCGGTCCCGCAAAAATTCTGTTCGGTTCTGATGCTCCAGTCCAGACGCTTCTGTATCCGATTAAAACGATGCTCCAGTTTATCCGGGACCTGCCTCAAAAAGCGCCGGCCAGTATTCATTTTACGGTCGAAGAAGTCAATCTGATACTGGGCGGCAACGCCAAGGCGATTTTTGGCCTGGCAGATGCTTCCTCTTGATAAGGAGATTTATCATGTTCACAAATATATTTTCACCGATCCGTATCGGTCAACTGGAAATTCCAAACAGGCTGGTCGTGCCGGCCATGGTTATGAACTTTTGCAATACCGACGGCACGGCGACAGAAAGATATACAGCTTATCATGAAGCGAAGGCCCGGGGCGGTTGGGGTCTGATCATTACAGAAGATTATGCGGTATCCCCCACCGGCAAAGGCTTCCCAAACATTCCGGGCCTCTGGAACGACGACCAGATCGCGAGCCACGCCAAATTTACCAAAAGGATTCATGAAAGCGGCGGGCGGATTTTCGCCCAGATCTATCATGCCGGACGACAGACCTCCCAGTTTCTGATCGGCAGCCAACCGGTAGCGCCCTCGCCTTTGGCCTGCCCGATGATTCAGGAAATTCCCCGCGAGCTCACGCAAGATGACATTGCTGAGATTGTCGAACAATTTGGTGATTGCGCACGCAGGGCAAAGGAAGCGGGGTTTGACGGCATTGAAATCCATGGTGGTCACGGTTATCTGATTGCCCAGTTTATGTCGCTTTATTCAAATAAGCGAACCGACGAGTATGGAGGAAACTTACTAAGCAGGATGCGTTTTCCCCTGGAAATTCTGGCCAACGTCCGCGCCAAAGCCGGGAAAGACTTCCCGGTCATTTTCAGGATATCGGGAGACGAGCTGGTTCCCGGAGGACGGAATATTGAAGACACGAAAGCCATCAGCCGCATGTTGGAAGAGGCTTCAATTGATGCTCTGCACATTTCCGCCGGCACATATGGCAGCTTTTACGGCATAGCCCCGCCTGCCGCCATCAGCCACGGCTGGATTACCGATTATGCCCGTGAGGTAAAAGGCGTTGTTCAAATTCCGGTCATCACGGTCGGAAGGATCAATGATCCCTATCTTGCCGAAGAAATTCTGGCCTCCGGCAAGGCCGACTTGGTGGCCATGGGCAGAGCTTCGCTTGCTGATCCCGAGTTTCCCAACAAAACCGCGAGAGGTCATATTGCCGATATCAATTCCTGTATCGGCTGCCTGCAGGGATGCATCGGCAAAATAGCACTCTACCAGCCCGCCACCTGCATGGTCAATCCCACCCTGGGAAAAGAAGCGGAACTTCAGATCCGGCCTGCAGATCTTCGCAAGAAGGTTTTCATTGCCGGGGGAGGACCCGCCGGAATGGAAGCCGCCATGGTTGCTGCCATTCGCGGGCATGAGGTTCATCTTTTTGAAAAGTCCGAAAAGCTTGGCGGGCAATTTTATACCGCCGCCATCCCGCCGCATAAAGGCGAAATAGCAGGATTTATCATCTGGCAGAAAAAACAACTGACTGATCACCATGTTTCCATCCATCTTCAGACGGAGCTTACGGAGGGCATCATCAGCGAGCAGAAACCGGATGTTGTTGTGATCGCCACGGGAAGTAAGCCAGTGTCTATGACCTTATCTAGTCCCCCGAAGGTCAATATCGTGACTGCCCAGGATGTTCTGGAAGGGAAAGCCAATGCCAAAGGCCGTGTCGCCGTCATCGGCGGAGGGATGATCGGCACGGAAACCGCCAACCATCTGGCTCATCACGGTAAAAATGTGACGATTGTGGAGATGCTGCCCGAGATCGCAAAGGATGTAACGCTCTCAGCCCGAGAGTTTTTGTTCAAGGACCTGGCGGCGAAAAACGTTCGGATTTACTTAAGCGCCAGGGTCAAAGAGCTTCGGCCCGACGGCCTGATTATTGAAAAAGACGGCCGCGAAGAAAACATCAGTTCTTATGATACGATTGTTCTGGCTATGGGTGTAGAGCCTTGCAACAAACTTTCCGGAATACTGGCGGGAAAAGTTCCAGAGCTCTTCAGCATCGGAGACGCCGTAAAAATCCGCAAAGCCCTGGATGCCATTGCGGAAGGGTATGCGACGGGGTTGAGAATATAAAAAAGCCTGATGGTGAAAAATAATGAGCAAAGGCACAGCGACGCAAAGAAGAGCGCGGGACGATAGAAATTAGGCGTCGGGAGTGAAACAGAGATCAAAGCCCGATAGCAAGTACGAATCAATGACTCTCGATGTCGAATTGTGTTGAGGATTCCCGTTAAAAATCAAGCCCCTTCAAGTTTAAACTCTTTTTCCCGAAATAGTTTCAGACAGGCATCTACGACAGCTTCGTCGTAAATGGTTCCTTTGTTTTTCTCGATTTCATTCAGAGCTGCATCAATGCCCAAGCCGGGACGATAGGGACGGTGAGAGGCCATGGCTTCCACCACATCAGCCACAGCCATAATACGGGCCTCCATGCAAATTTCTTCCCCCTTCAGGTGTCGTGGATAACCGGAACCGTCCATTCGCTCATGGTGCTGGTAAACAATCTCTGCCAGCGGCCACGGGGATTCCACATCCTTCAGCATCTCGTGTCCTGTTCGGGCATGTTCCTTAATCAGGGAAAATTCAAGCTCGGATAGCTGTGTCGGTTTGGACAATATTTCCGCAGGAATCGATAGTTTTCCAATGTCATGGATGGAACCGGCCATACGGAGTCCCTCGATTGTATCCTGAGGTAATTCCATCTCGGTGGCGATGGCACAGGCAAGGTTTGCAGACCGGACCTGATGACCCGCCGTATAGGGGTCTCTGGACTCGACGGCCGATACCATTACCTGGATGGTGGCGCCAAAAGATTTCCGGAGACTCTCCAAGGTCTGCTGAAGTTCCTCCTCCGCATACTTGCGCTCGGTGATATCCTCGGATATGCCCAGCAGGTATTTCGTTGCTCCATCGGCGCTCCTGATGCAGACTTTCTTGGTGTGCAACACCCGCTGGCCTTTCTTGGCCGTCTGGATTTGTTCTTCCGGAATGTCCATCACGATGGCTTCCCCATTGAGGACTTCCCGGTCTTTGGCCATGAAGTGGATCGCCTGCGCTGGTGGGAAAAGGTCCAGGTTGTTCTTGCCAAGCAAATCCTTGCGGTCATAGCCCAGGAGTTCCTCGCCCGCGCGATTGAATATGACGAACCTCAGATCTGTCGACTCTTTGAGGAAAATCATGAGCGGGATGTTTTCCACGACCGCCTCGAAGAGAATTTTCGATTCCAGCAGCTTCTCCTCCGCCTGCTTGCGCTCGATGATGTCTGCTTGCAGCGTTTCGTTGGCTTGAGCCAACTCTGCCGTTCGTTCCCGCACACGGCGTTCCAGCTCATCGTGGGATTTTTGCAGCGCCGCGAGCGCAGCCTCTTTTTGGGACTCTGCGTTCTTGCGCTCGTCATCGAGTGCTTTCATCTTTAACAGCATCTTTATTCTCGCGAGCACTTCCTCCAGGTCGAAAGGCTTGGACAAAAACTCCTCTGCCCCGGCCTCGATGCCACGAATACGGTCTTGCTTGAGGATCGATGCCGTAATCATGATAACCGGTATATTCCTGAACTTTTGATCTTCTTTGATCTGCCGGCACACCTCAAAGCCGTTCATCCCCGGCATGATAATGTCCAGCAGCACGAGGTCGATTGCCTGACTTTTGATTTTCAGCAAGGCTTCTTTTCCGTCGGCGGCGCTGACGACTACATAGCCTCGCGGAACGAGTAATTTTTCGAGCAGCTTGCGATTCGCCTCTTCGTCGTCAACGCAAAGAATGGCCGGCTTTAGCGGGTTCATGTCTGCACCTGGGTCAGGACTTGTTTGACCAGCTCCGGAAATGTCCGTGTATCAATAGGCTTGGTGACGTATGCATCGAAACCAGCCTCCAGCGCCTTTTCCCTGTCGCCTTTCATGGCAAAGGACGTAACGGCGATCACCTTGATCTTCCTGAGCACAACATCATTGCGCAACTCACGAATGACCATAAAACCGTTCATCACGGGCATCTGAATATCCAGCAGGATCAGATCGGGCATGTGCGCGCGGGCCATCTCAATCCCCGTCAGCCCATCTTTCGCTTCCAGCAAATCATAACCGTGGCGGGTCATGATCTGGCGCATGAGTACACGGTTTTGCTCGTTGTCTTCTATCACAAGGATTTTCTCAGCCATTTTTTTCCCTCCCTTGCCTTACCGGCAGGACAAAGGCAAAGCGGCTGCCCTTGCCGAATTCACTTGACACCTGAATGCGCCCGCCGTGCAGTTCAACCAGTTTTTTGGTGAGCGCCAGCCCGAGCCCCGTACCCCCGTACTCTTTATCATAGACAGAATCCAATTGTGAAAACTCCTGGAAAAGCTTCGGGATATCGTCCGGCTTGATCCCGATGCCGGTATCCTCGACACTGATTTCTATTTCTTTTGCTCCGGAGAGCATCTTCGCCACGACCAGCGCGGAGCCGCCATCGGGCGTGAATTTCACCGCGTTGCTCAGGAGATTAAACAGTATCTGTTTGAGTTTCCTTTCATCAGCTTCGATCGTCATATCCGCGACCGTTTCCATCTGTAAATCCATACTAATCCCATGACGCGATGCCTTCTCCCGATGCATTGCCAGCATTCCCTCAAGCATCCCTTTTAATGACACGCGCTCCACTTCGAATTGCATCTTTCCCGATTCCACCTTGGCGAGATCGAGAATGTCGTTGATCAGGCTGAGCAGATGCCTTCCCGCTTTGAGGATGTACTGCACGTCTTCTCGCTGCGACGGATTTAGCGCGCCGAGCAGTTCGTCCTCCAGCACCTCTGATTCCATTATGTCTTCAAAATGGCACTAATCCAAGGCCAATTGGTTAATTGGCGCATAGCCGATTTGTTAGCGGCCATCTCTGTCAGTCCTGACTCAGC
>WRPE01000063.1 GCA_009773315.1 Syntrophaceae bacterium
CGCTCAATTTCTTCTTTACTGATGTTAGCCTGTCTCGACATGTTGCACCTCCATGTCGATTATATATCACAGTGTCATCTTGAATGCAAATTGGAATTATGCATTATTTACGGGACATTGGATACAGCCATATTGAGACAATCTGTTAAAAATTAGTTGCTTCTCACGAATCACTTATAAACTTCCTCTTTCTCCCGGCGCTGTAGGTTGAGATTTGTTTTCTCCGTTTCGCCACCCGGTTTTCCGGCGGTGCAACATTATCTCACGCTTATATCCGTTGGCTTTGAACCTTCATAAAACCTGAGTGCCCATATCACAATTATTAAGAAAACAGAATCATTGATAATGGTTTGGAGTCAAGCATTTTCGTCGAGGTTGGCACTTTGTTTCTTTCAGGAAGCATGGATTAACCGGCTGAATGGCCATTAATTAATAGGAGGAATGTGAAGTAGAAATTTTTCTTTTTGATTTTTGAAGGAGTTCGTGTATTTTATTCACCATGTTAAATGTTTAAACAAAAGGAGCGTTCAGCGTTTATGGATGAAAAAATCAACAAAGTTGCAGAAATGATTGCGAGAGCAAAAAAAGTAGTCGTCTTCACCGGGGCGGGCATCAGCACGGAGTCCGGCATTCCTGATTTCCGCGGTCCCGGCGGACTCTGGACAAAATATGATCCTGATGATTTTACCATCGACAAGTTTCTAGGGTCCCATGCGACGCGAAAAAAAATGTGGCAGCGTTTGCGCGAAGGTGGCTTGATGGAGGACGCTCTGCCCAACGTGGCGCATTATGCCATTGTTGAAATAGAAAAGATGGGCAAACTCAGCGCGCTGGTCACGCAGAATGTGGACAATCTGCACCAGAAAGCGGGCAGCAATCCAGGCCTGATTCGGGAGTTGCACGGCAATATGCAGGTGCTGGTTTGCCTGAACTGCCGCGAACGTTACCCTATCGCCATTGTTAAAGAGCGATATGCCGATTCCGACAATGTTCCGACCTGCGATCACTGTCGGGGTATCCTCAAGCCCGACGTCATTTTTTTCGGTGAGGCGCTGCCGCAGCAGACGCTGGCGCAGGCTATGCGGGAGGCCGAGGCGTGCGATCTGATGATCGTCATCGGTTCTTCACTGTTTGTTTATCCTGCGGCCTACGTTCCGGTTCAGGCCAAGCAGGCAGGTGCGGATCTGGTGATCATCAACAGGGGTGCAACCGAACAGGATTCCTTGGCTGACGTGCGCATCGACGCCGCTGCGGGCGAGACGATGACGAAAATTTTAGAACGACTAAAGAAGTGAAGCGTGAAGCGTATCTCGTGAAGCGCGAACGACGAGATACGCTTCACGCTTCACGAGATACGAGGTTTTTTTATGTGCTTAATCCTTTTTGCTTACAATGTGCATCCGAGTTACCGGCTGATTCTGGCGGCCAACCGCGATGAGTTTTATGACCGGCCGTCCGCCCCTGCCGATTTCTGGAGCAAACATCCGAAAGTGCTGGCGGGACTCGATTTGAAGGAGAAGGGCACGTGGCTGGGTGTCACCAAAGAAGGAAAATTTGCGGCCATTACCAATTACCGCGATCCGGCCACTTGGAAAGATCCGGCGCCTTCACGCGGCAAATTGGTCAGCCGGTTTTTGACGGGTTCTTCCGGTGCCGGGCAATATTTGAAAAAAATATCCGCACAGGCTTCGCAATTCAACGGCTTCAATTTACTGCTGGGAGATGCAGACGAGCTTTTTGTTTATTCCAATCGGGGTGAGGCACAAAAACTTTCAGCCGGGATTTACGGTTTAAGTAATCGTCTGCTGGATACGCCCTGGCCAAAAGTAAAAAGGGGGAAAAAACTATTGAAAACGGCGCTTACCAAGAAAGGAGACGAACTGGAAGAGTCGTTATTTGCCCTGCTTGCGGATCGCCATATTCCACCGGACAGCCAGTTGCCGGAAACCGGTATAAATCCCGAATGGGAAAAGATATTGTCGCCGATGTTTATCGTGAGCCCCGTTTATGGCACGCGCTCTTCAACGATTTTGCTGATCGGGAAAAACAGAAGAATAAAATTTGTGGAAAAAGTATATAACGGCGAACCCCAACCCTGGGTGACAAGCCGGTTTTCATTTTTGCAGGAATAAGAAACCAAGGAGGATAGTCATGAAGGTTGTTTATTCCGAGGAATATAAACAGGTTTACTCCTATGATCCTGCGTCCAATCCCGGGAGAATTGAATCCATAGAGTTTGCTCTGGCAGGGAAGGTCGATTACGTCGAGCCGCAGCCGGCTTCGGAAGAAGATATTGCGGCTGTGCATACCCCAAGGCACATCGCCGAAGTCCGGCGCGAAGGCGTCTATGAAATTGCCACGCTGGCCGCGGGCGGAGCGATTAAGGCTGCCGAGATCGGGCTTTTCGAACCCTGCTTTGCTGTGATCCGGCCGCCCGGCCATCACGCCTCCGCCGATACCGCCTGGGGATTCTGCTACTTCAACAATATGGCCATTGCACTGACAAAGCTTAAAAAGACGGATAAAATAAGCAAAGCTTTTATTCTTGATTTTGATCTGCATGTAGGCGACGGCAATATCAATGTTCTGGGCCCGAAAGGTTACGCGACGATCCTGAATCCCGGCGGCCAGGACCGCAATGAATATTTAAGAACCGTCAACAACGCGCTCGAAAAGACGGACGCGGACATGATTGCCGTATCCGCCGGTTTTGACAATCATGAAGACGATTGGGGTGGTTTGTTGAAAACCGAAGACTACAAGGAGATGGGCATCTGGGTGCGCAATGCCGCCCGCCGCAATGCGGGCGGTTGTTTCGGCATTCTCGAAGGCGGCTACAATCACGCCGTATTAGGCAAGAATGTGCTGGCGTTTATTGACGGCTTGGGCGCCTAAAAAGGAAAATCCTTATCGGGCGGCTTCTTTTGCTCGACCGTCTTTTCGGGACTGATATGCTGACCATCTGATGACTTGGGGGTCACTCGAGGCGGCGCGAGGTTATACGGATATTTTTCCGCTTTTTTATGAACCGCGTTGGTGTGGACGACAATGGATCGAGGCACGGTAGGGCAGGCAAGTTGACACGCGCCGCAGCCGATGCAATATTGCTTGTCGATTTCCGGATAGAGGATATTTTCCTTGTCCACGAAACGGATAGCATGCGTCGGGCAGACTTCCCCGCAGGCGCCGCAATTATTATGATCGACGAAAACAACGCAAATATCTTTTAAAAGTTCGGCTTCGCCAATCTGCGTGAGTTTTTTGTCATCAAGCGAAAGCGGCATAAGCGCGCCGGTGGGGCAAACCTTACAGCAGACGTTGCACTCATAATCACAAAAACTTTTTTCATAATTCATTTTCGGTTGCAGCAAACCGGATACGCCGAAGTCCATAAAGGTCGGTGTCAGCACCTGCGTTGGGCAGACACTGACACATAGAGAACAGGCTGTGCATGTCTGTGTAAAGCGTGTTGTATTGAGAGAGCCGGGCGGCGTGACCGGCGGATTTACCCTTGCGGAATCGGCGCCCAGAAACGCGCGAATGTTCGCGTTAAACGCTAAAAGACCGGCGGCAGAAGCCGCGACGCCTCCGATGATAAAACCACGGCGCGCCGGCGACCAGGTATCGATATTGGTTTGACGTTGTCTTCGTTGATAGCTGATGGTGGCTTGGGAACAGGCGTTAAGACAGTTAAAGCAGCCTACGCAGCGACTCATATCAATGGAGGCGTTTTGCGGGTCAATGCACCCCGCCTTGCAGACGTTGGCGCACCGCACACATTCGGAACAGGCTTTTTGATTCAGCATGAATTGAAAAATGGACACGCGCGACAGCAGCCCTAAAAACGTTCCCACCGGACAAACTGTATTGCAGTACAGACGGCCGCGTGTTGCGGCGAGATACAAGATCAGCAGGAAAAAACCCGCCGTTACGGCCAAAACCGACAGGGGAACGAAAGCCGTCTGTTTTGGGTACCAGTAAAGATCAAAAGGCTTTAAGGCCATAATTCCCAGGTTGTAAGTCTGGATGATCAGCGGTTGAAGAAAATGCGCAAAAATTCTTCCGGTGAGAGAGTAAGGATCAATCAGACTGACCAGCGACAATGAACCGATCAATATTGCCATGGCCGTTAAAGCCAGAAGCGTATAGCGCAGGCCGTTATGGGGTTTGGAAAAAGGATGTTTGGGTTGCAGGCCAAGCCTTCGCGATCCCGCAATCAGCAAATCCTGAAGCGTCCCCAGCGGGCAAAGGAAGGAACAATAAACCCTGCCGAAGACCAGCGTAATCAATAAAATAAAGATCAGACCGGCAATGAACAACGCTCCCGGCTGTGTGATCGCCTGTACCAGAGCAGGGACAAATTGAAAGGGCAGCAGGATGTCCGAAAGGCCGACGGACAATTTTTCCGGGCCCATAAACAATAGGATAAACAAAATCAAGATGATACCGGACATGACCTTGCGTATTTTTATCAGCGTCAAGGATTGCGTTCCTCATTTCAAAGCCAAATCCGCGCGGGGGTAGGGAATGGTCGCGACCACACTAAAGGTGGCAAGACCGTTCCCTACATGGCGAACGTGACGATTTTCAGCTCTTTTAAGTTCATATTGCCGGTTTTCTGGGCATGGGCAATTTTGATGTAACTTATGTCTTCGGGTTCCTTACCGAAAATTCTGGCGGCTGCCGCGTCCACCGCCACGATATCCTTCGACATGAGCAGTGTCTTTTTCATCTGGATGTTGGCGGACTGCGGGTTGCTCGGGCCTGCGGGCCCTTGGCTCATCAGCACGCGGTAGGCGTCTACTATATTGAGATCAGGTTTGCGATACAGACAAAAATCCGCAATGCACTGATCCAGACCAATCAGATGATATTCCATGCGGTTTTTAACGATGCCCATCAGATTTTTCATGGCGATGGACAGATGTGTGGAGCTGTGATGCTTGAGCACCGGTGCATTGATGAACACGTCGCAATCCAGAATCAGGCTGTGTACATCCGCCGTTTTTAGTTTTTTGCCGCCGGGAATCGTGACTTCGCGGTAACTGAAATCATCCACCGGTACAATGATGCCGCGTGCGGCTTTGGCCGCGTCCTCGATGCCGCTCAGTTTATAGCAGTTCCTGGCGTTGCCGGAGGTGGGTGTCACCACGTTGTCGAAGACATAGACGCGTTTGGCGCCGGCCGTGTAACAAGATTCAATGATGGTTTTGATGAGCAGTGGATTGGTGGTGGCGCCGACTTCCGGAACGCGTGGAAAACCGATGTTGGGCTTGACGACAACCGTCTGCCCTTTTTTGACAAACTGTTCCATGCCGCCCATCAGTTCAATAGCTTTTTTGAACATGGCGTCCGGCTCGCCGTTTTTGACGGCGACCAGATCGGGAATCCCGGCAGGTTTTTCCTTTGCCGCGAGAAAATCCGGCTTGCCGAGAATAACCGCGCCGCCCGCGATCAAACCGAGCGACAGACCTTTGGAGATCACTTCCCGCCGATTGAATTTACGTGTGTCTGCCATATTTACCTCCTGTTTATTGTGTCTTGACTAATACCAAGTTGCATTCATAGGATAATGAACCAATGTAGTCCGAACCTTTAGGTTCGTGTGTTCAACGGGTCTAAAGACCCGTACTACGATTACTATTTGATGGCAACTTGGTATAAGAAACAAACAAAATATGCCGGTAGTTGAGAATTATAAGGAGAAAGTGATTAGGTGTCAATCAAAAGAGGATAGCAGGGGTGCAGTATATATTTTCATGACGGTGCGGTATTCCAACTCTTCCGGGGTTGAACTGTACCCTGGGTTGTGGTATAAAAAGACCGCTCACTTACTTTATGCATTGCAAGTTGATTCCCCAAATATAAAAAAAGGAGGTCTATGCGCGATGTCGGAAGAAACTCACAAAAAAGAACACGACGAAAAACATCTGGACAAGCTGACCATCAAGGAATTGCGGGAAATAGCCGCCGAGCTTCCCCATGAACGGGCGATTCACGACATGAAAAAGGAGGAAATCATCGCCTTTATCAAGGAAGCGAAGGGTATCAAGGATGACGGGCCCATCAAGAGAAAGAAACATGTGGCTAAGATCAAAATATCCAAGACCGAACTCAAGGCCAAAATCCGCGAACTGAAGGGTCTCCGGTTGCAGGCAATGGAAGTAAGCGAAAACGCAAAAGCTGTCCTGCTGCGACAGCAGATCAGCCGTCTGAAAAAGATATCCCGCCGTGTTGCAGAAGCGTGAGGAGTAGGCTGTAAGGCTGAAGACTATAGACTGAAGGTTAAAAAATAAGGGCAAGATGTTGCACGCAACATCTTGCCCTTATTTTTTGTTTTCCCCTGAAAAATAATGAGCTTTTGTGAGTGGCAATAATTAATATTCATTTGATTTTCAACGGGAATTTAGGTATGAAGCAAATCATCTTCCATCGCCATTTTGTACGAAAAACCAGATATTACGTGTGACATAGATTAATAGTTATGCATAAGAAAGGAGAACAAAATGAAAAAAAGCCGTTTGTTATTAGTTATTCTGGTGGCAATGATTTTGATAGTTGGTTGTGCCACAGTTCCAAAAGCACCGCTGCAGGCGCAAAGGACATCTGCTGTTATACTGGCTCAGAAGGATAAAGTATGGCCTTTGCTGGTATCTGAAGTTGGTCTTAATTACCCTGTGCAAGCCATTGATAAAGAAAGTGGTTTGCTCACAACACAGTTTGTCCAGCTTCCAGTCGGATTTAATAACATTTACATGGAACGCTATGTTTATCCGCCGAGTGGGTTTCTTGCGACATGGGCTGGTTTACGTATGAATATGCGGATTATGGCGATCGAAACCGAACCCGGTAAGACAATGGTTACGATTAATGCGCATTATGAAGCTTTTGAAAGCAATGTTTCAAAATCATGGATGGTAGCCCGTTCAAATGGTTCTGTTGAAAACCAGATTCTTACCAGTATTGAGCAGAAGGTAAGATGAAGAATTACTAAATACCGAATAAACTACTCTGTCAATATTACGTGCTCAATTGCCAGACGGGGGTTCTGCGCACGTTATGCGTAGAAAGAAGAGTCCCTACGGTGAGAACAAAAATTAACCATGAAGTACCATTAATAGATTTTTTTCATTCGCTCATCAAAGACGATGAGATATTTGGAGTTGAAGAGGAGATCAATTTTGGTGCGAATAAAAATAATTCGGCTGATGTAGAGTATTTGGCCAAGAATGGCGAGCTAATCATTCTTGAGGCTAAAACCCACGAATCACAAGATGCTTATAATACAAGACATAAAATATTCGGGGAATTACTGAAGGAACATGGAAAGCAAAACCCTTATCGAAAGAAGTATGCAAATAGTCTCACATATGGAATACTTATACCAGAAGATGCACCGAGTTCAGGGAAATCTAATACTTCGGAGAAAGGAATTGAGTTTTATCGAAAAGGCTTCAAAGATATTCCTGAGGCACTTTATATAAAATTTGGGCTTCTAGTCAATTTAAAGTATGTTTTTGTATGTTCTGTAGAGCATATGACTGTAAGGGTATTCTCATGGTCTAGTTTTTACAACTCTGGTAAAGAGTTGAGAATAATTGAAATTAGAAAAAATGAATAACCCGTCGCTAGGGCCGATCGCAGCCCGCTGGGCTGCTCCGGCTCAGTTTTTCGTTATGTTTGAGGAGGAGATGAAGATAATGAAATCGATATTTACGGTGCTTCTCGTGGTGTTATTAGCTATTGTGTGTGGGTGTGCTACAACTCCAGTAAGGCATTCTGATGCAATTAAAGCACCCCAAGATCGGGTGCTTTCTTATCAAACAATAAATGATAAAGCCACGTCTACAATTGTTATTACAAGAGATGAAGGTTTTTTGGGTGGCGGGTGCTACTACGCCGTTTTTATTAATACCATCTTGGCAGCAAGGCTGAACCCCGCAGAAACAGTGAAATTCTATGTTGAACCTGGAGAAGTAATGCTGAAGGTGGGGCGTGACCCACAAGGGAAAGGTTTATGTGCGGCCGGTCAAGGTGAATGGACACAAAGAGAAACAATTTTGCGTCCGCATGAAACCAAATACTTTCGCTTAACGATAGATGCGAATGGAAAAACAGATATACAAAGGGCGGATTAGCGAAAAGTGCCAAATAGAAAATATAAATAATTGATTTGTAACTTTACGCCTAACCACGCTCCAACGGACTGTCAAAAAGTGCCGTTTTTGACGCCCTCTGAGCTATCGCATTTCATGTGAGGTGAATCTGATGAGCAGACCAACAAGACGACCACACGACGGAACAGTCAATAATCAAAAGACATTTGTTGCGGCTAGACAGCATTTACTAAATACAGGACCTCAAAATTTGTCCACAAACAACGGCACTCCATTCACGGCAGAGGCAGGTGTTACACAAGGTGGTAAACACAATGGTCAAGATTGTATAAAAATAAAGGGAACCGGCAATAAAGTTGAATATTCCATATATATTTACGCATGTTGTTGGGGTTATGTAACAAATTGCTCGCGCACCTATATCGATGTATATACGCCGATTTTATAAGAAACATAAAAATCAATACAGCCGATCGCTGCGCTTCGGCTGATTTTTTCGATTATGCATGTAAATGAATGGAGATGGCTTTGGAGAGGGGGCACGATATGGACAGCCAATCAATCATTTGTGATGACACATTAAAGTTTGAAGCGAATTACCCTGATATAAAATCAAATATCCAGCAGAAATTTCAGGACTCTATTGACCTATATAAATTTGATGATAACGCTAGGCAGATACGATATCGTACAGAGGGTCCCTTGGTTCCTAACGACAACGGGAAAATTCCGATCTTAATATTATTGAGTAATCCCCACCCGCATTCTGTTCGGCAGGGAATGTTTCTTTCTCCGAATCGAGTTGGTAAGGAGAATCCTTTCTGGAATACATTAAGGGGTACAGGATATTTTAAACAATCTAATCAGATTACCCCCTCCCTGATGATTGAGAATAGATATGAAAGCCCTTTTCGTATATTCATAGCCGTATTGTTTTCATTTCCAAGCAATTTTCCGCATGAGCTGCCGGAAATCTTCGGAGTCGGTGAATACCAGAAAATGATCATAGCAGGGAAAAGGAAGACAGAAGAACTATTGGCGAAGTATGATATCAAGAACATTATATGCTTTGGAAAGACTCAGTACGACATCATGGCCTCGTTTGCCAGTCCAGATCAGTATACCAATGCTTTGAAGCGAGGCAACGTCATACAAAGTCAGGCTTCATTTTCTAATGCTGTCTCGATATTCCTTACATTTCCAACAGGGTGGAGGTATGACACTGATAGTCAGCACATGAAATGCGAGAACCTGAAACAGATTATGGAAATTATTATAACTGCATCAGGCACTCCCCTGCATAAAGCAGACGAAAGAAAAAAGGATTTGAAACCTTTTCACCAGCAAAAGGCAACGTCAAATATCTGGTTCGTCGTTCATCACCGGGATCTTTGGGACATCGATAGCAGGCTAATTGGATTTTACAACAGGAACCAATGGGAGCCCCTCAAAGTAGGTGATGTAGTTATCTATTACAGGGCTGGATTCAAGGAAATTACGGGCGTATTCAGGATAACAGAAAAGGCTGTAAATCTGAATAAGCATTTTTATATTGAGGATATAGCAGAAAGGACCATTCATCAGTGTCGCTTGGAACTGCTTAGTGACGATATAATCTGCTATCGACCGACAACGGAAGCAAAATTTTCTTTTTTCGACACATGGGTAAGTGCTCGGTACGGTTTGCGGAAACAAGTGTTTAGTGCAAGACAGGATGATCTTGAACTTATATTGCGGGACACTACTGTCCCAACGTTTTATTTTGGTGATAATGTAAAGTATAGAAAACAATGAGAATAAGCAATAGAAAGTTATTTATCGATTTGAAATATTTTTCT
>WRPE01000064.1 GCA_009773315.1 Syntrophaceae bacterium
GCGGTTATCCCTTCCGAACTTAGCTACCCAGCTATGCCGTTGGCACGACAACTGGAACACCATCGGTTCGTCCATCCCGGTCCTCTCGTACTAGGGACATTTTGTATCCGTTCATAAACACTTCATACCGCTCGACCCCTTTTAAAAACGTCGGGATGCGGACGGGAAAATCCTTTTGCCTGTACACCGGTTTGAATTCAACTCGGTTTTCCCGGCCTTCCTCCACCCGGATGTCCACCGTTGTGGAATAAGCCTCTTCCGGCAAGCTAAAGCAGATCCGATGCGAGCCTGTTTTCAACGTTATGCGCTTTTCCAGTATATATTTCATTCCGTCGCGCGCTTCAGGATTGCGGCTTGTCTTGCCTTGGGCATCATAGGCCGGTTGGCTGTCTTTGACACCCGCCACATCCCAGACAACGGTTTGCCCGTCAATGCTGTACTGGAAAGGATAGGACTCCTTTCCGTGCCGCGATTGGCTCGATTCCAGCAGATAATAGCCATCCTGATGCGTCTTGATGCTCGCCTCAATGACTAAAACGGCATTTTCCCCGGCAGGTTTTTCATCGGCTTTGATTTCCCGGAAAACAGCCCCTTTATCACCTGGCGCCGGTTGTTTGACTGCCACCCCCGAAGCGCCGCATCCCGCCAAAACAATACTCAGCATCCCGACCAGCACTGCAAAAATTCTCACTTTCACTTTTTCCTCCTTCTTAGCGTTTCGTATTTATTTCACTTTCATCCACGAGAAGTTGATTCTCGTCCTTCTTCCCAAACTTCATATACAGCGAGGGGAGGACGATGAGGTTCAAGACCGTCGAACTAAACAGGCCGCCCAAGATGACAATGGCCAGCGGTGAAAGAATTTCGTTCCCCGGCTTATCCGCCGAAAAAGCAAAGGGCACAAGGGCAAGCCCCGCCGCAAGCGCCGTCATGATGACCGGGCGCAAACGCTCCATTGAGCCTTGCAAAACAGCGTCACGCAAGCTTTTCGATTCAACATCCATCAGATGCTTGTAATGCGATATCAACAGGATGCCGTTTCGCGTAGCGATGCCAAACAACGTGATAAAGCCCACTAAAGACGCCACACTGATGACTTTTGTGGTCAGGAAAACAGCGAGGATTCCCCCGATAAAAGCCAGCGGCAGGTTAATCATGACCAGAAAAGCGTTTCGAAATGAGCGGAATTCAATATAGAGAATCAGAATAATAAACATCAGCGAGATTATGCTCAGCAAAGCGATGGTTCTGGTGGCCTCGGCTTCGCTTTCAAATTGTCCGCCATATTCAATATAGTATCCTTCGCCCAACCGGACATTTTGCTCGATGCGGGAACGGACATCGTCAAAAACGCTGCGCAAGTCCCGCCCCTCCACATTGGCCTGCACAACAATCTTGCGTTGCGCATTTTCCCGAGTGATGGTGTTGGGCCCTTTCGCCAACGTAACTCGTGCGACTGCCGATAAAGGAATTTTGACGCCGGTGGGGGTGTCGATGAGAACATTTTCGATGTTTTTGACACTGCCGCGTGCGGCATCGGGAAACTTCACCACCACATCAAACCCTCTGTCGCCTTCCAGGGTGCGTGTAACCACCATCCCGGCGGTAGCCGCCTCCATCGCGTGGGCGACGGAAGACATGGTGAGGTTATAGCGGGCCATTTGCGTTCTGTCGGGCACAATCCGGATTTGCGGAATATCCTGCTGTTGCTCCACCGACAAATCCACAAGCCCGGGAACGTCGGCGATGACGTTTTTGATTTCCTCGGCGGAATTGCGCAGTCTGAAAAGTTCGGGGCCGTAAATTTTAATGGCAATATTCGCCATCGTTCCCGACAGCATATGGTCGATCCGGTGCCCGATCGGCTGCCCGAAGGTTATGCTCGCCGGTATCCCCCGCATGTCCTTGCGAAGTTCCGCCATGATATCGCCGAGTGTTCGATCCTTCATGGCGAGTTTTGCTTCAATCTCCGTCATGCTGGCTGCTTTTCCGTGCTCGTCCATATCGCCGCGTCCGGTGCGGCGGGCCGTCTTTGCGACGTTGGAATGAGCCAGCAACTTCCTTTCCACTTCACGCGCAATGTCAGAGGATTGTTCCAGGGATGTTCCCGGAGAAGTCACCACCACGACGGTCAAAGCGCCTTCGTTGAAGCCGGGAAGGAAAGAACGGCCCGTCAAGGCAAGCGGAATCATCGCCAGCGCAAAAACAGCCGCCGATCCGGCAATAACAAGCTTGGGTTTTGCAATCGAGAAATTGAGCACGGGCGCATAGGCGCGCTTCAAGTGACGCACCAGAAAGCTGTCATCTTCCTTGTCCAGGAATTTTGCGCGGTTCATAAGGTAGGAACAAAGGGCGGGCGTGACGGTCAGGGCGACAATCAATGACGCGCCAATGGAAACCATATACGAAATGCCGAGAGGTCTCAGCAGACGCCCCTCCACGCCGGACAGGAAAAAGAGGGGCAAAAAAACCAGCAAAATAATCAGGGTAGCATTGACGACGGATGAGCGGATTTCTTTTGACGAATTAAAGATGACCTGACGCACCGGAAGCTGTTCTGGCTCCGGTTTCAAGCGGTTTTCCCGCAGGCGGCGGAAGGCATTTTCCACATCGATAATCGCGTCATCGACAATCACGCCAATGGCGATGGCCATGCCTCCCAGCGTCATCGTATTGATGGAAATATCGAAAATCCGAAGGGCAAAGACGGCAAAAAGAAGCGACAGCGGTATAGCGGAGATGGAGATAATGGTGGTTCGCAAATTTCCTAAAAAAAGTAACAGAACAATTGCGATCAGAAACGCACCTTCAGTCAACACCTTCTTGATGTTATTGACGGCCCGCTCGATAAAATCGGACTGCCTGAAGATGTCGGTTTCCAACTTCATGCCGACAGGCAGCCCTTTTTGAAGTTCCGCAAGCTTCCCCTCCAGTCGCCGGGTCAGCTCCAGGGTGTTTGCATTCGGGTGTTTCTGTATGGAAATCACGACGCCGGGAATTCCATTGGCTGAGGCGTCGCCGTATCGAAACGCGGGCCCGATGACAACGCGAGAGACGTCCCGAACCAGGACAGGCACACCGTTTAGCGACGCAACGACAACCTGCTCCAGATCGGCTGTGTTGCGGATTCGGCCAACGCCGCGAATCATGTATTCCTGGCCCGATCTTTTCATGACGCCGGCTGCAAAATTTTCGTTGGCTCCCC
Organism: Syntrophaceae bacterium; assembly: GCA_009773315.1. Classification (GTDB taxonomy): domain Bacteria; phylum Desulfobacterota; class Syntrophia; order Syntrophales; family Smithellaceae; genus UBA8904. Next base: position 3,206 of record WRPE01000064.1, read on the forward strand.
GAAGCGCCGAGGCCACCTGACCGACCGTAACACCCAATGCTTGCAGACGCTGGGGATCAAGCTCGACTTGATACTGCTTTGTGTCGCCGCCGATATTGGACACCTGCGACACACCGGCAACCGCCAGCAGCCTTTTGCGTATCACAAAATCGGCGGTCTCTTTCAACTCCATCGTCGTATGCCGGTCGCTCACCAGCGCCACATGCATGATTTCCCCCATAATCGAAGAAATCGGCGCTAATTGCGGAACCGCGTCGCCGGGAAGAACACCGGCCAGGGTTTGCAGCTTCTCATTGACCACCTGACGTGCGAGGTAGATGTCGGTTCCCCAGGTAAACTCAACCCAAACGGTGGACAACCCCGCAACCGTATAAGACCGAACCCGGCGCACACCGCTTGATCCATTGACCGCGCTTTCGATGGGATAGGTCACGACCGATTCCACTTCCTCCGTCGCCAGACCATGCGCCTCCGTGATAATGGTAACGGTCGGCGCCGTCAGATCAGGCAACACATCGACGGGCATCTTTATGGTAATATAGCTTCCAACCACAAGGATCAAAAATGCCGTTACCAGAACGATCAGACGATTCTCCAGGGCAAGGCGAATAATTTTATCAAGCATGGACTACCTCCTTATCAAGCCGTGCGTATTAATGTGCGTGCCCCTGATCCGCGCCGCCTCGCCCGACGGACTCGGCCCGCCTGACATAATAGGCGCCGCGTGTTACGATACGCTCATCGCCCCTGGTCCCCTGGAGAATTTGAACGTAGCCGCCGTCCTCAGTGCCGATTTTGACTTCCTGGCGGTCAAACGTTTCCCCGGTTGTTTGAATAAAAACGAACCAGCGTCCTTCGTCTTCAACCAGCGCCTCCTTCGGCAGCGTCAGCGCGCCTGAAACAATACCCGTCTTAATCAAAACACTGGCATATTGGCCGGCTTTGAGTTGACCTGACGGATTGGCTATTTCAAAAAGAATCGGGAGGGTTCTGGTCTGGGGATCAAGCATGTTGCCCACCGATACGAGCCGGGACGGCCTGAATTGTTCGGGCATGCCGGTCACGGTAAACGTGGCGTCAACCTTCTTGCCAATGACGCCGGTTTCGTTTGCCGGAAGGTGAGCTTTCAGCCACAATGAAGAGGTATTGACAATCCGCAGAATCGGCTGGCCGGCTTCAATGCCTTTTCCCGCGCCCGTCGCCATTTCAACAACCGTTCCGGTTATAGGCGCTGAAACCGCCAGTTTACCGCCTTTTAGACCGGTGATGCTGCCCATCGCTTTTTCGAGAGGCGCAAGCGCTGCCTCTGCGCTCGCCAGCGACGCTTCCGCTTCTTCAACCCGTTTTAATGGCGCTATTTTCAATTCATAGAGGTTCTTGGCGCGTTCATATTCCTTCCGGGCAAGAACAGCGCGGTTTTTTGCATCGGCATACGCCGCTTCCACTTGTCCGATTCCACTGTCCGGTTTGACGGGCGGATCAATCATGACAAGAGTTTCACCCTTCTCGACACGCTTACCGATAAACGGCAACTTGTGATCCGTCGAAATGATTCCCGAAAGCGGCGCCGAAACGGTAGCTTCCGCGTGAGCCTGAGGCATCAACTCCCCCATGACCGTTATAAAATTATTCAAGTCCCTTTTTTTCGGCTGTTCCACCATGAATTCCATAGCCCACTGTTGTTCTTTCAAATAGATGATTGCGCCTTGCTTTGTTGCAGATGCGCCGGACACTTTTTCACCTCCGCTTAAAACATTAACCTCCGGAATCAGAAGTTCATCGGCAAATCCCTTGCCATCAATTATCAATTTGAGGGAATATTTACCGGGTAATTTCATCGCGACGTCCGCTTTGTATATCCCCGGTCTTGCCGGGGCCGGTATCGTGAATCTCACGGCCTCGCCTGATGCCGGTGTGAAGATCATGGTCAGGCCGCCTTCCGTCACCGGCTTAAAATCACTTAATCTGGTCAAGTGTATGAGAAACTCCGTTTTCACACCCGCCACCGGCTGGCTGTATTCCATGAAAAGCTCGCTTTTCGCGGAACATAGCGTCACCTGAACGAGTTGAGCTTCACTGTGCCTCGGAGCTTCACTGTTTCCGTTGCCACCACCACAGCCCGCCAGAGCAAACACCATCATCGACAATAGTGTAATAAACATTCGTACTAACCTGTATCGCTTCATCTATTTCTCCTTTGCGCTAACTTGATCATTAAAGTCCATGCCTGCGGACGCTTCCAATTTCGCAAGCGCCACATCGCAGTTAAATATCGCAAGCAGATACGCTTCATTGACTTCGACAAACTTTTTGTGTTCGACAAGCACGGTCAGGATGCCGATTTCGCCCAACCGATATGCCTCTTCCACCAATTTCAGATTTTCCGTCAGTTGCGGAATAACTGTTTTGGCATAAATGTTCCGTACCTTTTCCGCCGTCATATAGCGGGCATAGGCCCCTTCTACTTCCCTCTCCACAACCTGCCGCCCATGCCGCTCACGAAGAGCCGTACTGCTCGATCGGGCCAGCGCTTCTTCAATCCCGGCCCGGTTCCGATCAAAAACGGGAAAAGGAACGGAAAGCTTAAACCCGACAAGATAGTCGGTGCTTCGCTCTTCCATCGTTCCCAGTGCGGTCACGCCGTCCTCCCGAATAAAACTGATCCCCGCCTGAATATTGGGATACTGATCAGCACGAGCAAGAGCGACGGCAGCGTCGTTTCTGATTTTTTCGACCACTAACGCCTGGAGATCCGGACGTTTCTTTAACGCTAACGCTTTGAGGTCGGAAAGACCGGGCATTGCTTTTCCCGCAGCCGCAGGCGCGGATATTTTCAAGATATCAGAGGATGATCGCCCCATGAGAGCCAGAAGGCGCTGCTGTGCGGGAATCAGTTCACGCTGCGCGTCAATCATCATTCCCTCGCTTTGGGCGTTTTCTACTTTCACCAAATTCACATCCAGTTCGGCAATTTCTCCCGCAAGAAGACGCGCCTGCGCTATGTTGAGCAAACGGCGATTCAGATCATTCGACTTTCCTGCCAGAGCGGATCTCCCTTCGGCCAACCGTATTTCAGAAACAACGGTTTTTATCTCCAGATCAATTTGGCGTTCCACCTCGGTCATCCGGTGTTCAAATCTGATGAGCTCCGCTTCGGCGACGGCCATCCGTCTTTTTCGCTTGCCTCCCGTTAAAAACTCCTGCGACAAACCAAGGCCTATGCGATTTTCCGCCGGAGCGCCCGAAAGCTTGCCTGTCGCGCCGTCGAGTTCAAGAGTTGGATTGATAAACAGGCCTGCCCTGGCCCTGGACGCTTGCCCAATTTTTCGTTCTTCCCGAAGCGCCTGCAAATCGCCGTTAAACTCTCTGGCCACGGCTAAAATCTCATTGAGTGTCATCGTCTTTGTTACAGGCTCAAACGTTGTCGCGATGCTTGTGCCTGCGGATAAAAAAACGATATAGATCACTACAAACATTAACGATTTACGATTCAAGTGTTCCTCCTTGCTTTCTAAAATTAATACAATGCGGCATCGCGCACCACGACAACCGCAACACGGCATAGTCAAAGCACGGTGCTGACTTTTTTTCAGTGATCAGTTAAAATTTGAAAAACGACGCTGGAGTTTTAAGAAAATAATCCGGGGGGGAATGAACCTCTCCAAATACACTTTCGGCGGGGTTCTGGATGGTTCAAACACTAGGAGAGAGGTTTCCAGAAGGTGCGGCTGACAATACTCCGCATGCATGCACAGAAATCCGGCAAGATGAAATTCGCAACCAAAATGACCATGCTCGGCATCGGGATGATTGTCGGATGGACAGGCCGGACAATGCCCAACATCTTCCATATTCAGAAAATTATAACCCACAGCATGAGAGAATGAAAACCCTGCTTTTTCTGTGGCGTGCACAGCGGAAAGAAACGGATTCATGGAGAAACAGACCACAATGGCTAGAATCAAAAGCGGTATTTTAAACGTTAAATATTTTTGCCGCAACATCTCATAATTCTCCTCAAATGCCTTGAACCGTCTCTATCTGTTACGATCTGCTGTGTCAAGCCAAAATTGGAACAGAAAAAACATGCTCACATTCAAAAGGCTATGACCGCCCTTTATTCACATTGATTAATTTCAATTGTGACATGAGCCAGCTCATGAATATTTCTTAACCGCAATTTATAGTCTTCGATAGTGCGCCTTTGTGCCGTTACCAGAGACAAAATACAAGCATATTTGTTTTGCGCCACCTTCAAGAGGTGCAGGTCGCATATTTTCGAATCGCCGTCGGATTCAATTTCTTTTTTAATTTCATCGACTATTTCTCCGTCCGCTTCGCGCTGCAGTAGAATGTATCCGGTATCTTTCAATAATGAAAACGACCAGCGAAGGATCAGGCCCGCGCCGACAATGCCCATGAAGGGGTCCAGCCAGACCACGTTAAAATATTTTGCGCCAAGCAACGCCACGATGGCCAGCACCGATGTCATGGCGTCCGCCACCACATGCAGGTAGGCCGATTTCAAGTTCAGATCCTCATAATGGTGTTTATGATGGCCCTGCCGATCTTCATGGGAATGCTCATGTCCATGCCCGACGCCTGTAAGAATGAAGGCGCAAACCACGTTGACCAGTAATCCGATGACGGCGACCATCAACGCCTGATTGTAATGAATGTCGAGCGGATGGATGATTCTTTCTACAGAGGAATAAATCATCACCAAAGCGACCATGCCCAGCACAATGGCGCTTGTATAGCCGCCAAGAATTTCAATTTTCCAGGTTCCGAAAGTGAAAGATTCATCCTGGGCATATTTTCTGGCCAGAATGTAGGCCGCAAGCGAAACACCGAGGGCAAACGCGTGCGTGCCCATATGCCAGCCGTCGGCCAGCAGCGCCATGGAATTGGAAATCCATCCAAAGAGGATTTCCGCAATCATCGTAACCAGGGTAACGATCACGACAATGAGTGTTCGCTTTTCGACCGCCTTTTTTTCGGCATTGAATTGATGATGATGCTGCCACAATTCGATTTGTTCGTGATGCATGAGATTTTCCCTCGTTCCCCTTTGATCGACGGGTCGGGCGTTGCATCCATCATTAGCATATAGACAGCATGCTGTCTATATTATTTTTAAGCTTATTTCTTGACAGCATGGCGCATATCAGGTAAATGACAGATATGAAAAAAGAAAACAAAGAATCGATGAAGAAAACAACGATAAGAATCCCCCTGGACGCGTATAAAAAAATCGCCCATTACTGCATTGATAAAGATGTCAGCGTGCAGGATTTTCTGAAAATGGCCGCGTTGCACTGGATCGACCACAAAATTAATCTTAAAAAAGATTAAAGTAATACCTGAATCCTGCACGCCATAGTAGAAAGAAATGAATAAACCATCTGGGGAACCTGTTGTATAAAGGGATGCACAAACAAACCCAAAACAACAGGAGGTGCCCAGATGGTAAAAAAGCACAAGAAGGATAGCAAGAAAAGGCCTGCCAGTAAACACTTTAATCAGGATGGCGGGAGGGCCAGAAAAATCAATGCTTCGACGGCATATGGAACATGCAGCGAACAGCTAAGCCCGCTTGGCGGGCTTTTGGGGCTGACCAAAGTTTTGGAGCTATTTGCTTTTGAGAAACATTTGAGACTGTAAACTAATCTGTGTAAATGGAAATATTTTCATATTGCCTGTTGGCCAAATCGAAACGGCCCTCGTACATAACAGCCAGCTGTGAAATTGTCAAAGCCCAGTTGGCCAAAGGCATCGTCCATTTATTCATGACATCCTGAATCGCCAAATATAATATTTTTGTCAGTGCCTCGTCATTAGGGAAAACTGACCGATTTTTTGTCACCTTGCGCAGCTGCCGATGCAAACCCTCCAGGGCATTCGTCGTATAAATAAGTTTTTGAATATGCTCAGGATACTTGAAAAAAGTCGATACATGAGTCCAATGATTTTTCCACGGATTAACCGCCAGCGGATATTTCTGGCCCCATTTGGCAATCAGTTTATCCAGCTCATAAGAAGCCTTGTCTTCACTAGGCGCTTTATAAACCGTCTTTAGATCAGCGATAAATTCTTTCTGAAATTTTGATCCCATATATTTGAGCGAATGACGGATCATGTGCACGATGTTGAGTTGCATCTCCGTCTGGGGAAAAGCGCTATTAACCGCTTCCGGAAATCCTTTCAGGCCGTCAACGCAGGCAATCAAAATATCTTCAACGCCACCTTTCTCGTGACCACTGTCGGGATTGCAGAAACGCGCCGCAAAACAGTAATAACCTAATTTCCCGGAATAATTATACCTATGCCATGCCATGCCATGGAGTTGGATATCCAAGGCATGGAGAATATCCCGCTGCGCCTTAGTTACCTCTGTGAGGATATGACCGTACTTTCCAGAATATTTAACCTTGGTCAACGTCTTCATCTCCTGTAGCAGTTCGCGCACTGTGTATTTCTCGATGAGTTTCGATGAGCGCATCTCCTTGCGTATCGCGCTGATGAGAATCAAAGCGATGAACTACACGAAGAGCCGTCCGTCTACGGTTACATTGTTAGCCAGAGCACAGGCTAAAAAGGTTTTCCCCGCGCCGGTGGGACCGGTAATAATGATGTTCTGATGATTTCTGATCCAATCACAAGAGATAAGCCGCATCATGACGGAT
>WRPE01000065.1 GCA_009773315.1 Syntrophaceae bacterium
TCGGCGACTCAAGAGCAATGATTTAACTATCGAAGGAGGTAAATCAGGACAAGATGAACATGGAAAGGATGCTTCAGGACACCACCTTGCGTTATCCGGAAAACCCGGCCATTATTTATGAAGGCAAGCAAATCTCCTATCAAGAGCTGAACCAGGCCGTAGAGGCTCTTGCCCATCACCTGCAAGGGCTAGGTGTGCGGAAAGGCGATAACGTCGCCATCATGCTTTCCAACTGTCCGGAGTTTATCATTTCCTATTTTGCCGCCTTAAGGCTTGGGGCCGTTGCCGTAACCCTGAACGTCATGTCCACCTCTTACGAACTCCAGCATCTCATTGAGAATAGCGAGGCCAAAGTCTTTATCACGACAGACAACCTGGCCAAGAGATTCCAGGCCATCCAGGAGACACTTCCCCTCTGCCGGCACCTGATTACAACCAGTGGCTTAAAATCCGGATCCCTTTTTGACGAGATCATCCACAGCGGATCCGTGAGCGCGAACACGCCTGTTCTTCAGGGGAGTGATCCGGCCGTCATGATCTATACGGCAGGCCTCATGGGGAAACCCCTTGGCGCTGTTTTAACATATGATAATCTTGCCACCCAGGCAGATCTGCTCCGCACAATCTGCAACGGTACAAAAGACGATCGATCCCTGGCCGTTATTCCCCTTTTCCATTCCTTCGGTGCGGCCGTCAACATGCTGTGCCCCCTCTGCTTGGGCGGCGCAATCGTACTGATGGATCGCTTTACGGTGGAAAGCATCTTTGCAACAATCCAAAAAGAACAGGTGACCTACCTCACAGCCGTTCCACGCCTCTTTATGGGCATGCTGTTCCACGATAAGCTCAAAGAATACAATCTCAGCTCCATGCGCTTTGGCATCACAGGCGGGTCTCCCATGCCGCCGGAACTGTTTGCCGAGTTTGAAAAACATCTTGGCATTCAGGTGCTGGAAGGGTACGGCCTGACGGAAACATCTCCCTGCTGTATATTCACAATGCCCGACAAAGTGCAGAAACCCGGCTCCATCGGAACAGTCCTGCCAGGTGTTGCGGCGAAGGTCGAAGACGATGCCGGTGGTGAAGTGGCGGCGGGCGTGGTTGGAGAGCTGGTCGTCCGCGGTGCTGTTGTGATGCAGGGTTACTACAAGGATGAGGCAGCGACCGCTGAAGTCATCCGCAACGGCTGGCTGCATACGGGCGACCTGGCCTATATGGACGAAGAAGGCTACGTTTTTCTGGTCGGTTTGAAGAAACGCATGATTATTACAAGCGGTTTCAACGTGTACCCCAAAGAGGTGGAATTAATTCTGGCTATGCATCCCGCTGTTGTCGCATCGAAAGTCGTCGGTGAGAAAGACCTCATGCGGGGAGAGATTGTTAAAGCGCTCATCGTGAAAAAACCCGGTGACGAGACAGACGAGAAAGAAATCATGCAGCATTGCCGGAATTACCTGTCCGCCTACAAGGTCCCCAGAGAAGTGGTATTTGTTGCAAACATCGCTTAAGGAAGAATTATCATGAGTAAATTCATTGATCTTTCAGTGGCCATTGAAAGCGGGCTGCCCAGTGACCCGCCAATCATGATACCCAAGATTACGTATGTCGATCATGCGCTGGGGGCGGAGAGCATGAAGGCCTTTTATCCGGGACTGACCGCCGGTGATCTGCCGGGCGGACTTGGTTGGGCGGTTGAGATACTGGAAGTTTCGACGCACGCAGGCACGCACATGGACGCGCCCTGGCACTTTCACCCCACACAGGATCAGGGGAAGCCGGCACTGACCATTGATAATTTTCCGCTGGATTGGGGCGTGGGTAATGGTGTGAAACTCGACTTTTCCGATTTTCCTGACGGGTACAACATCTCGGTTGAGGACATAAAAGCCAAGCTTGGTAAAATCGGTCATACACTAAGTCCAGGGGATGTGTTTCTTGCACAAAGCGGAGCGGCACCGTACTGGGGTGCGCCTGAATACCTTTTGAAAGGGTGCGGGTTCAGCCGGGAATCAACGCTTTGGATTCTTGATCAAGGCGTGCATGTGGTCGGGACGGATGGCTGGAGCTGGGACCGGCCGCTTCCCTTCCAAGCCAAAGAATTTGCTCAGACAAAGAATGCCGCAATTATTTGGGAAGGACATTTTGCGGGTATTGAAAAGGGATATTTTCAGATTGAAAAGCTCACAAATTTAGATCTATTGCCATCAACAGGTTTTAAATTTTACTGCTTCCCGATTAAAATTAAGGGGGCAAGCGCAGGATGGATAAGGGCAGTAGCAGAGCTGGTGTAATGAGGGATAGCCCTATCTAATTTATTTAACTTACGATGTGTTAGATAAATATTTTAATCGCAATAACATGCGGATGAATTCCGCGAAGGAGGTTACTATGGAGTTAGCTGCCGCAGTCCGAGGAAGAAGAAGTATTCGTAAATTCAAATCACAGGATGTGCCCAAAAGTGTCATCATGGAAATTTTGGAAGAGGCGCGCTGGTCGCCATCCTGGGGAAACACGCAGCCCTGGACTTTATGCGTGTTGACGGGTAATACACTGGCGAAATTTAAGGATATGAATCTCCGACAGACGCTGGCCGGTGCGGCAACGGCCTCCGATGTGCCCATGCTGGAGCAATGGCCCGATGCCATGAAAGCGCGCTACGGCGATCTGGGCAAAGTTGTATTAAGTGCACAGGGTATCCAAAGAGACGATAAAGCAGGGCGCGTCAAATATTATCAGGAGATGGTTTCTGCCTTTGACGCCCCGTGCCTCATTATGGCCTGCATTTCGCGGGATAATCTCGTCGAGTATCAGATGCTGGACGTCGGCCTTATCGTCCAGACCATCTGCCTTGTGGCTCATGACAAAGGTCTGGGCACCTGTCTTTTGGCAGCAGCCGCGCGTTATCCCGCTGAAATCAGAAAGATAGCGGCAATTCCTGATGATCAGAAAATTGTTGTGGGAATTGCGCTGGGCTACCCGGATTCTTCGCACCCTCTCAATAATTTTGAGCGTGAGAGAGCAAAGCTCGATGAGATCGTCCACTGGGCGGAATAGACTGTTGATTCCAAAATGAGAGCAATCAAAGGGGATAGCAAGGATGTCAACATGAACACAATTCCTGCTGATGCTGCGACAGTGATACTCTTGAGGCCTTGTCCGGACACAGGCGTCAAAGACATCGAAGTGCTCCTGGTGCTGCGGAATCGCAAGAGCAGTTTTGTTCCCGGCTATCATGTATTCCCCGGCGGCGTTCTCGATCCTGAAGATTACGAACCCGGTATGGAGCGCTTTATCCGGTGTCTCGACAGGAAACAGGCCGCCCGGATTCTTCCCGACATGTCGCATCCTGAAAAAGCTCTGGGCGCCTGGGTTGCGGGCATCCGCGAGACATTTGAGGAGGTGGGGCTTTTAATCGCCCGGAAAAAGGACGGTGCGCCCGTTACCATGGAAACAGACGAGGAACGCCTGCGGTTTGGCCGATACAGGCAGGGGCTCGTCAAGGGAGAAATGAAATTTCCTCAGATGTTGGAAATGGAAGATATTGTTCTTCCCGGAGAGGGCCTTCATTACTTTTCTCACTGGATTACGCCTGAATTTTTGCCGCTGCGCTATGATGTGCGTTTCTTCGTGGCACCGTCCCCGGCCGGACAAACCGCCGTTTGCGACGGTGTGGAACTGACAAATCACGCCTGGCTGCGGCCTTCCGTGGCCCTCAAAGACTATGAGGCGGGCAAGATCGGGATGGTCCTGCCCCAGATCATTACGCTTGAGGAACTCTCCCGTTTCAAGACGGTCGAGGAAGCCATCGCGTCTGCGCGGGAGCGCCACGTCCCCGCCATCCTGACCAAGATTATTCAGCTTGACGGCAGGGATGTGGAAGTGATGCCCGACGGTACTGTTTTTGAAAACCGCCCCCCTGTTTACTCATGGCCTGACCATAAGAAGTAATTGGGAAAAGGAGAAATTCCATGAAATTATCTTCTGCTTTTGTCGGTGCAACCCTGAAAGAATACACCTGCATCATTACCGCTCGCCGGATTATGAATTATGCGGCGGCGATCGGCGTTGCCAATCCTCTTTACTTCAATGATGAACGGCCGGAAGGGATTATCGCGCCGCCCCTGTTTCCCGTGGCGGTTACCTGGCCCATTGTGGAAAACATTACGGATTATCTGGACGCTCCGGAATTTCCCCAGAAAGTCCTCTTCACCCAAGTCCATTACAGCGAGCACCTCAGCATCCACAGGCCGGTTAAGCCCGGCAGTCATCTGACTATCAAAGGTATCATTGCCGCCATCGAGCCGCATCGAGCAGGAACCTATGTCATTACACGTTTTGATGCGCATGATACCGATGGAAAGCATTATTTTACAGAACATATCGGCGCCATGATGAGAGGGGTTGCGTGCGAAGATACAGGAAAAGGCGGCCAGTCCATTCCGTCTGTTCCAGAGCAAATGAAAGAGTCCGCCGCCTTGTGGGAATCCGTTATCCCCATTGATCCGCTGGCGCCCTTTATTTACGATGGATGCACGAATATTTATTTCCCCATCCATACATCCGTACAATTTGCGCACCAGGTGGGGTTGCCCGGTATTATCCACCAGGGGACGGCCACCCTTGCCCTTGCCGTCCATAGCGTCCTGAACCGGGAGACAGGCGGCGATCCGCACCGGGTGGCGACGATTTACTGCCGATTTTCCGGAATGGTGCTTCCCGGCTCAGCCATTCGGGTTCGCCTCACTGGTAAAAACCAGACGTCCTGCGGGACGGATTTATTCTTCACTGTTTTCAATGCCGAAGAGAAGCGAGCGATTAGCGATGGTTACATCAGATTGAAAGACTAAAGGAGAAAGCGCAACATGGCCAGTCTGGGAAGCGTCCGGTTTATAAAAATACGGAAGTATTTATCTCATGAGGTGCAGTTTGGCGACTCCACAAATTTCTGAAACGGATCCCTTTGCGCGTAAGGTTCGCCCTCGCGGCCTATATCGCTTGCTGCCCATTCTCACAACCCTGCGCAGTTATCAACGCGACTGGGTGTTACCTGATATTGCCGCCGGGCTGGTCCTTACCGCGATCCTCGTACCTGTCGGCATGGGCTATGCCGCGGCCTCAGGCTTGCCTGCCATTTACGGCCTGTATGCCACTATCGTTCCGCTGATCGCGTATGCTATCTTTGGTCCGAGCCGCATTATGGTTCTGGGGCCGGATTCGGCGTTGGCTGCGCTCATTGCTGCAACGATTCTGCCGCTGGCCGCAGGTAATCCGGATAAGGCTCTGGCTCTGGCCTCCATGCTGGCTATTTTATCGGGGGTATTATGTATTGGGGCGGGTCTGGCCCGGTTCGGTTTCATTACCGATCTTCTCTCCAAGCCCATTCGCGACGGCTATCTGAACGGGATTGCGCTCACGGTATTGATTGGCCAGTTGCCGAAAGTTCTCGGCTTTTCCGTTAGCGGCAGTAGCTTTTTAAAGGAAGCAAATGGCCTCCTGCTAAGCATTTGGAATGGAGAAATCAACGAGACGGCTTGTATCATCGGTTTGTCTTGCCTGATGGTGATTCTCGGGTTCAGGCGGTGGGCGCCCAGAATTCCGGGCGTATTGATTGCTGTGGCCGGCGCGACGATTCTTGTTTCCTTGTTGGATTTGTCCGCCAGGGCGGGAATTGCTGTGATCGGCCCGTTGCCGCAAGGCTTGCCTCAGTTCCAAATTCCGGTCGTCTCGCTTGCCGAATTCGGCAGCTTGTGCGCCGCCGCCGTTGCGATTGCGCTGGTGTCTTTTGCCGACATGAGCGCGCTTTCGCGCACGTTTGCTCATCGGACGGGTTCTGAAGTTGACAGCAATCAGGAAATCATTGCGCTCGGCGCAGCCAACGTTGCTGCCGGTTTTTTTCAGGGGTTTCCCGTGAGCAGCAGCGCGTCGCGCACGCCGGTTGCCGAATCTGCCGGCGCCAAAACGCAAATCACCGGCGTGGTTGGTGCGGTATGTATTGCGCTCTTGTTGATATTTGCGCCCAGGCTGCTTACGAACCTGCCGCAGGCGGCGCTCGGCGCTATCGTGATTGCCGCCTGTATCAGCCTGGTTGAAGTTCGCGGCGTCCTGCGACTTTATAAACTGCGGCGCGACGAGTTTGTCTTATCCCTTGTGTGTTTTCTCGGTGTCGTGCTGCTGGGCGTTATTCAGGGTATTTTTATTGCCGTCGGTCTGGCGCTCTTCGCTTTCATCTGGCGCGCGTGGCAGCCTTATGACGCCGTGCTTGGTCACGTGGATGGTCTGAAAAGCTATCACGATATCTCCCGCCATCCCGAGGCCAAACGCATTGACGGCCTGGTGCTCTTCCGTTGGGATGCTCCGCTGTTTTTCGCCAATGCGGAAATATTCCGCAATCATGTTTTGCGCGCGGTGGCGAACGCTCCGACGCCGACCAGGTGGGTTGTCGTTGCGGCGGAACCAATTACCGATGTGGATATTACGGCTGCCGACGTGCTGGCCGATCTCGATTCCGCGCTGCATCAGGCCGGTATGGATTTGTTTTTCGCAGAGATGAAGGGTCCGGTAAAAGACAGGTTAAAGCGCTATGGTCTGTTTAACAGGCTGGGCATCGAGAATTTCTTCCCTACAATCGAGCAAGCCGTTGAGCGTTATCTGGCCGTGCACAAGATTCCTCGGTTGGATTAGCCGGGGCTTTACTGCGGATGTTTTATCGCGGAATAAACCCATGAAAATATAAACGATAGTTTATTCTATATATGCGTAATCACATTAAAGGAGAAAAAAATGAGTGAAAGAAAACTGGTAAGCACTAAAGAAATGTTTGAAAAAGCATTAGCTGGAAAATACGCTATTGGCGCTTACAACGTAAACAACATGGAATTGCTTCAAGCAATCGTTGAATCTGCAGAAGAAACAAAATCACCTATCATTCTTCAATGTTCAGCTGGCGCAAGAAAGTATGCAAACCAAACTTACCTTGTGAAACTAGTTGAAGCCGCATTAGAAACATCAACTATTCCTATCGCTTTACACCTTGATCACGGTGAAGATTTTGAAATCTGCAAACTTTGTATTGACGGTGGTTTCTCATCAGTTATGATCGATGGATCAAGATTCCCACTAGAAGAAAATATTGCTCTTACAAAACAAGTTGTTGACTATGCTCACGCTAAAGGCGTTTCAGTTGAAGCAGAGCTTGGAAAACTAGCTGGTATTGAAGATGACGTTAATGTACACGCCAAAGATTCTACATTCACAGATCCTCAAGAAGCTGCAAGATTTGTTAAAGAAACTGGCTGTGATTCATTAGCGATTGCCATTGGTACGAGCCACGGCGCTTTCAAATTCAGCGGTGAAGCAAGACTTGATTTTAAAAGACTAGCTGAAATTAAAAAAGCAGTTGATGCAGTTGTTGGATATGACTTCCCTCTAGTTCTTCACGGAGCTTCTTCAGTTCCTGCAGATTTAGTTGCAGAATGTAATAAATACGGCGCTGATATCCCAGGCAGCAAAGGTGTTCCTGAAGAAATGCTGGCATTTGCTTCTAAAAATGGTGTTGCAAAAATCAATATCGATACAGACTTGAGACTGGCGCTAACTGGCGCTATCAGAAAATCTTTTGTTGAAAAACCAGCAAACTTCGACCCAAGAAACTACCTGGGGCCTGCAAGAACAGCAGTTAAAGAACTTGTAAAACATAAAATGAAAGTTCTTGGAACAGCAGGCAAGGCTTAGTTTATAAGCTTAACAACTTTAAAAAAGACGGCTCTTGATCCGTCTTTTTTAAAGGCGCTTTATCCTCACTTAGTCATTCTCCGCAGCGTAGATGAAAAAGGTCAGGTTGAAGCAGGGTTACCACGAAATCCCCTTCACTTTTAAAACGTCTTGTGCCGCTTTAAACCCTAATCGTGCCGCCTTTTTATAATTGTCAACCGACTGTTTGGGATTGCTAAGCTTGTCATAGGCCAACCCTCTTCTATAATAAGCACTTGCATATTCAGGACTCAGCTCGATTGTCTTGTCATAATCCTGTATTGCCCGATCGGGGTCGCCAAGACTATGGCGGGCATTTCCCCGGACATAATAGGCCTCTGCAAGATTCGGGTTCAGCTCGATGGCCTTGTCATATGAATCGATGGCTTCTTGATAGTTTCCCGATACGGAAGAAGCGTATCCCTTTTTAAACCAGTCGATTGCCGAGAGTTCTCTAACGGTTTTATTATGGTCCACCTCCGGTTCCTGTTTCTTGACACTCGATGCCGCCATCAGTTCTTTTCGCAGCTTTTCATTATCTCTTGCAAGATCGTCCGCTGCCGCTTCCTGCTTCTTGATACTCGTTACCGCCGTCAATTCTTTCCGCAGCTTTTCATTCTCCCTTGCAAGGTCGTCCAACCGTTTCTTGCTTTCCGCCAGTTGCTTTGTTTTTTCGTTATCTTTGTGAAGGACATCCATGGACTTGTCGGCTTTGGTTCGCTGGCTGAGCTCGCTGGCCTTGTTATAATCCTCCAACTCTTTAACTTTGTTGCCCAGTTTACCATGGATGACTCCCCGGTTATAATAGGCGCTTGTGTATTCCGGGTTGATATCAATGGCTGTATCCATATCCTTGATCGCCTGACTGAAGCTGCCGAGTCTATTGTGGATCGTTCCCCGATTATAATAGGCCTCCGCAAATTTTGGATTCCATGAGATGGCCGTGTAGAAATCTTTTAACCCTTTTTCCAGGTCGCCAAGTTTGACATAGGCAGCCCCTCGATTATTATAGGCTTCCGCATAGTCTGGGCGCAACTTGATGGCCTTGTCATAATCCTTGATTGCCCGATTGAAATCGCCAAGATCATGGTGGACAATCCCCCGATTATTATAGGCCTCTGCATGGTTTGGGTTTATCTCAATGGCCTTGTTGTAATCCTGCATTGCCCGATTGGGATCACCAAGATAATAATAGGATAGACCCCGTCTGTAATAGGTATCTGCCTTTCCCGGAACCAGCGTCATGAACTTTCCATACTCCTGTATGGCCTGCTGATAGGCGCCTTTCTCGTGATAGACCCTGGCCTGTTCTAAAGCGCTTACCGCCTGCAGGGTCATATCATTGGTCTTTTTTTGGGCAAAGAGCGGATTGGCCACAAACAGGAAAGATAGCATCATGATTGACATGGAGCACAAGATACCTGTTTTGATCTTCATCTTGTCAACCCTCCTTGAGGTCAGGATTATTCTTTGATAAGACGTTGCTTATTCATGATTGAACTATAGGAAACGCGGTCTTGTATGTCAAGGAAATCTTGAACACACTGGATATTTGATATAGCTCCACAACCAATTTCCACAGGCTTAAGGAGACGTCTTCAAACGTTGTCTAGCGGCGCAGGAAGGGCATGAAAAAGTGTCAGGGATATGCGAATTGTGCGTGCAGAAAGATCAG
>WRPE01000066.1 GCA_009773315.1 Syntrophaceae bacterium
AGCAATTTTTTCGCTGCTGGAACAGTTTTATGCTTTCCCGCATGGCTATCATGAGCACGAAGCGAAATGCGCGGGGTGACTTTTTACAGGTTCATCAAAATTGGTCTTTATATTTCAGATTAATGGGGAAGCGATTATTATCCGCATCCGGCGAGCGCAAGTCAACCGTCATGGCGCCCCCTCGGGAAGAAGGAACTTGCGCGCCTGCAATGCCTGGGGGGCTGGACAAACGGCGCCAGAACCCGGAGCTGCTGCCCCAGATACTCCACCTTTGCCTCGGCGTGTTTCAGCGTCTCCTCTTTTTTCAGATTTTCCACAGCCTCGCCGGTATCCATCTGTGCTACTCGCACCTGCTTCTCGTAGGCTGAGATACGCGCATTATATTCTGCCGTGGATTCGAAGGCATCCTTTGGGGCCGGTTCAGGCGGCAGTTTTGCCGTCGTCAAGGCGCGTTGCTGGGTATAGGCGGCGGTCAGGTTTTTTGTATTCTCCCCGTACTGGTAATCGAGGCGGCCCTTCAGGGGCGATTTCCCGCTTCAGGTCATTCACTTCCGTCAATGCCTGCTTGAGGGAAAGGCTGTCATCGATGGCCACCCAGGACTCCTGGGATATCTTTGCCTTCCTGGCCAGGTCGTTCCAGCGCTGCTCATTTTCCAACTGGGCGCGTTTGATGCTGTCTTGTTCCGCCTTCAGGGCTGCCTCCTCATCCCGTTTGGCCCGCTCCTGCTCGGCCAGAGTCCGGTTTATCTTATCCTGCATCTCACGCTCCTTGGCAAAACGATCTGCCTCGGCGCGGCTCAGTTCGCCTCTTGCCTTCAGTGCCTGCTCCTCCCGGAAAAGTCTTTGTTGATCCCGTTCCCGTTCCAGGGCAAGAGCCTGCATGTTGAGTTCTTCCAGGCGTTTCACTTCGGAACTCTTCAAACTGGCCAGTTTTTCTTCCAGTTCCCGTACCTTCCGCTGCTCCGTCTCCAGTTTCTTCAGTGTCCCTTTCTCTTTCATGATGTCCTGAATCTGACGATCGAGAATGCTCGTATCAACGCTGATTCGGGCCTTCACCTTGACGTGGACGACGCCATTTTCAACACGGACGGAAGTGCCTTCTACTATTTTCGCCTGAACGACGCCGGAGGCAAGGGCCGTCACTTCGTCTGACTGGAGCTGATAATTCCGGACTACGGTGAGCGAGGAAATATAGGTTCCCGCCTCCTCCACGGCGAGGCGCTTGGCCTTCTGAAGGGCGAAGGCCTCCACCTGCTCCTGGCTCTGGCCCCGGCTGACAGCCTCCTCCACTTCCTGTTCAAAGACTTTGACCTCCGCCCCGGCCAAAGAACAAACAAATATTCCCATAAACACCAAGAGCGTCAACAAACCCCTATTTCGCACCATTCCTCATTTTCCTCCTAAACTCTGCTGTGGAATACTTTACCGTAATGCAATAAGCAGGATATTTATAGAGCTATCTGTTAAGATTTTCAACCAAAAAGAACGCAATACGCCATCCAGAAAAATCATTTGACGGCAACGTCGGTGTATGTTAGAAAATAATCCACCGCTTGGATCACTGGTCATAGACTGAGACGGTCGTCAACAAAACTGTCGGATACGGGTCTTCCTCACGCTGTGGAAGGCCTTTTTTTATGGAGAACAGGGATGACGAGAAAAAAGCAATCATTGAGGTTTGCCGTTATCGGCGCGGGAATGGTCGGAACGGCCATTGGATTTCTTTTGAGAAAAGCCGGCCATGACATTACAGCCATGGCCGATCTTTCTGCCGCTCATTTAAAAAGAGCGCAATCCTACACAGGGGCTGCTTGCTTCCGACACCCCGCACAGGCGGCGGATCTTGCCGATTGCCTTTTGATTACAACGCCTGATGACCGTATCGGGTCTGTCTGCGCGGAAATCGTCGTCGGTTCTTCCGTCAGGGGGAAAAAGGTTTTTCATATGAGCGGCGCGGGAGGGCTTGATCTTCTTGAACCTGCCGCTCGGGCCGGGGCCTGCGTCGCCAGCATTCATCCGCTGCAAAGTTTTTCTTCCATCGACAGTGCGATCCAAAACATTCCCGGCAGCTATTTCGGCGTAACGGCCGTCGCAGGAGCAAAAAAACTTCCTGCGGATATTGTCCGTGACCTCCGGGGAATACCCATCTGTATTTCTCCTGAACAAAAGCCTCTTTATCACGCGGCGGCCTGCATAGCATCGAATTATCTGGTTTCATTGATGAGCGTCGTCGAATCGATTTATTTATCCATCGGTTTTGCTGATAAGGATGCCCGCAAGGCCTACCTGCCTCTGGTTTATGGAAGTCTGAAAAACATTGAAAAACAGGGTTGCCCAAGGGCGCTTACGGGACCGAT
This sequence comes from Syntrophaceae bacterium, assembly GCA_009773315.1. Taxonomy (GTDB): domain Bacteria; phylum Desulfobacterota; class Syntrophia; order Syntrophales; family Smithellaceae; genus UBA8904. The sequence continues at coordinate 2,358 of WRPE01000066.1, forward strand.
TGCCCGCGGCGATGCGGGGACTGTTCAAAAACATATTAATGCCATGGCCCGCCATCTTCCCGATTACTCATCCTTGTACGCCGATATGGGAATAGTTGCGGTGAAACTTGCGCGTCAAAAAGGAACGTTGAGCGCCTGTCAGGCCAAAAACATCATGGAACTGTTGAAAGGAGTAAAAAATGAGCACACAAAATAAGATCAACCGGAAAACCATCCTCGACATTAAAAAAATGAAAATGCAGGGAGAAAAAATAACCATGCTGACGGCTTACGATTACGGGATGGCTGCCATTCTTGATGAAAGCGATATTGATATTATCCTGGTGGGTGATTCCCTGGGCATGGTGGTGCTGGGCTACGACTCGACGCTTCCCGTGACTATGGAGGATATGCTGCATCATACACAAGCGGTTGCCCGCGGCGCGCATAAAGCCATGATCGTCGCGGATATGCCGTTTTTATCCTATCAGGTATCCCCTGAGGCGGCGCTGGCCAATGCCGGACGCTTTTTGAAAGAAGCCGACGCGCAGGCGGTCAAGCTGGAAGGTGGCCAGGAACACGCGGAAATCGTCCATAAAATGACCTATGCGGGAATTCCCGTTATGGCTCATCTGGGATTAACACCACAATCGATCCACCAGTTGGGTGGCTATAAAGTCCAGGGTAAAAAAGAGGACGCGGCCGAAAAAATGATACAGGACGCCATAATTCTGGAAGAAGCGGGCGCTTTTTCAGTGGTGCTGGAATGTGTGCCTGAAAAACTGGCGACGGAGATTACCGTCGCGCTGAAGATTCCCACCATTGGCATCGGCGCCGGTGTTTATTGTGACGGGCAGGTTCTGGTCGTTAACGACATGCTGGGACTGTATGACAGAATGACGCCGAAGTTTGTTAAGAAATATGTTAATTTAAATCTGGAAATCAGAAATGCCGTCAAGCGCTATATTCAGGATGTGAAAACAAGCGCTTTCCCGGATGCGGAACACAGTTTTAAATAAAGCTACCGCTCGTCAGAATGGGCAAACTGTTTTAACATTTGTGTATACGTGCTAAGCAAAATATCCGGATGAACGAAGTAATCAGGCCTTCGCTGAAAATGAAGTTTAACCAATCGTGCCGCCGCAGGCTCGACGCCACCCTCCTTGCGCAGCGTCAGACACAGCTTATCAATCATTTGAGCTGCCGCGCTTTTACTTTGCGCGATATAGCGCGTTGCCTCTTCTCCTGTGATATAGCCGTAATGATCGGCGCATAGCAGTTGAACATCCAGCCCGGCCAGTTTATCCAGGCTTTGCTGATAGGCCTCAAAACTTGACCCGGCCGTAATGACATACTCATCTTGATAAGGAATGGCTGCCGCGTCTGATGGAAATAAAGCTTTTAACTGAGGAACATAGGCGGAAATCGAACAGGATGAGTGCCCGGGCGTCTCATAAACTTCAACGTGTCTGTCACCCAGATCGATACAACTATTTTGTTTTAAGTTTTCGCCCAATACATCGTCGCGCCACTGCCAGTTTAATGAAGAAAGAATATCGGCATTGCCCCGTACTCTGCGGCAGACTTTCAGCGTGAATTCATTGATTACCGAAATGGCTTTAGGATTTGCCAGGACTTCCCATCCGCGGGATGAAGCGTAAACCTTTACATGCGGCCATTTTCTTTTTAAAAAAGGAACCACGCCGACATGATCGAAATGAGCATGCAGAATAATAATATGATCGATTTTTTCTTCGGAGATACCCCAGGAAGAAATCTGCCGGAAATATTCCGGCAGAATATAACTCAAACCGGCGCTGATGAGAACGGATGATTGGCTTCCCTCCAGCAAATAGACACAGGATTCTTCCGTGCCTAAAAGCCAGAGACCTTCATCAATCAAACCTGATTTCTTAACTCTCATTACTTCTCGTAATAAACAATGACCGCGTTTTTCTTTAATCTGGCCGTCATCTGAGCAAAAACTTCTCCCTGCTTTTGCTGCTCCAGATACACGCCTATTTTATCTTTTACTTCATCTAATTGAATGATTTTCGCGGGACTTCGTCCCAGAACCTGAATAATGTGATGGCCGAATTCCGTGGTCACCACCGGCCCGATCGCATTTTTCTCCTGTGAAAAAGCCGCATCTTCAAAAGGTTTGACGGTCTGACCTTTTTTGATTTCTCCCAGATCACCGCCATTTTCCTTGCTGGGACAATCGGAATTGTTTTTGGCTATTTCGGCAAAATCCGCGCCTTCTGAAACCTGCTTGCGCAGGTTTTCTGCCTTGGCCTTCTTTTCAGTTTTCGTTTTCTCATCATCTTTGGCGTCAATCATAACAAGGATATGACGAACATGAACGCTTTCCTGAGTGGTAAACTTCTCTTGATTATCCGTAAAAAATTTACTGATTTCTTTTTGCGTCGGTTTATTTTTTTTACCGGATTCCATGTCGACCAGTTTTCTAATTTTGATTCCCAGAATAATATCCTCCCTGGTAATGTTGTTCTCTTTGAAGAAATCTTCGACCTTTTTATCGGGTGGAATATTATCCTTGATTTGATTGGTTGCCGCCTGAATTTCTTTATCCGTGGCTACAATTTTTTTATTGTTGGCTTCCTTGTTTAATATCGTGCGCAAAACAAACTCTTCCACCAACTGCTTTTTTAACCCATCCTGAGCTTCTTTCTTCTTGTCTGCGGGGATTTTGTCTTTGTAAAGACTCATTTTTGCTGCGACCCTTTTAGCCAGTTCGTCCTTTTTTAACACAAGATCATCAACACTGACCGCCACATCCTTGGGCTCGACTTGCGGGGAGTCTTTAATGGTCGGCGCGACCACGGCTTTATCCAGAACAAGAGGCGATGCGGTTTGTGCGTTTTGTTGCGTTTGCTGCGGAGATTCTTTCGTGGCTTCTTCTTTTTTGCCGCAACCAAACATTACGGCTATCAGAATGACACATAAAACAGTCAGAACACTCTTAATTGCGATTTTATTCATGAATTTCCTCCAGAAAATAGTTATTGATCATAAAATGTTATTTGAGCTATATGCGAAATCATCCCGGCAAGTCAAGAAGATTATCCCGCGAAGTAAGGCTGTTCATCGATTGGTCATGCCTCGGAGGTAAAGCAGAATCCTCATTTCATTTTCCAGTGCCGAAAAGTTTTCATCAAGTAGCCCACCGGGACAGTCCCAATTCAACATCTCCAGAATTTTCTTCAATGCGGAAAGCAGACTGATGCGCGGATAGAGCGTTTTGGAGAGGTCATTGACCAGCTTTAACGTTTCAAAGCCGTCAAACCAACCATGAAACTGTCTTTCGTAGGTCTTCTGATCCTTTAGGTTACGGCGGATTTTCGGCCAGACCGCTAAAAAACCACGAGCGACTAAAAATGATGCTAACCCCGAATCGATATCCCGCGCTTTGGCGAGAATTTGATGTTCGGAGCGGTTAAATGATTGTATCATTAAGGCGATCCATGCTTTCAGAATGATGAATATCCGGGGATCGTAGAGGCGTTGCTCTTGGCCCGCGCCGGAAACAATTTTTTCAACCGCGGCCCCCGTGCCAAAGGGAACCCGAACAGAAATACGGGCGGAAGGATAGACTCGCGTTTCGTTGATCTGGGTGATGGGACCTGTTTTTGCCAGTTTATTCAGAAAATAGAAATCCTCTCCCGCCTCGCGGCGATTCATTCCCCGCACGGCCAGATAACTATCAGCGGTTGTAACAATGGTTGAACCAATCGAATAAAAAGCATAGGGCGATTGGGCGTATTGCAGACCTAATACCCAATAGCGCAGAAAGATTTCATAGCAACAAATCGCAGCCCGCTCGATTTTGTCCAAAGGCATTTGATGTTCATAGGCAATGATGCCCGTCTGAGTTTTACCCGGGAGAAATACGTTTCGGATGGCCGATAAATAGTTGGGTTGAACAAGCGTATCCGCATCCAGGCTCAGGATGAGACGCGGCTCATCGGAATTCTGCAAAAGACGCAGGGCCATGTCCATACCAATTTTACGGGCCATACCAACGCCGCCGACACGCGGAGGAATTTCGAAACCAGGGGAAGAGGCATCCATACAGCCCAGTTTTAACGGCCTGTCGGCTATTCTTTGCAATGATTCATGGAGATCACCGGCAAGCGCCAATTTACTGAAGGACTGCTTACGGATCAAGGCGTTCAGCATTGCGAGGGTTTGGGTATTGTTTTCTTTATCGGCAGCTGGTGCGGCTGCCTTATTGTTGATCACGAAGAGAATCAGGGCTTTTTCCAAAAACGCGTCGCCATTGGCGGCGATGGACGCCAATGTGGCAAAGAGCAGATCTTTTTCCGCATAAGCCGGAATAACGACAACCTGTTCAATATTTTCAAGATTCCCAGCTTGTAGTTTCCAGTGAAGCCCCGCCGCGTATCTGTTAAGATAATCATTCAGTAAGGACGCTTTTTTCATGGCAATATTTCTAAAACCCGGCGACGCAGGGCGGCATAATCCCCTCCGGGAACCCACGCTATCCGTACACCTTTTTTTTCCATACGCCGAAACCACGTCATCTGCCTTTTGGCAAATTGGCCGATGGCAATCTGAAGGGTCGAAGTCATCTCATCCTTTGTTATTGCGTTTTGCAGATACCTGGCGATATACCGATACTCTAAACCAAAGCTGTCTAATCGCTCCCAGGATAATCCCAGCGAGTGCAATCGGGACACCTCTTCAATCATTCCATCAGCCATTCTTTGCTTCAGCCGGTCCGCAATTCTTTGTCGCAGCACGGATCTTTCCCAGTGGATGCCGAATATTCCGGCATGGATGCAAGGCCTTTGCTGTTGCTCGCCTGACGGATTCTGTCTGGCCTTTTCAATTTCAATTTTTCTAATGAGCCGGTCCCTATCTTCAAGATCGGTTTTGTTATGCAAATGAGGCGTTATGGCCAGAAGAATATCCTGAAGCTCGGCCTGCGATTTTCCAGCAAACTCTTCTCTCAAACGCTCATCGGGCAAGGCCTGCGGCAGGGCATAATCAGTCAACACGGACTCCAAATAAAGACCGGTGCCGCCGACAAGAACAGGCAATTTTTGTTTTTCTTTCAGTTTGTTAAATATCTCATAAAATCTCTTCTGGAATTCAAATAGATTAAACTCCTGCTCAGGCTCAATGATGTCAATCAAATAATAGGGAACGATTCCGCCGTCTATCCAAAACTCGGACAAATCTTTACCCGTGCCGATATCCATCCCCCGATAAACCTGACGCGAATCCGCCGAGATAATTTCTCCCTGAAGATCAGCGGCCAATCTGACTGCCAGCGTTGTTTTGCCGGAAGCGGTCGGTCCCAGTATGACGATAAGATTTTTTCTCATACTATTGTCTTGAAATTCTCTTTCTTTGCGTGTAACCCTTTCCGGCATGAACAAAAGACTCGATCTGGCCAATGAAGCAATCTTCCCTCTGATTCTGAAAATGAGTTGGCCGTCGATTATCGCCATGATCGCTATTTCCGTTTACAATATCATCGACACATTCTGGCTTGCGCAAGTAAGCCATCAGGCGCTGGCCGCTCTAACGGTTTGCTTTCCTATTCAGATGATTTTCGCGGCCATCGGCGTCGGCACCGGTGTGGGCGCCGGTTCCTTTTCCGCCCGGATGTTTGGAGCTGGAAAACTTATACAGGCAAAACAGACAGCCGGCCAGATTTTTTTTCTATCTTTTTTCTTTGGTTTAACGCTTATCCTGGCCGTTATTTTTTTCCGTGATCCGATTCTTATTTTCTTTGGTGCGTTTGATGAAATTATGCCGCTTTGCCGAGCCTATCTGGACATTATTATTTTCAGTGCGCCTTTTTTGTTCTTTTCCATGATGTCCAACAATCTACTGCGCGCCGAAGGCCGGCCAATTTTATCGATGGTCGTTGTTTTGATTTCCTCTGCTAGCAGCGCAATTTTGGACCCGCTTTTGATTTTCGGCATCGGCCCCTTTCCGCGCTTGGAAATGCAGGGCGCGGCGCTGGCCGCCGTCATCGCGCAATTTTCCGCCAGTCTTTTTTCCATTTATTTTTTACAATTGAAATCTTCAAAATATGAATTAAAATGGAGATACCTGCTCCCTGATATTTCAATCATCAAGTCTATTTTCGCCACCGGATTACCGTCCGTCATCACCAACTTCATTATCACTCTGGTTTTAATTATTTACAATCATGTTCTGGCTCATTTCGGTTCACTGGCCATTGCCGCACTGGGTATCTGTTTCCGCGTGAATGGTCTGATCACCATGATTCTTTTCGGCATTGGCTTCGGCATCATGCCGGTTATCGGTTTCAGCCAGGGCGCTAAACTCCACCAACGCCTGCGACAAACTGTCGCTGTTTCGGTAAAAGTCGCCACTTATTTTGCAGCGGTTTCTTCGATTCTTCTGGTAGTCTTTGCCCAACCCATCGTTGGTATTTTCTCAAAAGACCCCGCATTAATCGCCATGGCCACAAGGGCCTTGCGCATTTACGTTTCCGTGCTTGTTTTCGCCGCACCCATTACGATTTATATTAACCTGTTTATCGGTCTGGGCAAGGGAACTCTTGCTATGTACTTACTTTTCTTTCGTGACACGATATTGCTGATTCCTCTATTAATTGCACATTCCGATGAAATCGGCCACCTGTTCCGGGTGAAAACGGCCGGCTGTTCTGATGCAAATCAGCCACCCTGTCGGAGCGAAGCGACGCTGGCTTT
>WRPE01000067.1 GCA_009773315.1 Syntrophaceae bacterium
TGAGTAAAGGGAAAAGGATTTTTTAAACAACGTGCAGGCTTATTGAACACACCTTAACTTTGTATATTTTTTGTCTTGACAATGGGGAGGGGTTCAAGGCTCATTCTGATCCGGTTGGATAAGGAATACCAGCGCTGCACATTGTTTTCGAGCCGGTAATAGTGGAGAATGTAAACGACCGACAGAATCAGCAGCAGCGCTGTGAGAAGAATATAGGGAAGAGCAAAATAGACCATGGTAAATCCAAAGGCCGTGAGGAAGAAAAGGCAGACAAACATCATAGTGATCAGATGGGCCAGCCGTTCGTGCTGTATCCATGAAATCTGTTTGTCATGATAGGCAAGAAACTCGCGGAGTGCCTCTTCTCCCGGATTTGTCTCCAGCAAATCTGAAATATAGCGGTCGTGCCGTTTGATATAGTCAATCATAAGATGCCTCTCTGTGTTTGAAGAATTTACCACGCTTTTGAAAAAAACATTGGCGTCCTTTTTTATATCAAAATAGTCTTCTACCCAGTCGCATTTCCCATTCCGGTTCACCTATTGCTTTTAATGCCATGACATTCATCAAACAGTACAGAAATATTTTCCCGCGCGCTTTGCCGGGTCCTGGCAATAAAATTCTTTTAAAACGCGGTAAAGTTCAGGCGCGGATTTAATCATCAGGAGCGGCTGATCAAAAAAGTGCTCCGTGGCCACGGCGAAAAATTCCGCTTCATCCGTCGCGCCGTATTCATCGAGGAAAGTCCGTTTGCCTTTTTCAATATCCTTGAGTAACCGCAGATATTCGCGAGAGCAGATCGCAACCCAGTCCCGGTATTTCGCGCTGTCAAGCAGTTGGGGCGTACCATCCGCTCTCCCGTCCTGTATATCCAATTTATGGGCAAATTCGTGATAAACCACATTGAAGCCCGAACCGTTTTCGCGTCCCCCTTGCAGGGCCGCATCCCAGGCCAAAATTACCGGCCCCTGCTCGAATGCCTGGCCGGAAACGGGGCCTTCGGGTTCTATGGGTTCCATCGTGGTTTCGAAAAAACCAAGCTTGCGTTCAGGCAGGACCACGTCGGAAGGATAGACAATTATCGTTTCAACGTTTTCGTAAGTGTTGTGGGGAAGGTTCAAAATAAGAAGGCAGGCCTGAGCGGAAATCGTCACGCGGATTTCATCCGTGAGCGCCAGTCCTCCGCAGCCCTCCCATGATTTTTCAACGATGAAGACTTGGATCAGTTTGTGCAGCCGCCTGCGTTCATCATCATCCAGCATGCTGTAGTGAACGAAATTCCGGCCGATAATATCCTCCCAGGCGGGAGGAAATGACTCTTGCAGAATCTTTTTGCGGCGGCGGTTCGTCCACCAGCGAAACATAGGGATTCCCTTTTTATCGTTTTAGCTTCGTTCCACAAATTCCACGATATTGCCATCCGGATCTTTGACCATTGCGATGCGCACGCCGGCCCGAAGCTCTTTTTCCGGCAAAGTAAATTCTATGCCGATTTTCTGTAGGTCAGCACAAAGTTCAGAGAGATTCTCGATGACGAAGGTTACATAACGGAATCCGAGTTGATTTTCCAATCCAACCGCACCGCGGGGAGGAAGTACTTTGGGGTCAATCAGTTTGAAATCACTTGTGCCGAATCGCAGTCGGTGCATAGTGCCAAACCATAAAGGAACTGTGCCCACAAATTCCAACCCTAATATATTCTGATAAAAGTTGAGGCTGGCCTTGATGTCACTGACAATCACGCCCATGTCCAGAGAATTCTTTGCCGGTTTCATCATGTTGATTACTCCTTTCTGAGTATGAACGGAACCTTAGCATTAAAAGATAAAATTAAAAAGAACACAACGGGTATCAATAAGTATTCTGCAGAAATGAGGGGCGGGAGGTTATTTGCTCCCGCCCCAGAAAATGGTTATTCCAGCAGATAGGATGCTTCGGGGATTTCCATCACGGAATTGTCGCCTTCCTTGATGACGCGCAGGATCAGTCCCACGTTGGGAAGAATGTTATGGGCGAAGAACTTCGCCGAAGCTACTTTCCCGGCGTAGTAAGGATATTCAAAATGTTCCTTGCCGATCTCATCGATTTTCTTCTGAGCAATGAGGGCGTGTTCCAGCAGCAGTTTCGCGCCGTAAATATAACCGGTGGCATGAAGAATTCGTGTGGCAAAGAAACCGATCATGCCGAACTTGCCTTGGCCCAGGTATCCGGCCATCGTTCCCTGGATGTCCTTGTACTGGTTCAAGGCCTCGGCAAGCAGAGCGACCTGCGCGCTTAAATTTTTATCATCTTTATTATCGGCGACAAATTTTTCCAGTTCTGCAAACCACAAGGCAAAGACCTGTCCCCCGTCCATCATCCATTTGCGGCCGATGAGGTCCATGGACTGAATGAAGTTGGTGCCTTCCCAGATGGGGTAAATCCGGCTGTCCCGAAGCTGTTGAGCGATCGGATAATCCTCGGAGAAGCCATAACCGCCGTAGCACTGCATCGCTTCGGAAATGCTGAGGAACGCCAGATCCGAACACCAGGCTTTGACGATCGGTATGTTGACTTCTACAAAAGCCTTGGCGCGTTTTCGTTCATTGTCATCGGCGGTGTTTTCCGCGATATCCAGACAGTAGTAGGACATGGATATCATCGCGCGGCTGGCCTCGGTGATGGACTTCTGATACATCAGCATGCGGCGCACGTCTTCGTGATTAATGATAGGAACACGGCCTGCTTTGGGGTTGGTGAGCTGACGTCCCTGAATACGCCCGGCGGCATACATGGCCGCATTGTTGTAGGATACCGTAGCCGCCGCATTAGCCGCCAGTCCCGTCATGGTGCGTTCTTCGTTCATCATCTGGAACATCTGGGCCATGCCTTCGCCTTTTCCTTCCACTGGGGCATTACCCAGGAGGTAGCCCCGGCACTTGTTTTCTTCGCCAAAATTAATGATGCTGGTGGCCGATCCCCTCAGACCCAATTTATGTTCAACGCCGCCGCAGTTGACATCGTTGAATTCACCGATTTCTCCGGCCTCATTGTGCCAGTATTTCGGAACGACAAACAGGGATATTCCCTTGGTGCCCTTGGCACTGCCTTCAATGCGGGCCAGCGTCAGGTGGATGATATTTTCGGTAATGTTTTGATCGCCGCCGGTGATGAAGCATTTCGTGCCGACAATATTATAAATGCCGGGTTCATTGGTGGGGGTGGCCTTGGTGACGATATCGCCGACATCCGAGCCGCTGTTGGGTTCGGTCAGGTCCATGGTGCCGGCCCACTGGCCGGAAAACATTTTGGACAGAAAAATATTTTTGACCTTATCGCTGCCAAAGTCGCGGATCAGGCCGACCGCGCCCGTGGTCGCCATGACGTAGGGACCCGAGGCCGCATTAGCGGCGCCCATGTATTCATTGGTCGCGCCCAATATACACAAAGGCAGAGAACTCGGGTCACTGTGATCGGCATTGCTGGAGCCCAGTCCACTTTCCTGAACAGTCCAGTAGGGCTTCATGAAGGATTCGGGAACAGTAACTTTGCCGTTTTTATACACGGCGTGAATTGTATCACCGTCCTCGTTGGTGGGCGCAACGACTTCTTTGGCTATTTTCATTGCGTTTTCCAGGATGGAATCGATGTCGTCAACGGAATAGCCTCCTTTGAAGCGGCCGGCCTCAAAGACCTTGGACATGTCGAGCCATTCTTTAAAAATAAACTTGTGTTCGCGGGTTGAATACAAAAAATTTGATGCCATAATTTGGTTCTCCTTTTACCCAGTAAAGTAGAAACTTTTGGGGATGGTATTCTAAACAAAAAATTGACCATAAGTCAACATATTACAAAGTTAAAGATTCTGATTAGATAAGCGCTTTTTGAAAGACTTTGTGCCATTGGCCCTGAACTCTTTTTTAAGATAAAACGGAATTTGCACCATTTCATCTGTCAGGAGATGATATAAGGCGATAAAGGCGATTTTTATTTTTATTCCATTTGTTAACAAAATTGTAATTTTCTTGACACTAACTGGCAACCCCAATATACTCCACAAAAATTTGTGATAAACATAATAAATACAGTTCTCTTGCAAGGGTAAATCCGGAGCGCGTATGAACGATATCATCAATAAACTTAGAGGCCGCCTTGGCTTAATTGTTCTGGTAGTGATTATTGTTATCATTGTTGGTGGATTTTACATTTATCAACAATATCGAAATACACACATTTCCACAGAAGACGCCTATGTTACGGGAAGAATACATGTGGTGGCGTCCAAAGTGCCCGGGACCGTCAAAACCCTGCTGGTAAAAGACAACCAGTTTGTTAAAGAGAAAGCCATATTGCTGGAAATTGATGATCAGGATTACAGTGTAAAAGTGAGGGAATCTGAATCGACTGTGGGAGCTGAAAGGGCAAGACTTGACGAGATAGGCTCGCGCGCAGAAGTTGCCCGCAAACAACTTGCGGAATTTAATTTCCGGTTGGAATCCGTCAAGGCAAATCTCAGGCTTCAGGCTGTTAATCTAAAACAATCGGAAATGGATTTACAACGCATGGAACGCCTCTTTGCCAAGAAGATCATTGCCGAAGAACAATACGAAAAAGCAAAAACGGCTTATGAAGGCAATCTTGCTCTTGTGGAATCGGCAAAAGAACAGGTAAGCCAGGCCAAGGCTGCGCTGGAAACCCAACGTGCGCTGATTAAACAGATGGAGGCAGGGCAAGTATCACAAAAATCATCCTTGAGACAAAAGCAGGAAACACTGGAAGCTGACCGCTTGAAGAAAAGCTACACGGCAATTTATGCGCCATCCTCGGGGTATGTAACGAAGAAATCGGTGGAGACAGGTAATCAGATTCAGACCGGTCAGCCTCTGATGGCAATAGTTTCTCTGGAAGATGTCTGGATCATAGCCAATTACAAAGAGACTCAGCTCGAAAAAGTCAAGCCCGGGCAGAAGGTGGTTATTAAAGTTGATTCTTATCCCGGCAGGAAATTTTCCGGCAAAGTTGAAAGCCTTATGGCGGGGACGGGGGCGGCTTTTTCGCTTTTTCCGCCGGAAAATGCCACCGGAAATTACGTCAAAGTCGTGCAGCGAATTCCGGTTAAGATTATTCTTGATGCCGGTACCGATCCGGATAAGCTCTTAAGGATTGGCATGTCTGTAGAACCGGTTATTAGGGTGGAGTGATCAATTCTTATGGCCGGGACGGTAAATAAATGGATCATCGCTCTTACCGTAATGCTGCCCACACTGATGGTTATCATTGACACGTCCGTTGTCAATGTGTCTCTGGATCACATTCGCGGCAGTCTTTCCGCCGGTGTTGACGAATCAACCTGGTCCATCACATCATACCTTGCTGCCAACGCCGTTGTCATTCCGATGACCGGATGGCTCAGTCGTTATTTTGGTCGTAAGCGCTTTCTGATTTTTTCCGTTTTGTTATTTACCATCAGTTCTTTTCTTTGCGGCCTGGCCTGGAATATACAGAGCCTTATTTTTTTTCGGGTGCTGCAGGGCTTGGCCGGCGGTTCGTTACAACCGATTTCCCAATCCATTTTGCTGGAAACATTTCCTCCGGCTCAGCATGGCACCGCCATGGCCATTTTTGGCATGGGCACCATGTTCGGCCCTATCATGGGCCCGCTTTTGGGCGGATGGATCACCGATAACTGGTCCTGGCACTGGATCTTTTTTATCAATATCCCGATCGGCATGGTATCGCTGGTCATGTCTTTCTGGTTTATCAGCGATCCTCATTATATGAAGCGGACCGCTGTATCCATTGACTATTGGGGCCTGATGCTGCTCAGTATCTGGGTGGGTTGCCTGCAGATGGTATTGGACAAAGGACAGCGGGAGGATTGGTTTGGTTCTGATTTCATCATTATCCTGACCATTATTGCCATTGTGGCTTTCGTTCTTTTCATCTTTGTTGAGCTCACCGCCGAAAATCCCATTGTGGATTTGAAAGTCTTTAAGAGCTATTCCTTTACATCGGGTAATATTGTCCTCTTTTTTGTCTTGGCCGGTCTTTTTGGCAGTCTTATTATGTTGCCTATTTATCTGCAGAGCTTGATGGGTTATACTGCCTCGCTGGCGGGAATGATTCTCGGCCCGGGTGGGCTTGCCATTTTTCTGGTCATGCCGATTGTCGGCTTGCTGATTAGGGTGGTGAATCCCAAGCTGATTGTCGCGATAGGCATTGTCATTTTTGCTTATGCCAATTATCTCATGAGTGGCTTTAGTATGGCATCAGATTTCACGGCGATTATCTGGCCACGTGTTGTCATGAGCATAGGTCTGGGTATGGTCTTTATACCGCTCACCACCTTGTCGTTATCCAGCACCCCAAAGGAAGAAATGGGTAATGCAACAGCTATTTTCAATCTGGTGAGAAATCTTGGCGGAAGCGTGGGTGTGGCATTTGCGACAACCCTGTTATCCAGAGGGTCACAGATTCATCAGGCTCACCTGAGTGAGAACATCACAATATTCAGATCAGGCTACTGGAATGCTGCCAATCAGGCGGCTCAAATTCTGTCCCAGCAGGGCATGGATCCGGTAACGGCACAGCAGGGAGGGGCCGGCGTTATTTATAATGAACTTCTAAGGCAGGCTTATATGATGTCCTTCAATGATGTTTTTTTTGTTCTGGCCATTCTGATGCTCTGTATGCTGCCTTTCGTGCTGTTTATGCGCCATGTTGATCATAGCATTGTAAAGCCGTAATCTTCTTTTCTCGTTCAACCTCGTGCCCCCTCGCGTGACCTTCAGGTCATCAGGGGGTCAGTCTTCGGCCTGTTTTTATATTGATAAGATAGACGCTCTCTGATATTTCATATCCATGCCAATGCCATTTCACCTGAATGAAGTTGTGCTCGTTATTGCGGTCATTTCTTCCATGATCATTGCCATTATTTTTCCTGACTTCGGGTCTTTATTTCAGGCTTTTCCCGTGTATTGCGTGATGATTAATTTCTTCCTGAGTTATCTCTCCATTGATCTGGAGTCTGTCTGGAAAGCGCTCAAAGGCCACATTGGACAGATTCTTGCGTTTACGGTTTTGAAGCTTGCCGTTCTGCCTGTCATTATTTATTTCATTTTTTATTTTGTTGCTCCGTTTTATGCTTTGTCCGCCTTATTTCTGACAGGTGTTTCTACCGGTGTTGTCGCTCCGATGATATCGAATATAGTGAAAGGCAATAGCTCTCTGGTCCTGGTCGTGGTCGTCATTACCTCGGTGCTGGTGCCGTTTACGCTGCCGGCGCTTATTAAGATTGTCGCGGCAAGGGAACTGACGATTTCCTTTTTGGCCATGTTGCGTATGCTGGCATTGGTCATTTTCATACCCATCATCGCTGTTGAAATCATCAGATACCTCATGCCGAAGCTTGTTGCGCCGATTCTGAAAATCCAGTTTCCTGTTTCACTACTCATGTTCGTTCTGATCAATTTTGGCGTTTTCCATCGTTACGCGCCGTTCTTCAAAAAGGAACCTTTCGTGATTATTCTGGCGACGGTTGTGGTATTTGTGCTTGCGGCGATTTACTGCGTGGTTGGAATTCTTTTCTTCAGAAAAGGAACGCTTGCAAATCAGCTGGCCGGCGCGGTCATGTTGGGGAATATCAATAACGTGCTGGTGATCGTTTTCTCGTCCCAGTTTTTTGGTCCCGTCGAGCCAATGGTTGCCGCCATGTACATGATCCCCTTCTTCGTCATCGTGATTCCCCTGCGCTATTATCGCCACCGAAAAACCGGAGCGGTATAATTTGACTGGAAGCACAAAGCCCTGTCCTTGATGTAACTATTTTCACATCGACTCAATTATGATGCCCCTGTAAAAAGTCAAAAGTCATTTAACGCATTAAAATAATTCAATAAACAGCAATTTTTTCTTGACAAAATATTTGAAATATGGCATATAT
>WRPE01000009.1 GCA_009773315.1 Syntrophaceae bacterium
AAAAATATTTCAAATCGATAAATAACTTTCTATTGCTTATTCTCATTGTTTTCTATACTTTACATTATCACCAAAATAAAACGTTGGGACAGTAGTGATATAGTGTATGAACTTAAGGAGGAACAAACATGCCGGTGATCACTTGCCTTCATTGCGGTGGAAGAACGATAGACGACTGTGCAACCTGCAGGGTCAAGCTTGGCAGGGCAGGAATCTGCCAAGCCTGTGGAGGCGATGGTAAGGTAACCATTCCAGAAAACGCCGTCCCTTGCCCTCATTGCAGCGGAAGTACGAGACACGACTGTGCATCCTGCATGGTCGACGGCGATGAAGGCATCTGCAAAGTGTGTAACGGTAAAGGTCTCCTGTTGCCCGGATAGTATTAATTGGATAGTAAAAATGAGGTAGCGTTTGAAGAAGAGCTCTTCAAACCGTAATAAACACAATTCGCCCCTGACGAAGGGAGACCGCAATTTTCTAGAATGAACGAACGCTGTGATCATGAGAAAAATCCGCCTGGCCCTGATCCCTGGCGGACTTTTCTTTCTTATTTAATGTCTAGGCCGCGCCCGGATCCTTCAACCACGGGCAAATATGTGAGCCGATCTTCCGGCTTCAGACTTTCAGCACGCACATGGCCAAGATGATAAGGCAACGGTAACGGATCACCGGCGGCGCTTTCTTCTTTCCACCTGGATATCACCCGGCAACGGACCGGAAACCAATAATTTACCCTCACTCTTTTCCATTAAAAATCACAATATGGTTAGCTATAGGTTAGCAGAGGTAAAAAAGAAGGGGTCAGACAATTTGCCTAACCCCTTGATTTATTTGGTGAGCCCTGTCGGGGTCGAACCGACAACCTACTGATTAAGAGTCAGTTGCTCTACCAGCTGAGCTAAGGGCCCTTCTTTTTATCTTCTGGTACGCCCGGTAGGATTCGAACCTACGACCAACAGATTCGAAGTCTGCGACTCTATCCAGCTGAGCTACGGGCGCATTATTTATATATGGGGTGAGTGAAGGGATTTGAACCCTCGGCCTCCGGGGCCACAACCCGGCACTCTAACCAACTGAGCTACACCCACCATTTTCGCTTTGGTGCGCCTGGAGGGATTCGAACTCTCGGCCAACGGATTAGAAGTCCGTTGCTCTATCCAGCTGAGCTACAGGCGCATTATTAATCCTGCACCAAAAAAGAAGTAGCCTAATAGCCCCTCTTCCTTTTTTTGTCAAGGTCTAATGCTAAAAGTTGTTTTTACCTGACATAGCCGGCGATGCCTTCAAAACGGTACCCTCTTCTCTTGCCGGTCGCGCTTTTAGGATTTGTTGAATAATAATGCTTTCCGGTTGACGGGTTAAACCAACGATACAGTTCCCGGGTGTTTGTCATGCGCGATGTCGCAATATTACCAATGATGCCTTCGTAAACATAACCGTCTAGTTTTTTGCCGCCACCGGTTCGGTCATAATGGTAAAAATGATCCTTGAGGAGAGGGTTATACCAACGAAAAAAACTTGTCGTGCCGGGTGTTTGCGGCACGAAAAGCCTAAAGGCGATACCCTCTTTCAAATAACCATTCTGAATCAGTCTTATAGATTCTGCCTGGGGATCGGCCGTAAACAGACTGTCAAGATCTTTTGAATACAAATAAACATCAATAACTTTATGCCCCGAATCGGAAAGCACATCAACAAAGACTTCCGCAATTTCTTCTCCAATATTGGATTTAAAGACAATCTGGTCGCCGTAATGACCCGGAGCAAGATATGACGTATCTACTTTAACGTTGATATAGTCCGTTTCACTCATGGTTGTGCCGGAATGGGGAAAGACCGTGATCCAGCCCTTGGGACCCCGCATGATTTCCTTACCGAATACTTTGACGCCCTCCAGTTCCAAGCTACCTTCTCTGATTACTATTGTAATAGCATGCGGACCGTCTGTCAGTCCGTCGGCAATCAGTAATTCCTTCTTTCCCCATTCACGGGATAATACGTCCGGTAGGTTCAGCATGACGTCATTAAGATAGATGGAATATTTATCATCTTCCGTATGGGACTGTAAGAAAACACTGATACCGGTTCCATTAAATCGAAATTTGATAGCGCATGCACTACCTTTGCTTAAAGGGTGTCCGTTTTTTTCCGTCCATTTTCCGATCAATTCCATGGAATCTTTCAGATGTTCGGGAATAACGTATTTCCCTTGTTCCGGCAGTTCTTCGTTATGAAACGAGAAGTATCTTTCTTTTTGTAATTCCTTCATGAATTCAGTTGACCTGGCTTGTGACGGGAAAACTGACCATCTCAACATTTCCCTGCTCTTATTGGTCAGCTCTATTCTTTTAGATATTATTTTACCGGGCAATTGCGCGCCCAAATCAAGACGCTGCGGATTTAAACTGATGGACGGAATCTCCTGCAGCGCATGAATTCGGAAATCCACAAATATGGTTCTTTGACCTCCGGTTGACATCAGCCTGATTGCCTTTCGGTACTGGCCGGCTTTTAAGTCTTTTTGGCAGATGAACTCTTTTCCCGCGGCTTCCAGCTTCATGCTGGTCCGATAGGTGGGAATTCTTGATTTTTCCCATAAAACATTCACCTTGCTTTCAGCGACCTTCAATTCCAAACGCAGAGATATCGGTTCATTGGATACCGTCCCTCTAAGTGTTTTACCGGCGATAATCTCCCATTCTTCTGGGCAGGATGTGGACCAGTCTATTACTCCCGGTGCAATATTCTTTACTGCAAATTCTCCAAAGGCGGTTTCACCCGGCCTAATGGATCCCAAATCAATTTCCCGCGGCGTGACCGTGAGAACAGGACGCTGTTCTTCCTTATTTATGTTCTTTGAATTGGCGATACCCGAAGAATGCTGTTGGTTTGTTTTATAATCTGAACGGGGTTGTGCATAAGAATTGAATGACCAAAAAATCAAAACCGTAAACATGGAGATAAAATAAATAAATTTTTTAAACATGGTTCCCTCTTAAAAACGAATTACAGCTTACTATCGCAAAGATGAATTTTACGCAATAATTTTAAAACACTTGACAGAGGTACTGAAGAAGATGTACGTTCGCGCAAATTTTCAAGACACCCGCTAAAAAATGGGAGCTGATACAGATACCCTGTCATTGTTATCCTATGAATTATGAAAATTTAAAATACTGGATGGCTTTAAAGTCCATTGACGGAATCGGTAATGCGTCGTTTCAACCGCTGTTGGATCATTTCCGCTCTCCGTCCGCTGTTTTTTCGGCAACCATTCACGATCTTTCCGCAATTCCCGGAATCAGCAAAAAAAGCTCGGCAGCCATCGTTTCATTTAAGGATTGGGACACAATTCTTCGTCAACTGGATGGGCTTGAGAAAACAGGGGTTCATATTATTACCTGTCTGGATGAACTCTACCCGCGAAATCTTCTTAATATTTATGACCGACCTGCTTTCCTTTACGTTTTGGGCCATCTGGAAAAAGATGATATCAATCTCGGCATCGTTGGTTCGAGAAATGCCAGTACCTACGGCAGATATACGACGGACAGAATCAGCCGGGAACTTGCACTCAGAGGCATTACGATTGTCAGCGGCATGGCGCGGGGCATCGATTCCTGCGCGCATCGCGGTGCTCTTGCCGTACAGGGACGCACGATTGCCGTCCTGGGCAGCGGTCTGGATGTGATTTATCCGCCGGAAAACAAAAAATTGTTTGCTGATATTTCTCAAAACGGTGCGGTGATCTCAGAATTTCCACTGGGAACTCAACCTCTCTCTTATCATTTCCCGGCACGCAACCGTATCATCAGCGGTTTGTCCTACGGTGTTGTCATTGTCGAAGCCGGAGAGAAAAGCGGCTCTCTCATCACGGCCAGACTGGCAATGGAACAGGGGCGCGAAGTTTTCGCGATTCCCGGCACGATTGATTCCGCTTCCTCTCGCGGCACCAACAGCCTGATCAAGCAAGGAGCCAAGTTAATAGATAACATCGACGACATTCTGGAAGATATTCTCCCTCAACTGGAACGATCATCCGCACAGCCGAGACACCGAGAGCAGGAGATAGTTCCCCCGGGTGCTTCACGCGCAGACGTTGAAACAAACACAGATTCACTCCGTCCCATTGATCAGAAGATATTGAGGACTCTGTCCCAGAGAAAGATGCATGCCGACGATATTATTGCAGACACAGGCTTGTCTCCTGCTGATGTGTTGAGCGCTCTTATAACTTTAGAATTAAAAGGAATTATTTTACAACATCCGGGGAAAATATTTTCATTAAAAAAATAAAATGCTTTACAAATGCATATTGACCATTTATATGGTGCACCGAAATGCAGGGAGAAAGCTTTGATAATCATCATTTAAGATATTGTTTTCTCAATTAATAAAACTATTAAAAAATTCGTATAAAAGAGGACCCATCGCCAGATGTCCAAAAAACTCGTTATTGCTGAAAAACCATCCGTAGCCCGTGATATCGCCAGCTCTTTGGGAGGCTTCAAGGCCCGCGGAAAAGTATTTGAACGTGATGACATGATTGTATGTTCCGCTTCAGGCCATCTTGTTGAATTGTGTATGCCGGAGGAAATCGATAAGAAAAAATATGGTTTCTGGAAGCTGGACACCCTTCCTATTCTTCCGGAAATATTTCCACTGCGCCCGTCGAAAAGCAATGGCTACAGAGGCGCTGTCCGCAAGAAGAAGGATACGGAAGATACGAACGGAGAGGAAGGTTCGGAACTCCTGAACATCATCAAGCGGGAGGCCAAACGTAAGGAGGTGACGGGCATTGTTAATGCCTGCGACGCCGGGCGTGAAGGCGAGCTTATTTTTACATACATTATGAAATACCTGGAAATAAAAAAGCCCGCTGAACGCGTCTGGTTGCAGTCCATGACGCCCGCCGCCATTCGGGAAGGATTCGCCCACTTGTTTCCCGCGCAAAAGAAAGCAGGCCTGGCCGAAGCCGCCGTTTGCCGGTCGGAATCGGACTGGTTGGTGGGCATCAACGCCACGCGCGCCTTCACTGTCCGCCTGGGTGGGCGCAAAAGCAGGGAAGCCGTTAATCTGGGACGAGTTCAAACTCCCACACTGGCCATATTGGTGACACGGGAACGTGAAATCCAGGCTTTCCAACCGCGCGACTACTGGAACGCCAGAGGCTTTTTCGATGTTTCCGGAGAAGCATATGAGGGGATCTGGATCAAGGAAGATTTTAAGAAAAATCTCAACGATCCGGAAAATCGCGCCGACAGGATATGGAACAGACAGGACGCGGAAAGCATCAAGGAGCGCTGCACGGGAAAGCCGGCTGCGGCGACCGATAAGCACAAGGAAACCAAGGAAGCCCCGCCGTCACTTTTTGATCTAACCACTTTACAGCGTGAATCCAACAAGCGCTTCGGACTTTCGGCAAAGTCAACCCTGTCCGCCGCGCAAGCGCTGTATGACAAATACAAAGTGCTCACCTATCCGCGCACGGACAGTAAATGCCTTCCGGAAGATTATCCCACTGAAGTCAGCCGCATCATGTCATCTTTGGGAGGTGATTATGCCCCGCTGGCTAAAAAAATTGGCGACCCTTCTAAGGCAGTCATGGCACGCCGCATTTTTGATAACACAAAAATTTCGGACCATTTTGCCATCGTTCCAACCGGTGAAATCCCTGCCGGTCTCAGTGAAATCGATAAAAAAGTCTATGATCTGGTTGTGCGCCGGTTTCTGGCCGCGTTCATGGATTCTTCCGTATGGAAGGTTGTGGAACGGACAACCCGTGTCGGAGATGACGCTTTTCGCACAACGGCCAGGATTCTGGCGGTAGCCGGCTGGAGAGAAGCCTTCGGTAAGGAAGACGACCTGGAGCCGGAAATCGGCATCGCGAATCGCCTGCCAGGGCTGGACAACACCAACGCTAAAATCCAGACTATCAAAATTGAACTCAACGGCTGCCAGACCAATCCACCGCCTCGTTACAACGACGCCACACTGCTGGCCGCGATGGAAACCGCGGGAAAGCTTTTGGATGACGAGGAATTAGCGGAGGCGATGAAAGAACGCGGACTAGGAACCCCCGCAACCCGGGCGGACACCATTGAAAGGCTGATTGGAGCGCGTTATGTGACACGCGATCGAAGGGATTTGATGCCGACAGCAAAAGCGATGAATGTTATTCAACTGTTGGAAGCCATCCCCGTCGAGGGGCTTGTTTCGCCGACCCTTACCGGCGAATGGGAGCATAAATTGCTGTTAATGGAGAAAGGACAAATTTCGCGATCCGATTTTATGCGCGAAATAAATAATTTTACTGAAAATATCGTGGAAAAGGCACGTGGCATCAGCCATGACGCAACTGATCTCGTTTGCGACAAATGCAATTCCCCCATGATAATCAAATGGGGAAAGAACGGCCGTTTCCTGTGCTGCTCCAACTATCCCGAATGTAAAAACATAAAAAATTTCACCTCTGACGAAAATGGAAAGGTCAAGCAAGTGGAAAATCAAGAAACCGACATCAAATGCAACAAATGCGGCAAAAGTATGACGGTCAAGGAAGGACGGTTCGGGCAGTTTCTGGCCTGTTCGGGTTATCCGGAATGCAAGAATACCATGAACGCCGCGAAAAACGAGAACGGTGAAATCATCGCGCAGGAAGCACCGATAACCGATGAAGTTTGCGAGTTGTGCGGCAAACCGATGGCTGTCAAACGCGGCCGCTATGGTCAGTTTTTAGGCTGTTCCGGTTATCCCGAATGCAAAAACATCAAGAAGATGGGCAAGGACGGCAAGATGGCGACGCAGGAAACGCCGACAACCGATGAAGTTTGCGAATTGTGCGGCAAACCGATGGCCGTCAAGCGGGGCCGCTACGGTCAATTCCTGGGCTGTTCCGGCTATCCCGAATGCAAAAACATCAAAAAAACACCTAAAAATAAGTCAGGTGAATAAAATCGCTGACGTCATCATCATCGGCGGCGGCCTGGCCGGCTGTGAAGCGGCATGGCAGCTTCTGCGACGCGGCCATGCGGTTCATCTTTTTGAAATGAAGCCGCAGAAGTTTTCTCCCGCCCATAAAATGGAACACCTGGCGGAACTGGTTTGCAGCAATTCTCTCAAATCCAACAGTCCCGACAGCGCCCCCGGCCTGCTTAAAGCAGAACTGCGCAGGCTTCACTCCCTGATCCTCTCAGTTGCCGATCAAACAGCCGTTGCGGCAGGATCCGCTCTGGCTGTGGATCGTATCGAATTTGCCCGCAAGGTTGAAGCAGAATTATTACAGCAAAAGAATTTTACGCTGAGCCGGATGGAAATCACCGAGATACCCTCTGGTGCTTTAACCATCATTGCCACAGGCCCTCTTACTTCCGACGCGATGGCTCAGTTCATTCATGCACTGCTTGCCGGTTCTTATCTTTATTTTTATGATGCCATCGCGCCGATCGTGGAAGCTGATTCCATCATCATGGATAAGGTTTACTGGGCATCGCGCTACGATAAAGGCACGCCAGACTATCTCAACTGTCCGCTTTCCGAAAAAGAGTATAAACGCTTCCGGCAGGAATTGCTGGCGGGTGAAAAAATTGCCGCCAAATCGTTTGAAGAAGTAAAACATTTTGAAGGCTGCCTGCCTATAGAAGTGATGGCAGCGCGTGGTGAAGATACGCTGGTCTTCGGCCCGATGAAACCGGTGGGATTGATCAATCCGCATACAGGCGCCATGCCCTACGCCGTTGTTCAACTGCGCCGGGAAAACACTTCCGGCAGCCTTTTCAATCTGGTCGGCTTTCAGACCAAACTGACCTGGCCCGAACAGGAACGAATCTTCCGTCTGATTCCCGGTCTGGAAAATGCGCAATTCGCCCGAATGGGAAGCATTCATCGCAACACTTACATTAACTCCCCTTGCCTGTTGCAGCCATCCCTGCAAATGAAAACGGATCAAAATATTTTCTTTGCCGGTCAGATTACCGGTGTGGAAGGTTACGTGGAATCCACAGCCATGGGGCTTTGGGCGGGATTAAACGCCGCGTCAGTCCTTGAAGGAAAACAACTCCAACCTCCTCCGGTAACCACGGCCATCGGCGCGCTCCTGCACTACATTACATCTCCAGGATCAGCAAAGAACTTCCAACCCATGAACATCAATTTCGGAATTCTCGAACACTTGCCTGTGAAAAGAATGAAGAAAAGAGAAAAGCATATTTTATACGTCAAGCGCGCTTTGCAGGATATGAGCATTTGGACGCGGAGCCAGGATTTAAGCACATAAGTCTGCGAACGTTTATAATAGATATGGTTTAATCCCGCTGTTGCGGGATCAACTAAAATTTCCTTTTTTTCAGCCGGCTGAAACCCGATAAGGCATCGTAACAAAAATGACATTAAGGCCGTCTTCCATAGAAAATCGGACCCGCGCTGAATATTTTTTTAAAATTATAAGCGCCAGTAAAACACCTTTTTCCATTTTTGCATCTGCCGGTTCCACTGCATCGCTCTGAAAATAATTGTTGACGATGTCCACATCATTCTCGGTCACGGATTCACCGTAATATTTTATTAATATAATAATATTTTGACTATCATGTTGTGTTGTCAGAAAAAATTCCTTGCTTTCGCTGCTTAAAGCCTTGGACATGGCAAAACGGATTAATCTCCAGAAGACCAAAGATAATTCGGCCTTATTTCCCTTAAAATCCGGCATATTGATGTCGAGTTGTACATTTTTTGTTATTTTATGTTTAAATTCCAGATAGAAATTGGCAAACCGCATTTCCGCAGCCAATAATTGAGAAATATTAATATATTCGTTCTCTTTGGACGCCAGCACGTAAAATTTCCCGGATGCGTCGCGGAACATCTCAAAAAAGGAATCCGATTCTTTATTGACGGAGCTGATATCATTCTTGATACGCTGCAATTCATCTTGCAGAGTAACAGCTACTTCAGGATATTGCTCACGAATTTTCTTAACAGTGTCATCGATGTGCCGTTGCAGGAGATTGGAACGCCCCATAATAGCATTCAAAGGATTCGCAAAATTATGCAGGACACCGGGTAGAAGTTCGTGAATAAATGTGGACGTAAAATCGTCCTCCAATGCCTGATAAATTTTGTCTTTTTCCATTCTCATCTCCATTTGTTTTATAAGGTTCAGTCTGAATTCCTGAAGTCGCGCATTGATGATTACACAATAAGGTACTTCATACAATAAACATTTTTCACGGCCTCCTGCTCAATATTTTTTTTCAACGCAAAAGCCGATTTATTCCATCTTTTTGTGTTCTTTAACAGACATTATGCATTCGACTTATTTCCCTGATAAGTTTTATAAATTTCCCGGAATCGTTCGTTAGGGATATAGCCAGCGGCGTCGGCGGAGAGTTCCGGCTTAATCCTTTTCACAAAATACATTTCCACCGCTCCTTTATTTTTCGCTATGATTTGTCCGCGGGCTTCGGTTTCAAATAAATCTCTTATCCGGACATGCGTTGATTCGGAAATGTTTACCCGTCCTGTCTTCCCGGAAGATTCCATCCGGCTGGCCAGGTTCACCGAATCGCCCCAGACATCATAAACAAATTTCTTTTCACCCACAACACCGGCCATCAAAGGTCCTGTATTGATACCGATTCGAATTTCAAATACTGGACGGCCTTGGCATGCCTTCTCTTGATTAACCTGTTCAACAATAGATTGGATTTCCAGAGCGCCAAGTACGGCATCAATTTCATGGGTGTTGTTGATCACGGGCACTCCCCCTGCATACATATAGGAGTCGCCGATGGTTTTGAGTTTTTCCAGGCCGTACTTGTCCATCACCCGATCAAATCGTGAAAATGCTTCATCGAGTTCACGAACAAGTTGATCGGGTGTCAGCGTCTCCGAGATTTTGGTAAATCCGATAAAATCCGTGAAGACGATGGTTGCGGACGGGTAGAACACGGGTTTGACATATCCATGGCCTTTCAGTTCCTCCGCCACGACGGGGGGTAGAATATTCAAAAGCAGATTGTCGATTTTTTCCTTGTCGGACCGCATTTCCTCGCTCTGCTGTTCGATTTTCCTGGATTTCAGCCAGCTTGCCAGCCGGGTGCTGTGAAGCAGGTAGATGAACGCGATGGCGACAAATGTGGCGCTGAACAAATCCAGGAGACTGTAGCCGTCGCCCGTGTGGTTGAAGGAAACATGTTCAAGACGGCTGACGACGAAAAACGTCACCAGAGAGGCCGCGATGATGACCAGGGCATAGCGCCGGTCCACCGGCACCAGGGCCATCACGGTCAAAATGAAGATGTAGCCTCCCATGTATGCGGGATCGGCATCGGCCAGGGCGGTGATAAGTCCGCAGCCAATAGCCAGATAGGCGCCGATGAGGACCAGAAAAAGCATATTACATTGGGGGAAGCGCTTCGAAACGTGCAGGATTAAGATGATAAGGCTGAGGACGGACAGGCCCATGCGGAGTAAGGGAAGCAAGGGTTCTTCCGGATGCAGGTTGGCATCGAGGTAGATGTAGGGCAGCCAGGCCACGGTCGTGATGAGGGATACGACAAATAGAATCCGACCGCACTGGTCGTTTAATTCTTCGGAAAAAGTCTGCGGGTAGGCCTTGCGTTCGCTTTCGAAAACGGCATAGGCATGGAATCGATCCCATACATGTTTAATGGCAGCCACGTTATCCTCCTTTATGCTTTTTTAAGCTTGTCCGGACACATGGATGATAAAGCGCGATATTCGATTTTTACCTTCAGCGACTCCTGGTGATGCTAAAAATAGCCTGTTTCAGGCTTTGTTGTATTCTTCAAAAATCATGGTAAAGACAGCCCGCCCCTGCGTGGCGGAACGCAAGTCCGTGGAATAGCCGAACATGGCTTTGAGCGGCACCTTGGCTTTGACTTCAGAAACGGGGCCTTTAGGATTGACCGCTTGAATCTCACCGCGCCGGGCATTGATATCACCGATGACGTCACCCATAAATTCGCTGGGCGTGATAATATCCACCATCATGATCGGCTCAAGCATGACGGGATCAGCCGTCAGGCAGCCGTCACGAAACGCCGTGGCTGCGGCAATCTTGTAGCCCTGCATGGAGGATTCGCCGTCACGATAGGCACCGCCGATCAGCCTGACGCCGACATCGATGACCGGATAGCTATTGAGCACGCCGCTCATCATCGCTTCCCGGAGACCTTCTTCAATCGCTTCATGATACTCAACGGGAATTATTTCTTCGGATAGTTGATTGACGATCTCGTTTCCCATGCCCCGTTTACGCGGCACAAGCTCGACGTGGACCTGACCAAAATGCTTCTTATCGCCCAGCTCTTTTTCGAAGACGCTTTCGATCTCGATTTGCTTCTGAATCGTTTCGCGGTAAACGACACGCGGCCGGCCGACATTAACGCGTGCATTGAATTCCCGGCGCAGCCGATCCACAATAATTTCCAGATGCAGCTCGCCCATGCCGGAAATCACGGTCTGCGCGGTTTCATCCTCATACTTGACCCGCAATGTCGGATCTTCATCCGTCAGTTTGATGAGCGCCTGGGCCAGTTTTTCCTGATCGGCGGGTGTTTTGGCTTCAATCGCCTGGCTGATCACCGGTTCGTAAAATTCCATTTGCTCCAGGATAATCGGATGCGCTTCATCGCAAAGGGTGTCGCCGGTAGTCGTTTCCTTCAATCCCAGGACAGCAACCAGCTCACCTGCAACCGCCTTGTCAATTCTTTCCCGTTTGTTGGCATGCATGCGCAGAAGTCTGGCAACTTTCTCTTTCTTCTTTTTGACAACGTTGTATACCTCATCATTGGCGGAAATCTGACCGGAATAAATTCGCAGATACGTCAGTTTTCGGCCTTCATCAAGCATAATTTTGAAAGCCAGCGCCGCCAGCGGTTCCTTATCTGAACTATGACGGATCTCTTCTTGTTTTGTTTTCGGATTGATGCCTGTAACCGGCGGAATGTCCTCCGGAGACGGTAGATAATTGATCACGGCGTCCAGCACCGGCTGGATACCTTTATTACGAAGCGCCGCGCCGCACAACACCGGCACAATTTTCAAAGCAATCGTCGCCTTGCGCAACGCCGAATTAATCTGTGCTGCCGATAGTTCCTCCCCGGCCAGATATTTTTCGGCCAGATCGTCATCATAATCCGCCAGTGTCTCGATCATTTTTCCCCGCTCATCCGCAGCGGCATCGGCAAACTCTTCCGGTATCTCACTTGTCGTATATTCCGCTCCCTGAGAACCCTCATCCCAGATCAACAGTTTCCGGTTAATCAGATCAATTGCCCCGCGGAATGTGTCTTCGCTCCCCACAGGAAGCTGAATCGGCACAGGCGTAGACCGAAAACGTTCGCTCATCATATGGATGACATGAAAATAATCGGCGCCGATGCGATCCATTTTGTTGATAAACGCCACCTTGGGAACACCGTATTTATCCGCTTGGTGCCAGACGGTTTCGGACTGCGGCTCAACACCACCGACCGCGCAAAAAACAACAACAGCACCGTCGAGCACGCGCAGGGACCGTTCCACTTCAATCGTAAAATCAACGTGCCCGGGTGTATCAATGATATGAATTTCAGTATTCTTCCAGGTACAGGTGGTCACCGCGGATGTAATGGTAATGCCTCTTTCCTGTTCTTGAGGCATCCAGTCCATGACCGCTTCGCCGTCATGGACCTCCCCCATTTTATAGGATTTGCCTGTATAAAAAAGGATTCTTTCACTGACGGTTGTCTTGCCCGCATCAATATGAGCGACAATGCCAATATTGCGTGTTCGTGATATTTTGGATTTCGGCGCCATAAATGTATTAGTTGCGCTCCTCTTTGACCGGCGCGAAGAGATCGGGGTCCGGCCTGAAGGAATTAACAGTGGAAATATGACCTTTGATCGATGGCAACTCTTTTCCTTCAATAAGTATCTTCACAGTTTTAATGGCCGGAATATTGGCGGTCAATGTATTGGTCAATGAATAAATGGTGACCATCTCCGCGGTGGAACCGCCCGGATGGTCTTTTGTCAGATTGGCGCTGAAGTTAACCTGCGCCATGCCGTTTTTATCCATCTGAACATCCCTGAGCACAACACGAGCGGGAAAGGTATTGACATTGCCGGTCTTAGAACCATCCAAGAGCGCCTTAACCACTTCTTTTGCCTGCAAGCCAGTATCTTCTTCTTTGTAAATATGGCGTTTCTCGGCGATCAGAAAGCGCTCCTGGGGATCTGAAAAGTAGATTTCAGCGATTCTTTTCTCCTTCTTTTTTAAAGCTTCCATATCAACGGGTGGAAATAAAGCGTTAAACAAGATGACAAAGAAAAGCACCAGCAATAAAACAACACCGCTGATAATAGCGACCAGGTAAACAACCCGGGTGGATTTCTTTTTTTTCCGGTCTTTGAAATTTTCAGACCGACGCTGCCTTTTTGTGGACATATACGATAACTCCTCTTGAAAAAACTGCGCCAATCTAGGGTATTTTTCTTTTACTGTCAAGCACAACAAGCTGTGCCTGTTCCAGAACGTTCGCTTTCCCTAAAGCATGAAAATAATTTCTTATCCTGACGAAAAAAGCCCGCGAAAAAACGCGCGGGCTTTTTGGAGAACCAGATTCATCTGTAAAACAGATTTAAAAATTTTCAGCCAATACTTCGTAATAGGACTGCGGATGCCTGCAAGCCGGACATTCCTTGGGCGCTTCTGGCCCTTCATGTACGTAACCGCAGTTCGTGCAATGCCATTTGGTCGTCGCCTTCTTATTAAAAACTTCGCCGTCGGCAATATTCGCGACAAGTTTACGATACCTGTTTTCATGAAACATTTCAACTTTTGCTATCTGCTCAAATGAGCTCGCCACATCGGAGAAACCTTCCTCCTTAGCAACTTTGGCAAAGTTCGCGTAAAGGGTGGTCCATTCCATGTTTTCGCCGGCCGCCGCCGCTTCCAGGTTACTTTTAGTATCCCCGATAAGACCGGCGGGATAGGCGGCGGTAATTTCAACTTCACCGCCTTCAAGATATTTAAAAAATATCTTGGCATGTTCTTTTTCGTTTTCCGCCGTTTCCAGAAAAATGTGTGCAATCTGTTCGAACCCCTCTTTTTTAGCGGCGCTGGCAAAGTAGGTGTAGCGATTTCTTGCCTGTGACTCACCGGCAAAAGCCGCCAGCAGATTTTTTTCTGTTTTTGTCCCTTTTATTGATTTAGCCATCATTTATCTCCTTTCATTATCAAATAATAATGATTAAAATTCTAATGTCAAATTTATGCAGAATTTAGTTAATTTTTAAACCATATTGTAGTATGAAAATGCAACATTCTTTATAATATATTGCTTTTATCCTGATCTAGAGCAATTTTATTAATAAAAAAGGAGGAATAAAAGTTATGGCAACAGCAATGCCGGAAGGTGAAAATATTCAGAAAGCAATTAAATGGATTTCCGCCAGTCTGGAGGATAGCACCACACAACCGCTGCATATGGTGATTGAAAAGGCCGTGTTTAAATTTGATTTATCCCCCAAGGATACGGAATTCCTGATGGGATTTTTCCGTAATCACAAGAAATAGAATCTGCTCTGCCCAGGGGGTGTTTCATGCATCTCATAGCGCACTTCCGGACAGCCGACGATACAGTCAGATTCAGGGATTAAACCCTGACGGCTCTACCATGTCGATACGGTCAGGGTCCACTTTGGCTTATCGTCCCGATTAGTCAGTCTTGCCCGAATGCCTTCGCAGCATGCCGGGTAGGTAGTGAATTTGGCTCTTTTAATCCGGCGGCAAACACGTTCGCAGTGGAATAAAGCATAAATAAGCTTCTCCTGTTTCTCACGAATCAGGAGAAGCTTAATGTGAACAGTTTTTCTATTTTTTCAGCAAATCACGAATTTCCGTGAGTAGTACCTGATCTTTTGTTGGTGGAGGTGGCACCGCCGCCTCTACCTTCTTACTCCTCATGATCATACCCAGAAATTTGACAATAAAAACATACAAAGCCAGTGCAACAATCAGAAAATTGACGATTTCTCCAATAAACAGTCCGTAGGGAATTTCCTTGCCGTTTACCACCCACTTCCAGGCCAAATAACCCTGCTGACCGGGCATAATCAAACTGATCAACGGCATAATGATGTGCTTAACAAGCGAATCGATAATTTTACCAAACGCAGCGCCGATAATAACACCGATGGCCAGATCAACCACATTACCCTTTAATGCAAAATTCTTGAACTCCTCCAATACTGACGATACTTTTTTCTTGGTGTCCATGTTATCTCCTTCTAATATTTTTTATTATTGAATCTTGGACATTTCCTCGTAAATCTTTAAATCAATCACACTAAAGAAGCTGTCATATTGCTCTTTTCCTAGCAGGCGGCGCAGTTCCCAGCCTTTTTTTGTTTTCTTCTCCGTCGTCACGATGAGGCTCACTTCGCATTCTTTCCAATTGAGTCTTTTCACACTGGCCGTAGTTTTTGTCCGCCAATTATCCGAAACCACAAAATCCGAATCAACCCGGTTATTCTTTTCGTCTAAGATGATATTGTTGCCGATGCTTTTTTCTTTTAAAACACTGGCAATGGCTTTGAGAATTATTTTCTCTTTGGCCTCATAAACATGGGTGTGCTCATCGGGTTTTGATATGACCGTCATACCAAACTCCGTAGCGCAAGATATAAGATGAATGATGAGAATCAAAGCAAAAGGCAAAAGAACATTTTTTTTAATCATACCTTTCCCTTCATGACGATGATGAAACGCTAGCGGTTATTTCCGTTTATCCACCAATCACTCTTATCCTTGAACCACCAGTGTGAAGAATCCGTTTGAATAATGCGGGCAGCCAGTTTTTCGCCTTCTTCCGTGGACAGCCTCTGCAGAGCATATTTTATCCATTCATCGGAATATTTATTGCCCAAGTCGCCATACTCCTTGAGCTGCAGAATCAGAGCGATCTGATCAGCGTCGCGTGCAATCCTAGATTCCATTGTTTCTTTTGCGTTAAATTCGTCGATGGCCTGCCGGATATCGCCGCCGAAAAAAAGTCCTTCCGTTAATTCCCGGACGGCCTTCGCTTCATCGACTTCCACATATTTTTTATTGACGTAGTTCATATCTCCCGTGCGCGCTTCCGGTAAATCGTGAAGAATGCACATCTTCAGCACGCGCAGTTCGTCCAGCGAATTGTTGAGTTTACACAGGGCGTAACCGATAAAAACCGTCCGCAAGACATGTTCCGCCACCGACTCTCTGCCGCTGCCCAGAAACTGGTAACCGCTGCGGGGCGTTTTGCAAAGCATTCCTACTTCAAACAAGAAATCAGCAATACTTTCCATTTTACCCCTTTTTCAGCACCTTGATGCGGTTGCCCATCATTTCCGACATTTTTCGGATTTGCATTTGCAAAGAAGCGATACTGTCCGGTCTTGAGCTTTCGATTTTGTCAAGTTGTCCCTTCCAGTGTTCCAGAAGAGCAATCTCATTTTCCTTCAATTTCTTTTCAAATCGTTCCTGATACTCTTTGATAAAAGCGGCGGATGAATCCATCGGCGCCATTTTGTATCCTCCTTGATATCCTTGACATGATTACAAGGTATTATATCATTCACTCTTAAACATGCAATATACAATTTATCAAATGATAATTTGACAGCCCTGTATAAATACTATAAATGAACGCCATAAAATAAAACAGATCGGTGTAAAAACTCTATGGGCTGCAAACCAAATCCCGAAGATATCGCCGGCGGGCAGGCAATTCTTGAAGGCGTCATGATGCGCCACGGTACTAAAATCGCCGCCGCGGTAAGACGACCGGACAAGGAAATCGTTTTTCAGGAGCGTGAATATATTCCGCTGACCAAACGCTATAAACCGCTGGGCTGGATGTTTATCCGGGGAACAATCACCCTGTTTGAAATGATGTTTATCGGCATTAAATGCCTGATGTTTTCCGCCGAAGTCGCCCTGTCAGAGGAAGAAAAAAAACCGCAGGGATGGGAAATGTATGTTTCATTCGCCGTCAGTTTCGCCATCGCCATTTTTTTCTTTGTCGTCGTGCCGGCTTTTTTCTTTACAAAAATTAAATTCTATATCGACAATCTTATTTTATTAAACATTCTGGAAGGCTGCGTTCGCCTGGGCATGTTTCTGTGTTTCCTGTCCGCCACGCTCCTGATGACGGACATGCGGCGCGTTTACATGTATCATGGTGCAGAACACAAAACCGTGTTTGCCTGGGAAGATGGACAGGATCTGACCGTTGAAAATGTAAAAAAATACTCCACCCGTCATCCCCGTTGCGGCACCAGCTTTATTCTTTTTGTAATGATCATCTCCATACTGGTCTTTTCTATATTGGGACGTCCGGAATTTTGGCAACGGGTTATGTGGAAAATTCTGCTAATGCCGGTTATCGCCGGTATTTCCTATGAAGCCATCCGATTTACCGGAAAGTATACACGGTTCAAGCTTGTGCAAATATTGAGCTGGCCGGGACTTGCGCTGCAAAGAATCACCACGCGAGAACCGGATGATGATCAAATAGAAGTTGCTATTGCCGCGATGAAAAAAGTGATTTAATCCCGCTGTTGCGTGATAAGCGTTAATTCTCCGCGAGCTTGCTCGCGATATCATGACGTTCATTTCATACCTCGACAGCGAGCTCGCGAGGTGGTTGATTCTTTTTTCCATTCATTTTTTGCCGGATATTTGCCAAAGACTATTTCCCGGCCGGTTTTAAGTCGTATTAGTATTGACTTTTCTAAACAGTTAACATAACTAAAATAAGCATTTTTTTCACCTTTGGGGACCACAGACTAATGAAGAAGACCTTCTGGCGGGTTTTTATATTTTGCCTTCTCTCCTCCGTCGTGCTGTTTTACTCACAGGCATTGTCCAGTGAAGACACGGCGCAACTGACGTTTAGAAAGACGGCCATTCCGAAAAAAAACTTTCAGCCTTATACGGTTTCTGAATTGGCTGGCTCTCGAACCTATCAGGTTAAAAAAGGCGACAGTCTCATTCGAATCGTTCACCGCGAGCTTCATATAACGACCAACACACAGAAAACAATGCTTCTGATCAAATCATTGAACCCGGACATGAAGAACGCCCATAAGATCTTTGCCGGCCAGATGATACGTCTGCCCGAAGGTCAACCCGCAGTAAAAGCCATTGGGGTCAATATCGCACCGAATAAGGAAATTTTGGTATCGAAACAAAAACCAGTTCAACCGGTAAAAATAGTCGAAGAAAAAGTTCCGGTTGTTTCACCTCAAGAGCAGTCCCCGATCCAAGAGACAATGGTCAGTGAAACGAAACAGTCAATCATTTTGCCTCCTGCCGCACGCCTGGCCGTCATCAAACATATCATCGCACAAATGAACGGATCCATGATCACCAGCGGCAATTACTATCTGCCGATCTCCAGAACCGAACAGTTGACGATTGACTGTTCCATCATTCCCGTTGTGGAGCTGGAAGACCGGACAACGATATTTCTTGATTTGAAGAACCGTTCCAATAATCATCTTAAAAATATGATCAGTGACCATTGGAGCAATTATCATTTAGTTAAAATCGATGATAAAGATGACATCATCATTATATTGAAAAAAATATTCAATACCTCCAATACCTACGAGATAACCAAAGCGCAAAAACCTTTTTCCCTGGGTTCGCTGCCTGTGCTGGAGGTTATTGTTGACTGGGTTATCGCCAAAAAAACCGTAAAAAAGTCTTCAACCAAAACCCAGGGATTGCGATTTATTTACGAGAACAAGGACTTGTTACCGAAGGCCATCGTGAATTACGCGCGTCAACATTCCTTGATCATAACGGAAATTTCGCCGGAGAAAGGCCTTGCCGTGAAACCGGAAGAAATTTATTCACTGCCTTCAATGACGATTTTACCGACATCATCCGCTAAAGATTTCTCCCGGGCGTTACTTTCTTATCTGAACATATCGGGAGAAACGGATGCTAATGTCAGAGTTTTCAATATTGCCGAGGACGGTTTTAACCTGTCCATAAAAACGGATATCATTGTTACGCGTGGCGATAGCAAAACCATTCTTTTCTCGCGCAATTTGCCGCCGCAATTTATCAACATTCTTCAAAAGGCCGGTAACAAACTTATTTTTATATCCGATCAGGACGAACCCTCCAAAAACATGGAAAAGATTCTACGCGGTTTTAATGTTGCCTTTACGTCCGGTTATTTTACTTTTTCCGGTTTGGACAAGAATCAACCTCCTTACAACTTTGGTTTTAGCGGCACCAAGATCAAAACCGATAAGGACATCTACGTTGTGAATTTTGACTTCAATCAGGAATTGCGCGGTTTGATGCAGAAAATATGGTCGGCAAATATTGTCCGATATTGAGCTTATAAAGAATAAAACATGGTAAAAGCAATTGCCCTATTATCCGGCGGACTCGACAGCATTTTAGCCGTCAAACTGGTCCAAAAACAAAATATCAACGTTTCCGGCCTGACCTTTACAACTCCCTTTTTTAACGCGGTCAAAGCAAAGACGGCAGCCGATCAGATCCATTTGCCCCTGATGGTGGAAGATTTCACCACTGAACATCTGCAAATGCTCAAATCTCCACGCTATGGTTACGGCAAAAACATGAATCCCTGCATTGATTGCCATACACTGATGCTGAAAATGGCCGGCCGAAAAATGGAAGATACCGGCGCTGATTTTCTCATGACCGGTGAGGTTCTTGGTCAGCGCCCGATGTCTCAGACCAAACAGTCTCTTTATATCGTCGCTAAAAACTCCGGTTACGCCGACTACATTTTAAGACCGCTTTCCGCTCAACTGCTTGAACCCATTAAGGCCGAAAGAGAGGGAAAGATTGATCGCTCCGGACTTCTGGCCATTTCAGGACGCGGGCGCAAAGATCAAATACGGCTCGCGGAAGAATTAGGCATCCGGCATTACCCGCCTCCCGCAGGCGGTTGTCTGCTGACGGACCCGATATTTTCCCACCGCCTGCGCGATCTGATGTCTCATGCGGAAGATCGGCAGATCCGCGATTATGAGCTATTAAAATACGGACGGCATTTTCGCGCCGAAGTCACCGGTAAAATTATTGTCGGCAGGAATCGATCCGACAATGAGGCATTGTGCGCACTTTCCACTGATGATGACTTGGTCTGTAATGTGGCCGATTTTCCCGGACCGCATGTGCTGGCTCCCTACGGCAATGAATCATCGATGGCAACAGCCGCCGCTCTTTGTGTTCGATACTCCGACGCTCCCGCTGATACGGACGTCAACGTCATCTGTCTGCATCATAACAAATCCGTCACCATCAAGTCCAAAGCCATCTCCAAAGAAGATTCCGAACGCTGGATTATTTAATCCCGCTGTTGCGGGACGAGCGTTAATTCGCCGTAGCGAGCTCGCGAGGTTGTTGATTTATTGGAATTCATTTCCCGCCCCTGTGCTGAGGGCGCAAGAGATCATAAACTGTTTTGACCGGATTAAAGACCATCAGTGGAAGCTCCACAAAGACCGTGTTCCAGTAAGCCATCCCACCGTTCCAGAGCCCGGGCATCTCCTGGGCCTTGAGCTTACGTCCTTTTTCTGTTTTGGGACTGATTAAATAAGCGTCCTGATTCACATAGTCGGCCAGATCAAATTTTTCACCAAGATAATTTTTCGTACAGCAAACCATATCGACCGGATTAAAATATGAAGCCCGCGACCAGATATCCGCCTGTGAGGCCATGCTGTGATTGACATGCGCCGATTCCACGATCTGCAATGTCCGCGATTTGTCTTTTTCCTGAACCCAGAAGGGACCGCCGCCCGGCTCCCCGGCATTTCTAACCATACCGCAGACGCGCAGTGGACGGTTTAATAATTCAAATATCACCTTCTTTTTTGCTGAAATCGTCCTATTGGAAAAGTTATTTGGTAAATCCATATTGAGCTCGGACTGGCAGAAAACAGCCATAGCTTCAATCTCCGATGAAGTGATCTGATCTTTTTCGAGCCGGTGTAACATTGTAAAGACAGACTGCTGCAATTGCATCGCCAGACCGCCCAGCATTTTTTTGTAAGGCAATATTTTCTTTTGCAGAGCATCCGGCGCGATATTATCAATATTTTTAATAAAGATGAAATCGGCATCTAATGCTTGAAGGTTCTGAAGCAAAGCACCATGTCCGCCAGGCCGAAAGACCAGACGGCCATCTTCATCCCGAAACGGCAGATTCTTTTCATCGGCTGCCACAATATTGGTTGCCGGCGACTGCACGGACAAATCAATCTTAAATCGGACATGGCAGCGCTCTTCATATTGGGGGATGACCCATCTCAGTAAAGCTTTGACGTTTTTGGCATGCTCTGCTGAAATCGTCAGGTGCAGTCTGCAGACGCCTCGATTATTTGTCATAACACTTGCGGCTTCCCCAAGATGTTCTACCAGCGCTGTTCTGATTTCACCATCCCGATAAACATGGAAAGGAGTAAGCGCCTTGGGCAACCAGCCGAAATGCAAACCGGCTGGAAGAAGAATATAATCCAGTACAGCTTTAACATTCTTTTGTTTGACCATTAGACGAGCCGTATCGTTTTTTTCCAGGTGTGGGAAAAACGGCATTTTTCTTAAATCAGCAAAAAAAGACCGATCAAGTTCGGCATTGCCGAAGCTGCCTTGCTGGGCTGCGGCAAACCACTCGGCAAACATGCGACTGGCCGCGCCGGATGCTGGAACAAATTTCAGGATATTGTATTGAGCGGCTTCGGCCTCATATCGTTTAATCAGGCAGTTGCGTTCGACGGGCGAAAAAGACCGAATCCCATCGCTCGGGCTGCAAGGCCGAATAAGTTTCAAAAATGATGCTCCGCGCCGATAGGTTTCCAACTGCTTATTGATATCAGACGGCGTCAATCCCAACGCCTTGATCTGCTCAATATCTTTTTTATTGAAAGAATAATTATTTTTCATGTGGTAATTACCGCCCATACCTTTAGCCTATAGTTTTTTATTTAACATCATCCT
Organism: Syntrophaceae bacterium; assembly: GCA_009773315.1. GTDB lineage: Bacteria > Desulfobacterota > Syntrophia > Syntrophales > Smithellaceae > UBA8904. The sequence goes on from WRPE01000009.1 coordinate 22,043, forward strand.
GTCATGTTGACAAGCCCCTAATCGATCAGAACACATTCACCAGGCTGATATAAGCAATCGATTGCATCTTGACGCGACATGCCTTTTCAAGTAGTAGTTTGTCACCATCTTATCCGGGGGTGAAACAATGAAAAATAATCTTCTTTTTCGATGGACTCTGATTTCCCTTTTTTTATTAACCTTTGGCACAACATCAATTATACAAGCCGCCGACACGATTAAAATCGGTATTGCCGGCGCCCACACGGGTGACCTGGCTTCCTACGGCCTGCCTACTGTGAAGGCTGCCGAACTCATTGCCAAAAACGTCAACGCCAAAGGCGGCATTCTGGGTAAAAAAATCCAACTCCTTGTTGAAGATGAAGCCTGCAAGCCGGAATTGGCAACCAATGTTGCTACGAAACTGGTTTCCGCTAAAGCAAATGCCGTTATCGGCCATATCTGCAGCGGCGCGACCAAAGCGGCTCTTCGCACTTACAAAGACGCGGGAATTATTGTGATCTCTCCTTCGGCAACCAGCCCCGAATTAAGTCTCTCCGGCCAGTATCCAAACTTCCACCGCACCATCGCTCCGGATGACACCCAAGCCAGGCTGGTGGCGGATTTTGCGCTCAAAACTCTGAAACTGAAAAAAATCGCCGTCATTCATGACAAAGGTGATTACGGCAAAGGTTTCGCCGAATATGCAAAAATATTTATCGAAGAATCCAAGGACGCCAAAATCGTCCTTTATGAAGGCATTACACCCGGCGCAGTGGATTATTCAGCCATCGTTCAGAAAATAAAGTACTCCGGCGCGGACGCAATCGTTTATGGTGGCTATCACCCGGAAGCCGCGTCTATTGTGCAGTTGATGCGCAAGCGCAACATGAAAACCACCTTCATTTCCGACGATGGCGTAAAAGATCAGATGTTCATCAAAGTAGCAGCCGCCGCCGCGGAAGGCGTTTACGCGTCAGGCCCCAAAGACACAACTAAAAATCCGTTGGCTATCGCAGCCATTGCTGAACACACAAAAGCTTACGGTATTGAACCAGGCTCGTTCTATCTCAATGCCTACAGCGCGATGCTCGCGATTGTCAACGCGATCGATAAAGCGAAATCAACCGAATATAAAGCGGTGCACAAAGCGTTGCGTACTCATTCCATCGATACGCCGCTGGGCAAAATAAAATTCAATGACAGGGGCGATGCGATCGGTGTCGGCTTCTCCATGTATCAGGTGCGTAAAGGCGTTTATGTGGAATTGAAACAGGACTGACCCCCTTGAAGGGGGCACGAGGCCGAAGACTGAAGACGTAGGGAGCGGTTTGCAACCGTTCCCTGCCAAAATGGAGGGCGATGAATTATTTTTGGGATTTATTTCTGGGAGGCCTGACACGCGGCAGCATCTATGCCTTGATCGCTTTGGGCTACACAATGGTTTATGGCATTCTGCAGCTCATCAATTTTGCTCACGGTGAAATTTACATGATCGGGGCATTTACCGCGCTGATTGTAGCCTCCATGCTGACGATGCAAGGGCTCACCGGTCTGTCCGTTTTAATTCTTGCCACCCTTGTTGCCGTTCTTTACGCCGCGGCTTACGGATTCACCGTGGAAAAAATTGCTTACAAACCATTACGCCAGGCCTCGCGTCTGTCGCCTTTGATCAGCGCCATCGGCATGTCCATCTTTTTACAAAATTATGTCATGCTGGCTCAGACTTCTGATTTTCTCCCTTTCCCCAACCTGCTGCCACAATCAAACTTTCTGGATAGCATCAGCTCTGTCATTGGTCCTTCCGACTTCATTATTATTGCAACCTCCACTGTTGTGATGATCGCTCTCACCGCGCTTTTAAAGTTCACCAAGATGGGCAAGGCCATGCGGGCTACAGCACAAGATCAGACAATGGCCATGCTTACCGGCGTGAATGTTAATCGGGTAATCTCCCGGACATTTATCATCGGCTCAGCGCTGGCAGCCGTGGGCGGCATTCTGATCGCCTCGCATGTGGGCCGGATTAACTTTTATATCGGTTTTAATGCGGGCATCAAGGCCTTTACCGCCGCAGTTTTGGGCGGCATTGGCAGCATTCCCGGCGCTGTGCTGGGTGGGCTGGTTCTGGGACTGGCGGAAAGCTTCGGCACCGGCTATATCTCCAGCGACTATGAATCCGTCTTTGCCTTTGCTCTTTTGATTCTGATTTTGATTTTCAAACCCGACGGTATTCTGGGACGTTCCTCCCAGCAAAAGGTTTAACGGGGTCATCCGAAATGAAATACGCCTGCGAACTTAAACGATCAACATATATGGCCCTGTGGTTTATCCTGCTTACATTTCCTATCATGGTGGTCAAAGTCAACACGATTGAAAACGTGATAGTCTGGCGCTGGATCAATGTCGCGGGCATCGGCGTTGGCGCTTTTGTTCTTTCTTTTTTCTGGCAGCTCTACCTTCGAAAAAAAATAACATCTCAGCAGACTGCACTCGAAAAGGCGTCCATTCTGAACCGCTTGATTGAAAACCCGAAAATTCATCGTCCCGCTCTGTTCATCGTCGGCATATTCGCGCTCATCTTTCCATTTGTTTTTTCACACTACCAGGTCAATATCATGACCACCGCGCTCATTTATGTCATGCTGGGATTGGGGTTGAATATTGAAGTGGGATTAGCCGGACTTCTGGATTTAGGCTATGTCGCCTTTTACGCGGTGGGCGCTTACAGCTATGCCCTGCTCAATTATCACTTCGGTCTGGGTTTCTGGACACTGCTGCCGGTGTGCGCGCTTTTGGCGGCCTTTTTCGGCATCCTGGTGGGCTTTCCGGTCCTTCGATTGCGCGGCGATTATCTGGCTATTGTCACACTGGCGTTTGCAGAAATTCTTCGGCTGATCCTGGAAAACTGGAACGACTTTTCTTTTGGACCCAGCGGAATTTCCAATATTCCGCGACCAGGCTTTTTCGGTATGAACCTGACGCTCGAACAGTCCGCCATTTATATGTACTTTTTGTTGCTCGCTCTTTGCGGCCTTACCATCTTCGTCACATACCGCCTCCAGCATTCCCGCATCGGCCGCGCCTGGGTGGCCCTGCGTGAAGATGAGCTCGCCTGTCAGGCGACGGGCATTGACAAGACCAAAGCCAAACTCACTGCGTTTGCGCTGGGCGCGATGTGGGCGGGCATAGCGGGTGTGCTCTTTGCCGCGAAAACCACATTTATCAATCCGGCCAGTTTCACCTTTATGGAATCGGCAATGATTCTATCCATCGTGGTGTTGGGCGGCATGGGCTCGATACCCGGGATCATTCTTGCAGCGCTGGCAATTATCCTCCTGCCGGAATATCTGCGGGTCTTCAGTGACTATCGGATGATTCTGTTTGGAGCGGTGCTGATTATCATGATGATTTTCCGCCCCGGCGGGCTGATGGCCGACCGGCGCAAACAATATGAATTCCATCGATCGGACATAAACAACAAGTCATGAGGGAACAAAACATGGATAATATTCTGGAAGTAAAATATCTGACCATGGACTTCGGCGGCCTGCGAGCGCTGAACAACGTCAGCCTCCACATTCAAAGAGGAGAAATCGTGGCGCTGATCGGTCCCAACGGCGCAGGAAAAACCACACTGTTTAATTGCCTGAGCGGCATTTATAAGCCAACGGCGGGCGATACTTTCCTGTATCCCCCGGGCGGCAAGAAAAGAAGACTCAATGGTTTGAAGATCAATGCCATCAGCGAACTGGGCGTGGCACGTACCTTCCAGAATATCCGACTCTTCGGCGGCATGACCGTTCTGGAAAACGTTATGATCGGTCGTCACACCCGGTCAAAATCCGGCATTCTGGGCGCGATCTTTCGCCCGCCCGCCACGCGCAGCGAGGAAAAAACCATCATCGATAAAAGCTATTCTATTCTGGAATACATGGGTCTTGCCCCTCTGGTCAATGAACTGGCCAATAACCTGCCCTACGGCGCGCAGCGCCGTCTGGAAATCGCGCGGGCCCTCGCTACCGACCCGCATCTGCTATTGCTGGACGAACCGGCGGCAGGCATGAACCCGCAGGAAACCAACGAGCTTGACGCTTTGATTGCTCAACTGCGAACAGACTATAACTTGTCCATCCTGCTGATCGAACACGATATGAAACTGGTGATGAATCTGGCGCAGAATATTTTTGTGCTCGACTACGGCGAAGAAATTGCGTGCGGCACGCCGCAGGAAATCCGCCACAATCCGGCCGTCATCAAAGCTTATCTCGGAGAGGAAGCCGATGCTGAAGTTAGTTGACGTCGAAACCTGCTACGGCAGCATCCGCGCGCTGAAAGGCATTTCCCTGTCGGTCGCCGAAGGGGAAATTGTCGCGCTTATCGGTTCAAACGGCGCGGGGAAATCCACTACCTTGATGTCCGTCTCCGGTATCACGAAGACTTGCGGCGGACAGATTCTTTTCAACGATGAACCAATTGAAAAAATCGATCCCGATAAGATCGTTGCCATGGGCATTTCCCAAGTCCCGGAGGGACGGCGCATTTTCCCGAAACTCAGCGTCCTGGAAAACCTGGAAATGGGCGCATTTTTACGCAACGACCATGCCGAGATCAAAAAAGATCTGGCGTACATCTACAACCTTTTCCCCATTCTTCACAAACGCCGTCATCAACAGGGCGGCACCTTAAGCGGCGGCGAGCAACAGATGCTGGCAATATCCCGCGCGCTCATCGCCAAACCAAAACTATTACTGCTGGACGAACCGTCTTTGGGATTATCACCGTTGATGACCAAATTGATCTATTCTATCCTCGCCAAAATCAACGCCGAACACCGCACGACAATTTTTCTAGTTGAACAAAACGCTTTCATGGCACTCAAACTCGCCCATCGCGCATACGTCCTGGAAAACGGCGCCATCACACTGGAAGGGAAAGCCTCCGATCTGCTGCATGATGAAAATGTGAAGAAAGCTTATTTGGGGATTTGACGCTTTTGAATTATCAATTTCGGAAACACTCCGGATAAACAAGCGAATCACTTTGGTAAATGTTATCGATTAACGATAGCAACAATCGACAGCCTCTTGAATAACTTGTCGATGTAATGATCCTGATCGTCTGTCATAAAAAGCACATTCTGTTCCTCAAATTGCTCGCTGGTTTTGCCCCATTTCAACTGAGGCTGAGGTGTCCAGGACAGAATGAAACTGTTAAGAACAACGCTGGCGTCATTCATTCGTTTTTCAATATCCTTGATCCGCTGGTAAAAGAGGATTTTTTCGCTTGCCGGACCTTCGTGCGTGAGACCGTGGGGATCGATGAATGTGACATACTGCTTTGTGCCGGAAAGCACCCAGAGGATAAAATCCGGATAAAAGTTGCCGGCCTCAAAGAAACCGACGCCTTTGCCACGGCTCAAGTTTCTGAGTAGAAAAAGTTCTAAGCCGTCTTTTTCCAGGCCAGTCTTGTTCTGATTGCACCATTTTTGCAGATCGGTGACAAACTGGTATTCACTTTCACCAAGGGAGACAGGCAAAACAGTAATCCTGCCGCCCTTCCGAACGTGGAAAAGCGGTTGAAACAAATGCCGTCCGAAGATACAGGCTTTTAAATCGCCCTCTCCCAGCAGATCATCTTTCTTTTCTTGCAGTTCTTTCTTGATTTGCTCAATGGCGGCAATAACCTGCTCCTCGTCGCCGTCCACAATCATTTGATAGAATTCATCCTGCGGCAGATTATCGTCTTCGGGTGTCAATTCCCTCAATTCCAGACGCGGTTCAATGAATTCACGTTTGCTGTAGTTGTAGTAATGTTCAAAATAGCCTTTTAAAAGCGAGGCGGCGACCTGCTGTAACAGCATAACGCCATCATAATTATCCGGCTTCAACCTGGCGGCGGGCAGGTTAAGCGTGTACCAGGTGTTGTTTCTTAAAAGCCGATAAATGCCATCCTTAGATATGTTGAAGTTATGCCAGCTTCGTTCACGCTTATAGCGTTCCAATTCAAAATAAAGTGCATTGTAATCCAACAAGGCCAGATGTTCTTCGCGTAGCTTGACTTCGTCTTTTTGTGTAGCCAAACCAATGCCGCCACTGGACTGCACCGCTTGAATGCGGGGATACCAATCTTTCTTGATCGTATTCTTAGTTAAATAATCCGGTAATTCGCCCATAAGCGGCACCGGCGCATCTTTCTTGAAATCATATTCCTTGCCGTCGGATGCTTTTCGTTTTGGGCGCAGAATCTTCAGTTTTTTGCCGAAATCATACGTTACATTCAGAGGGATTTGAATGATCTTGCGGCGCTCATTGCCAGGCAGTCCTTCTTCTCTGAGGAATTCGCGGAACTTTTCCATGAAGTCCGCTTCGATACCAAATACGTTGAGGGTTTCCAGTTCATGAATATTTTCCGGTGGAGGCGGCCCCTGATAATGTTTGCTTTGTGTGCGCATCAAGCTCCATTCATATCCTTTGAGACGAACGCCGCGACCGAACAACTGGATAATTTGTGTTCCTTCAGACCGGCCAACATGCATCAGGCCCATAGTGCTAACACGCCAGCAGTCCCAGCCTTCCACAAATTTCTTGGAGCCAATCAACAGGTTTACCGGGGAAGAGGAATCTTTCACCGACGCAAACATGGCTTCGGTAAAATCACTGTCTTCCACTGTCAGATGCGTTCCTTTTGCTGCGGCAACTTCGGCTACGTGATCACAAAGGCCCTTGGCGTCACCAACGTTAATCAAGCCGAAAGGTGTTTCCGATGTGCCGACATGCAGCGCCACTTCGCCCGACTCACCCTTTATCCGGGACAGACAGAGATTGCCTCCGGCGGCATTGTTGAAAAGACGGGCAAGAATATCACGATAAATATCATCGATACTGGCCCCGGCGTTTATGACCTTGGCCAGATAGTTAAACGCCCCGGCAAAGATGTCGTTATTGTCTTTATCCAATAGCCCTGTGTCCTGGCCCGTCCCGGTGATGATAGCCTGAATATTACTGATAGCTTCCTGGTCTTTGGCAAGAAATGCTGCGATAAATTCGACAATTTGCGCAACATCGGCAGCAACCACCTTTTCGTCCAACGAACCGCCTTTGGCCTTTGTGACTGTGCTGCCCACAAAAACCCAGAGCGGTTTCTCCAGATTAAAAAGTGAAAAATCTTTTTTCTTTTCTTCGTAAATACGTAGTTGCTGATAAAATTTGAGCAGGCATGCCGTCAGATACTTTGTCTGCACATCCGTGTAGGTTTTGGGAATGTTGAGGATCTGATAATCCTTGCCGAAGCCGTCTTCATAAAACCAGCGGTAGGAGTAATCAAAGATAATCGTCTTGGCGTAACTGTTTTCAAAATCAGCGTTACCCGATGACTGAACCGCCTGTTCAAAAGTGGCTGAATATTCAAACGTGAAACCTTTCGCGCATAGCTGGCTGCGGCGTGTGAACCAGACACCTTCTTCCTTCCCGCTCATCCCCCTGTGACCTTCATCCACTAAAAGCAAATTCTGATCGCCCAGACTGCGGGTGGCGATGGTGTTTGGCCCTTCCTGATCGCCAAGTTTGGTTATTTCTATGACATCGATCTGCTCAAAGCTGATAGGTTTCTGCGGCTCCAGTCGTATAACAAATAGAAAACCACTGGCGTGAAACTCGTCAATATGCTGTTCCGAGAGGCGTTCATTGGGCGTTAATAAAATCACGCGAGAGAGATCATTTTCTTTCCCGTTCAGTTTAGCGTAGTGACGGTATTGCAGCAGGTTGACATGCATCAGCAGGGTCTTGCCGCTACCGGTGGCATTTTGCAGACACAGTTTATTGAGATCGTCCGCAGTGTAGGGCGGAATATCGGCAAATTCCACCCAGCGTGCATTGAAACGTTCCACAAATACATTGAGATCATGAAGCAGGATTTCCGGATTGCTGAAAAACCGGTCCAGGTAGATTTCCACAAACAACAGCGTCAGCCATTGATAATATTTCCAGACGATGGGGCGATGGCGCTTTTCATTGATAGCCAGTGTGTGCCGGACAATATTTTCCTCATATTGCAGTAGAAGTCCCCTTGTCATTTTACATGCCGTTGCATTGGGGTCGCCTCCGGCGTAACTGAACAATGGGCTGTCTCCCAGATGATGATAAAAATGGTGCAGATTGTCGGCATCCAGACCTTCCAGGTGTGGGTTGCGGATAGGTGCGGCCAGCTTGTGAAAGGGGCGCATGACACTTGCGCCTTCGCGATGTTCAACTAGCGGATCAATACCAAAGAGGCTGATCAACCACTGATTGAGAATCAGTTTGTTGCGGAATGGATGATTTTTGATTTTAGATTTGCGATTTTTGATCATCAGCAACCCCTGCCTTTGACGGTCTTAATAGATGACACAAAAATGGCCGTTAATTCATTTGCTTCTTTTAACAAAGGATCAATCAGCTCTTTTTTTACAATGCCGCTTTCCATTAGTAATTCAAACCAGTAAGCACATTCATCAGCTTCTTCCAGAACAATGCCCAACTTCGTCGCGAAATCGGCCTTTGACCTGCCACGGCATGCCGCGCGATAATTAGCTCCGACAGATGTCCCTGAACGCAATAGTTGTTTTCCGATAACCGAAGCGGTCACAGAATCCGGCAATGCATTAATCAACCGGATAATCCGCAACGCAAATTGTTTCGTCCTATCTTTTAATTGCTGCTCGTCCATTAATCAAAAATCCCCAATCCAAATCAAAAATCAAAAATCTAAAATCAAAAATCAAAAATCAGCTCACTTTTCGTCACGGTTCTTTCCTTTCCCGGCTGAGGCTTCAATCTGCCTGATCGCTTTGTCGAAATCGCTGATAAACAGCCGGTCCTGAACAATACGGTATTTTTCAAATTCGCTTTCGGCATGGGCTTTGGCGATCTCCGCCGACACTTTCCCGGCATCCTGCAAAATTTCGCGGTCGGTGGCTTCGATGAAGCGATTCAAGCGGGTTTCCCAATCTTGCATCGTCACGGGAATTTTGCGCTGTGCCATGTCTTCTGCAACGTCCAGATAAGCCGACACCAGCCGTTCCAGTTGTGCCATTTCATGTGCGGTAAGATAGTTTTTGGCCACAATAACATCAAATTTTTGAATCTTCCCTCTTGGCGCGTCTTTCCAGGTGGTCAGTCCCATGCTCTTTTTTTCGGCATCCGCACGCGAATAGATGACCTCGGCGGCTGTCTGTCCGTGGATGGCCCAGTGCAATTTATTTTGCACGGTAGCAAAAAAACGCTTGGTGGCCTGGGCTGTTACATCATAGTCGATAGCGGTTGCGTAGATGTCCGTAATCTTCTGATAGAACATCCGTTCGGAGAGACGAATCTCCCGAATGCGCTGTAACTGTTCTTCAAAATACTGATCACTGAGGATGGTTCCCCCGCTTTTCAGGCGTTCGTCATCCATGGCGAAGCCCTTGATGGTGAATTCTTCAACGATGCCGGTGGCCCACTTGCGAAATTGCACGGCTCGTTCGGAATTGACCTTATAGCCCACCGCTATAATGGTAGCCAGATTGTAGTGTTTGGTGTCGTAAATTTTGCCGTCGGCGGCAGTTATTCGAAAATTTCGAATAACTGATTCCTCCTGCAACTCGCTATCAGTAAACACCTTTTTCAAGTGATAGTTGATGGTGTGGGTTTCGACATCGTAAAGAACACCCATCATTTTTTGGGTCAACCAAATGTTTTCATCGGCATAAACCGCTTCCACACCACCCTTGCCGTAGGCGGCAACAAAGGTAAGATATTCCGCAGCCGACGAGCGGACCATGGAAACCTCTTTTTTCACGGGAAGGTTCGGTGTCTTTTTTCTATTCATCCTTCCGCCTCCCACATGCGTTTCAGAAATTCCTCTTCAATGAGACGGACTTTCCAGGTGTCGCCTTCCTGCACAAGATTAGGAAGATTATTGCTGCCGTTGACATAAATTGTATCGAATTCAAAATCCCGTGTGCTGATGCGGTTTTTCTGGAACCATTCATCGAGCATGAGATTGTCCTTTTCCAGATCGCCGGTGAGTTTGCGCCACACAATCAGCACCTTTTCCCGCTGGTCATTGTTTGGATTTTGCGGGTCTTTCGGCACCCAGCCCTCGACCTTGCGGAACCACCAGGAACAATGATCAGTGATCAATGAACAATTACCATCCTTCATTGTTAATTGTTCATTGCTAATTGTTAATTGTCTAATCTTAGCATCCACAACCAATTTCGTTTTCTGCTCTTTGGGCACTTCCGGGTCTTCCAGACGCTTGAACGTTGCGGTAAATTCCTGTGGCATAGCGATATGGTTTACACGCAGACCGATCAAATAATTAAAGGTCTCTATTAGATCGACATTGCGCACAACATATTCGTCTGTGCCGGGCTTTTTGACCTTTAGTTTGTAAGCGGTTGGATCGGCAAAGGCATCGATGTTGAGCAGCGATTGACTGTCGCGGGTTTCCACATCCAGCAGATACCGCAGCATGTAATCTTCTTTCAACTCGGTTTTGGATGCAAGCGCCTTGTCGCGGACAGGGTTTTCATCAAAACGCAGGTTGTTTAATGTATCTTCGTAGGATTCGAGACGCAGGTATTTGAAGCAGTGGGAAATGCCATTGAACAATGAACAATGATCAGTGACCAATGAACCAACCTTCTTATTGTTTATTGTTGATTGGCCATTGTTCACCAGAATGGGTTTGCCATCTTTCCAGTTTGCCGAATAAACTACCTTGGCAATACGGGGCTTGAGGACAGTATCGAAATAGTCACCCATCTCCACAAGGATGTATTTACGTTTGCCATCATCCTCACGGTTGTGATTAATGACCGCGTGGCCCGTCGTACCAGAGCCGGCGAAGTAATCAAGAACATTTCCTTTGGGGCTATTTAGAATGCCTGTTACCGCAAGGCAATCGCTTACAGCATGTATTGATTTTGGATATGAAAAAGTTTCCTGCTCTCCAAAGATAGCTTTGAGTAAGGCTGTGCCGTGCTCTGTTGCAGAGTATTTTGAATCGAACCAAAGGGTAGTTGGTTGTATACCTTCATTAGGTCTGCGTCGATAATACACCCTGTATAATCCCGTCTCTTGAATCTCTGCTTTAAACTCATCGGTTATTTCGATGGCTCTTTCTAATCCAAAATACCAACATCCATCTGTGCCATCATCTTTGATAGGAAATATCTGAATCTCACCTTCGGCTAGATCTTCTTTGATGCTGTAGCGTTGTGTTATTGTATCAAATTCCATTTTTGGTATTCGTAATTTTCCACTGCTACACTTTAGGTAAAAAGGGTAAAACATCGTCGGTCTATTCTCGCGATTTGAATTCGAACCAGCCTTTCTAAACATTTCCCAAAAATATCTTCCTTTCTCGTCGATCTGTCTATACCGCAATCTTTGTTCTTCGTTATATTCCAACCGTGCGATAGGAAAAGTTGGGTTAGTTTTAGCAAAAACAGCATATTCATGGGAAATGGCAAAACCGTTTGGGATAGGCCGACCAGACGGTTTTATTCTAATAGCAACGGTTCCGGTAATTTCGCCAAAATTTGACTCAATAACCTGACTAAATATTTTATGTTCAAAATCATCGATCGTGCAGCAAATAACACCATTTGATGAGCTAAGTAATGGCTTTGCTAATTGAATACCGTTGTTTACCATGCACAACCATGAAGAATGTTTGTAGCTGTTCTTATAAGCTATTTCAGACGCAGCAGTATTGTATGGTGGATCGATATAAATTGTTTTCACGTTACCCAAATAACTTTTCTGCAAAAGACTCAGTGCTTGAAAATTCTCTGAATGGATCAAAAGGCCATCGCATTGATCATCGAAGCTTTCAATGGCAGCGATTAATAAGGCTTTGAATGCATCATCGAAATATTTCGTATCCAACACCAGTTTGTTGTTGGCCTTTAGAAAATCCACGGCAAGTGGCTTAGCATAACCTGGGTTCCCTGTAGTGTCTGGTTCAATATCGTTGATAACAAAGAGTTTCACCCACTCATCATGCTGCGCTTCATTGGCTGCAATTTCCGGGTAAAGTTCCGCCGGTACGCGGTCAAGGGTTATGCAGTAGTTGGTTTCCACGACAAACTTTTTCTTGAGCCAGAGTTTTTTCTGGAATTCTTCAAGCTGGGCAAGAAAGTCAACGAGCTTGCCCGCAATTTTGCGCAGTACCTTGATCTTGGCTAAATAACTTTCCACGGCAGGGGCTTCGGCGTTTTCAATGTCGTCCAAACGCATGACTTCATTTTTGATATAAAAATCCAGCTCTCTGCGCAGAAAGCCGCCCAGGTCTTTGTGAATAAAATAGTCCATGGTATTGCGTGCCGTGTATTGATTGATATACTTGGCCAGCAGGGGCCGGTTGCGGTCGCTTTCCGTGGGTGCCGGGATTTTGAGAAGACGAAAATAATTGCTGATTTTTGATTTTAGATTTGAGATTTGAAGCCCGAATTTGGAAGCAAGTTCTTCCTCGGATAAATCTACAATCTGCACTCCAAAATCTAAAATCGAATCGCTGATTTTTGATTTTTGATTATTGATTTTAGATTGAAGCCCGAATTTTGCGGCAAGTTCTTCCTCGGATAAATCTGCAATCTGCAATCCAAAATCTAAAATCGAATCGCTGATTTTTGATTTTTGATTTTTGATTTTAGATTGAAGCCCGAATTTGGAAGCAAGTTCTTCTTCTGATAAATCTGCAATCTGCAATCCAAAATCTAAAATCGAATCGCTGATTTTTGATTTTTGATTTTTGATTTTTGATTGAAGCCCGAATTTGGAAGCAAGTTCTTCCTCGGATAAATCTGCAATCTGCAATCCAAAATCTAAAACCGTCTCTACGGCTTCGTTATTACGCTTGCTGCGCCAGGTGCCTTCCTGTCCTGTCTTTTCCGGATCAGGACGGTATTCAAAGTTGATCGTCAAATGCCCCGCATCGCTTATCTCAACTGGTTTTTCTTTGTGAATAATAAAATAACGTTTGGTGGCTTCGGTAGCCCGCACGTTGCCGTGCTCGCCTTCGGTTGCTTCGACAATATGGAAATGGACATAGACCGGATTTTCGGGGATGGAATTGAGCAGCCGCTCTTCCGGCTTCATGGCCCTGATTTCCGCAGACTGCGTCAAATCAAAGGTGTAGTTGGAAAAATATTCCGTTGTTTTGATGTAATACTGGTCGGCATTGGCCCAGTGCAGTTTGACTTCTTCGCCGTTATAAGGAATGGCATACGGCGCTGCCTTGCCTGCATTTTCCCTTGTGTAGTAGCGTCGTGAGATAAAATCGCCGTCTTCATAGTAACGCTCGAAAAAACGATACAGATGATCATACACTTCGCCTTCGCTATTTACCGTATCTTTTAGCGCGTCAAGGGCTGCTTTGGCTTTTTTAACCGGTTCCGTCTCTTCCGGGTTAGCTGCGCCGAACTCTTTGGCGGTCTGGATTGCTTTTTCATAAGCGGCCTGCAATTCGGCCTTGCGGGGAACGCTCGCCTGACCGAAAGCATCCGCTACGATTTTTAGCAAATCTTTATCGAGAAATTCCTCTACCTGCTTGCTTTTAGCATGCATGATCCGGTAAAAACCAAAATCAAGATCAGGCTGGTCAAGCTGGAACAGCTCTTTGAGTTTTTTGAGCAAACGATCACGAAGTTGCTGTGGTGTAGGCATAAATCAATCTCCAATTCTACAATTACCAATTAACAATTTACAATTAACAATTAACAATTTACAATTAACAATTAACAATTAACAATTACCAGTTTACTGTTCGTTGTTCATTGTTCATTGATAATTGTTTTTTGTTCATTGTTTATTTATTCTCGTTTTCTTTAGCACGGCAAACAGGATTGCCGCCACTTCATCTACATCGTTAAAAATACTTTTGTAAGATATATCATCTAAATAGCCGGTATCTTTGAGAAGGTTTAGCCAATACTTCGTTTCTTGCGCTTCCTTGTACGCAATGGAAACCTTGGCCGAAAAATCGGCTTCAGAAATAGCCCCATTCGCTTCAGACAAATTCGCGCCAATAGAAGTCCCCGATTTGAGTAATTGCTTGGACAGCACATACTCCCGTTTCTGTTCACACAGATGTTTGTATAGATTGACGATACGAACGGCCAACGCATAAGCTTTCTCATAAGCAGGATTCGGTTTGTTTTTTGCCACCTGATCATTGATCATCGTTCACTGTCCATTGCTACTTGCTTATTGCCAATTGTTAATTGTTTACTGTTAATTGATCATTGTCAAACCACTTGCCACCGGATTGTGAAAACCGGTGTTACGGTTGTTTTCTGCTGCATGCGTTTTGTGAGTTGCAAAATGAGATTGTCGCGCTTGGCGGCTATCTCATCTTCTATATCAAATATTCTTTGCTGTTGCTGACGACGTGTTTTTTCCAATTTTTGCAGTTGGTTTTGCAGCTCGGCCTGTTCTTGAATGTTGGTAGCCATACGCACTTGTCTGCGCATATTGGCGATTTCTCTTTTGGTGTTGTCCATTTCTTTGGCGGCGGCCAGCTCCATATCTTCGGCCCATTTATCCAACTGGATGCATGCTTCCTGGTAATATTTATTATTGTTTTCCAGATTGGAGGCTATGGTTGCTTCGGTATGGCGAAGGCAATCGGCATCCAGTCTTTTCTTATCTTTGTCATTCATACCGTTTAAAGATGAATCCACAACGCCTTTGCAGTTAAACAGTTTCTGGCAGGTCTCCTGGTCAATGCTCTTGCCCTGATCATCCACGGCGGAAAAAAGAAGGTATTCTTCGGTATCAAAAGAATCGATCCGCAGATACTGTAACGCAAGCCAGCCTTTGCGGCTTTTGAGTTTCTCCACCAGGGCGATGCGTGTGGGATGGCTGGTAATGTCAAAGGTGACCTGGGCTGCGTGACAGGCTAACTGCTTGCCTTCACTTAGCACATGTTCACCCAGGGGGTGACTTAAACGATACAGGTAGTTTCCCGGTATGTTTTCCTGTGTCTTGGAAATGAGATGGTAACGGCCAATCGGTATTTGTTCAACAGGGGTTTGATTTAAGTTAAACGTTAGGCCATTGTCATCAAAGTCTGCCTGCCGGTCCAGGATATGTTTGGTAACTGACCAGAATAATCGGCCGATACGGTCCAGCTTTTCCCGCGTTCCTGCAATATTGATTTTCAGGCGCTCATGAACATCCTCATCGAAATTCTCCATGAGAATTTTTCGCGTATCGCTCATCTTTGTTTGAATCTGTTCGTCAAGTTGGGCTTGCAACTTTTTAAACGCTGACCGGATTTCCGCCGCGGTGCGGCACTGCTGATATATTTCCAGAATGCGGCGCTCAAAGTCAACACCCGCATCAATGGCCCCCAGTACCTCGTCACTGACTCCGAAAACACCCGTAAAGAGGTTGAATTTCTGTTCCAGCAGTTCATAGACCCGTCGGTCTGCCTCGTTGCGTTCGTTTAAGAAGTTAATGACCACAACATCATGCTTCTGACCATATCGATGACAGCGGCCAATGCGCTGCTCGATCCGCTGGGGATTCCAAGGGAGATCGAAGTTGACGATGGCTGAACAGAACTGCAAGTTGAGCCCCTCCGCACCCGCTTCCGTGGCGATAAAAATGCTGGCCTGATTTTTAAAACTGTCGATAAGGGCGGCCCGGATATCAATTGCTCTGGAGCCAGATGAAGCGCCGGTATCCTTGTTCTCATCAAGCCATTCCTGATAAATCCGGCCTGATGTCTCATCAGTATTGGTGCCGTTGAAAATCAATACCTGATCTTTATAACCGTTCCCTTCCAGAAAATCTTTAAGCCAACTTTGGGTTCGGCGTGATTCTGTGAAGATAACCACTTTTTTTGCAGCGCCCATCTCCTGCATTCTGTCGAAACCAATTTTCAGCGCCTTTAAAAGCACTTTCGTTTTGGTATCTACACCGATATTTCTGGCCAGGGCAATGTAGTCCGTGAGTTCCTGAATTTCGGCTTCGAGTTTTTTAAAATCTATAGCAGTATGTGTTGGCTTTTCTGCTGGGGCCTCATTTTCCGTATCTTTATCAATCAATCCATCTTCTTCGTCTTCGAGAATCTCATCGAGCAAATCATCGTCAAGGTCATCACCAGATATGATTAATTCAGTTATGCTGGCGTTCTTTTTGGCTTCATCCCGGATTTTTAACAACCGGTTACGCATTATTTCCAGCGTTCCGGCAACGGCATGGGGTGACGAAGCCAGAACTTTCCGGACAAGGAGGATCAAGAGGTGTTTCTGTCCGGACGGCAGTGCATAGGTATCATCCCTTTTGAGATACTCCGACACGGCTTCGTAAAGTTTATACTCTTGCTCGGTCGGTTTGAATGGACGCGTAATCAGTTTGCGCTCTGTATAGCGGATAAATTCCACCACTTGCCGGCGCAGTGTCCGGAAACAAAACGATGATAATCTATCGCGAAGACCTGACAGATCACCACCGTAGTTGATATATTGATTCCGGAAGGATGCTATGTCGCCAAAAAGGTTTTCATCAATCAGTGTTGACAAACCATAGAGCTCGGCCAATGAGTTTTGCAGCGGGGTTGCCGTTAACAGGAGCTTTTTGCGGTCTTCGGTTGCCCATCGGATGCGCTGACCGATTTGATTGCTCTGGCGGTAGGCGTTACGTAATTTGTGCGCTTCATCGATGACAACAATATCCCATGCGGTGGCTTTAATGATTTCCGCCTTACCCGCCGCATAATGCATGGAACAGATCATGATATTTTTATTTTCAAAGGGATTGGGCATACCCTGCTTTTGCTGTTCTTTAAATGTCTTGGCGTCCAGAATAAAGCAAGGCAGGTTAAATTTTTCGGATAATTCAACCGCCCACTGCTTCCGCAAAGATGCGGGTGATATAACGAGAATCTTCCTGCGTCTCTCCGCCCAATACTGGCATAGGACAAGACCCGCTTCTATCGTTTTCCCCAAGCCCACTTCATCAGCCAGAATGACCCCTTTGGACAATGGTGAGCGTAATGCAAAAAGAGCGGCTTCTATCTGATGGGGGTTCATATCGACGCAAGCGTCAAATAAGGCCCTTCCCAGCCGTTCCAAACCGCTGCCGCCAACTCTACTTATTTCATGGGCAAAATATTTCGCGTGGTAGTCAGTGATCATTGATAGATTCCAGTTAAGTTCTGCAATTTAGTCGTCTGCTTCAGATTTAGCAGTTCCTAGTAGATGGTTGAAACGGGTTACCATATAATGATATAAATATTGCGATAAACTATCGAATCTTAAACCGGATGTCAAACCATCTTTATATTTTTTACTACAATACCCCTACAGCGTGTTTGATCTGCATCTTTTCTAATTTTCACACATAGGAAAATGGTTAATAATCCGTCCACCTGGGGGACACATCATATTTTTAAGAAAATATGCATTATCTTAATATAATTTTTCCCGTGTTTATTTGCTGCGTTCCAATCAAATGAGGTAGGTCTGCCTTTAACTGTTGTAATATTCAGCTGCAGTCCCCATTGCTCTTCTGCTTCAGTGTTCGGCCTTTTCCAGATCTTTTTCCGTATTTCGCACGAAAGAGACTGTGAGGTAATCAAGCTTTTGGGCAAGGTCAGCTCCATGCCTAAGAAAATCTGCAGCCGGATGTCCAGGTATTACAGTTCGCAACTTAGCACGTGCACACCTGCCGAAAACGAGTTGTCTATGAAGTGGAAATAGTATTACGGTACGGAGTGTGTCTTGACCGCTTGAAACCGTCCCTACTACGATTTTTCTAGTCGAGCAAAACGCCTTCATTGACAAATATGTCCATTTTGTCTATACTTTTCACCAGCAATAAATCATGACTTTCAAAAAACATTTAATTGGAGAAAATAAAATGAAAAATTTCATTGTTTGCCTGTTGTCCGTATTATTCCTTCTCGTCTTTGGCATAACCGCCCAGGCTGCCGATGAGGTCAAGAAAACACCGGGGAAAAGCGTCGGCGCTTCGGTTGCTGATGAAGCCAAAGATTTGAAGACCGGAGCGGTTAACATTTACCAGGAAAGCAAAGATGCGATTGTCCGCGATGCCAAGGCGATGAAAGAAGATATCCCAAAAGGTTTGAAAGAAGCGAAAGACTCGGCAGTTCAACAGTCCAAGGAAATCAAAGAAGGCGCCACCAAGGAATTTAAAGAAATCCGCGACAACATGGCCAATCCTTCCCTGAAGCCGAAAACAGAAACCAAATAATTATATGAAAATGTTTCATTCACGGGAGGTTCTTTGTTGAACAAGTTCGTTTACGGCTCATTGCCTTATTTCCGGATACCCCCGGTATTCACGGGCCTTTGGGCCGGTACAAGACCCGACGCATACCGGGCCGATATGAAAATATTGAAATATTTTACCGCCGGACTAATAACCTTCATCGTCTGCATCTTCTGTTTATCAGCAGGTCATGCCCAGAGTAAAATGTCACAATCCGCCGGACAGGCAATTATTGAAGCCATCCGGATTACCGAGCCTCTCAACTTCTGCGGTGAATCTGTCCCACTTGCCGACCCCGACGTGAGAGAAAGACTGGAAAGAGAACTGCTGGTATCGCTGGATAACAACGATGAGATTATCCTCTGGCTGAAACGCGCCAATCGCTATTTTCCCGATATTGAAAAGACTCTGAAAACCAAATCCATGCCGGATGATCTCAAGTATATCACTATCGCGGAAAGTTCCTTGCGACCTCTTGCTTTCTCCAATAAAGGGGCCGTAGGATACTGGCAGTTTATTGAAGGTACGGGAACAAGATACGGCCTCGATGTCAGCAGTGACATTGATGAAAGGAGAAACGTTTACAAAGCAACGCAAGCAGCAATTAAATATCTCAGGGATCTTTATGCGCTCTTCGGCTCCTGGACGCTCGCTGCAGCCGCTTATAACATGGGTGAAGACGGTCTGAAATCTGAAATCCTGGTGCAGAAAGTTAATAACTATTACAAGCTTTACTTAAATCAGGAAACACAGAGATATATTTTCCGAATCTTGGCGGCAAAAATCATCATATCTAATCCGACAAAATTCGGTTATGTATTATCCAAAGATGATCTTTATTCACCCAGACAGTTTGACACGGTGGAAATACAGAGCAGTCAACCCGTCTCCCTTCATGTCATCGCGCAAGCAGCTGATACGTATTTCAAAATCATTAAAGACCTCAACCCACAGATCAAGTTCTATCATCTGCCTGCCGGAACCCATCAGATAAGCATTCCCAAAGGGTCGGCGACCGCTTTTTACGAACGTTACGATAAACTCATGGCAGAATGGCTTGCCTTGAAAAATAATTCCGTTTATACCGTCAAAAAAGGGGACACCCTCACAGGCATTGCCGCTCGCTATAATGTGCCCTTTAAAGCTCTGACGATTTGGAACTCGATCAGCAACAGAAAAATTGCGCCCGGTGATAAGCTTTATGTTTTCTCTGATAGTCTAAAGTCAGGCAGTAAGTCAGACAACTCTGTTGATCCATCGCCGTAAAGCAGCAAAACCCTTCTGGATACCTTTCAAACAGGGGAGTTTCGTTTCATCTTCATCGGGATTTACCCGCCGATCCTGTTTTTTGTGTTTTTTTCGCCGATCCTGCCAAAACCGTAATCCAGCAGTTTTCGCGCCTGCTGAGAGCGGATTCTCGGATTTTTCGCACCCAGAACAACCGCCATTAGTCTTGTGCCGCCGCGGATAGCCGTTGCGACCAAATGAAAACCGGCAGCGCCCACATAGCCTGTTTTAAGTCCGTTCGCTCCCGGATACTTGTCAAGGAGATCATTGCGGTTGGTCAGAATCTGATTATTAAAAGTAAAACGTTCGATTGAATGAATTTTTTGCGAATTTGGAAAGCGCCGCAGATATTCACGTGACAGCATGTAAATATCGCGGGCTGTTGTTTTTTGTTTTCTGTTCGGCAAACCGTGGGGATTGACAAAATGGGTGTGTTTCATTCCCAGTGCTTTTGCCTTGGCATTCATCCTCATAACAAATTGCTCCACGTTGCCCCCGAAATGTTCGGCCAGGGCGACGGAGGCGTCGTTGGCAGAATGAATGGCCATGCCTTTGACCAGATCAAGTACTTCGTATTGGACACCCGGTTCAAAAAGCATTTTAGAACCACCCGTCTGAACGGCATTGGCACTGAT
This sequence comes from Syntrophaceae bacterium, assembly GCA_009773315.1. GTDB lineage: Bacteria > Desulfobacterota > Syntrophia > Syntrophales > Smithellaceae > UBA8904. The sequence continues at coordinate 42,213 of WRPE01000009.1, forward strand.
CGTGACGATATCGGAATAACCGGCTTTCTTCTCGGCAATATCTTCGGAGATTAAATACAGCGACATGATCTTGGACAATGAGGCGGGCTGAATCACCTTATCGGCGTTTTGCTGGTAAAGCACCTTACCGGTATTCATTTCCACAAGCATCGCCGCTTTTACAGCGAGCGGTTGAAAAGATCTTTCAGCCGCAAAAATCTCAACCGGCAAAAAAAACAAGCACAGAATAAATACCGCTATCTTCTTCAAACTGATCCTTGTCCTTCCGTATTGAATTTCTCATAAAAGATAACAACTTCCGAACTGAAAAGCAATCATTAAGTGGGAACATCGAGTGCCCGGCATATTGGCCGAATTGTCCCAAACCATTAACCAAATCATCCGAATACTTTTTATTGAATCCCGGCAATTGTTCGATTTTTTTCAGGTATAATTCTTGACAAATATCAATTTCTACTTTAATTACTACCATATGAATAGTATTTACTAAGGATAATTATGAAACTCTCCACCCGTTCAAGATATGGCGTCAGGATGATGATCGCTTTGGCCGACGCCGGCGGTGATAATTCTGTCTTTCTTAAGGACATCGCTGCCAGTGAAGACATATCAGAAAAATACTTGAGTTTAATTGTCATCCCCTTAAGAGCTGCCGGACTTCTTCGATCTATACGGGGTGCTCGCGGTGGTTATGCCCTTGCCAGAGAGCCGAAGGATATTTCTTTACGCGATATTGTCGAGGCGATGGACGGAGAAACTTGTCTGGTAAACTGCGTGAAAAATCCTCATATCTGCAAGAGAGTATCGATCTGTCCGACAAGAGATACCTGGACCGAGCTCGGCAATACGATTAAGGAGGCGATGTCCAGTGTGACGCTCGCGAGCCTTGTCGCCGGCCAGCAAGGCAAAAAAAGCGCCACCCGACCAAAAGCAAGACAAATCAAAAAGGAACAATAAGAGTTCTTCATGGAAATAACAAAAAGAATAGAACAGTTGAAAAAAAATAATAATGCCGTGATTCTGGCTCATAACTATCAACTGCCCGAGGTCCAGGACGTGGCCGACTTTGTCGGCGATTCACTGGGACTGAGCATGATTGCGGCGAAAACCGACGCGGATGTGATTGTATTTTGCGGCGTTCACTTCATGGCGGAAACGGCGAAAATTCTATCGCCGGATAAAATAGTATTGCTCCCCGACCGGAAAGCCGGCTGCCCGATGGCGGATATGATTGACGCGGAGGGACTCAGCGCCTTGAAGGTTCAACATCCTCAAGCGGTGACGCTTTGCTACGTCAATACGTCCGCTGAGGTGAAAGCGCATTGCGACTACTGCTGCACGTCGGGCAACGCGCTGAACATGGTGAAGCATATTCTAAAAAGTCACGACGAGATTATTTTCGTTCCTGATAAATATCTGGCTCAATACGTTTCCGTGCAGATCGGACGTCCGCTCATTACCTGGGAAGGTTTCTGCCCAACGCATGCCCGAATTCTTCCGGAAGATATTATGCGTGCCCGCAAACTTCATCCGCAAGCCAAAGTATTAGTGCATCCTGAATGTACGCCGGAATTGACCAGGCTGGCTGACATGGTCGCTTCCACAGAGAAGATGTGTGGATATGTTCACGAAAGCAGCGCGATGGAATTTATCATCGCCACGGAAATCGGCATCATTTACCGGATGCAGAAAGAGAATCCGTCGAAACATTTTTATCCGGCATCCCCCAAAGCGGTTTGCCCGAATATGAAACGGATCAACTTGGAAAAGATCCTCTGGTCGCTCACGGATATGGATTATCAAATTACCGTCCCGGAAGAGACGATGAATCAGGCCAGGGGCGCGATTGAAAGAATGCTGAAAATTATTTGAGATTAATTTTATGAAAAAAAATTCACTTGATATTGTCCATACCCAATACTTTACCTTTGCCGAGCCACCCGATACGTTGCAACTCAAATCAGGCCGCCGTATCGGCCCCGTCACCCTGGCTTATGAAACTTACGGCAAGCTCAATCCGGCTAAATCGAACGCTATTTTAGTTTGCCACGCGCTCTCGGGAGACGCTCATGCCGCCGGAATACACAAGGACGACAAGACCCCCGGCTGGTGGGATGACATGATCGGACCGGGTAAGGCGCTGGACACTCGTCTTTATTTTGTGATTTGCTCCAACGTAATCGGCGGATGCAAAGGCAGCACGGGACCTTCGTCGATCAACCCTGAAACGGGCAAACCTTACGCGCTGGATTTTCCGTTGATTACCATCGCGGATATGGTGGAAGCCGAGCGCCACTTAATCGACCATCTCGGCATTGAAAAACTTCTTTGCGTCATCGGCGGCTCGATGGGCGGCATGCAGGCGCTGCAATGGACTTCGGCCTACCCCGGACGGCTACTATCCGCAATTCCGATTGCCACGGCATTGAAGCATTCGCCGCAACAAATTGCCTTCAACGAAGTCATCCGGCAATCCATCATGGCTGATCCGGCTTGGCACAAGGGTTACTACTACGAACACGGTCAGCCGGAAAACGGCCTGGCGGTGGCGCGCATGATCGGTCACATCACCTTTATGAGCGATCAGTCCATGGAAGAAAAATTTTCACGTAAACTTAAAAATGACAACCTCAGCTTTCAGTTTGTGGATGACTTTGAAGTGGAAGGCTATTTGCGCTATCGCGGGTATAATTTTGTCAAGCGTTTTGACGCGAATTCTTACCTCTACATTACCAAGGCCATGGACTACCTTGATCTCTCCGGTGAAAATTTCATCCCGGACATCAAAAAAACAACCATCCGATTTCTGGTGATTTCATTTAAGTCAGATTGGCTCTACCCTTCCCATCAGTCCCAGGAAATTGTCCGTCTTTTAAAAAGAAAGCACGCCTACACGACCTATTTCGATCTGATCTCGACTTATGGCCATGACGCTTTTTTAATCGAGATTGACGACGAAACAAGACTGATTAAAAATTTCCTGGCCAACATTGAACACTAAAAGGAAAATAATATAAGCATGAAACCTGATCATCAAATTATTACGGATATCGTTCATAAGGGCGCGCATGTTTTAGACCTGGGTTGCGGCAATGGCGAACTGCTTTCCCTTTTGCGGCAACATAAAAACGCCCTGGTACAGGGCATCGAGTTGGATGAGAATCAGATGCACACCTGCGTTGAAAACGGACTCACCGTCCTGCAAGGCGACATTGAGACCGGCCTGGAGGATTACCCCGACCAGTCTTTTGACTATGTGATTCTCAATCAGATCATGCAGGAAATTAAAAAAGCGGATTTTGTCATTCAGGAGGCGCTGCGCATCGGACACAAGATCATTGTCGGCTTCCCTAATTTCGCCCATCTTTCGGCGCGCACAACCCTTTTCCTGCAGGGCAGGACACCGATCAATGAAGCTCTGCCCTATTACTGGTTTGAGACGCCCAACATCCGTTTCCTAACGATTTGGGACTTTGTTGATTACTGTGAAAAAAAGAACATTACAATTGAACAAAAATATTTTCTGGGAAAGTCAGGGCTCATTCATTTCCTGCCCAACTTGTTTGCGCAAAATGCTCTCTTTGTCCTTGCCCGACCCTGATTAGAGGGAAATGTAAAACATATGGATAAGAACATTTTAACCTCGTCTAAGCTGCCCGTTTTGGGACCATACTCCACCGCCATAGAGGCAGGAGGCCTTATTTTCATATCGGGGCAATTGCCGCTCAATCCGGCAACCGGCGAAATCATCATGGATATTCAGCCGGCCGCTCGTCAGGTTTTAAAAAATATTCAAACCCTTCTTGAAGAAAACCGCTTGTCCCTGAAAAATATTATCAAGACAACCATCTTTTTAAAAAACATGGGCGACTTCGCCGCCGTCAATGAGATTTATGCCGGTTTTTTCCCCAGTGAGCCGCCCGCACGCTCGACTGTGGAAGTTGCCGCTCTACCCAAAGGTGCGCCGCTGGAAATTGAAGCCGTCGCGGTCAGGAATTAATTATGGCTAAAATACTGTCCGTCAATATCAGCGAGAAAAAAGGTGAGAAAAAGCATAACATCACTGCCTGCCGCGCCCTGGCCGAACAGGGATTGGAGCATGACGCTCATATCGGTATGGCCATTCGCCAGATCAGCTTACTGGCGTCGGAAAGTATCGAAAAAATCCGTCAGAAGGGGTTAAACGTCAATAACGGTGACTTTGCCGAAAACCTGACAACACAAGGCATCGAACTTTACACATTGCCTTTGGGTACAAAAATTAAAGTCGGTTATGATGTGCTTCTGGAAGTCACGCAAATCGGAAAGACGTGCTTGGCGCCCTGCGCGATCTATCATGCCGTCGGCGATTGCGTCATGCCCAAAGAAGGCATTTTCGTCCGCGTTTTATCGGAGGGCATGATTGCCGTCGGTGATGAAATAGCCGTGGTTTAATAATGAACAACGGAAGAGTGGAACGACCAGATAGAAGAACCCCACCCGAAGGCGGGGTTCTTCTTCCGTGCTTCTTTTAAAAATTGGGATCGCGCGTGTTTAGAGCGATCTCCATCTGTTGGTTATTTTCCCCAGGGATCCTTGCCTACACACCGATCCAGTTTCGAATCCATCAAGGGCAACACCTTGTCTGCCGGGATTTCAAATGCCGGCCCGACATTCGATGCATTTTCGTACCAATGGTATGGTGGCATATTGAAAGACACCTTCTGATCCGCCGGCGGCACGAATTCGGCCACCCGGAAACCCTGGATTGACTTGTGATCGCAGGCCCGCATCTTCACAATTCGGCCGTTGACATACTGATACGTGTCCCCTTCCCAGACCTTGATGATCTTCTCGGGGTCGGTACTCTTCGCCCGCTCTATCACACTGAAAAGCCAATAAACCTGCTGCGTCCAATGCCCAAGGGTTCCCATCGGATGCCGGAATAGAGGGGTATTGTAGGGCGCCGTCTTCCACCTGTTTTGCCATCCATCGTTCCAGGCTTTATAATATTTGATCATGCCGGGGGAGTTGAACGTCGCCCCCCCCCTATCAAAGTGTTTGATATTGACCAGTCCTTTGGTCCCTTCCACGCCGACTTCATTGAGCATGTTCGGCTCATCCAGGAAGAGATTGGCAAAAGGTATCATGATGCCCATTTGACGAGCCTGCTTCAGCAGGTTTCCTGCATCGGGGAGCCAGTCGCCCGTCCAGACGACCTCGGCGCCAGAGGCCTTGATCTTCTCAAGAAAAGGGGCAAAATCTGTGATGAAAAGCTTATGGTAATCCTCTCCCACGATTTGCCCTTCAGGAAAATATTCCTTCAATCCATTCTTGAACCCTTGAGCCATGTGATGGCCGAAAGAGTAATCCTGGCAGAGGATGTAAAACTTCTTTTCCTTCTTCCGGATTTGACCGTAATAATAGGCCATCCCGCGGCCAATGGACTCGGTGGTGTCGGAGCTCATGAAGGAATACCGATTGAAGTTTGTCGCATCCTGAAGCTCATCCGACAGGGCGCCGACATTCTGGGCAATGACCTTGTATTTGCTGGCCACTTCATTGATAATTTTCTGGATATTGCTGCCCGATGTGCCCAGCAGGACATGGACTTTCTCCTGAAGGACCATACGCTCACAAATCTTTTTGGCCTGATCCGGCTTGGACATGCTGTCTGCTTTAAACAAGGCAATTTTTTTCTTTTTGCCGTCCACCAGAATACCCCCGCGCTTGTTTATATCGTAGGCGGCGAAAGTCACACAAGCCCAGGCGAGTTCTCCGTTGAGGGCGCCGGGACCGGAATGGGGCCATACCACGGCGATCCTGATGGTATCATCGCCATCGGGGTTGACCCATTTGGCCGGGTCATAGCCGGACATATCGCCCATTTTGCTGGCATCAAAAGCCGCGTTGGGCTTGGACCATGTTTCAATAAATTCATCTGATTTAGCGGCCGCTTTGGCTTTCGGTGCCTTTTTCTCTACGTTCTGCGCCTTTTCCTTTTTCTCCACTTTCTGGGCCATGGCTGGAGACGGACTATACACCGCCATTGCAAAAAGCAGAAAAATACCCATGAGAATCGCCAAATTTTTCCTAATGCTTTCCATTTTCATTTCCCTCCTCAAGTGTCACAATTTTCAACTCCGTAAAAGACCATCCCGTGATGATCACGTTTACGCATGATTGCCGCGTTAAGGCTAACTGGCCTGACTAATTCCCCCCTTCGCTTTTTTGCCTTCCCTGTGCTCCCCTATAGGTTTTCTGTGTATCTCAAATTAAGCCTTGAGCATTTTCATCATGTTCCCGATGGTCAACTCCATCGACAGTTCCCTGCCCGCCGACATGGCCGGGGCAAAACGCCTGATAAAATCAATTTCCTCATCCGTCGGGCGAGGCGTCTCCGACAGGTCGGGGGCTATTTTCAAATCCCACGGCACATCCTTCTTCACATCTTCAATCGTTACACGGGGATGGATCTGTGCCAGATATATCTCTTTTGTCACCGGATCGAACCGGAAAACTCCTTTCGTGGAAAGAAGCATCGTCGGACCCGAACCCTTCGGGAATAAACCAGATTTATCCCGACTGTCCCCGCCATCCAGATAGCCGGGAGAGGTAAAATAATCCAACTTGTTCACAAAATTTCCTCCCAACATCGTGAGCACCGTTCTTTTGGCATAAGAGATGAAGTCGGCAGCGCCGCCCGATCCTGGGAGTCTCATCTTCGGCTTATAATAATCCCCGATGGCGGTGGTGTTCAGATTCCCGTATTTATCCACCTGCCCCACTCCCAGGAAACAGACATCGACAAAACCACGATACGTCATCGTAAAGGCGGAAAAGAGATCCGTCGCATAGGAAAAACCCCGGCAGGAATGGGCATCGGCAATATGGTTCAAAGGCAGAAGCGGCTCAAAATCAATGATCCCCGATTCCATCATCAGCGTCGCATGGGGGGCATACAGGGCCTTGGCCATCGCCCCGGCCGTCGTGGGCAGACCCACGCCCAAAATGACATTTTCATGGTCGTGAATTTCTTTTGCAACGGCAATTACTAAAAGTTCCTGTAGTGTATATGGTTTACTCATAGAGCTTCCCCCTTTCCTTCAACGTTTGCTCAAATTCTGGGAGCGTCATCCCCATATTTCGTTCCTTGCCTTCCCGATCCCAACGCGAGGTAAAGGCCGATCCATAATTGGCCGGCGCCGAATAAAATGCCTTGGCCCGAATTCCATCCAGCACCTTGCTGCCGAACTTCTGGATATAATGATCAATATAAGCCGCGCGGTTCTCGCAGCCGAAAACCCATTCATCCATCCAGGCCTTCAGACCGTCCGCCGTCCCGTCGGCCATCATGAACAGACCGTACATAAACTGGTCCATGTTATAATAACCCAGCACTTCCGTCGGATTTGCTCCCCAGGGAACCTCCACCACCGCATCGACGCGATAAGCGGGAATCAGGGTCAGATGAGGACTCGATTGGATGACGTCGTGCTCGACAATCTCCTCGCAGGAAACGACAATCCGCTTGCTCGCGAGGGCGGCCGCGGCTACACTGCCCAGGGCGCCCCAGTACTGAGCATTTCCGAATTTGTCGCAGCGTTGCACATGAACGATACATACGTCGGGATTAGCCGCCGGCACTGTCAACTGATCTTTACCGGTGTAAGGGCATTTAATAACACGAAATTTATTTTCGCCCATAAAACTTCTTTTGTGGAAGAGATCCGTGACCATGGCGCCTTCCAGGACCTGGATATAGGAAAAGCCGTGCATCCCTGCCATCAGGCGCGCATTATACTGAAAGTTTGAATAGTCCTCAATTTGCAGGGTGCCTGCATTCAACCCCCGCTCCACGGCCGAACCGCCCTTCTTGCCCCCGGCCCGCAGACAATATGTCGTCACCAGACGATCCACGCAACCGGCTCCGACAATGGTTTCGACATCGAAAATGCCCGATTGCGAATACAGGGTCAAACCTTTCCTGCCCTGCCGAATAACCTCATAGACAAGTTCGGCACAGCTTCCCACGGTATAATTGCCGATCACCAGTGCGTCACCGTCGTGGACGAATCTGTTGATCGCCTCTTTGGCGCTCATGACCTTACCGTTTACATCCACCATCCATACCTCCTGACTTAAAATTAATATTATCTTATACTTCCAGATATTTGGCTCTCACTTCGTTATTATTCCTGAGTTCCTCCACGGAACCCTGATAGCCGATATGGGCCTTCCCCATCAGATAAACCCGGTGCGCCAAAGACAGTGCCACCTTCAGGTTATGCTCTACCAGCAGAATGGAAACCCCTGCCTTCTTGTTGATCTCTTCCAGAACATTGCGCACTTCCTGAACCATGATCGGCGCCAGACCCTCCGTCGGCTCATCCACCAAAAGCAGCCTGGGGTTCCCCATCAGCGAACGCCCGATGGCCAGCATCTGCTGTTCTCCGCCGGACAGAAACCGCCCCTGTTGGTTGCACCGCTCCTTCAGCTTCGGAAAATGGCTGTAGATGCGGTCGATAGTCCAGACATTGGGATCGTTGGGATTTTTGATCTTTCCACCCTTGATGCCCAGAAGCAGATTGTCATAAACGGAGAGTTGGGGAAAGATGCGCCGATCTTCAGGAACGTACCCGATACCGGCCCGGGCCGCCTTGTACGGAGGTAAACCGGTAATGTCTGTCCCTTCGAAAATCACGTGCCCGGATTTTGATTTGACCAGTCCCATGATAGTTTTCAGGGTTGTGCTCTTTCCCATGCCGTTGCGTCCCAAGAGGGCAACCAGCTCCCCTTTGGCAATATTCAGGGAAAGCCCCTGTAAAACATGGCTCTCGCCATAGAATGTATTCAGATCTTTGATTTCCAGTAGCATGTTTGCTCACCTCATATTGTTATGTGTCGTATAGGGCTTTTCAGACGTGAAGATCGCCCAGATAGGCGTCCTTCACGTCCTGATTATCACGGATATCGTCAGGCTTCCCTGTCGCCAGAATTTTGCCATAGTGCAAAACGGTGATCCGGTCCGCCAGGGAAAACACCACGTCCATATCATGCTCGATGATGACCACGGTTTTCCCTTCCGTCATCTTCCGGATCATCGCCACGGCATTATGGGTCTCATCCCGCGACATGCCCGCTGCAAATTCATCCAGCAAGATCAACTCCGGATCTGTCGCCATGGCCATGCTGATCTCCAGGGCGCGGGATTTGCCGTAAGACAGCAGACCGGCAGGCACATTGCGTTCATTGATCAGGTTAACCCGTTCCAGCATGATTTCGGTCTCGCGGGTAATGTCTTTCATTTTATCGACATACCGAAACAGATTAAAACGAATGCCGTGTTTGGCCAGTATCGCAAGCCGGATATTCTGGAAGGCCGTCAATCGGGTAAACGTACTGGTGATCTGAAAGGAACGTCCCATCCCGATGCGGGCCAGTTTATGTGGCTTGTAACCCGTGATATCCTTCCCTTTGAAGAATACCTTTCCTTTGCTCGGATGGTACGTGCCTGTTATGGTATTGAACAACGTCGTCTTGCCCGCGCCGTTCGGCCCGATGACAGCGTGTCGCTCGCCTTCCTCTACCTGCAGGTCGATGCCGAACAAAACTTTCAACCCGCTGAAATCATGATGCAGATCTTTGGTTTCCAATATATTCATGACGTTTTCTCCATTTTAGCCTTGGAAGCGGTATAAGCATGCCACTTCATCTTCATGGTATTAACAAAACCCATAATGCCCGAGGGGGCAAACATAACGACCAGGATAAGGGTCACACCCATGACCAGTTCCACGCGGTCCGTGAATCGGTGGGTCAATTCCTCGATGACCTGAAAGACCGCTGTCCCCCAGATGGGGCCAAAGAAACTTCCCACACCACCGACCATAGCTGCAATAATAGGAGAGAAGGAGATCATAGCGCCAAGAGAGCCGTCAGCCGATACAAGGTTGTGGAATAATCCATAGAGGGAGCCCGCCAGTCCCGTGAAGGCGCCGGACACGACATAAATGATTGCTTTCGTTTGAGGAATTTTATATCCGAGATAATCAATTCTCTTTTCGTTATCCCGAATGCCCACCTGTATCTGTCCGAAAGGCGTCTTCGTAAAAAACCACATCAGCCACAGGCTGATTCCCAAAAGCACCATGGCCAGGTAGAAAAAGTTTACCGGGTCTCCCTTCATGGGAAACGATATCAGTCCGGGAATGGTGAATGCCGGAATGGGAAAGTTCCCGATGCCGTCCTCGCCGCCTGTAATGTTCCGGAGCTTTAGTGCCAGAATATAGAATAATTGCCCGAAGGCCAAATGCACCATCGCGAAAGCCGTGCCGCTCACCCTGGTCACTACAGGGGCCAGCACCAAAGCTAAAAGCATCGCTGCGAGAAAACCAATGCCGATGGCCGGCATAAGCGCAATGCCGTCGATATGCTTCAAGGCCAGGGCTGTCCCATAACCGCCGAAACCGAAAAACATGGCGTGGCCGAAACTCAGAAGTCCCGTGTAACCCAAAAGAACATTCACCGCTACGGCATAAGTAGCGAAGATGGCAAATGTCACAAAAACATTTGTATAGTAAATGCCGAACAATTTCGGAAAGAAGATAAGGATAACCAGAAGCGCCAACCACAAAATGGGTTTAATTATTTTTTTCATCATTCTTTCACCCCAAATAATCCGTTGGGTCTAATCGACAGGACGATGGCCATGAAAATGACCATCAGCACCGGCGCCAACTGGGATATAAATTGAACACCATAAGAACTGAGGAGGCCAAAGATGATGGAAACAACAAAAGCCCCCGCGAGGCTCCCGAATCCACCGGTCACGACAACAATAAAGGCATCCATTCCCACCTGATCGGCCAAACCCGGAAAGACAGTCAGAATCGGCGCGATCGCCACACCGGCGATCCCTGCCAGCCAGCAGCCGGCACCGAAAACCAGCATAAACACCAAGGGAATATTAATCCCCAAAGCGTTCACCATGTCCCTGTCGGAAACGGCCGCCCGGACGATCTTGCCTAATCTGGTTTTATAAAGAAGCAGGACCATTAAAATCAAAACCACCAGGGACATTCCGATGATAAACAAACGATAAATCGGGTAATCCAGCCCACCCAAGTTCACCATCCCCTGAAGAATATCGGGAACCTGCATTGGAAGACTCTGCGTACCCCAAAAAATCTTGACGAGTCCCAGAATCACCAGGCTGATACCAAGCGTCAGGATCAATTCACCCAGGTGGCCGGCGCCGCGGATACTGCGCATAAAGACTCTCTCCAGAAAAATACCGAAGATGGCCGTACCGATGGGCGCCAAAACCAATCCCGCCCAGAAACTCCCCGTCAGGAATATGATCTGGTAACAAAAATAACCTGACAACATGAAGATGGCGGCATGCGCCAGGTTCAAAATACCCATCATTCCGAAGATGATGGTCAACCCCGAGGCGATGAGAAATAGCACCATGCCATAGGCTATCCCGTGTATCCCTTGGGCCACGTACATTGATGTTGTTGGATCCATATTAATATCCTTTCTTGTTAAAGTTCGGGACCACTCCCATTGCCGAATGCAACAAGACAGCCACATAATTTTGTGCCTCTACGGCACTTCGCCATAGAGGGGATAAAATAATCGAGGCGGTTTTTTACATTTTCATGCCGCCATCGCAGAAGATAATCTGCCCCGTGATAAATGAACTCTCGTCAGATGCCAGGAATAATGCCAGATTAGCAATGTCCAGCGGAGAGCCTTTACGGTTCAGGGGAACGATAAAGGGCAGCATGGCATCCATTTGTTTAATTTGTTCCGGCGGCATATTCTTCATCATGTCTGTCCAGATCATTCCCGGAGCTATCGCGTTGACGTTGACATGCTTTGGACCCAGTTCCTTCGCGGCGGTCTTTGTCATACCGATAACGCCCGCTTTCGTAGCGGAATAATTGAGCTGGCCGGCATTCCCCAAGGCGCTGGTTGAAGAAATGTTAATGATCTTTCCATAGCCTTTTTCCCGCATGACCCGCGCTGCACACTGAATGCCATAAAACACGCCGGTCAAGTTAACGGCGATGACCGAATCCCACTGCTCGTCCGTCATCTTATGCAGAATGACGTCGCGAGTGATACCGGCATTGTTAATAATAATATCCAGCGTGCCGAACTCTTTAACCGCCGTATCCACCATCTTTTGGACAACCGTTCGATCGGCCACACTCCCGATAACAGCCACAGCCTGCCCACCGCCGGCCTTGATTTTGTCCACCACGTTTTTTGCATCTGACTCATTAACATCATTAACGATAATTTTTGCACCCTCTTCGGCAAACCGTAAAACAATGCCCTCGCCGATACCGCGTCCTGATCCGGTCACTATTGCAACTTTATCTTTCAGTCTCATAAATGAACTCTCCTAAAATAAATTTTAATTTATACTTTGTAACTTTCAGTAACCGGCACTTCTTCGACTTGACCGGTTTGTTTTCTCAAATATCTGTGTTGACCTGAGCGACAGGACCTCTCTCTAACAGGAAGCTTTTAGCGCTGCAAGTTTTCAATTACTGTTGCCACACCCAGACCGCCGCCGCAGCAGGAACTGAAGCAGCCGTACTTGCCGCCTCTGCGGATCAATTCCTTCATGGTAAACATACAGATACGCGCACCGGAGGCGCCGTTGGGATGTCCGAAGGCAATGGCGCCTCCGTTGGGATTCCATTTATCGCTGAAGCAATCCACCTTCTCGCCTGTCTGCTTTTCGAGCTCCGCGGCAACAGCCAGATTCTGCACGGCAAAGGCCTCGTTGCATTCCAAAACACCCATATCGGAGAGTTTCAGATTGGCCCGCTTCAGGGCAAGTGGAACGGCATAAGCGGGACCGATACCCATGATCTTGGGATCAACACCATAATCACCGCCGGCAATCCATTTAGCCATAGGTTTGTATCCCAGTTGCTCTGCCTTTTCCCGGGTCATCATTAGGACAAAGGCGCCGCCGTCATTACGACCGGACGAGTTGCCTGCCGTAACGGTTCCGTCTTTAATAAACGCGGGTGGTAGTTTTGTCAGTGCTTCCATGGAGGTCATCCGGGGATGCTCATCTACTTTGAACTCCAAGGGTGGATTCTTCTTGCCCTGGGGCACCATGACGGGAATGATCTCGTCCACGAAATAACCGGCGTCCATGGCTTTTTTCGCCAGTACCTGGCTGCGCAGACCAAACTCATCCTGGGCCTGGCGTGAAACATTGTACATCTTCTGCAGAGCCTCCGCCGTCAATCCCATGTTCATGGTTGCCGGATCAAAGGTGGGAGAAAGAGACGGCATAATCGGCATCGGGGGAATCATCTTGAAGGGTTCCGTGGACATGGAAAACTTGCAGGTCATCTGGCTGTAGGACTCCATACCACCGGCAATCATGATATCGGCATGGCCGGCAAGGATTCTATAGGCTGCATGGTTGATGCAATCGATGGCCGATCCGCACTGCATTTCAATATAAGAAGCGGACGTGCTCTCCGGAAGACCACTGGCCAGGGTCACCCAGCGCGCCAGGTTCAGGGCTGAATGGCCGCTGCCGGCCGATCCCGCATAAACGGCGTCCACAACACCGCCCTTTTCCAAAATTTTTGTTTTTTCGACCAGGCCTTTCAGAGCAAGTCCACCTATTTGTTCTATAGTGAAATTCCGCAAAGTCTTTCCAAATGTACCAAATGCTGTCCGTGCACCGTCAATAAATACGACATCTTTTTTACTCATCATTGTTCTCCTTGTTGGTTATTATATTGTGTTACATTCTTGAAAAAATCAAAATAACTCTCTTTTTTCTCAGCAGAGCGGGCTTGGTTCTCAATAAAGCCGTAGGTCAATATTCTTGACCCGTCACGGATTAATTGGGTTAGCCACTCCTTATCAACATTGTTCTGAGTTTCTTCAATCCAAGGCTTCAGTGTGGCAATACCCCGAACAAACATCCACGTTAAGAAGTGAAAATAGCGCAGTTGGTCGCGCGATAAGCCTGCTAACTTTTGATTTCGGGTCAACTCTTCTACCTGGGCCTCGAAGAGCAGGGCACCGTACGGAATCTGCATGTAGACATGTTTCTCATCATTGATGGCTGCAAAAAGGTGTGGTTCTTCCCACGCGAACAATACATAGCCGATCCCATTATTCAGCGCGGATACATCCGTAAGTGGTGCCGATGAATATTCGGCCTGTAACGCCACGGCTTTTTTGACGACCTCATCTTCGAGCAGCTCCATGGTTTTGAATTGGGAATAAATGGGCATGGTGGAGGATTTAAGCTTCTTGGCAATAAATCGCGCGGACAGTTTCTCCCAGCCGCCCTTGCGAACGATCTCGAAAGCGGCATCAATAATATCCGCTCGTGAAATCTTAGTTTCTGCAGACATATTTAACCTCTGTCATTTATAACGCGCGTTATCTAGAACGGCTGTTACGAATAACGCGCGTTATAAATGATGACCTAGAGATCTGTCAAGGATTTTTTTTATTTAATAAAATATTATAAATATTGAATGGTTAAAATGCACACGGGGCGGAATTGGATAATTAACGACTTTGTCGTTTCTGTTTCAGGATATTACTTAAATTTCCGAACTCATAAAGAGTCAGAGTTTCACCTCTTCGTTTGCCGTCAACGCCTGCGTCGTCAAGCGCTTCCTTTAACTCAGTATCAGAAAATTCTTCCAGAAATTTAGCGTTTTTTAAATTATTAATCAGCATCTTGCGGCGCTGTGCAAAAGCGGCTTTTACGACCCGACTGAAAAATATCTCATCTATTAACTCAACTTGGGATTTTTCCAAAAAGGTCCCCTGGATAATTGAAGATTCCACTTTTGGACGGGGATAGAAGCAGGTTGCAGGCACATCAAAGAGTCTTTCAACTTCGGCATACATCTGCAGCAAAACAGACGGCACACCATAATTTTTATTATCCGGTAAAGACACCAATCGCTGCACAACCTCTTTTTGCAACATGAGAGTGAAGCAACTGATGTCTGTTCGTGCAGACAATAAATGAAAGATTACGGGACTGGAAATATGGTAAGGTACATTACCTATTACATTAATTTTAGAATTATATTTATTTGATATTGAAGAGAAATCAAATTTTAGAATATCGCCGGAATAAATCTCAATGTTGGAGCAGAAAGCAAGCTGGTCTCGGAGAGCTTTCACCAGATATGGATCAATTTCCACGGCAATGACTTGCTTGGCGATTTGTGCAATCTCCCTGGTCAGGACACCAATTCCCGCGCCTATTTCGACCACAACATCGTCAGAAGAAATACGCGCCAAGGCGGCAATTTTCTTAATCGTATTGACGTCAATCAGAAAAGACTGACCTAATTTTTTTCTTGGCTTGATGTTATATTGATTCAGAATATCTCTGGGTGTGGTCATATCCCTCACCCTAACACCGGCATACGTCGGTCTTCGCCTCTCCCAACGAAGAAGGAGAAACTAAGGGCCAGCGTGATACGGCATTTAAATTCAGCGAATCCGAGCGTCCGTTTTTCAGCATAACCTCTCCCAGCGCCGCGATCATGGCAGCGTTGTCCGTACATAAAACCATAGGCGGAATAAATAATTCCATACCGACCCTGTCCGTGGCTTCGGCAAATCTCATTCGCAATCGGCTGTTGGCAGCGACGCCGCCGCAAACAACAACCTGCGTGATATTATTCTCGCCGGCCGCTTTGAGTGTTTTATCGACCAGCACATCAATGATGGCTTCCTGATAACTGGCCACAACATCCGGTAATTCTTCCCCACCAAGATGCCCCCCCCGCTTTTTGAACATGGTTAAGAGTGATGTTTTCAAACCGCTGAAGCTAAAATCAGGCGAATCCTTCATAGCCCGCGGAAAGTCAAAGGCCCTGGGGTTGCCCTCTTTTGCCATTTTATCGATCACCACCCCTCCCGGGTAGCCAAGATCGAGCAGCTTGGCTGCCTTATCAAAGGCTTCGCCGGCGGCATCGTCACGTGTCTGGCCCAGCAGCTGAAACTCATGGTAATCCTTTACCAGATATACATTGGTGTGACCGCCGGAAACGACGAGCGCGGCAAAGGGGAATTGCGGCTTTTTCTCAGCTAAAAAGGAAGCCATGATGTGGCCTTCCAGATGATTGACGCCGACAAAGGGAATATGGAGACCATAGGCCAGAGCCTTGGCGGTGGATAACCCGACGAGCAGTGAACCGACCAAACCCGGCCCGCGTGTCACGGAAATGCCTTCCATGTTTCTCAAGGTCAGGCCCGCATCCGTCATCGCCTGCGCAATCACCGGAGAAATGGCTTCAATATGTTTACGGGATGCTATTTCCGGCACCACGCCTCCGTAGGCGCTGTGATCCTTGCTTTGCGAGGCAATGACATTGGAGAGTAATTTCCCATCTTGAACAACCGCCGCCGCCGTTTCATCGCACGATGATTCGATTCCTAAGACCAACAAATTTTAATCCTTCTTTATTTGTGAAACTCCAATTTCCATGCCGAAGCGCAGGGAAATTGGGAAGTTGAACTATCCCGCATAGCGAAGGGTATAGTACCGCTTGGTTTGCTTTGGTTTATACCCGTGACAATTTTCTTTACAAATAATCTAAAAGGCTTATATAAAAGCCGCCGATATTTGTAAACAAACTTTTTACCGGCATTTATGGATCAGGATCACTCTCATGGAAATTAAAACAGATTTTTTGATTATCGGCAGTGGAATTGCAGGTTTAAGCCTGGCCATCAAAGTCGCTGGGCTAGGCTCGGTAGCCATTGTCACGAAAAAAGAAAAATCGGAATCCAATACCAATTACGCCCAGGGCGGTATTGCCGCAGTAACGGATAAAACAGACAGTTTTGAAGAACACATCCGCGACACACTGGACTGCGGCGCCGGGCTCTGCAATCATGACGTTGTCGAGTTTGTAATCCGGGAGGCGCCTCCCCGGATTCAGGAATTGGTTGCGTGGGGTGTCAATTTTACAAAATCAGAAATGCTGCCTCATCTTTATGATTTAGGACAGGAAGGAGGCCACCATCGTCGGCGCGTCCTTCACGCCAAAGATCTGACCGGCCGTGAAATCGAACGGGCGCTTCACGAAAAAGTTGCCGCTCTCACGAATGTTCAAATCTATGAAAATCATATCGGTATTGATCTCATCATCCAAAAGGACGCGAAAGGCCATACGATTAATTGCCTGGGCACCTACGTTCTCGACGTTCAGAACGGCGAAATACAGACGTACCGCGCCAAATATACCATCTTGTCCACCGGTGGTGCGGGCAAAGTGTATCTGATTACCACCAATCCCGACATCGCCACAGGCGACGGCATCGCCATGGCTTATCGTGCGGGAGCGCAAATTGCCAATATGGAGTTTATCCAGTTTCATCCCACCTGCCTGTTTCATCCGGAAGCAAAGGCGTTCCTGATCAGCGAAGCCGTGCGCGGCGAGGGTGGAATTCTCAAGTTAAGAAACGGCGAGACCTTCATGGAGAAATATCACCCCATGAAAAGTCTTGCGCCGCGTGACGTTGTGGCCAAAGCCATCGATACGGAAATCAAACAATCCGGCGATGAATATGTTTTATTGGATATTACACACCACGACCGGAATTTCCTGATCGACCGTTTCCCGAATATTTATCATAAATGCCTGGAATACGGCATAGACATGGCCGTCCAACCAATTCCTATCGCCCCGGCGGCTCATTATATTTGCGGTGGCGTTGTCGTGGATCACTACGGCAAAACCTCCATCGACAATCTTTTTGCCTGCGGCGAAGTCTCCTGCACCGGCCTGCACGGCGCCAACCGCCTGGCCAGTAATTCACTTCTGGAAGCGCTGATTTACTCCCACCGGGTTTATACGAAAATTGCCAAGTCCTTCAAGCAAACCGAAATAAGTACGATACCGATCCGTCCGTGGGACACCGTCAATACCTCGGAAAGCAACGACACGGTCGTTGTCACCAACAACTGGGATGAAATCCGCAGATGCATGTGGAATTACGTGGGCATTGTCCGGTCGGACAAAAGATTGGAGCGAGCTGGGCGGAGAATCGACATGATTCAACGCGAAATCCACGAATATTACTGGAATTATAAAGTCACCAAAGACCTCATCGAACTGCGCAACATTACCACGGTAGCCAAGCTGATCGTACAGAGCGCCTACTCCAGAAAAGAAAGCCGCGGCCTGCACTACACCATGGACTATCCCGAAACCATGGATTCATTTCTGAAAGATACGATCCTGGTAAAATAACCAAAGGGTATAGACCCCAAAGAAGATTTGTGGTCTATACCCTTCACTTTACGATCCGTTCGGTCGAGTTTTTGACTCAACCGTTTTTCTAAATTCCAAACACCCGGTTAAAGATAAAATCCAAATTCTTTAAAAAATTATTGACATTGAAAATGGCCCCCAGGTCTTTTTCGTTTAGATATTTTTGAACCATCTCGTCTTGCGCCAGAAGCTTCCGAAATTCAATCCCCTCTTCCCAAGACTTCATCGCGTTTTTCTGAACAATGGCATACGCGTCTTCGCGCGTTGTCCCCTTTTCAATGAGCATGAGCAACACCATTTGCGAGAATATCACGCCGTGCGTCATATTCAAATTGGTCGTCATGCGCTCGGGATAAACGAGCAATTTCTCCATCATACCGGTAAATCGTCCCAGAATAAAATCCAGAACAATCGTGGCATCCGGCCCGATCACCCGCTCCACGGAGGAGTGGCTGATATCGCGTTCATGCCACAGGGCAACATCTTCCAGCGCGGCGACAGCGTAAGAACGCACCAGTCTGGCTAAGCCGGAAATGTTTTCCGAAAGTACGGGATTGCGCTTATGCGGCATGGCCGAGGATCCTTTCTGTCCCGGTGAGAAATACTCTTCCACCTCACGGACTTCCGTTCTTTGCAGCAAACGAATTTCCTGCGCAAACTTATCCAGCGACGATGCGATGATCGCCAGGGTGGTAAAGAACTCCGCGTGCCGGTCGCGCTGAATAATCTGCGATGATACGGGTGCGGGTTTCAGACCCAACTTGTCACAAACATACTCCTCGATAAATGGCTCGATAAAAGAAAAGGTGCCCACGGCGCCGGAAATTTTTCCGTAGCTTACCGTTTCTTTGGCCCGAACAAGACGCTCGCGGTTGCGCTGCATTTCCTGATACCAAAGCGCCATCTTCAGACCAAACGTAATCGGCTCGGCATGAATACCATGTGATCGGCCGATCATCAGAGTATTTTTATGATCGAAAGCTCTTTTTTTCAAAACAACCAGAAGCTGATCAAGATCATCAAGGAGAATTTCGGCGGCTTCTTTTAACTGCACGGCCAGCGCCGTGTCCAGCACATCGGACGATGTAAGCCCCATATGAATAAAACGGCCGTCCTCCCCAATTTTTTCCGTGAGAGACGTCACAAAAGCAATGACATCGTGCTTGGTGACTCTTTCAATTTCGTCAATCCGGGCAACGTTGATGACCGCTTTCGCTTTAATGGTCTCAACTGCCGCAGCCGGAACCTTGCCCAGCTTGACCATCGCCTCACATGCCGCTACTTCCACATCCAGCCATTTTTGATACTTATTTTCCTGGCTCCAGATCGCTGTCATCTTCTCTCTTGAATATCTTGAAATCACAATCTTCTCCCGTTTTTTTTTAAGCTATTTAGCCGCTTTTTGCAGATCTTTCACCTTATCTGTTTTTTCCCAGCGGTAATCATCCATAAAGAACGTCCGGGGAATTTTACGATAAACACTCCCGTCCAGCAGATCAAATTTCTCGATCATGCCTTCCGGCGTCAAGTCAAAATGCGTTTCGATAATTTTCTCCAGCTTCTCATCCGGTATTTTTCCTGTGCCGAAAGTATTGACATAAATCGAGAAAGGATCCGCAATGCCGATGGCGTAAGCCAGTTGGACTGCGCATTTGGAAGCAAGCCCCGCCGCCACGATGTTCTTGGCAACGTAACGGGCGCCGAAGGCCGCCGAGCAATCCACTTTTTCCGGTGTCTTATTGACGACCGCGCCGCCGCCCAGCTGTGCCCCGGGATACCCGCCGTAAAACTGCACAACCAGTTTGCGTCCGGTCAAACCGGAATCCGCCGCGCTGCAGGAATTGATGGCATTCCATTCCCCGGTCGGGTTAAACAAAAATTCCGTCTTCTTATCCACGCAATCTTTAAGACAATCAAAAGCGATCTTTTTGGCACGCTCTCGCACCTTCGACCTATCGCCTTTGACATAACGGTAATCAATCGAGTTGGACATCAGTACCTTTGCCAGGCGCAGGGGTTTTCCCGTCTTGGTGTCATAATCGACGGATACCTGCCCTTTCCCATCCGGCGCGAAAATCGGGTCCTGACAATACTCAAAGGCCCGCATCATTCTATTGACCAGAACATACGGCAGAGGAAGAAGTTCCGGCGTTTCATCACAGGCAAAACCATACATAATGCCCTGATCGCCCGCTCCGATTTCGCGATCTTTATTTAAAAGGCAGCTGGTTCCCTGATTGATATCTTCCGATTGAGGAATAATCGCGTTGAGCACGCCCATTAAATGCCCGTTCAAGCCGACGGCCGCGTGATTATACCCGAGCTCAATCACGGTTTGTCTGGCAATTTTATCAATATCGACATAGACTCTGGTGCGGACCTCGCCGCCAATCAGACATATTCCCTTTCCTAAAAAGACCTCGATGCCGCAATGCGGCATATTGGCCAGCGTAAGCTTTTGTTTCTTTTCTTCATCGAGGATAGCCGCAATAATATTGGCCGCAATAATATCCGCAACCAGATCAGGATGACCCACTTTGACACTTTCCGACGAAATCTGCATAAACTTTTCTCCTTTTAGATTTTTTATTGCGGGCTTTTTATGTAAAAATTAAAAAACCCGCGCCAAAGCACGGGTTCAATTGAATGATTCATTGAGTTTCAGTGCTTTAGCACATTTATAGAGCGGAGCAATTTACTTTAAATCACCGCTTGTCCTGAAAGATACCACACAAACGCATAAAATCAAGAAAAAAATTGCTCTTGATTATTCAGCCACTTACGCCTTCAGTCTTTCAAATATTCATCTGTTGCGGCACCAGTTCTTCTCAAATGATCTGGATCTATGGACTCACCACTATTTTTTTCTCGCTTCCCGCAATTAACGGATAATAATCAATGGAACATTCTTTTCCAGTTGTTTTTTTATTTTCAAGAACTCCTCATCCGAGTATGTCTTCTCCTGAATATATCTTTTATTCAGTGTCCTGGCCGGCTGAAATTTTTGCAGAGCATAGCGTTTCGCTCCGGCAATTTCCCGCACAATCGCTAAGATATCTTTTGCCGTCAGCAGGGAAGCCAAAATGGTCGTGCGGAATTCATGCTGAATTTTCGCTTTTAAGACAAGACGGATACTTTCCCGAATAACGTCAATAGCCACCGGTATCTGAACAACGCTTTGGTACTTTTCTATCGGCGCTTTCACATCCAGCGCAACAAAATCAAGAAGCCTTTCTTGGATCATCGAGGCAAGAACATCCGGCTGTGAGCCGTTGGAATCGAGCTTGACCGCAAAGCCCATATTGCGAATCTTTTTGATAAAAGGAATTAAATCTTTCTGAAGTGTTGGTTCACCGCCGGTGATGGTTACCGCATCGAGCTTACCCTGACGCGTCGTTAGAAATGCTAGAATGTCTTTTTCCGACAGGCAGGGCCGATACAATTTTTGTTCCACGAGTTCCGGATTGTGACAATAGGGACATCGGAAATTACAGCCTTGTGTAAAAATAATGGCGCTGATTTTTCCCGGATAATCAATCAGAGAAACTTTTTGCAAACCGCCGATTTTCATGTGTCCCTTTTTTGCCACCCCGGATGGCTATGAATGTGCGAGTCTCGCCGGGATAGACGGGGTTTGGGATAGGTTGCCATGCCTCATTCACTGAAGCCGGTAAACCTGTCGTGAGTCAAATTCTTCCTGTTTGCCCTTGTTCCACTGCTTGACCGGCCGAAGATATCCGACGACGCGCGAATAGACTTCACAGGCCTCCGCGCAGGTCGGACAATTTTTCACTTCCCCTTTGATGTATCCGTGTGACGGACAAATGCTGAAAGTCGGGGTGAAGGTCATGTAGGGAAGACGGTAACTGGAGCAGATTTTACGCACCAGGGATTTGACGGCCAGAGGATCATCAATACGTTCGCCGGCAAACGTGTGGAAAACCGTGCCACCGGTATAACGTGTTTGAATTTCATCCTGCAAATCCAGTGCTTCAAATATATCGTCGGTGTAGTTCACCGGCAACTGCGTGGAGTTGGTATAGTAGGGCTCCGCCGTTTTGGACTTGCCGTCGCTTGCGGAAATAATATCCGGATACTTGGTCTTGTCAATACGCGCCAGACGATAGGACGTCCCTTCCGCCGGTGTGGATTCCAGATTGTAATTATTGCCCGTTTCTTTCTGATAAGCAATCAACCGGGTTCTCATAAAATCCAGCACCGATTTGGTGAAATCCTGACCTTCTGACGAAGCAATGCTTGTTCCCAGCAAATTCAGGCAGGCTTCATTCATGCCGACCAGACCGATGGTGGAAAAATGATTTTTCCAGTATTCATTGAATCTTTCTTTGACATTGCGCAGATAGTATTTTGTGTAGGGATAAAGATTGCCGTCGGTAAATTTCTCCAGCACCTTTCGTTTGGTTTCCAGGCTTTCCTTGGCAATGTCCATGAGTTTAGCCAGTTGCTGGATAAAATCCTTTTTTGATTTCGCCCGGTATCCAATACGCGGCATATTGATCGTAATGACGCCGATAGAGCCGGTCAGCGGGTTGGAGCCGAAAAGCCCGCCGCCTCTCACCTGCAATTCGCGATTGTCGATGCGCAAACGGCAACACATGCTGCGCGCGTCTTCGGGATTCATGTCGGAGTTGATGAAATTGGAAAAATACGGCACACCGTACTTCGCAGTCATTTCCCACAGGTCGATCATATTGGGATTGTCCCAGTCAAAATCTTTTGTGATGCTATAAGTGGGAATGGGAAATGTAAATACCCTGCCTTTGGCGTCGCCTTCAGCCATGACCTGCAGAAACGCTTTGTTGAACAAATCAAGTTCTTCCTGAAATTCTCCGTAGGTTTCTTTCTGTGGCTGACCCCCGATAATCACATGCTGATCCTTGTAGTATTTAGGAACAACCAAATCCAGCGTAACATTGGTAAACGGCGTCTGGAAACCGACGCGCGTAGGCACATTAATATTAAAGATAAATTCCTGAAGCGCCTGCTTGATTTCTTTGAAAGTCAAACTATCATATCGGATAAAGGGCGCAAGCAACGTGTCGAAATTGGAAAACGCCTGCGCACCGGCCGCTTCGCCCTGGAGCGTGTAAAAGAAATTAACCACCTGCCCCAAAGCGCTCCGCAAATGCTTGGCGGGCTTACTTTCCACTTTTCCGGATACGCCGCGAAATCCTTGCATCAGCATATCGAATAAATCCCAGCCCACGCAATACACGGATAATAGACTTAAATCGTGAATATGAAAATCACCTTCGGTGTGCGCCTTGCGGATTTCCGGCGTATAAATTTCATTGAGCCAGTAAACCTTACTAACTTCAGAAGATATGTAATTGTTCAACCCTTGCAAGGAATAATCCATATTACTGTTTTCGTTAATCTTCCAGTCGGCTTTAGTTAAATACTGATCAACCAGATCCACTTCCATTTTATTTGTAATATCTCTGAGACGCGAGTGCTGATCGCGATAAATGATATAGGCTTTAGCCGTCATGCGATAGGGAGATTGCAGGAGAACTTCTTCGACGATGTCTTGTATTTCTTCAACCGAGAGAATTTTGCCGTTGAAGAGCTGCTCCGTAAGATTGAGCACCTTGATGGTCAACTTGCGCGCCTCTTTCATATCAAATTCACCCGTGGCGGCACAGGCTTTGGCAATGGCGTTGGTGATTTTGTCCGCATTGAACTTGACTAAACGGCCATCTCTCTTTTTAATCTTTGTGTTCACGTGCCCTCCCCCGATATGAATCGACCACCTCGCGAGCTCGCTGTCGAGGTATGAAATAAACATCATTATATCGCGAGCTCGCTACAAAAATTAACACTCGTCCCGCAACAGCGGGATTAAAAGAAATGATTGCCCCTTAATACACTATATATTGGGTGCGATGTTAAATACTACCACTACATATGGGCCATATCAAGTGGAAATATGCATAAATGAATAATAACCATCAGTCATTTTTGGATTGCAATTTATCGGAGGGCAGTTTATGAAACGACTACTAACTTAAAGGATGGCCTGTCTTGAAAATTGATTTCGCAAAAGCACTGAATGTTAAAGGTTTTCTGGACGAAGCGGAAGCCAGGCGCCTCTATATGATCGCCCTGGAAGCCTCAAAGTTTGCCCCCTGTCTGGAAATCGGGAGCTACTGCGGGAAATCCGCTATCTTTTTGGGCACGGCCTGCAGGGAAAACAACGCTGTTTTGTTTTCCATTGACCACCACACAGGATCGGAAGAACAACAACCGGGCCAGGAATATTTCGATTCTGATTTGCTGGATAAAGAAACGGGGAAGATCGACACGCTGCGTTTATTTCGTAAAACGATTGATGATTTTGATCTGGGAAATACCGTGGTTCCTGTCGTTGGCCGGTCGGAAGTCATTGGACGAGCGTGGAACGCGCAGCTTAGCCTTATCTTTATTGACGGAAGCCATGCCTATGAATCCGTGTTGAACGACTATCAAATCTGGGCAAAACACGTCCTGCCAGGCGGCTATCTGGTCTTTCACGATATTTTTCCCGATCCAGCACAAGGTGGGCAAGCGCCTTACCTGGTTTATCAGAAGGCGGCCTCGTCAGAATTGTATGACGTGCAGCCTCTTTTTAAATCGCTGGGGGTGTTAAAAAGAAAAGGTTGACCCCCTTTGTCATGACCTACACTTGACTTGGCAGCCAGGCCCAATTAAGCCCCGTATCGTAACCGTCTTGCCCACCCATCTTTACGTATGCCGCCGGTCGGGGTATGAGTTTCGCCAGTAGTGAAAGAAGACTTTTTCAACTGGAGGCGGGATGAT
>WRPE01000068.1 GCA_009773315.1 Syntrophaceae bacterium
TTTGTTAAAAAATACCTCCAAGGCCGACGCCAGAATTGAACTGATAAAGCCGGCAACGATTCTCATGATGTAGATCAAGAAAACAGTGATAAAGCTAATATACTGCGTCCAACAAAAAGGAAGTTCTTATCAATCCTCCCTTTCTGATTTCTTATTATCAGGAAGGACTCAAATTGAAAATGGATCAGTTTCCGGGGGGAAGGTCAGCGGCATCTCCAATACCCTGTTCGTCATAAATTTTGATACCGTTTTCCCTGGTAGTACGAATATGCAATGCGTAGCACATTGTGCCGCTGTGTCAAGAATTATTTTTTGTGAAGGGTTTGCGGATCGTAGTGAAGATTATGCGATTTTCATCATGATTACCCGCGCCACATCTTCCATGGTCAGATCATTGGCATCGATCGTGATATCGGCGTAGAGTTCGTACAATTTTTTGCGTTCCTGGAAAACATCTTCGAATGTCTGATCAAGACGCTTGGCGATCCCGCGAGTGCCAAAATCTTTGACCCTGCGATACAGCGTTTCGAGCCGGACGTCGAGAAAAATTATTTTACCGTCTTTTTTAAGATGTTTCATGGTTTCGGCATGATACGCCGCGCTTCCGCCGGTCGCGATCACGCAATGACGTTCAGTGACCGTCAAGATCACATCCCGCTCGATCCGGCGAAGTTCTAGATATCCGTCTTGATCGATGATCTCCTGCAACATCCGATTCTGCGCGGCCTGGATCAGGACATCCGTGTCAAGGAATTTCAGGGCCGTTTTTTTGGCTAATAAAACGCCAGCCGTGCTTTTTCCGGCGCCGGGCATGCCGATAAGCACAAGATTCGTCTTTTCCATCACATCACCGTTTTTACATCTCCGGTCAACTGCTATTCACGATCGACTTTGTCCATCCATTCTTTGATTCCAGATGACCGCTTTTTGGAAATATTTATCGCGCCGTTGATTTGAGAATTCTGGTCATTGTGAGGCCGTTTCACCTGAAAGCGTTTGAAGAATCCGGTCAACCGCCGCGGGCAGAAGCGACTGTGTCCGGGACGAAAGGCCCTGTTTAAAATCGAAATCATATCCCCTGACGGAAACAAGATAAGCCTCGGGTTCGCGGTTGTACAGTGTTTTTAAAAAAGCCAGCAGGACGGCGGGTGTCATGTGATGCGTGAAGATTGTATGCGCGTACTCGGGGGCCACCCTGTCGCAGCGTATCTCCGTCGGATCATCGCCTACGTGCGCATCAACGAAAACAACCTTATCATAATCCGTCAGCGTTTCCATGATTTCCGGAAGAAGCTGGGAAATAAAAACAGAATCGGCCTCGCGCCCCAAAGCATCCATTCCCGTGTCGAAATTCTCCAGCGGGGCAATCCCCCACTTTCCCCGCAACAGGTTGATGATGACGCAGGCGGCGCCGTCGTCGCCCCGGTCGATATTGCCGTATCCGATAATGATTACACGTGACATGAAAAACCCGTTTAAACAAGAATGCAGACCGGTTGAAGACGGCCTGCATTCTTATCAAAAATGAGAATCGTCTACCTTCTGATGCAGTCCAGTTCCGTTCCGTCGGATGCAAGCAACCGGATTTCCAGCGGCATTCTGCCAATGGCATGTGTCGAACACGACAGACACGGATCGTAACAGCGAATCGCCGCTTCCACCCGGTTGAGCATGCCCTCCTGAAGGCGCGTGCCGTCCACATAAGCTTTGGCAACGGCGCCGGCCGCGGAGTGCATGGCCCAGTTGTTGTTGCCCGTGGCGACAATGAGGTTGACCCGCGTAAGAAGTCCGTTTTCGTTTGTTCCGTAATCGTGGAAGAGCGTCCCGCGGGGCGCTTCAATCACCCCGACGCCCTGACCCGGAAGCGCTTCCAGCGGCGGGGTGTTGCGAATGTTGTTGGACAGGATATCCGGATCGTCCAGCAACTGTCCGATCCGTTCCAGGCCGTATAGGACTTCGATCATGCGGGCATAGTGGTAATACAGAGAACCTTCCACAGGAAGGCCGCCGTTGATCCGGCGGTAAATTTTAAATTCCTCCTGCGCCAGCGGCGTCGGAATATGGTCGATTACATTGAGACGCCCCAGAGGTCCCACCCGGTAAAAACCCTTGGGCCACCCCAGCATTCTCAGATAGGGATGCTTCAGGAAAGACCACGGCTCGACATGCTCCGCTATGTAAGAGAGATAATGTTCCGTTTTAAACTGGGCCAGCGACCGCCCTTTGGAGTCCCTCACCCGGATTTCGCCGTCATAAAGCTGCAAACCTCCGTCTTTATCCACAAGGCCCATATAACTGGACGGAAATGAAGCAAACGAAGCGGCCGTTTCCGAGTTGGCTGCGAGCCAGCCTTTGGCGATGCTGATGGCCTCTTTGGCGATTTCGATCATCGTCTTTAATTCCGAGGCCATGGATTTGCGGTTTTCTTCGGCAAGCGGCGCGTTGACGCCGCCGGTGACGGCAAAGTTGGCGTGAATGCGCTTTCCGCCGAGCTTTTCGATAATCTGCTGACCGTAGCGGCGCAGATTAACCGCCTTGAGCGCCAGTTCCGGATTTTCCTTGATGATCCGGAAGACATTGCGCGTCGCCGGATCGGAGTCAAAACCAAAAAGCAGATCCGGCGCCGCCAGATGGAAAAAATGCATGCCGTGCGACTGCACAACCTGCCCCATGTGCATCAGCTCCCGCAAAAGCCCGGCCGTGCGGGTCGGCTCGGTGCGAGCTACGGCATCGCAGGCTTTGGCGGCCGCCAGATGATGGCTGATCGGGCATATTCCGCAGATGCGCTGAGTGATTTGCGGCATTTCATAATACGGGCGACCTTCGCAAAATTTTTCCAGGCCTCGGAACTCATCGACATGGAAAAAAGTCTGCTCGACCTGACCCTGATCGTCCAGATGGATGGTCACTCGTCCGTGACCTTCGATTCGCGTTACAGGTTCAATGGTAATCTTGCGCCCCATATTTTTCTCCTCTAATCGTATGTAAACAATTCAGGCGGTAAAACCACCGGCGTCCGCCCGGCAAGAAGTTCCGTCAGCACATAGTAAAACGCGTCCGCCCGGGGAGGGCATCCGGGAATGAACAAATCCACTTTGACCACTTTATCGACAGCAACCACCGTCTCCAGGGGAACGCCCAGTTCCGGCGAATCCGGAATCAAGCCGTCAACGGTGCTTTCGGTTTCAATATAGGCCCTTCTGAGCGCCGCCGCTGTTCCAACTATATTGCGCATGGCGGGCACGCCGCCGAAGGTCGCGCAGTCGCCGACGGCGATCAGAATGTCGCAGCGCTCGCGCATCTGCCTGGCGACTTCCACATTATGCGTATTGCAGATCGCCCCTTCGAGCATCCCCACCGTCACGCCTTCTTTCGGCGGATGCTTGAGATCCGTGATCGGGCTGGAGGTAAAATCCACCAGCTCCGCCAATTTTACAATCCGCTCATCGATATCCAGGAAAGACATATGACAGCCGGCGCATCCGCCCAGCCAGTCTGTCGCTATTTTTACTTTTGCCATCCGGCTTGCTCCTTTCATTAAACTGCCGTTGCCAGTGTATTTGCAACGTCATCCGCCGATACGGTTATTTTTTTGCCTAATTTTGCGGCCAGCATCTGCAATACTTCCCAATCTGATTTGGCGCCGTTCGCCGGCTCTACGGCGCTTTGCAGTGTCTGAATGCGCCCTTCCGTATTGGTCAGGGTTCCCGTCCGCTCACACCAGATTGCATTCGGCATGACCAGATTGGCCTTATCGGTCAGCTCGGAAGCGTAACCTGCCAAAACGGCGATAAACGTTTTTCCGCCGATATCCTTCAACAATTCGACGCCACCGCATTTTCCGTCACCCAGCAGAACCAATAACAATTCGACCGCCTCGGATTTAAATCCTTTGTTGACGTCCAGCGCTCTGGCCGTGCAGGTGTTCACGCCTGTTTCGATTGCTATGAAGTTCGCCCTGTCGGTGATGCCTTTCAACATGTCGACCGCCGGCGCAGGAATGCCGGGACCGTAAACAACCACAGGGCTAGGTGACTTTGAGGCCATTTCAACAGCCT
Source organism: Syntrophaceae bacterium (assembly GCA_009773315.1). Taxonomy (GTDB): domain Bacteria; phylum Desulfobacterota; class Syntrophia; order Syntrophales; family Smithellaceae; genus UBA8904. The sequence continues at coordinate 4,059 of WRPE01000068.1, forward strand.
GTCCGATATCCGATATTTTCAGGTTGACATGGGCAAACGGGCTTAAGGCATTGTTTTCATCATCCACCACAATCAGGCGGGCGCCTTTATCCAAGGCCCGTTTAATTTGAAAAGCGGCCACCGGCTGATTCGCCAGCGGATCGGATCCGACTACCAGAAGCGTATCGCTGCCGGCGATCCGGGAGAGCGTTCCGTGCGGTTTCCCCTCTATTCTCGGCGCCGGGGTATGAATCATCTTGATGTTCGACACACCTAGTTCATCAATAAACAACTTTTTAATTAAATAAAGGGCCTCATTGCTTGCCCGGTTGGCAACGATCACACCGATTTTGTCGGGGCCGACTTTGGTGATATGTTTTGCCAGCGCCTGCATGGCTTTGGCCCAGCTGATGTTTTCTTCGCCATCCTTACTCCGGTGCAAAGGCTCTGGAATTCTTTCCCGGCCGTCATACAAAGGATCAAAACGGCCGGCTTTGCACAGCACACCCCTGTTTGCCTGACCTTCCCAGTCTCCCATGATCTGAAGCACATTGCCGCCGCGGGTGATGATTTCAATGCCGCAGCCGATGCTGCACTGACTGCATGTGCTTTTCACTTTTATCATCTCAGAATCACTGCCCATATAGGCGCTGCGCTTGTAAAACAGAGCGCCGGTCGGGCAGACCTGAACACAGGTTCCGCAGGAGATACAAGTGGACTCGTTAAGCGGCAAATTGGCATCCGCGTTGATCATGCTTTCGCTGCCGCGCTGTCCCAGTCCCAGCGTGTGGTTGGCAACCAGTTCTCCGCAGGCGCGGATACAGCGCCCGCAAAGGATGCAGCGGTTGTGATCCATCAGGTAGTGCTTATGCGTTGCATCCACAGCATAGTTTTTCGTATAGGTGGAAAACGCCCAGTGATCAACGCCAAACCGATAGCCCATATCCTGCAATTCACAACTGCCGCTCATCTCGCAAAACGGGCAGAAATGGTTTCTTTCGGAAAACAGCATCTTCAGTACCATCGTTCGCGCTTTGACGACTTCCGCCGACTCTGTTTCAATTTCCATTCCGTCAGTGACCGGAAACGTGCAGGCTGTTTGCAGGTTGCGCTGCCCTTTTATTTCAACAATGCACATCCGGCAGGCACCCACAACGGACAAAGCCGGATGATCGCACAGTGTCGGAATATCGATACCTTCCTGGCGCGCGGCCTGCAGAACCGTTATGCCCGCCGGCACGGATATGTTCCGACCGTTAATAGTAATATTCACGATAGCCATTTTGTATATCTTGCCCCCTTTCTTTAAGGCGCTTTTTTCTCATGAAGAGCATAGACTTTTTTCTTAATGACGCCGGCCACAAAGAAGTCTTTTTGTATTACCTGAATCCTGCACGCCAATGGTCATTTTTCCCCATCCGTGAGCAAAATTTTTCATGAACTATCCGCCACGGTGTTTCGGGACGCAACCCGTGCAAGAAATTTCTTGCATCAAATCAATCAAAATATTCATGCCTTGCACTCCTGATATTTTTTAAATTGAAGATGTTCCAAAAATTCATAGAACAGCAGCAACCCAGGTGTTCGGGTATCGTGAATCGAGTATTTCACCATGTCACGATTACCGGATTTGACCAGCTTTGCGCCGATCATCAGCAGGATCAGGCGCGCAATTCTGATTTTGTTGTCGGCGATGCCGGTAAACGTTTTTACCTTTTTTCCACAGACACCGGTCAGGAGCTTAAAATACCGCCAGAGGTTATACGCCAGCATGACAATCTGAAAGAAGGCATAGTTGTTTTTGAACTTGCCGGACGGAATCGCAGCCAACCCTTCCTGCTTGACCTCACCAATCAGGTTTTCCGCATCTGCCCGCTTATCGTATCGCTCAATCACCTCATGGGTCTTTCCGGTTTGGTTGGTGCAAAATATCCGATAGATGTACTGATCTTCTTCAAATAGTTCCTGCTGCGTCTGTCGTTTGGTTTCTTCCGGTGTCTTGGGAATCCGCATGGCGACAAATCGGCAGGCCTGGCCCCAACCCGTCGGCTGATAAAGGCAACTGTTGAATTCGGCCTCTTCTTTCCGAGAGGGACGATACCAGATTTTTGGGTCAAACAGCGGTTCGCATTGCTTATTGGAAAATATAAAATCGTAGCCTTCATCCCATGCGGCTTCTACACTGTTCCAGCTCATGAACTCAGCGTTCGCTCTCAAAAGAACATTCTGCACACTGGACGGTAAATGATCTTTAAAACTCCGAATCACTTTGGCCGTCTCCTCCCCGCTGACGGTTTCCCCTTTGCGCAGTTTCCCATACAGGTATTCCCGGGTCTGTTCGATAAAGCACAAAATCGGACGGTAGCCTTTCTTGCCCCGGTGCTTCGGATTATGGCCAACCCGACCGCCTTCCTGATCGCCATAGATGGTTTCCACGGTGGTGTCGATGTCGATGGCAATGTGGCTGTATTTGATCCCGCATCGTTTCCACGCTTGTTCTCTCAACCGGCTCATGACTTTCAAAAGGGACTGGCCCTGATTGATGGTCAGAGAGTCCAGATAGCGCCAGTAGGTTGTAGATGCCGGAAGTTTATCCACTTTGAAGATGCCGCAAAGCATGGGCTCCAAGCGGAGGTAAACAAAATGCCATATCCGGTTGAACCCGATAAACATTAGCATCACAAGCCCCATGACCATGGCGTAGTCGCCCAGCTTGGTTTCCCGTGACGGTGCATGGTAGTTTTTATTAAAATTTTCCTCAAGACCAAATAGGTCCAAAACTTTGGTCAGCCCCAAAAGCCCGCCAAACGGGCTTAGCTGTTCGCTGCATGTTCCATATGCCGTCGAAGCATTGATTTTTCTGGCCCTCCCGCCATCCTGATTAAAGTGTCTACTGGCAGGCCTTTTCTTGCTATCCTTCTTGTGCTTTTTTACCATCTGGGTACCTCCTGTTGTTTTGGGTTTGTTTGCGCATCCCTTTATACAACAGGTTCCCCAGATGGTTTATTCATTTCTTTCTACTATGGCGTGCAGGATTCAGGTAATTTCGCCCTTTTATAGATATATAACGAAATTATGTCAATAATAAAATGTCCGGATTTATTTTTGATTGATGGATCGTCATCAGCAGATTCTCGGCACCAGTTCACCCGTCGGCATGTCGACAACCCGTTCACCGCCGATGGCGGTTTTGAGGACAACGCGTCCCGAGGCGGATGAACTCACCCGTCCGATGACGGCGGCTTTTTGTCCGTATTGGTGGTTTTGCATGGCCTGCAAAACAGCCTGAGCATCCTGTTCCGGGCAGAAGACGATCAGCTTGCCTTCATTGGCCAGAAAAAGCGGATCGAATCCCAGAATTTCGCAAACACCCCGCACGCTCTCCTGCACGGGAATGCTTTCTTCATCGATGTCTATACGTACGTTTGCACTTTTGGCGATTTCCGCGAGAATAGCCCCCAAACCGCCGCGTGTCGCATCCCGCATGCAGTGGATGTTGGAGCTGGTTGCAAGAATGTCAGCAATCAGACCATGGAGCGGCGCGGTGTCCGACAGAATATCAGAAGTCAGGGAAAGATTTTCCCTGGCCTGAATGATGGCCGCGCCGTGATCGCCCAGGGTTCCGTTGACAATAACGGCATCGCCGGGCTGGATGCTTTTGGCGGATGCTTTCCTCATGGAAACATTCCGGTTTCAATGTCTTCTGCGGCAACCGGATATCGCCGAAAGATGACTCGGCAATGGAGAATCTGGCGCGCTA
>WRPE01000010.1 GCA_009773315.1 Syntrophaceae bacterium
CAATCAGATCTACTCCGGGATGCAAATGTGCCTGTCTAAAAAGACCTGGGACAAGCTGACGCCGGAACAGCAGAAGATCGTCATGGACGCTGCCGGCAAGGCAGCCGATGAGCAGGTCAAGCTGAACCGCGAAAACGTCGCCAAGAGCTATGCGGCCATGGCTAAATCCGGTGTGCAGGTCATCGAAGCCACCCCCCAGCTGGTGAGCGACCTGAAGGCGGCCTCCGTCAAAATCTGGAATGATCCCAAATGGGAAAAGGCCTACACCAAGGAAGTCATGGATCGTATTAAGAAGGAAGCCGGAAAATAACCGCAGATAACAAGGAACAATTTAATGTCATTGACTTAAGCACCACAGCTCCCCTCTTTTCTAAAGAGGGGTTGGGGGAGATTTTACGGAAGGCCATAAAAATCCCCGAACTTGAAAGATAACACATAGAGGGGTAGATGGATGTAAAACCGTTTGCCCCTCTTTCAAAGATGGACAAGGTGCTCTGGCCTATTCAAGGAGTAAAAGATCATTATGGACAAGAATATTTCTTCAAAACAGGTATTGAACGACATGATTTCCCGTCATTATAAAGAGGCGCTGGAAGCCAAGAAGTCGGGCGAACTGGTGGCTTGGGCGACGTCCATTGTCCCGCAGGAGCTTTTGGAAACGATGGACATCAAGGTTGTTTATCCGGAAAACCATGCCGCGGTCCTCGGAGCCAGAAAGGACGCCCCGGCATTTCTCCAGAATGCGGAAAATAACGGGTACTCAAACGATTTATGCTCCTACGCCAGAGTCAATATCGGCTATGCGAATCTGAAAGAGAGTGCAGCTGGAAATATTCCCATGCCGGATTTTATATTCTGCTGCAACAATATTTGCAACACCGTCATCAAGTGGTATGAAAACCTGGCCCGGGAGATGCGTATCCCCATGATTTTAATCGATACGCCTTTTAATCACACATTCGATGTCCCGGAGCATAGCGTCAAATATATCCGGGAACAATTTCATCATGCCATCGGTCAGCTGGAACAGATAACCGGTAAAAAATTCGACCACGACCGCTTCCAGGAGGTCATGAACATTTCCACCCAGACGGCCCGGTGGTGGAAAAAGGCGACGGCCCTGGCGGCAGCACAACCTTCTCCTTTCAACGGATTTGATTTATTCAATTACATGGCGGTCATCGTGTGCATGAGGGGGAAACAGGAAGGATTGGACCTCTTCAAGCTTTGGGCGGAAGAACTGCAGGGGAAAATCGACCGTGGCGAAGGACCCTGGAAAGATCAGCCGGAAAAATACCGGGTCATGTGGGACGGGATCGCCTGCTGGCCCCACCTGGCGGATACGTCAAAAATACTGAGGAAAAACGGGATCAACCTGATCACCTCAACCTACCCCGACTCCTGGACCATCGTTTATGACAGCGATGATCTGGATGCCATGGCCAGGGCCTACAGTTCCAATTATGCCAACCGGAACCTGGCGTATGGGGCGGGGAATATTGTACAGATTGTAAAAGATTTCTCTTTAGACGGCATTATTTATCATTCCAATCGAAGCTGCAAGTTGATGGATTTCAGGCAATACGAAGTGCAGCGTCAAGTCCAGGAGCAGACCGGCGTGGCGTCCGTCATTTTTGACGGGGATCAGACCGACCCGAGGGCTTTTTCTCTGGCGCAATACGAGACGAGAATTCAGGCTCTTATGGAAATGATGGAACAAAGAAAAAACGAAAGGCCGGGTGGACAATGAATCGTATACAGGAAATCATAGCAGAGTTAGTAGAAACAGCAAACCATCCGGCAAAAGCCGTGAAAGCGTCGATGAAAGAAACCGGGAAAAAGGCCGTCGGCTGTTTTCCCTACTATACGCCTGATGAAATCATTTATGCGGCAGGCCTGCTGCCTGTCGGACTTTGGGGCGGACAGACGGACATTAAACTGGCCGACAAGTATCTGCAAAGCTTTTGTTGTTCCATCATGCGCATCAATGTCGAGCAGGGGTTGAAAGGGATGTATGACTTTTTGTCTGCCGTTATTATCCCTGCCTATTGTGATACACTGAAATGTATCTGTGATAATTGGCATGTTGCCGTTCCCCAAACCTATTTGATTCCTATGGTGTATCCGCAACACAGGAAAATCGCCGCCGGAGTGGCCTATCTCATCGATGAATACAAAAGGGTGCAAAAAGAGCTTGAAACCATTGCCGGTAAAAAAATAACAGAAAAGGATCTTGAGGACAGCATCGTCCTTTATGAAGACTATCGAAAAACCATGCGGCAATTTACAGCGATCGTGAGCAAATATTCCAAAACATTAAATGCGAAGACACGCCATTTAATTATCAAGGCCGCCTATTTTATGGATAAAAGGCTCTATACAATCAAAATTAAAGAACTCATGGAAGAATTGAAGAAACTTCCCGAAGAAAAACTTGATGGCATAAAAGTGGTCGTTACGGGAATTCTTGCAGAGACGGACGCATTACTTGATGCCTTTGTCCAAAACAAAATAGTTTTTGTTGCCGACGATCTGGCTCATGAGTCAAGGCAGTTCAGAACGTCTGTCCGCAGTGAAGGAACGGCTCTCGAAAGGCTGGCCTACCGCATAGCGGATCACGACGGCTGCTCGCTCCTGTATGACGAGGAGAAGAAGCATGGGCAGCTGCTGATCGATCTCGTCCGGGAGAATCATGCCGACGGGGTGGTGGTCTGCATGATGAAATTCTGCAATCCCGAAGAATTTGACTACCCGATCTACAAAAAGGAACTTGAAGCCGCCGGGATACCCATGCTGTATCTGGAAATTGAACAAAAAATGGATTCGGCGGAACAGATCCGAACAAGGATTCAGAGCTTTGCGGAAATGGTCAAATAGGAAGCAGTAGCAAATCTACGATCGGTCAGAAGAGGTAAAAATTGTTTTTAGGCATCGATATTGGATCGTCTTCATCAAAGGCTGTCATTATAAACGCGCAACTTGAAATATTGGGCAAGGCCGTGTTTAATACGGGAGCAGGAACTCAGGGGCCTGAAAAAGCGGTTGGAGCAGCCCTTCGGGAAGCAGGAATCTCCGGAGATGAAATAAAATTTTCCGTTGTAACAGGCTATGGGAGAATGACCTACGATAAGGCCGACAAGCAGATCACGGAGATCACTTGCCATGCAAGAGGAGCCGCCCACATGATACCGTCGGCTAGAACGGTTATTGATATTGGTGGACAGGATGCAAAAGTCATCAGATTGGACAAAGACGGCAAAGTGGAAAATTTTGTCATGAATGAGAAGTGCGCTGCAGGAACAGGGCGGTTCCTCGAGGTTATGGCGCGGATTCTTGACTGCAGCATCGGAAATCTTTCCAGCCTCTCGGAAAATGCATCGGAAGAGATCATCATCAGCAATACTTGCACCGTTTTTGCAGAATCGGAGGTGATCTCGCAACTTTCCTCAGGAGCCAAACGGGAAAATGTGGCCCAAGGCGCCCATAAATCCGTTGCAAAAAGGGTGGCGGGCTTGGGCAGTCGAATAGGTTTAGCGCCTGATGTTGTTATGACAGGTGGCGTTGCGTTAAATAAAGGTGTTGTTGCCGCACTCGAAAAAGAAATAGGACAAAAAATTACTGTCGTAGAAAATCCCCAAATCATCGGAGCGATAGGGGCCGCTCTTTACGCATTGGAAACGGCTTCCAAATTGTCGTGACATTTCTTTGAGCATAGAAGGACGTGCCCACGGCGAAGATCATCAAGTCCGAAGCCACCGACGGCATCATTGCCCCTAACTACATGCCCGTTTCCCTGGAACACAAGCAAAGTGTACGGTATCACCTTCGAGCAGGGCCGCAACAGCCTGAAGATCAACAGCAGTATGCTGGAAAAACATGGTGACCGAGAACAGTAGGGGCGAAATGTTTTTCGCCCCTACGCCGTCGATTTGAAAAACGAACAAAAAAGAGGTCGGGTCTGTCTTTGATTGCTGTCAGGCAAAAGGCTGTTCATGAGTTGTTGTCGTATTGCTTAAAAAAGTGAAATAGTTTATATTGCTATCATGAGTCCAACAATTTTCAGAGAAAAAGGATATCGATTCTATTTCCTTTCCAATGAAGAAAACCGAAAAGATGTGCATGTTACATGTGACAAAGGTGAAGCAAAATTTTGGTTGGAACCCATTGTATCTTTAGCTGCTTATTATGGACTTAATTCAAAAAGATTGGCCGAAGTTCAAAAAATTATTGAGGAGCACGAAAATGAAAGCGTTAAAGCGTGGCAAAAACATTTCAGTCAACGTTGAAAATATTACGACTTTCGGACTATGGCTCTTTGCGAACGGGCGCGAATACTTTCTGAGTTATAAGGACTATCCTTGTTTTAAAGATCAAACGCTAAAAGCCATCCAGAATGTTGAATTGATTCACGGCTATCATCTACACTGGCCGGATTTAGACGTCGACCTGGAAACCGACAATCTGGAAAACCCGGAGAAATACCCATTGAAATCAAAACCAATTAAAACTGGTTCTTCACGCAATCCGGTCGGACGAGCGGCATAAACACGTAATTTCAGGTCGTATCTTCTGCAGGTGATTAATACTCTTCTTAATGAGCGCGTCCGTGCCGACAGAGCGGGTCCGGCGTCCCATTTTTCATTTGACGATATTTTCTCCTGTAGTTGTCTTATTACTTAATCCCGCTGTTGCGGGACGAGCGTCAATCCTCCGCAGCGAGCTCGCGAGGTGGTTGATTAAATTTGTCCACTCTTAACCCACTTAAGTCGTTTTTGCCGGATGGTTTTAACCTTGACATATCAGGTGATAATCTTTAAAGCTTCAACGACATAACCCTAAGGAGACGATCATGAAAAATAAATTAACAGCCGTTATTGAAACGGATAAAGGCACCATCCACCTGAAATTATTCACCGATCAAACACCGGTAACTGTGGGTAATTTTGTCAATTTGGCCCGACGCGGATATTACAATAATCTGAAATTCCATCGTGTGATCCCCGATTTTATGATTCAGGGCGGTTGCCCCGCGGGCGACGGCCGCGGTGGACCCGGTTATAAATTTCAGGACGAATTTGTAAAGGAATTGCGCCATAGTAAGCCGGGAATTTTTTCCATGGCCAACGCCGGATCGCAAACGAATGGCAGCCAGTTTTTCATCACGCACGTACCCACGCCCTGGCTCGACGGCAAGCATACCGTGTTTGGCGAGGTGGTCAGTGACGTGGATATGGAAATTGTCAATGCCATTGCGCAGGGTGACAAAATCCACTCCATCACGATCGAAGGTGACATTTCGGACCTGATGGAAAGCGTCAAGCCCATGGTTGATAAGTGGAATGCCGCACTGGATGCGAGTTTTCCCAAGCTGCCTAAAGTTCCGTCATAAAATTTTCCAGATCGGTTGAAGACCGGAGAAACGATCGTGAGAAACGTGCAAATAACTCCTGCACGGGCGGTAGAGAAAGACGGCTCGATTAACTTCGGGACTTTTCGCACGCCGTTCAGGAATGCCAATATCCTGGATGCGCCGCTGTATTCTTTCCCCGTGCCCGGTTTCTGGAAGAATTTTCGTCTGAAGGAATGGCAGCATTTTGGTATTATTACCCCGACGCATTATTTTGGTATGGTTATCTTTGACGCCAAATTTATGGGTGCTTCCTTTTTCTACGTCTATGACCGGCTAACAAACACGCGGTTTGAACATGCACGGCAGACGATCGGGCGCTCTATAAAAGTGGCCGGGCAGATTTATGATGATGTCTGCTTCCTGGACACAAAGGGTTACCACCTGCGATTTGAAAATAAATTGGATCAGGGTTTCCACCGGATTTTAATCAATATTGATAGTGATCAAGACCGCATTGCCGTGAAAGGTGACATAATCGTTCATGAAGATTTGGGCGCAGTCGAGCCGCTGGTCCAGCTCTCACCGATAACCCGCACACGCCCATTTTATACGCACAAAGCGGCTGTTCCTGCGTCGGGCAGCATCACAGTGGGTTCGCAGGAAATTGTTCTGGAACGGAATTCAACCATTGCCCTGATCGATGAGCAAAAAACGTATTATCCTTATATCAGCTTCTGGAAATGGTCCACAGCAGCAGCTTACCGTGATGACGGAAAAATTTCAGCCTTCAATCTCTGCCAGAATATAATTGATGACGATGAAGATTTTAATGAAAACTGCTTCTGGACGGACGGGAAAATTTATTGTCTCACGGCTGCGCGGTTTGATTTTGGCGATATCCTGAAGCCCTGGAAAATGAAAACAACAGACGGCAGTCTGGATTTGTCTTTTAGACCGTTGGGCGAGAGGGCCAATAAAATTAATATGGCCGGCATTATCCGTTCCGAATTTCATCAGCCTTTCGGCCTGTACAACGGCAGGTTTCAAGACGACCAGGGCGTTATCCATCTCATCAAAGATTTCTTCGGTTTGGCGGAATATCATGTGAAGAGGTATTAGGCTGTTGGTTTTTTAGGCTGAGGGGGAAGGCCAGAGAGGTACAAAACGGGGCCTGGTGAAAATGCTCCTCTTTATAATTCACATCTTGCGGCTGTCGTATGCCCAGTGCAAAAGCGCCTGACGCTGTTTGCGGCGGCAATTCAGATCACCGGCGGGACAGTGTTTGCGTAGCTGGGCGATATGCCTTTGCATGGCTTTCCAGCGTTTAATTTGTCTTTCGTCGTCGGGGCAGCGTCTTCCCTGAAAATAGCGGCAGTACCATTGAAACCAGCCGCGGGGGTCTTCAGGATAAATCCATCCTTTTTGTGTCCAGTAGGAGAGGGGCTTGGAAGCGTTTACGCCGAAGCAGTTGAGTTTCGGATCATGACGTTCGGCGCATAGTTTGGCTTTGGCATACCAGGAAGGAGGAAATTCGCTTCGGCAATCGGTCATATATTTTCCGCCGAAGACACCCATCTCCAGCATTTGTTTGGGCGTCAGTTCCGGTTGGAATTCGGGGCTGAAATCTCTACCGGCAGGCTTGGTGAGAAAATAACGATAGCCATTTTGCATCCGGTCATTAATAATAATTTCTTTGTGCTTCATTTTCGCCTGCGCCGAATAAGTACGTTTTGATACGCTTTAAACTGCTGTTCGAATGCGGAAAATATAATACTACGAGTGGCCATCCGGACGTGCCAGATTTTCAAAGGTGGTGAACTTTTCCAGAAAGGCGAGCTTCACGGACCCAGTCGGACCATTACGTTGTTTGCCGATGATGATTTCGGCAACGCCTTTGTCAGGATTATCATCGGACTTATTGTAAACGTCGTCCCGATAGATAAATGCAATGACGTCCGCGTCCTGCTCGATGGCGCCTGATTCGCGCAAGTCAGCCATTTGCGGGCGGCGGTTGGGGCGATCTTCCACTTTTCGGTTGAGCTGGGATAGAGCGATCACCGGCACTTTGAGTTCCTTGGCCAGCGCTTTGAGCGAACGGCTGATTTCCGATATTTCCTGCTCGCGGGAATTTGAATAACCACCGGCTCGCATCAACTGAATGTAGTCCACGACAATCAAACCCAGGCCTTGATCGGCTTTCAAGCGGCGGGATTTGGCTTTCATCTCCAAGACGGTAATGGCGGGCGTATCGTCGATAAAAAGCGGTGCTTCGGAAAGTCTGCCTGCCGCCGTTGTCAGTTTCGGCCAGTCGGTTTCGCCTAAAAATCCTTTGCGCATTTTTTGCGAATCAACTTTTGCTTCCGAGGCGAGCATTCTGAAAGCCAGCTGCTCCTTGGACATTTCGAGAGAGAATATGGCCACGGGTGTTTGTGTTTCCAGCGCGGCAAATTGCGCAATATTAAGTGCAAACGCGGTTTTACCCATGCTGGGGCGACCGGCGATGATGATCAGATCGGAATTTTGTAATCCGGATGTTAGATCATCGATTTTTTCAAATCCGGTGGCCACGCCGGTGATCAGTTCCTTTCGGGAGAAGAGGTCTTCGATCGCACGGAAGCTTTCTTTGACAATGTCTTTAATGGGATAAAAAGAGACCCGGACTTTATTTTCGGAAATCTCAAAAATGCTATGCTCGGCCTTATCCAGCACCTGATCAACATCAGAGCCTGTTTCATAGCAACTGTTGATAATCTCGGTGGCTGATCCGATCAGACCGCGCAAAATAGCTTTTTCTTTGACAATTTTGGCATAATTGGCGACGTTGGCTGCCGACGGGACATTATCAACCAATGATGCCAGATAAGCGGTGCCACCGACTGAATCCAGTATATTCCTGTCCTTAAGGGCATTGCTCAAGGTGATCAGATCAACCGGTTCGTTTTTATCGGCAAGTTGCTCGATAACGGAAAAAATTTTCCGGTGTGCTTCGTTGTAGAAATCGCCTTTGTTGATAATTTCCTGCGCAGCATTGATCGAACCGTTATCCAATAGAATACTGCCCAGAATGGATTGTTCCGCTTCGATATTCTGAGGGGGAAGTTTATATAATGCCGGATCGATATCTTTCATTATTCTTCGCCGACAACATTCAATTTAATTTCCGTATCAACACCTGTCACCAGCTTGATCTTCACTTTAAACTCACCCAGTGATTTGATCTGTTCATTATGAACGATCATTTTGCGGTCGATGTCGAAGCCTTTTTCTTGGAGAGCGACTTCAATATCTTTGGAAGTGACCGAACCGAATATTTTGTGCTGATCGCCTACTTTGCGGGATAACGTCAGGGTAACTTGACCCAGGCGGGCCGCCAGATCTTGAGCGCCGGCTTTTTCTTTTTGTGCTTTTTGCAGAATATTCTTTTTTTCGAATTCAAAAGCTTTGATGTTTTTATCGTCTGCCTCGATGGCCAGGCCTTTCGGAATGAGCAAATTGCGGGCGTAACCGTCATTGACTTTAACCAAGTCTCCGGCCTTGCCTAAAGAAGGCACGTTTTGTTTTAAAATAACCTTCATAGAAAACCCCCTGCTAGCATTGAATAATGTTCAGTAAATTAATGAGTTGCCTGATCTTTACGGAAATGTTTGCGAAAGTCAATCCAAATGTCGAAGAATCCAACCGCGGCTATTGCTATCATAACAATTTGCTGAATCGCAATTAAAAAATAAAAAAGACAGCGGAAAAAAATTGAGATGTCTTTGCTCTGAAAAAAGAAGCTAACAATAGCAAGGCCTTGCAGGAGATAAACGAAAGACGCAACCAGGAATATGTTAATGCCCAAAAAACTGATATGTGTTTGCGAAAGAAAGCTCAATCCGCCGCCGGCAATAAAAATCCAGACAAGCCAATGGGGCGCACGCCATTCGGACAATGCCGAAAGGTTGGGCAGGACAACGCCGCGTTTGTGCAGTAGTTTGCTTCCCATCAGCGCATTAATCCAGATCATGAATAATATCGATATGATGCAAATGGCAGGGGAGATTTTTATAAAAAATTGGATGACCGTTGGCTTGCTGTTTTTAATGGCGTTGATTTCTTCGGGATTTAAAGGCAACCGGCTATAGATCTGTATATTTGATTCAACGGCTTCCGTAATATGCTTTTCGAGTAACTGCCAGGGGCTCATAGAGAGCTGCATGCCGCCGTAAATAAAATAAAAAACAACTGCGCCCAGGATAACGAAAGCGGGAAGGAGTATAACGATTTCAATTGAATAATTTTTCCGGGCTGTCTGGGCCATCAAAATACCAGCCAGCCCCGTCGCCGCCAGGGCAAATACCGGCAGAACCGTATGCATGAATGATAGGAGTATCAACATGGCGCAAAGTATAATAAGAAAAGCGACCAGTACTTTCATCTGATCGATAAGAAGGCACAGGACAAATAAAGCCAGCGGCAGGGTTATGAGAAACAACAGGCCGATGAAAGGTATCAGAGAAGCTGCTAAAAATAATGCGATGATCAACAACAGCCGGAGAAACGGGCTATGAGGAGATAATAAATTCAATTTTGCCAAGAATAATAACCTGTGCTGAAACGAGGTAATGTGATTAAAAAAATTAGTAATTGCATGTGGATACAATCAACGCCTGCCGGCTTCCTCCATTTGTCGGAATAAAACCGGCCGGCGTTTGTAAAAACTGGTTTACCTGCCTTCCGCGGTAACAAAAGGCATGATGGCGATGGTGCGTGCGCGTTTGATTGCGACAGTCAGTTCTCTTTGATGACCGGCGCAATTTCCCGTAATTCTTCTGGGCATAATTTTACCGCGCTCCGTGACAAAATTATTGAGAATGACCGGGTTTTTATAATCAAGTTTAATATTGGAGTCCGTGCAGAAGCGGCAGAATTTCTTTCTGTGGAAAAATTTCTTCTGGGGCGGACGTGATGGTCTTTCGCCGTTTTGTATAGCCATGGTTATTCTCCTTTCGTTGTATTTTCTTCTCGTGTGATTGCTTTTATGAATGTCGGCCGGTTGGGTTTTGCCTCGCCTGCCGGCTTTTCGTCTCTATTTGCTGCCGAATGATCGGTTTCTATGCGTATCGAGGTGCGCTTCACTTCCACGACGGCAACTTCTGCGTCCATACCCTCACGGGTGACAGCGCCTTCTTTGGCTATGGTCATAAATTTTAAAACCCGGTCGTCAATCTTAAAACTTCTTTCCATTTCGGCTACGATGGAACCGTTACCGGCGTAGTCAATAAAAAAATAAAATCCGTCTTTTTGTTTGTTGATTTCGTAGGCCAGGCGCCGTTTGCCCCATTTTTCAGCTTTGGCGACGACCCCTTTACGGTCGGTGATGATGTTGGAAGACCGATCAATAATTGCCGTGATCTCTTCTTCCGTCAAATCCGTTTTGACAATAGTGATAACTTCGTATCTTTTCAAAATTTTCTCCTTTCGGCTCTAAAGCCCCTGAATAAGTTCAGGAGCAAGGGGAGTCCATAAAAAATTGTGATGGTGCCTTTTATACCAGGCATGTTTGAAAATCAAGGAATATGTTGGTCATTTTCAAATGACGAGAGGGAAGATATTCATTCTTTGAAATTATAGGGAAGAGATAGGTCAAAAGCATTAATAAAATCAATTATTATCATTGATTATGCATTTTTATTAACCGCAAAGCAACAATAATCGTTGGGAAAGCTTGTAACACGCTCCGAAAATGTTAAAAACAAAACACATCGGGACTCTACCATTTGCATTTGCAAGACAAGAAAGGAATCAATCTGCTCATCATGACGAAGAAATATGCCAACTATAAAAAAGATGTACTTAACGCCAGTCTGTGACTTTCCCAGCAGGGGTATTTTGGTTCACCTAAGGGGGCTACAGGTAACGTTTCGGTACAGATCGACGGTGAAGCAAGCATGGCGATTACGCCGTCGGGAGTGCGGGATCAGGATATGTCTGCTGAAGATATATGTATTGTCGGATTCGATCTTGAAGAGATCGATCTGAAAACAGGCCGGAAGCCCGGAACTGGCCCGGAACATGGAAGCGAAACTATCCAATAACGCCAGCGTCTATATTATCCAGAACCACGGCATTGTGACATTGGGCAAGACACTCGATAGGGCGATTTTCAACGCCGAATTCTTGGAGAAAACCGCCCATATTTATTATATGGCCTTATCTTCCGGAAAGCCGGTCACTGTACTTCTCGAATCAATCGTCGAGAGGATTGAGGCGATGAGGAAATCAGAGGTTTAAGGAGGCCGCAGCAGAATACACGCAAAGATTCAGGCCTGTGCTATTCAACTTTTCGCCCGCAAATCAACAGGAGCAATCTTCTGCCAACTTCGTTGGCACCTCTGCCTGAAAAGTTGGCAGGGGTGAACATCCCAATGGAACGACAAATCGTGTAAAAGCCCTTCAAGGTTGATTCTTAGCAAACGGCATATAGATTGCGTTTACATTTATGGTTGAAAACGTCAGGATAAAATGGTGACGACATCTGGCGGCAAAATCAAAAATTTTTTTTGCCGAGGAAATATGATATGGATTTTCCATGATGACGCTTAGCGAACAAAGTATCGCCGAGCCATTTGACGGTGATGCACAAGACAAACATTACGGACTGAAAGCGGGGATAATATAATGGATTTCCAGAGACAACATCATGGCAAAGTTTTTCTGTTGCTGCTGCTGATCATTCTTTCTTTTCTCGTGGGGTGTTCGCGGGGATCGTCCAGCCCGAGTGAAGATCCTTCCGACCTGTCCAAAATGACGGAAATTTCTTCGGATGTAATAATTATTACCGCCGCTTCGGGTGGTTTTGTGACCCACGATGAGGCCACCATCGAATTTCCTGCTGCCGTCCTGCCTGCGGACACGTTGATCAAGGTATCGAAGGTTTACGTTTCCGAAAGCGAACAGGACGAATCGCTCATCGATCTGACCGGTGCCTATGTCATCTCAACGACTTCCTCCCCTCAAACGATTCAATTGGCCGGTTCGGCAACTCTGAAGATGAAAGTTAATCCGGCGGGGCTTGACGAAACGACCATCCGGATTGTGGTATGGGACGGCTACGAATGGAATGAAGTCCGCTGTGAATACGATAGCACTCTCAAGGTGATCTCCACCACCACAGAGACGGTCATGCCCTATGGGACCCGCATATACCTGGCGAATCCCGAAGTCAGTTCTAACAAAGAGCGGGAAGGCGGCGAGCAGATCGTTTCGGAATTTGTGGCCGTGAAGGTGGTTGGCGAAACCCAGGGCGGCGCTGCGGAAGAAAATGCCGTCCCCGTTAACGTTCTCCGGGCAGGCGCCGATACGGTTGCCCCCGGCAGGGCTGTCTATGTAAAGTCACCGCAGGGAAAGTTTACCGTCGACTATAAGCAGGTCAAAGACCCCGTGCAGGCCGCCGCCCTGCAAAAGAAAGCAGAGGCCGTCGCCGGATATATGGACAATGCTTACGAGCAGATCATAAAGGGAATGGGCCTCAAGGAACCCGCTTTAGGCAGCGGCTATGGCAAGAGCGGGACCTGGACCGTCTCACTCACAACCATGAGTGGCGACCACGGTTCGGTGGACATCGAAACAGGGGAAATCTGCCTGAATATCAAAGATGAAATCGGAGACGGCCTTTCCCATACCTGCCACCACGAATTTACCCATATGATCCAGTTTAAGACACTGAAAGAGGCAAAAAATGAGGTCGACGACAGCTTAGACTGGTTCAATGAGACGATGGCCGACGCCGTCGGATGGTATGCCCTATATGGGCGTGGAACCGTATATTGCGCAGCGGGTGAGAGCATGGGTTATTTCGATGAGCGCCTGGATGCCGACAAGAAAACCCCAAAAAGTAATAATAACCAATACGAGTACAAGCACTTTCCCTTTATTTCCTATCTCCTGGCAACATACAAAGAAGCTCCGTTCAAGAAATTTTTTGAAACCTGGTATTCATACGCCGGCAGTCAAATCAGCATGAACACCATTGATTCAGCGGCCACCCGGGAAGGCTCCCTGGGCAAGGCCATCACGGGCAGAGATGGTATCTTCTGGGATTTTTACCGGGATTATTTCATCTCCGGGACCGTCTTCAACAGGGAAAAATTCAAGAATTTACCCGACCGGGACAGCGGCAAACCTTATGACATCAAGGAAGACGAAAAAGAAAAACAGGGAGTGACGATCGTCGAGATAGGTTCCAATGTGTCCTATCAGAAGGAGTTCACCATACAGCGTCTTGCCGGTCAGGTGTTGATCTTGAAATACAAAGGGAGTTCTCCGCTGGATATTACGGTTAAAGCCATCTCCGCACCCGGCCAGTCTGCCGGTCATATCCAACTCAATGCCTTTAAAAGGGTGGGAGGCATCCTCCAGCCCCCCGGCGACGTTGAAGAGGTAAGCGACGGCGCTACCAAGACGAAGGAGTATACAGGCGTCGGCGGCGATATTCATGATATCTATCTGCTCATGGTCAATACCTCATGGAAGGCGGATGATTATAAAGTCACCGTTGTCGTAACGGAGAAGCAGTAACGGAACTGTCAAACGGAAAGGAATGCCATGAAAAGTCTCATGAAACCGAAGGTTACCATTGAACTCAGGCTCACGATACTGCTTATCGCTTTGTGTATAGCGATTATATCTTATCTGGGCTGCAGCAGTTCTTCACCTGAACCACAGGTTCTCGCCAGAGTGGAAGTCCCGGGGTATATCGAAGACCTGAATCTGCCCGTCTATGCGGGCATTGAAGATGGAACGGAAACTTTCTACGCGCTCGTCATCGCCACGAGGACACAACTGGACAATGCCCATGTGACCTACCGCATCATCGATAAATACACACCCGGGAAGCGCTACCTCATTGCCCTGGAGGAATACGAAGGCGCCCGCGAGGAGGCCGCCGGGTTGGTCAATGTCCTGTATGACGACGGAGAACACATTATCGTGCGTTACACGTTTGCGGTGTCTGAACTTCTCTCCGAAATAGGGTTTGACAGCAGTTTGATGAATGACCATCCGATATGGTCCGGCAAAGCCGCGTCCGGTGCGGCGGCCAGATCAAATCTTTCCTCCGCGGTTGCTTCCTTTGAGAAGAACCTTACGGTGGAGAAGATGCTCAATGCCGTGACCCAGAATGAGATTGAGCTGTATACGGAATATCTGAGCGGCGAGAAACAGGTTACGGTGGACGGAAAACCGGTAACGCTTTCGACCCGCCACACTTACAAGGCAGGCACGAAGGTGTTGGAGGCGACGCAACACGTGCATGACCAGATGAAAGCTATGGGCTTGACGGCTTCCTTTTCAACATGGAACTATCACTATAAGGATGAGGATGATCCTGATTTCGTTCCCATTGCCCTCATGGGCCGCAATGTGGCAGGTGAGATCAGGGGGCAGACGAACCCGGACGAGATTGTCATCCTTATCGCGCACCTGGATTCCATTTCGGGAAAGGATGACGAAACAGCGCCGGGCGCGGACGACAATGCCAGCGGCTGCGTTGGCCTGTTGATGGCGGCCAAGATCATGAAGGATTACAAGTTCAAGCGCACCGTACGGTTTGTCTTCACCACCGGCGAGGAGCAGGACGTCATTGGCGGCAAGGCATACGCAAAAAGCGTGGATGATGCGAGGGAGAATATCGTCGCGGTGCTGAATCTCGACATGATCGGTTACAGCAAGGTACTCGACCCTCCCGTCAAGCCGATGCAACAGATAAAGATCAGACATGCAAAGTTTAAGACGGCTTACGAGAAGGATTTACCTGTCGCCCAGACCTACATCAATGTGGTCAATACCTATGGAATGAATCAGGTCTTCGAGGTCAAGCTCACGCCTGATGGCGAGACTTGCAGCGATCATGCGCCATTTTGGGAGGTCTGCACGTCCAGAGAAGAAAACTCAGCATGTTATTCCGCCGCCTGGGCCATAGAATACGCGGAAAAGGGATTCATCAACCCCAAAATGCACACGACGAACGACCGGATCAAGCTCAATGGCAAGTACCATATGAACCTGCCTTATTATGAGGCAATCGTTAAGGCCGCGCTGGGCACAGCGGCCCACCTGGCCGAGATAGCGCCGTAAAACGGATAAGTATTATAGACGATTGATACGGACCGGGGGAATCAGTGCCTCGTGATGAATCGAGGCATGATTATTCATTCGGTTTGATAATGACTTTGATCGATTCGCGGCCTTGGGACACCAGACGAAAACCTTTAACAATATCGGTTAAGGCAAACCGATGCGTGATCAGATCATCCACGACGATTTCGTCCGATTCGATCAGTCTCATTGCTTCGTTAATATCGGGAGGCCCGCAATAATAAGAAGTGATAATGGTAATTTCCTTCATCCAGAAATCATTAATAGGAACGACAACCTTCTTGTCCGGTCCGGGAACGGCAAACAGGACAATCACACCACCCTTATCCACACATCTCCATGCCTGCTCTACTGCTGAATCGGCGGAGGCGCATAAAAATACGATGTCAGCCTTTTTACCATTTTCCACAATCAACCGCTCTGAAAAATTATCTGCCGCGTTGATGATGATATCGGCCCCCATATGTGCGGCAAATTCCAGTTTTACATGGTTAATGTCGGCGGCTATTACTCTACATCCTGTTGCCCTGGCCAGCTTCACATGAAGCAGTCCGGCCATCCCGCACCCAATAACCATCACAGACTGACCCTTCTTTACGCAGGCCAGCCTCTGCGCCCGAACGACGCAGGCCAGAGGTTCAATGAATGTGCTTTGATCATAGGTAATATTTTCAGGCAGTAGATATGTTCCGCGCTCTACAATTATTTCCGGAACCAGGATGTATTCGGCAAAACCGCCGGGAAGGCGTTCTTTAATTTCCGTGCATTGGGGGTAGTGACTGTTTTTGCAATAAAAACATTTCATGCAGGGCACTTTTGGGGCGATAAATACCCGGTCGCTCAATTTATATTTATTGACGGAATCACCGAGGGCGACAACCTGTGCGCCTATTTCATGACCCTGGACCAGCGGCGCTCTCGGGAGCCGGTACCATTCGACGATATCACTGCCGCAGATGCCGCAGGACATAACCTTGACCAGCATCTCTTGGGGGCTGGGTACCGGAGTCGGCACTTCTTCAATCCGGATATCTTTGTTATTATACCAGTAGGCAACTTTCATTTATTCTTCAAGATGTTATAAAGATCAAAAGCCGCAGCCGGAGTCTCGTTGTCATGGACGACGGCCCGCACCGCCTGAATCATGGCAATCGGCGCTTCGGACTGAAAAATATTACGTCCCATGTCCACACCGGCGGCGCCCTTCTGAACGGCATTATAGGCCATGGTCAGGGCGTCAAGTTCCGATATTTTCTTGCCGCCGGCCATCACAATCGGCACAGGGCAGGATGCCGTGACGGTCTCAAAACCTTCGTCTATATAGTAAGTTTTGATATAGTGAGCGCCAAGCTCAGCGCATATCCTGCAAGCCAGCCGGAAATATTTTGCGTCCCGGGCCATATCCTTGCCTACCGCTGTCACCGCAAGGGTGGGAATGCCGTAACGATTGCCGATGTCAACCATCCTGGTCATGTTGATGATTGACTGCCTTTCATATTCGCCGCCGATAAAGACCTGAACAGCCATGGCACAGACATTTAAACGGATAGATTCTTCGATATCAACAGCAATATCTTCATTGGACAACTCTTTGAGAATGCTGGCGCCCCCGGAAACCCGAAGCACCATGGATTGAGACGTGGAGGGTGGTACAACACTGCGGAGAATTCCCCTGGTCAGCATAAGCGTATCCGCGTAAGGTACAAGAGGAAGAATGTTGATATCGACTCGTTCCAGACCGGTCGTAGGTCCCTGGAAATAACCGTGATCGATGGCCAGCATAACCGTTCGACCGGAGACGGGATTAAATATCCGCGCCAGTCTGTTTTTCATTCCCCAATCCAGAGAATTTGAACCTTTGAGAAAAAAACCTTGTGTCTGCTGAGGCATATCGCAATGAAACACCTTTGCTTCCTTGATTCCATCCGCATCCGGCATCTTTTGTGTTCTCCTTTCCCATCTTGAAGTTTCTTAAGGAAGTATGTTTTTTGTTCTCTCCATTATTTTTCTGTGGGGGGCGTTGATTTTATTCCTGATTCGTCTTTATAGTTTGATTTTGCGTATACCCATAAATATCAAACCTTGCTCTTTTTTATCTTCCGCCTTGGACTTTTTTGTTCTTAAAAAACGATGTCGTTGTATATTGTGAAAAGTATCAAATGTCAAATGGTCTCTATGCGCGGATAACGACCTGTACTCAATGATTGACTGATTTTAGGAACTATGCGACATTACAATCTATAATGGTTGAAACCAAGCAAGCATATCTGGTATGTGCATGCGATCCATAAAATCAAGATGAGGAACTTTTGGCCCGTGAACGTGAGCGTCGCAGGACAACTGACGCGTGAGGCAGGGAGGAGCAGACGATGGCAGCACACATTACGGTAAAACAACCGGCGGCAACTAAACCTCTGGGTGAAGAAATGGAATTCTTCAGGCAGTACAATGAAGTGCTGTTTAATAAACTTGAAAAGAAAATGTTGGATCTGGAGGCGGACAATCAGAAGTTGCGGATATTGGATGAAGAGTTGCGGGCGAGCGAATTCCGCATTAAGTCTATTAGCAATAACCTTCCTGACGGAATGATTTATCAGGTCATTGTTAAGGCCGATGGCACAAGAAGATTCACTTATGTTAGCGATTCAGTAAAACAATTGCACGGTGTATCACCTGAAGAAGCCATGGCTGACGCTACTCGAATATACGGCAGAGTCCATGAAGACGATGTTGCCTTATTCAAGAAAGCTGAAAATGAAGCATTAAAAGCATTATCAACTTTCAAGATGGAAATACGGATGAATGACCCCTCAGGAGGGATAAGGTGGTCTTCCCTGTCAGCAACACCCATATTAATGGAAGATGGTTCCACATGCTGGGATGGGATTGAGCTTATCATCACCGAACACAAGCGAGCCGAGGAGGCCCTGCGTGAGAGCGAGGAAAAATACCGCACAATCATTGAGCAAATGGTAGACGGCTATTTTGAGGTTGACCTTGTCGGTAATTACACCTTCGTTAATGATGCGGAGAGCAATATTATCGGATATTCCAGAGATGAATGCATCGGAATGAATAACCGGCAGTATCAAGATGAAAAAAACGCTCAAAAAACAAATCAAGTGTTCAAAAGGATCTATAAAACTGGTGAACCCATCAAGTCATTAGAGGCTGAAGTTATCAGAAAGAACGGGACAAAAGGTTTTAACGAAGTTTCGGCATCTCTTATCAAAGATGCCAAAGGCAAGCCGATCGGATTTCGGGGGTTTACCCGGGATGTTACGGGGCGTAAACGGGCGGAGGAACAGCTTCGACAGGCTGAAAAAAACTACCGGACCGTTTTTGAGAATGCTCAGGAGGGAATTTACCGGGCAACGCCTGAAGGGAGATTCATCATGGCCAATCAGGCCATGGCACGAATACTGGGATACGATTCCCCAGAGGAACTGATGGAAGGCATTACCGATATCGCCCATCAAATCTATGTCCATCCCGAAGAACGCAGAAACGCCATAAAGTTGATAGAACGGCAGGGCTACGCAAAAAACGATGAACTGCAATGGTACAGGAAGGATGGAAGCAAGATATGGGTATGTCGGACCATGCAGGTGGTTCTTGATGAGAACGGGCAACCCCTATATGCTGATGGGATTGTTGAAGACATCACGGACCGAAAAGAGAGTGTTGATCGCCTGAGAAAGGCCCTTGGAGGAACTGTTCGGGCCATCGCCTCGTTGGTTGAAACGAGAGACCCCTATACAGCGGGCCATCAAAACCGTGTGGCCGATCTTGCTCGTACCATCGCCAGAGAGATGGGACTCTCCGGTGAGCGGATAGAAGGTCTCCGTATGGCTGGCATTATCCATGACATTGGAAAAGTCTCCGTTCCTTCTGAGATCCTCAGCACACCAAAGCGATTGACAGACCTGGAGTTCAGCCTGATTAAAACTCATGCTCAATCCGGATATGATATTCTGAAGGATATTGAATTTCCCTGGCCTGTTGCGCGGATGGTCCTTGAGCATCATGAACGGATGAACGGGTCCGGGTATCCCAATGGTTTGACCGGAGACAACATTCTCGTGGAGTCCCGGATTCTGTCGGTAGCCGATGTGGTGGAAGCCATGGCGACACACCGTCCATATCGGTCTTCTTTGGGGCTTGATGCAGCTTTGGAAGAGATTACCAGGAACAAGGGTCTTCTCTATGATACGGATGCAGTGGATGCCTGTCTGCGCATTTTCAAAGAGAAGGGTTATAAAATCATTTAGTTAATCAACCACCTCGCGAGCTCGCTGTCGAGGTATGAAATGAACGTTATCATATCGCGAGCAAGCTCGCGGAGAATTGACGCTTGTCCCGCGCTATTTTTTACTGACCGGAATAAAATCAGTTGCAGGAGGGGAAAGACATGAAACTATCGCGGCAGGAACTTATTAAAGTACTGCAGGGTTGGAACCAGGCATGGGAGAACCATGACCTGGAGGGGGTCATCGCCCTTTTCGACGACGACATTTTATTCGAGAACTGGACAGGAGCCAAGGTCAAGGGGAAGGAAGCCCTTCGTAAGGCCTGGGTGCCATGGTTTGCCAACCACAGTGGTTTTCGCTTTATCGGAGAGGATACGTTCATTGATGAGGAGGACCAGAAGATCCTATATCGCTGGATCTTTGAGAGCCCGTCTTTTGAAAAGGGGTTTGAGGGGAAACCGGAACGGCGGCGTGGTGTGGATCTGCTCCATTTTAAAGATGGGCGAATTTTTGAGAAGCTGACTTATTCCAAGACGACTATTGAAATTGACGGGAAAAGGATGGCTTTTCACCTTTGACAGACTGAACTTCCCTATGTTTATCGCAACATAGTACAATGCCTTATCAAAAGGGGATGGAATCCATGACGACCGAAGTGGAAGCGAATCGGGGCGATCGAATTGTGACAAGTACCTGCGCCGGCGACTGCGGTGGACGTTGTCCGCTCAAGGTGTATGTACAGGACGGGAAGGTCATGAAGATTACAACTGACGACCGGTTCGGTCCGGATCTTCAGGCTTGCGCCCGCGGCCTGATCCAGCGGGATGTCCTCTATGCGCCTGACCGGATCACCGTGCCTTTGAAGCGGACTGGTCCCCGGGGGAGCGGAAAATTTACGCCGATCAGTTGGGATGAGGCACTGGATACCGTTTCCGAGGCGCTCAAGGAAGCCAAAGAAAAAGATGGGCCGCAATCCATTTTCCTCATGGACTACTCCGGTTCGGTAAGCCTGCTGCATGGGACGCAAAAAGCAAGCCGTCGCTTCTTTTCCTTTTTCGGCGGGTGTACCTCCTGGCGCGGCAATTCGTCCATGGAAGGGGCAGTGTTTTCTTCCAAGGCGACCTTCGGCACAATCTTCACGGGCAACTCGCGCGACAATTTTCTTTCTTCCCAACTCATCATTCTCTGGGGCTGGAATCCTCTCGATAGCCGCTTCGGTCCGGAGACGGCCGGATACCTGCTGAAGGCGAAGGAGAGAGGCGCGAAGATTATCTCCGTCGATCCCCGATCAAGCAACTCGGCCGAAAAGCTGGCCGACCAGTGGATCGCCATTAAACCGGGCACGGATGCGGCGCTGATGATTGCCATGGCTTATGTGTTGATCGCGGAAGATCTGTACGATCGAACATTTATCGAAACGTACACGTCCGGATTTGAGCAATTCAAAGAATATGTGACGGGAGCGGCGGACAGCATACCCAAGACGCCTGCCTGGGCCGAGGAGATCACGGGCGTGCCCCGGGAATCGATCGAAAGACTCGCCCGTGATTACGCCACGTGCAAACCAGCGGCCCTTTGTGCCGGGTGGGCTCCGGGGCGATCCGCATTCGGCGAGCAATACCACCGTGCGGCTGCGACGCTCGCGGCGATGACTGGAAATATCGGCATCCAGGGCGGCCATGTGTCGGGTGGGACCGACGTCAAAATGGAGGGCTTTCTTTGGGGCTCGCTCGACGTTCCGGGGGGCAAAAACCCCGCCGTGCACATCACGGATATCTATAATCTCCTTTTGAAAGGGAAAGCGGGCGGGTATCCGAGTGACATCCGGGTTCTCTACATAGTCGGCTCCAACGTGCTCAACCAGTTTTTGAATTTAAACAAAGGGATCAAGGCAATGCAAGCTCCGGCGTTTACCGTTATCCATGAACTGTTCATGACTCCCACCGCCCGCTATGCCGATATGGTGCTGCCAGTGGCGCACTTCATGGAAAGGGAAGACATCGGCCAGCCTTTTGTCGGGGGAACGTATGACATTGTCATGGAGAAGGCGGTGGATGCGTTAGGCGAAGCCAGAACCGATCTGGCCATCTTCACGGAGCTCGCTGCCCGCCTGGGCCTGGCAGGTTTCAACGACAAGACGGACGAGGGATGGCTTAAGGAGTTTGTGTCCCAAACGCCTGGGTTGCCTCCCTATGACGTCCTCAGAGACATTAAGTTTCATCGCGTCAACCCCGCCAGGCCTCTGGTGGCTTTTCGCAAGCAGATTAAAGATCCCGGGAATAACCCCTTTCCGACGCCGTCCGGGAAGATCGAAATTTTCAGCCAGAAGATTGCCGCGATGAAAAATCCGCTGATTCCGCCGATTCCGCAATTCATCGACGCCTGGGATGGACCGCGTGATCCGCTTGCCCGGAAATATCCGCTGCAGCTTGTCAGTCCGCATTCGAAGTTCCGGGTGAATTCCACGCTTGACAATATCCCGCGTCTTAAAAAAATTGCCGACGATGCAGTATGGCTCAGTCCTCAGGATGCGGAAGTGCGGGGAATCAGAAACGGCGACAAAGTCAGGATCTATAATGATCGGGGGCAGTTGGTGGTAACCGCAAAAGTCACTGCGCGTATCATGCGGGGTGTGACCAGCCTCGATGCCGGAGCCTGGTATAAACCTGATGAGACGGGAGTCGATCACGGCGGCTGTGTCAACGTTCTTACCCGGGACGAAAAGACACCGGCCGGCGCCTTCCCGAGTAATACCTGCCTCGTGCAGATTGAAAAATACGACGGCGCTTGACAATTCTTGGAGACTTCCAGTTCAAAGTGCACCACTTTTAGCTAAAGAAAAGATCTCTTATGAAGTCGAATATCGTGCTGTATGGTCCGACAAGAGTGTCCATTACATTATTGGTCGAGGCATGTTGGTTCGCGATAAAGCTGGTCGAGCAGCAAAGATCAATGGTGTTATCTGGGATATTACCAATCAACCGGATTCTGATAAATCTTATAGCACGTCTTTGGACGAATAACAAGAAAAAACCCGCTGTATATGCGGGTTTTGTGGACTTCTTAGGATGTTGTTGGATGATGACTTGGCGATGAGAGACTCGAACTACACACATAAGATATTGTTATTATTACAAAAAATTATAGTGCGATTTCTCACGTACCCCCAAATATGCCCCCAAACTTTCAAAACATTGGTCTTTTTTCGGCATACATATAATCTTTCGGACGAATGCCGTCAATAAAAAAGGCGGATGTTCCCGCACCCGCCCTAAAGGCGCTATTGATCTGAAGTTGTTCAATCCCCCAGCCCCCCTTAATAGAACCGGCACGGCAAAAAAATTGCCTGTTTTTGAATGAATATGATCATCCACCTAAATAAAGCGCGGGTCCTTCCCGGCGATCCGGGCGATACGGGTAATTCAAGCCCCCTACTTCGTGCGCGCAAAAATCTAATTTGAGATAAGACAATAAGACAATGTACTTTTTCACCATTATGTTCATCATTTTGAGAATATAAAAAAACGCTTTAAGCGTCTGTCCCGCTCGCCTGTGGGGTGTCTGCCTCAATAATGACTTCATATTCTTTGTTGCTTGCATATTGGTTGAGGAATGTATCAAGGTCGATACTCATCATGTTGATTAATTCGCCTGTTTTTTTATAGTTGCCGTCAGTGGAAGCAATCCAGATTGCTGAATTCGATGTAATCCAATGCTTCAATCCAGCAATCAGGATACCGGCGCGCATGGCTAGCTCTATTTCCATCTTATCTTTGGGCACGTGGAAGCCCCGATCTTTTTCATAGTTGAATTTATCACGTTCGTTTTTTAATCGTAGGTTTTTCAGTTCCTCTTCTAATTTTTGCCGCTGAAGATTGTCCGATGTTTCCTGAAGGCGTTTCCCAGTGGCGGCCAGCTTCAAAAAGGTGCGGGCATAACGATCAACCGCCTTTTGCTTATATGCCCCGCTTGTTTCTGGAAGCAATTTTCCTTCTTTGCCGTGCCGGTATAAACTTGGCCGTGTAATGCGCCATCTCTGGGTTTCAAGATACCTCAAAACATCGGCCAGATTATCAAAATTCAGTTCCCCGCCCACTTGATTGTTTTCAGCCTGCAGCGGTTTTTCTGTTGTGATCTGATCTTCGTTTTTATTCATTGGTTGCCCCTTGCTCTTGTGCATATTGAAGCTTGAAATATTTTCGGCTTTCATCGGCCAAGAATGTTTTGAGTTCTTCGGCCTTGGATGTGTCGCCGGAAAGGAAAGTAATTATTCCCGCCGCCCTGTCGCGGAGAAACTTTTCAATAGCAGTCTGGAAAAGACGTGCCATATCATCAGAAGATGAATTAATGACATCAAGGCATTTCAGATATTTTCGGGCATACTTTTCAATGGCGATAATATCAAAGCGGTCTGCAAAGTTTCGTTTTATTTTCCGTTCTTTAATATGACGGTATAGCGTAATCCGTGGAGCAAGCCAGCCCCTTGAGGCCAGATAAAGGCCCACACCTTTAATGTCTGCAAAGCTGTTTTCTGTATCAATCAAACCCGCTTCATGATCATTGGTTTCCGCCTTTTTATTATTTGTGGGCAAATTCAGTCGTTTCAAATTTCTTTTTGCATAAAGGTCAACCGCGTGGACCTCAAAAACGCCTTCTTTGTTGTGCCGCAACCTACCTTCTTTGATGTGCCGATATATCGAAGTTGACGAAACCCGCCAGCCTTGAAATGTTAGATGTGTAATAACGCCCTTTGCATCCATAATGATTGCCCGCGTCTTTTCCTCATTCATTTTGTGTTATCTCCATAATTCTTTATTTGGTTATTCCGATAGTCCCGCTTCGATCCATGCCCGGATATTCAAACCGCGTTGCCAGGCGTCCGATGGGTCTTTCCCGATGGGCACCGGCCAGCGGATGAGCTTTTGGCCGTATGTTTCCGGCCAGAATTTCCAGGCGTAACGAGCGCCCGCTTCGTCATAGTCCAGCCCGTTTAAAATCTTTTCTGATTTCAATAAGAGTTCATGCGCCGAAATATCCGGTTTCATGCCCGCTGCTCCCATCGCCATAGCGCTGGTTAAATCCCCTGCTTCTTGCCAGCAAAGGAAGGCGTCAAGTTCGCTTTCCACGATGACAAAAACATTTTTTTCAGATTCTAGAATCAGCGGCGCAAGGTTTGAACCTGCAATAATCACATAGCGCGGGCCTTCGCCGGGATCGTGCCGTCTAATCCGCAAGCGCGCCGGGCCTTCATGATCTTGTTGGGGGATAACCAGCCCCGCCGGAATCCACAAGAGCTTCGGTTTTCCGTCGCTTCTGATTTCCTGGGGAAGCCCCCAGCCCCGCCGGTCCCGGTAAAGCTCTGTCGGATTGAACCCGATCCCAGCCCGGCGGATCGTTTCTTCCGTCAAACCTTTACTTAAAAGAACATCCAGCGCCGCCTGGCCGCCGGGTGTCCAAAGGTTTGATTGTGAGGCCTTCAGGATCGTTTCGGCTTTTTGCATCCATAGCGCCGGCGGCGCGTCATATTTCTTTGGTCTGAAGCCCGGATTTTCCGATATCGGCCTTGACCGTTTCCGTCTGTATCCGGCTTTTGAAATGCCCAGCGCCCGGCAAGCGTCGGCAAAAGAAATTCCCCGTGTGTCCCTCATGTATTGGATTGCATCGCCGGTTTTTTCGCAGCCCCGGCACCAATACCGCCCGCCTTTGTCTTCCGGCCAGATAAGAAACCGATCATTCCCGCCGCAAAACGGACACGGCCCGGCATATTCTCCGCCATGTGTGGCGGCAACTCTTTTAAAGGTGAATCCGTCCCCGGTGATCAATTCCAGGACATTCATTTTTTTAATCCCTCGAACAGTGACGCCATGACCGGTGGCACCGGTGCTTTCCTGGCCGCTGCGCTCCAGTGTGTGCAAGCGACCCGCAGCGCCTCAAAATCCCGCCCGCCGTCTAATATTGCTTTGTATGTCCGGTTGACCGTTATTTCCGCCGCCTGGGTTTCCTGGGTGAAGTGGAAAACCCCACCCTTGATGATCTCATCACGGGCACCAAAAAGAATCTCATCCGCTTCTTTTTCGCCCGGAAGGTAATCTTTAGGCGCCGCGCCGACCGGTTCAAGTTGCACTTCGCTTTCTGTTCCGCTTTGAGCGGGTTTGATGTCATCGATCCAAGTTTTAAGGGCCATTGATCACAACCTTTTTGTTTCCCCTACTGCACAATGAAAAAACCTACAGGGGGGGTATGTTTCAAAATGGGGTTACTGGGTTACTATTGATTTAATTATTTAATAATGTTCATAAAACACAGTAACCGCTTTTAATTTTCGTGGTTCTGTTATGGGGTACCGTAATGATTAACGATTATCCAAAAGTAACCTAGTAACCTTTAGAGTAACCACAAAAAGTATTATGGGGTTACTGTGTTTGAATAATAATATTAATATCTTGTTTAAATAGTACCCTACAGAACCCCTTTTAAAAGGGACCCCCCCTTTTATATATTTTTCATTAAATATCTTTGTTTGTTTCTTCCTCTTCTGTGTCTGACAGTTTAAGTACGCCGCATTGACGAAGAACATCAGCGTCAATGACCTTCAGGACATGCTTTTTGATATTATTGATTGAAGCCTTGATCCCTGTTTTTCCGTCATTCTTGGTCTGAATGATTTTCCTGTTCTTCAGCATTGACCAAAAGGTGTCTTTTGAAAAAGGGAAATGAATGTCTGAATCACGACAATATTTTCTTACGGCCCTGTCAATCACTTCAGGCATTAAAAGCATATATGCGTTTTCGGGATTATCATTGTTATACCAGCCGATAAGTTCACCCGTGCCAATCGTTGAAAGTTCTCTGTGTGGGTGCCGATCTAAACGGGCCTGACCTAATGTAATGAGTGTCGATAGAATATTAAAGAACAAAGCCACCGGATCATCGGCGCTGATTCGTTGTTGCTGCCTTGCTGCAAGCTTTCGGAATATTTCCCAACCTTCGGAAACGAGCGCCGCGCCGGCGTCATTTGACAGCACGCCTTTTTCATTAAAAAAAGATGTTGCCGTTTCCAGGGCGAAACCCATGAATGCCGCTTGCTCTGGTAATTTCTTATGAAATCCTTCAGTGGCCGCGCGTTCACGGAGTTCACGGAAACGCGCCGGAAAGGTTTCTCTGATTTCTGCCATGTTGTCACGTATCCAGGCAATATAAGAAGACATGGCGTAAGGTAAGGAAGCAGCGTCTTTCTGGATTGCTGTCAACTTGTTCCGATCAATCGCGCCTTCGGTCACTTCGATAATACAGACGCGGGCCAGTGTGCTTTCAAGTGTTGGCTGTTCTTCAGCGGTCATGACCATCATGCCGCGCGGCTCATACCGCCCTTTTTCTGTTAAATCGCTATTTAACCGGCCCCGTGCCGTGCGGTTTGAATAGGCTCGGATCATCGCTTGTGCTATAGCTTCTTTGCTTTCGCTAGCCTTCCGGTTTGAACTGGGGTGATAGTCGTCCAAAACCTGAAGACTGTCCTTTAGTTTGAAGCCCCTAACCTCCAACATTCCTTTTGTATCCTCAAAATTAGATAATCCATCAACCCCGGTGAAATTACCATAATGGGCAATGGCCAGAATCGCTATCGTTGTTTTGAATGTGCCGGATTGCCCGAATATGTATTGACTGAAGTTAGGCATTGGATTTAAAATCGTAGTGAGCGGCGCAAGAAATACCATGCACCAAAGGGGCATTGTCACGGCTCGGTTTCCGATGTCTAAAAAACTTAAAGATGTCTGAAGTCCTTTTTTTTCGTTGTCCCGAAAAAGATTCGCGCTTTCTGTTTGAGTAAGGGGGAAAGGGGGGAGAGTATAGCGCTCAAGCTCTTTTGTTAATCTGACCGATACGTTTTCGGCGCAACCGATAGCGCCGCCTGCGTGAAGGTAACACCATTGACCATTGATTAAACGCCAGCCTAAATGACCATAATGTGTTGAAACCGGCGCGTCCGGTGAAGCCTTTTGTACAGCATGGCGTATGAAGTCACGAATAGTTTGACCTGGCTCAAGGCAACAACGTGAACCCCACTTTGAAACCCACGTTAAGCCCTGAAATTTATCCGCCGGTATTTCGATTTTTTGCAGGGGAATTTTGTCGAAAAGTTTTCCTTCAATCGTGAAAAGGTGCTGGCTGTCCTGGCCGTCATCAATGATGTTTTCTTCAGTGATTCGGGCGCTGAAATTGCACAAGGGTACGGTAACTTCACCGCCTTCTTTTGTGTATTTCGTCCGGCAAAGATAGCCGCCTTTAATGAAATAGGGTGATTTATCTTTGCCGTCATCCTGTTTGTTCTTTTCCTGCCCGGAGTATTCCTGCTTTTCCTTATCGGCGCGGGCTTTGACTTGGGCTTTGATATCATCGGGTTTAGAGAGTTTGTCTTTGTGTTTTTCGGTTTTCATTTTCAGCAGTTCCGAGCGCGACGAATAATTTGCAAAATTAAAATTCAGATAAAAAATGTAATGGTCTATTTAATGTCAAGGTCATCGCCCGTTCCAAAAATCTTTTCATCTATATTTCAATAAAGGCTCGCGCCGGTGCGGGCGTGCTGGCCGGCGCAAGCCAAGCCGTCAGGGAAGAAAGTGAGACCTGACGGGTGATCGCGGATCAACGCTTCGTGGACTAAACCAGGCCGCGAAGAACAAAAGGTATGGAAAGATCGATCGGTGCATTTTTAAAACTAAAACAGATAGGATCACGTGATAAAGCCGCAGTGCGATAGTAGATTCCGATCCCCTCAAGCATCGCGTCATTGAACTGTGTTTCAAAATCTTTAACCAGCATTTTGACCTGATCAAAAAGCGCGTCAATTTCTTGCTGCCGCTTCGAATGGTGTGAAATAACGATTGCACCAATAATTCCGCTGAGAAAGGCACCTTTTTTGCGCATCTCTTCTTTCGCCTTTGGCAAGAAGTGATTTTCAATACTTTTTATAATTTCTTCGTTCTCAAGGATTTCTTCTTGAATTTTACGGTGTGCTTTGATCCTTTCAGCAACTCCCTCCACACACATGACCTCTTGTGCAGGAAGTTCCAAGCTCTCCCGTAATAGGTGGTTTTTATTTGTATAGTCACGAATTTTCTTTTGAAAATCCGCATCATTATAAAGTGATGCTATATATTCCTGAATTGCTGATGCATGCTCTTCCTTGAGTTGTTTCACAAGCGCATCCTTGATTGAATTTGTACCAATTTCCTCTTGTGCCGTTTTACTTTCTTCGTTTTTGTCTTTCATGATCATTCTCCTTTTCTTTTATTTTTTTTTACCTTTACTAAGGTCATCCGCTAATTTCAATATATCCGACCGTTTCCAGGCCGTCGTTCGTGGTCCTAGTTTTACCGATGCCGGGTATTCTAATTTTTTCACGCCCGCCCACCACTTACTTTTAGAGACGGGGATAATTTCCAAAACCTGCGGCAACCTCAAAAACCCTATTTGATTATCCATAGAACCTCCGAAAACATTAATTACACACTAAAGAGCCGTAATCTCCATCACTGGATGATTACGGCTCAAGCTAGACCAATATAGACATTACGTAAACCCGAGTAAGTACTTACTCGGGAATTTTTATTTTCTTTGCTTCCGTGAGATTTGCCAGGAATTGTTTTTCTGTATTAGTTTTCGTGGTGTTATGTTTTTTTGTTGATAAGGTGCGCTGAATAAACTTTTCTAAATCTAGATCATAATAGACTTTGTAATTCTTGCCTTCATAGCTGATATCCATTGCTTTATCTTCGCCAGTGTGATTTTTTTCAAAATACTTGACTATCTTCCTGCCGCCGGTGCTTTTTATTTGCTTTATCGCTTTTGCCTGCGCCACACGGAATCCAGCTGTCTTTTCATGTTTACCTCCTGAACTTTTTTCTTGCTTCGATTTCGCTACCTCGTTGGTTAGCTGATCTTTCTCCTCAGCCCATTCAAAATATTCCGATGCTTTTAAAAGATTTTCGGCTTTATCAATAAAAGGCGATAAACCATTTATGTCCTCTTGTGTCCACTTATTATGAAAAATCAAAGATGTGAGAACAAGCCAAGCTTCTAAAATTGCATAGAGCGCGAACAAGTGATGGCGTTTGAGTTCAAAAGGATATGAGGTAATTTCCTCTGCATAGATTAATAAAGATTCCAAGCCCCCTGGCGCCTTAAGAACATCGACATTTTCAAGTAAATTACTGGCTAATGTATTATAAGGGGTGTTTCGAATTGGCCCGTGCTTAAGATCATGTATGCTTGATCTGAAAAGATTATAGTATGTATCAGCAATATGATGATTTGCTGTTTTTAATGCCAGATAATCAAGATTCTGAAATAATATTCTTACCGCCTTACATGCCTCGCCATAATCGTGATAAATAAATAATAGTTCTTTTACATCAGGCAAACGGGCATACTGAACCTGGTAATTATCAAACGCACCAAGACGCCAACGTGCGGCAAGTATAATATTTATGCAGTTGCGCGCTGTTGATTCGGCCAGATCGTTATTATTAAGATGCGTTTCTTCGATTTCCGGCAAATCCCCAAATAGTGGACACCAATCAAGCGGATGCTCGTAAACTTTATCATAATCAGTTTTTTCG
The DNA here is from genome assembly GCA_009773315.1 of Syntrophaceae bacterium. Lineage (GTDB taxonomy): Bacteria > Desulfobacterota > Syntrophia > Syntrophales > Smithellaceae > UBA8904. Next base: position 30,354 of record WRPE01000010.1, read on the forward strand.
TGACGGAGTTTTAACCTTGCGGGTATTTTGCTTTTATCCATTTGCCTATCCTCTCGCGGCGTCCCTTGATTAAACCGGGGCAACGGGAAGGGATTCTCCCGCTTTCGGCTGGCCGGCCTAGCCCCGTATCTTCAATTACTCAACCTATGATAAGCTGAAATCATATCAGTTCATCATCTTCAAGTGATTTATACCGGTCGCCAGCAATCAATATATGATCGTGTACTTTGACGCCCATTAGTGAGGCCGCAAACTTAACTTCACTGGTGAATCGCTTGTCTTCTGGTGAAAATACTAACTGACCGCTTGGGTGATTGTGTGTTAGGATAATAGCCGTTGAGGCTGACAAAATACTATCTTTTATTATTTCTCTTATGTAGCAATTTACTTTATTGATTGTTCCTGGAAAGACTTGCAGACAATTTAAAATATTTGCGTTATTTAGGTGTAAGATTATTAATTGTTCCACATCCCTGTCATGGAGAGTTCGGGCGAAGGCAAACACTGTACCAGGGGAATCAAATTTTTCTCGCCTATACGGGAAAGTTGGCTCTTCGACAAGACGAACATCTAAGCGAACCGCACTTTTAACGTCTGGAGTATCGATAGGCGTTTTAAATATTTTCCGTTTTGCTTTATACGTGACAGGCTTTCGACTGTTTAGGCTTCTGTTTTGTGGTTGCGCGATCATAGGTGTTCCCACGTCTGAATATTTATCATCCAGCGGAAATAATATTTTCTCAATGCTGTCAAGATTATTTGACACATTTCTGTTATTTAACAGAAGCTTATTGTGTTTTTCTTTCATCTCATCCAGCTCGGCCAACATTCCATCTAATTTCATTATGATTGATTGCCGCTCGATTTCCGTTATCATTTTACTTTGCCCCCCTTATTTTTCAGCCATTTATCTTTTTGAACGGTATCACTTTTGCCCCGGCCTTCAATCCCGCCAGATAGTCCGCCCATGTTTGCATCATGCGCCGCCGTTCGTTTAGGTGCTGTGTCCGATTGTAAGCGCGTCCCAGTGGATCTCTGACAGCATGGGCAAGCTGATGTTCAATAAGATCGGGCCGGACTTGCAGCACTTCGTCAAGTATTGTTCGCGCCATTGCCCGGAAACCATGCCCGGACATTTCAGTTTTTTCAAAACCCATGTTCCGCAATGCCGCTAGAATTGCATTGTCGCTCATTGGACGTGCGGAAGTTCGCCCAGGGAATACATACCGGCCTTTACCTGTTAGTTTTTTAAGTTCCGTTAATATTTCGATTGCCTGTTTTGATAGTGGTACAAGGTGCGGTACTTTCATTTTCATTTTTTCAGCCGGAATATTCCATTCAGCTTTTTCAAAATCTATTTCTGACCATTCAGCGTGTCGGAGTTCGCCCGGACGAACGAAGGTGAGGGGGGCAAACTTCAAAGCGGATTGAACAACAAAGCTGCCCCGATAGCTGTCTATCGCTCTGAGTAGTTCACCGGCTTTAACCGGATCGGTAATAGCAGCCCTGTTAATGGTTTTCACCGGCGTCAATGCCCCGCGTAAATCGGCTGAAGGATCACGGTCAGCACGTCCTGATGCAACTGCATAGCGGAATATTTGACCGCTTATGCCTCTAATAATATGCGCCGTGTGCATTATCCCTCTTGATTCTAATCGGCGTAATACGCCCAGCAGTTCAGGAGCTTTGATCTCCGCGATTGGCCTTTTTCCAAGATGAGGGAACACGTCACGTTCTAATCTGCTTAAGACTCTTTCGTAATGGCTTTTTTTCCAGGTGGTCATAAATTTATTATGCCATTCTCTGGCTATTACCTCGAAGGTTTCAGTTTCTTGAATATTGGCTTGCTTCTGAGCCTTTCGCACCGCGCCGGGGTCAATACCATTGGCAAGTAACTTCCGGGCATCCTCGCGCCGTTTTCGAGCGTCCAGAAGACTTATTTCCGGGTATGACCCCAAAGCAAGTTTCTTTTCCTGTTTGTCGAAGCGGTATTTAAAACGCCATAGCTTTCCGCCGGTAGATGTAACCAGAAGATATAAGCCCCCACCATCAAATAATGAAACTGGTTTGCCTTGTGGTTTGGCTTTTAGAACTTTTATGTCTGTCAGTGGAATGATTCGTTTCGGCATTGTGAGGCCTCCCTTATTTTGGGTACCCGCGAAACTCTATGGGTACCTTTGTTGTAAAATTGGGTACCTAAAACAACTGGATTCTGATAAATCTTATAGCACGTCTTTGGACGAATAACAAGAAAAAACCCGCTGTATATGCGGGTTTCGTGGACTTCTTTGGATGTTGTCGGATTATGACTTGGTGGGCGATGAGAGACTCGAACTCTCGGCCTATGGCTTCGGAGGCCAGCGCTCTATCCATCTGAGCTAATCGCCCACGCCCGGTGCTTCTACTATATCCCGTCATAATCTTCAATGAATAAAATTATTACGGTGTGAATTATAAACGCCCTGTTAATTTTCAGGCGAGTGACCGCCTTGTTTTTTTGAGGTATGATCTTTACCCAGATAGAAATTGATCCAGGATGACGTTTGATAAAGATCCCAGTTGCAGGGTGGAACAATGTCTTTGGACAGGCGCACTTCCTCTGCGTATTTTTTCAATCGGGCATAGGCCCGGACATAAATGCATTGTCTCTTTCCGGGATGAACCTCGCACCACCCCTGGAAGCTCCCGCCGCAAGCGCCGTTGCGCTGGGTTTTCGGGCATTGCGACATCGGGCAGATGTAGGCGACATCGATGAGGGCGCAGTCTCCGCAGTCCTTACAGTCAAAGAGTACGACTTTGGTTAAGTGTTCCAGTTTGTGAAAGAAGGCCTCCATTTTTGATCCCGCCACTTTGACGATCAGTCCTTTCATGACACCGTATAGATTTTTCCCCGGCTCATACAGAAGCTGATGAGAGAGCCGCGAAAATCGATAGGAACATTCGACTTTAGCATCAAGTGGCCGGGATTGTCGGTCTGTTAGCGTCTCACGGTTGAGGTTTGTAGCCGGATCGTGCTCAAAGTAATAATAGCCGCCGGGAACAGGGTAGTCGAAGTAACGGATCAAATCGGTCCACTGGGAGGTAAGTTCCTCACCCTGACGGATAATCTCTTCCACCTGTTCATATTTGATATTGTGCCCGCCGATATGAACCCCGCTGAACCCCATCCCTTTCATGACCGCATACATCCGGGCGGCGCGCAAGGTTCTGGCTCGCTCCCCCTTGTCCGGATCATTTCGCTCCCGGTCAATATCCGCAAGGAGTTTATCCGTGACAACGGACCCCGGCAGGTCGTTACGGTTCATCATTTTGGCCGCGCCGAAAGGCAGGATATAAATATTGCCTACCAGGGGAATGTTAAAATTGTTTTGTTTCATGAAGAGAAGCACTTCGTGAAATTTTCGGGCATCGTAACCCAGCTGTGTGACAATGAATTGCGCGCCGGCCTCGATCTTTTTTTTCAGTTTGTAATACTGGACCATCTGTTCCGCTTCAGTCGCCTTGAAGGGAGAAACGACAGCTCCCGGGAAAAAGTCGCTGGGTTGGTGTTGCACGTTGCCTTTGATTCCCGGATATGTAAGGCCCCGGTTCATGTCCGCAATCATTTGCAGGGTATGGATCGGATCCAGGTCAAAAACCGGCGCAGGCCTTCCCCGAAAACCGGATACGGGGTAATCGCCGCTCATCACCAGAAGGTTTCTGAGCCCAGCCCGATCCAAGGCGTAGAGCTGGCTTTCGATAGCGTTGCGGTTCTTATCTTTGCAGGTCAGATGAACAAGGGGTTCGATGCCCAGCTTCATGATTTCACCGCCCATGGAATCAGCGGACATGGCCGGGGTTCCGCCCGGATTGTCCGTCAGGGTCAGGGCATGGATATTTCCCCCCGAAGCGGCCTGCCCGGCCAGAGCCATGGCCTTATCCTGGGTCGCTTCTTTCGCGCCCCTTCCCGGCACCAGTTCCCAGGTGACCGGGAATATATTGGGATTCAATAAAGCCTCTTTAAAACGATTTTCCTGCATAGATATGTCCTCCTGAGAGCCGTGCGCCAAAATTCGCATTTACGAAAGGCATTGTCAACCGTTTTTCCAAGGAGGTTAATAGCCTTCAGCCTTCGGTCTTCGCTCTTCGGTCTTCGGTCTTCAGCCTCATCACAATCCTTTCCTTGCAGTTGCTGTGGAAATTTGTTACTTTTATGCCATGCATTCTGGAAAGCAAAAGCTAACACAGAAAATATTATATTATCTGGCAATTCTTGTTATGGCTTGCTGGTCTTCTCAAGGATTCGCCGCGACCGAAATATCCAATATCCGGTATTGGAGCGCACCCGATCACACGCGTGTTGTGTTTGATCTCAGCACTGAACCGGACTACCGGTTTAATATCAGGGGGAAGCTTATCACTCTGGAATTTTCCGATTCATCTCTTCATCCATCGTTGCCTGTTGAAAAGATGATCGGCAAACACGGCATCAGCAAAATCATTTTCACAACCGCGGACGACAATAAATGTAAAATTGAAATTATGCTCGATCAACCTTTAAAAGCAGAAGTTTTCAAGTTAAAAAAATTCATGGATAAGCCTGACCGCGTCGTTGTGGATATTATTGTAGCACAGGCCGTAAAAAAAGAAGCCGCCAAGGAACGGACGCCGCCGCCCGTAAAAAAAAGAGTGATTGTGATTGATCCCGGCCATGGCGGAGAAGATCCCGGCGCCGTGGGTAAAAACGGAACGTATGAGAAGCATGTCGTACTGGCCATCAGCCGTGAAATAAAAAAAGCGATTGATAAAATGCCCGGATATCGTGCGATATTAACCCGCGACGGAGATTATTATGTATCTTTCAGCAAGCGCCTAAACGTGGCCAGGCAGGCTAGCGCGAGCCTTTTCATCAGCGTTCATGCCGACGCGGCGAGAAACCGCCAGGCCAGATGCAGTTCCGTGTATTGTCTCTCCACGGGCGCCGCAAGTAATGAGGCTGCAAAATTGTTGGCGAACAACGAAAACCTGTCCGATATCATCGGTGGTGTCCCTTATGGCGAAGGCAATAACCAATCCGATGAAATCATCCTGAATATGTTTCAAACCAACACTATCAATCTGTCTAAAACATTTGCCGCCGGTTTGCTTGATGAGATTGGTCGGGTGCACTGTCTGAAGTATCCTAATTTTCATGAGGCGCCCTTTCGTGTGTTGAAATTGCTGGATACCCCTGCCGTGCTACTGGAAACGGCATTTATCTCCCATCCGCAGGAAGAGCTCATGTTGAAAACAGGCAAATTCAGGAAAACGATCGCTTCAGCGGTTGCATCATCCGTCGCCAATTACTTTTCCGGATCATCTTCCGCTGCGTCAGCCTCTGACACAAGCAAAAAGGAAGACAACGACGTCCCCACGTTAAAAAAGGCCGTGGACGCCACTCGTCCGATGGAAACGATAACGTATCGCGTTCGACGCGGTGATAATCTGAATGCGATAGCCAGACAACATGAAACGACTCTTGCCTTGCTTTTAAAACTGAATCAACTGAAAATCAACGATCCTCTCTATATCGGCCGGAAAATTCTTGTTCCGGTTGCCAAACGTGAGACCGCCGCCGGAAGACTTCTGGGAGAATACACGGTTCAAAAAGGCGATACGCTGTTTTCTCTAGCCAAAAGCAGTGCCGTCACCGTCGATGAATTGCGTCGCCTCAACAACATGACGGATTCCGATGTTTTATTTTCAGGACAGAAAATTAAATTGCCCCAATAACCAGGATGGCAGGCGCGCCCGGCCATAAACGGTTTATATATTTATCGTGAGAAAGTTTTGCGGATATTTATGACTGTTGCAACTAAACTGCAATTTTGGTACACAGGCATACCATACGACGTTGCAAAGTCAACCAGGAGAGAATGAGCCATGATGGCGTTCACAAAAAAATGTTTTCTTGTTCTGATTATCGGACTTTCATTGATTCTAGCCTGCAAGCAGACGGAGGAGCCTGTCGGGAAAGATACCCGTCTGAAAGTCATGGCCACGATTTTCCCTCTGTACGACTTTGCCCGTCACGTCGGCGGAGATAAAGTCACCGTTACCATGTTGCTGCCGCCTGCGACGGACGCTCATCACTTCGAATTGAAGCCCAATGATATTGTCCGGGTCAGCAAAACGGATATTTTCCTTTTCACCAGTTTTGAAATGGAACAGTGGGCCTACAAAATTATTAATGCCGCCGCTGAAAAAACAAATATGCTGGCGGTCGAAGCCGGACAAGGCGCTTCCTTACTGCCTTTGTCGGCGTTACATCAGCATGATGCGGAGGATCAACCTGCCCGACAAGAAAATGACATGGAACACGCGGCCAAATTTGATCCGCATACCTGGCTGGACTTCGCGAACGCGCAGAAAATGATCGATAACATCACGACAGCCTTCATCAACAAAGATCCGAAAAACAGTGAGACCTATAAAAAAAACGCACAGTCCTATAAGCTCAAACTGCTGGAACTGGATCAAAAATACCGTGATCAATTACAGAACTGTAAAACAAGAACCATCCTGCACGCCGGCCACTGGGCTTTTGCTTATCTGGCTTACAGATACAATTTAAAATATGTGGCAGCCTACAACATGTCGGCGGAAGCAGAACCGTCGCCGCAACAGATATTGATGTTGATTGAACAAGTTAAAGAACAAAAACTGCAATATATTTATTACGAAGATCTGGTGGCGCCAAGACTGGCCCAGACCATTGCCGGAGAATCAGGCGCGGGTCTGCTCAAGCTTAATAATGGACACGACATCAGTAAAAAGGATATCCAAAGCGGCGAATCATTCATTTCTCTGATGGAAAGAAATCTGGCAAATCTTAAAAAAGGATTGCAATGCCCATAATTCGTGTAGATGATTTAACATTCCGGTACAACGGCCTGGATGTGATCAGCAACATCACCTTTGCCTTAGAAAAGGGGATATATCTGGGCATCGTGGGTCCCAACGGTTCGGGCAAAAGCACCCTGATTAAAAATATTCTGGGTATTTTACGACCGGAGCAGGGAAGGGTGGAGCTATTCGGTGAGTCCATAAGTCATTTCCGCCAGTGGGAAAAGATCGGCTATCTGCCGCAGCGGCTCAGTGCTTTGAATGCTCATTTTCCCGGCACGGTTGCAGAAATTATTCAAATGGGTTTGCCGAAAAAAGATCCGGTAACGCTGAGGCGCACGCTGGAGATGATGGCGATCGGTCATCTGGCCTCACGTCTGATCGGCGAGTTATCTTACGGCGAACAGCAGCGGGCCATGCTGGCGCGGGCGCTGATCAGACGTCCGGATTTGCTTATCTTTGATGAACCGACCACCGCGCTGGATCCCGAAACCAGGGAAATTTTCTATTCCCTTACCCGGGAGATGAGCCGGACGGACGGAACAACCGTTATTCTTGTAACCCATGACATCGGAGTCATCGGTCAATACGCGCAAAACCTTCTTTATCTGGACAAGAAAGTCATCTTTTCGGGAACATTCAAGGACTTTTGCACGTCTCCGGCCATGACCGGATTCTTCGGTCCGATCAGCCAGCACCTTATCTGTCATCAACACGACCAAAGCAGAGGAGCAACGGCTGATGGATTTATTTGACATCTTCCATTACGGATTTGTTCAACGGGCAATGATCGCTGGTGTTCTGATTGCCGCCGTTTCAGCGCTTTTGGGTCTGTTTCTTGTTCTGCGGCGTTTCTCTTTGATTGGCGACGGCCTGGCCCATACCACGTTCGGCAGCGTTGCGGTTGTCCTCTTAATCGGCATCAGTCCCCTTTATGTAACCCTGGCGGCGCTGCCCCTGGTGATGGTTTCCTCTCTGGCCATTTACAAATTAACCTCATCGCGGAAGATAAACGCGGATGCAGCCATTGGCATTGTTTCTTCGCTGGGGATTGCGGCAGGTATTATTCTGGCCAGCCTGTCCGGAGGATTCAACGTCGATTTATTCAGCTATCTTTTTGGAAACATCCTAACCGTCAATAACACCGAACTGCTCCTTTCTTTTATTGTTTTTATAATTGTCGTGGCCGTGGTCATTTATTTCTATGACGATCTGTTTGCGGTGACCTTTGATCAGGAACTGGCTCAAAGTATGGGCATCAAAACCGGACGGGTCAATGTCATTCTCTTCCTACTGACATCCGTTGCTGCTGTGCTGGCCATGAAAGTTGCCGGCATCATGCTGGTTTCAGCGCTGCTGATTCTGCCCGCGCTCACCGCCCTGCAGCTTTCCGTCAGCTTCCGGACCACGATGATCGCCGCCGTCGGTTTCGCCGTCGGGGCAGTTCTTTGCGGAATCGTGTTTGCTTTTTTATTGAATTTACCGGCAGGCGCCATGATCGTCATGTTTAATATCTGCTTTCTTTTTCTTGTTTTCGCGGCCAAGAAACTTTCTCACCTGCGGAGGTGAAGTATGATGTCGATGATCAAAATTTTTGCAACATTTTCCAATCTGCTCTTTGTTGCCGCAATATTTTTGGGTCTTTATTGGCCGCAGGCCGCGCAAGCCTCTTCTGTTCTGATTCTGCCGGCATTGATGATTACGCTCACCGTGACCTTGCTTCGTTTTCCCAGTGGTTTTCTCAATGAGCCCAGAAGGCTCCTTTCCGGGGCGCTTTGGGGCAACCTGATGAACTACCTGGTTTTGGGAAACCTGATTATCCTGGGGAGCATTTTTTTAATCCGTGATGAGAAATACTGGATCGGCCTGGTCCTGATCGCCGCCGTTCCTCCCGCGGTAGCCATCCTGCCCCTGAGTGAAAGACTGCGCGGGGATAAGATGTTGACACTGGCCGGTTTTGCCGGAACTTATCTAGGCGCTCTCATCCTGACGCCCCTGATCGGGGTAGCATTTCTCAAGTTTTTTCCCATCCATTACGACAAACTCATGATTCTGGCCGTCACCTTGATTGTGCTGCCGCTTGTTCTGTCCCGTATTGCCGTTGATCGAAAGTGGGATACCTGGATTGAACGCCATGAGGGAAACATTTCGGCAGGATGTTTTTTTGTTATTTTTTATGCTCTGGCGGCCAATAACGCGCATCTGATCAGGCAGTGGTCTTTAGAAATCATCTTAATTTCCGTCCTTGCTTTGGCCACCGTCTTTTTGATCACTCTCGCTTTGATGCTCATCGGCCGGTTTTATAAAGTGTCCCATTCAACCATTTCAACGCTTCTGCTTTTAGGCACCATGAAAAATTACGGCCTGGCCGGGGGGATTGCTCTGTATATTTTTAATAATGAAGCTGCTGTGCCCGCTTTAATCTTTTCTATTTTCATGTTTCTCAACGCCATTTGGCTGAAATTCAGAGCGCGAAATCATGCCCCATCTCCAGCATCAGAGCAGACACCTCCAACTGACACACCTCCAACTTACATTTGACAAAATAAATAGGCTGCCTATACTAACCTCTAATAACATCGGAAAGGAGAAAAAACAGTATGGCGATAAATTTACCGGAACTGTCTTACGCGAAAGACGCTCTTGACCCATATATCAGCGAGAATACCTTGGAATTTCATTATGGCAAACATCACAAAACGTATGTGGATAACCTAAACAAATTGATTGCCGGAACTGATCTGGAGGGCAAGGCACTTGAGGAAATCATTAAGAATGCCGCAAAAGATCCGGCTAAAGCAGGTATTTTCAACAATGCCGCCCAGGTCTGGAATCATTCTTTTTACTGGAAATGCCTGAAGCCGAAAGGAGGCGGTGCGCCTACGGGAGCCGTCGCTGCAAAAATTAATGCCGCCTTCGGCAGTTACGACAAATTTATCGAAGAGCTTAAAAATGCCGGCGCTACTCAGTTTGGTAGCGGTTGGGCGTGGCTGGTTTTAGACGGCAATGATTTAAGAATTACCAAAACGCCGAATGCCGACACCCCACTGGCTCACGGACAGAAGGCGCTACTGACCATCGATGTCTGGGAGCATGCTTATTATCTTGATTATCAAAATCGAAGGCCGGATTATCTCACGGCGGTCATCCAGAATCTGATTAATTGGGATTTTGTGAATGCCAATTTAGGTTGATGGACGGCGTTCGCTTTGCGGATTTGATCCATACGGCCACCAGGTTTGGCCATGTGCAAATCACTATATAAAGAAGGGGGCTTGGATGCCAAGCCCCCTTCTTTATATAACAAACACTTGCAGGATTACTATTTATTCTTATCTACTCGATCTTTGAGCTCTTTGCCTACTTTAAAAAAGGGCAGTTTTTTGGGTTCAACTTTTATTTTTGTACCCGTTTTAGGATTTCTTCCCGTGTAGGAACCATATTCTTTAACGACAAAGCTGCCGAATCCCCGAATTTCGATGCGGCCGCCGTTTTTTAACTCATCGGTAAAACCTTTAAAAACAAGGTTAACAACATCAATTGCTTTTTTTTCCGTTAAATTCAGCTTCTTGCTCAAAGCTTCAATAAGACCGGATTTGTTCATACACCCTCCTTAAGGCTATTTACAGATAGAATTGCCTGGTATTATGATGCTGGTCATCTCGTACGTGGGCGACTATTATTTATTTTTAATCGATTGTCAAGAATATTTTTACCTTTTTTGCTCTGTGATTCATCGAGTAACTGACGAATTTCCTGGCCGGTCAGAGAGCGCCACTCGCCTTCTCTTAAGCCTTTCAAAGTAATGTTGCCGATGGATTCGCGCACCAGTCGGGTCACCGGATGGCCAGCCGTTTCAAAACCTCTGCGAATAACCCTGTTTTTGCCCTCGCGCAATGTAAGACTGAGCCAACAGCTTTTATCATTGATCTTTTCAATTTTCAGATTCTCAGGTTTGAATACGCCATCCGGCAACGAAACGCCCTTGGTGATTTGTTTAAATTCCTCAGAGCTTAAACGTCCCGAAATCTTTGCCCGGTAGGTCTTGGGCATCTGAAAACGCGGATGCTGCATTTTTTGCGCAAAGTCCCCGTCATTGGTCAGAAGCAATAGCCCCGCCGAATCATAATCGAGCCTGCCTATAGGGTAGACCCTTTCCGGAACATCCCGGACCAGATCAACAACAGTCGGCCTGTTCTGCGGATCGGACATCGCAGTGATATATTCCGCTGGTTTGTGTAACGCAATGTAATAGTTAGTTTTTTCAACGGAAATGGTGTTGCCGTCAATCCGGATCACATCTTTTTGTGGATCGGCTTTGACGCCCATTTCTCTCACAACCTCGCCGTTAACGCTAACCCGTCCTGCCGTAATCAGCTTTTCGGCATGACGGCGCGAATCGATGCCGGCGGCGGAGATAATTTTCTGTAAACGTTCTTTCATGAAGTGGTTTTATCCTCAATCATTTCAGGCTCAAAGGGCTCCTGATTGCTTTGTTCCTTTGTTTCGGCTGTTCTCTGGGGTGCTTGTGGTTCTCCGGGCCGAACTTCATCCAAGATGAAGGATTCCTTGTCCGGTGCTTCCTGCAGGATATCATCGAAATCAATGGCCTCCTGCTCATAGACCTCCTGCTGCTCGGTCAGTTCCTTCATCTCTCTGATCGTCGGCAGGTCCGCCAGTTCTTTGAGGTTGAAGACTTCCAGGAATTTTTTGGTCGTGCCGTAAATAATAGGTTTGCCCGGCACATCCTTACGTCCTACGATCCGGATCAGTTTCTTTTCCAGAAGGCCCTTAAGCGGCGCGCTGACATCGACGCCGCGAATACTTTCAATTTCCATTTTTACAATCGGCTGCCGGTAAGCCACAATGGCCAGTGTTTCCAGCGCCGCCGGAGACAATGACGCAGGCTTCGTGCCTTTGAGTTTCTTGACCCAGGCGGAATGCTCCAGTCTTGTGCGAAACTGAAAACCACCCGCAACCTCCTGCACGCATATCCCGCTTTGGCGTTCTTCATATCCAGTGATCAGCTTCTCTAAAGCTTCCTTGATTTCCGTTTTATCCACGCCGGTAAGCACGCTACAGATTTTCTCCAGCGTGAGCGGCGATTCCGACGCCAGAATTAAAGCTTCAATAACAGCTGAAATATTTTCCATTTAAGACTCCACAGCCGGGAATATTCGAATGACGCCAAACGTTGCCGTCTGATAAGCTTTAATCATTCTGAGCTTAATAAGCTCCAGCAAGGCTAAAAATGTATAAACGACTCGGCGACGATCTTTTCTTTCTCCCAGCAATTCTTCAAAGGTGAGATTTTTTTCGCGCGTCAGGCGCTCCATGACATCGTTGATAATATCCGTCAGCGACAATTTTTCCAGATCAATCTCCAGCAGCTCTTTTTTATCCAGTCGCGAAACGAGGTGATGAAAGGCTTCAATCAGTTCAAAAATACTCACTTCCAGCAGATCATCTTCATCCGCATTTGTTTTTTTTATGTCTTCAGGCAAGGCTGCGGACCGTTTAAATACATCCCGTTCCAAAAGCGGTCTTTGCGTCAGTTCTGCGGCTGCGTCCTTGAAAGTCTGATATTCCAGAAGCTGGCGGACCAGCTCGGCGCGCGGATCGTCTTCCAGATCTTCTGCGGACGGCTCTTCCGGCACAGGCAGAAGCAAGCGGGACTTGATATGAATCAGGGTGGACGCCATGACCAGATATTCGCCCGCCAGATCCAGATTCAGCGATTTAATAATATTCAGATATTCAAGATACTGCTGGGTGATCAGAGCGACGGGAATATTATAAATATCGATTTCATTTTTTTTGATCAGATATAACAGAAGGTCCAGCGGACCTTCGAAGATATCCAGCTTGATCGCATAATCTGTCGTCTGTTCTTCGTTCATAGAAGTCTTTAAATTTTAACGGCCTCGCGAACCTCTTCCATGGTCTCGCGAGCGATTTTAGTCGCTCGGATGTTGCCGTCCGTTATCATATCCTGAATTTCCTGCAGATGGCTCAGATAATAATCCATGCGTTCGTGGACAGGCGCCAGTGCCTCTTCAATGCGCGCCGCCAGCATTTTTTTGCAATCGATGCAACCGATACCGGCAACGCGGCAGGCCTTGTTGATTTCGGCCACGGTTTCCCGAGGTGTGTATAATCCATGAAAAGTGAAGACATTGCATATGTCGGGATTCCCCGGATCTTTTTTTCTCATCCGCTGCGGATCGGTAAACATGGAAGCGACCTTCTGATGAAGTTCCTTGCCCCGGTCGGTCAGATAAATCGAATTATCGTAGGACTTGCTCATTTTTCGGCCGTCAATGCCCAGCAGTTTGGGCACTCGGGTTAAAAGCGGTTCCGGCACGGGGAACACCTCTTTATAAAGAAAATTGAAACGGCGGGCGATCTCGCGGGTCAGTTCAACATGCGGCAACTGGTCCACGCCGACCGGCACGCCATACGCCTTGTACATGATAATATCGGCCGCCTGCAAGACGGGATAGCCCAGGAAACCGAACGTGGATAAGTCTTTCGAAGTCAGTTCCGCCTGCATTTCTTTATAGGTCGGATTGCGTTGCAGCCAGGCCAGTGGTGTAATCATGGAAAGCAGCAAAAATAATTCGGCGTGTTCTTTGACTGCCGATTGAACAAACAGCGTGCTTCTGACCGGATCGAGACCGGCGGCCAGCCAGTCGATCAACATACTCACACCATTGTCTTTGATGCATTCCGTCGAACTGTATTCACTGGTGATCGCGTGCCAGTCGGCCACGAAGTAAAAACAGTCGTAGTTGCCGCTTTCCTGCAGTTCGACCCAGTTTCCTAAAGCGCCATGTAAATTTCCAAGATGCAGACGGCCTGTCGGTCTCATCCCGCTGAGAATTCTTTTTTGTGCCAAATCAAAAGCTCCTTGCCGTTGATGAATAAATGCACCAAGGCCTCCGATTGTCAAATAAATAATGCGGAGGCCTTGGTTTCAATAAAAGCTTAAAAAAACGCTATTTCACTTTGTCGGCCAGAGTCTTGCCGGCCTTGAATTTCACGACTTTTTTGGCGGGAATCTTAATCGCCTTACCGGTCTGAGGATTCCGGCCCTCTCTTGCTTTTCTTTTGACGACGGAGAACGTGCCAAATCCAACCAATCCAAGCCTCCCTGACTTTTTAAGTTCTTTGGTCACTGCCGCGACATACGCATCCAGTGCATCTGCTGCTGCTGCTTTGGTGATACCCGCCTCGTCTGCCATAACCCCGATCAATTCTGCTTTTGTCATACGCCACCCTCCTTTCATGAAATGAAACGTTTAATTTTATAATTCGCCGCTTCGTGCGACCCCCGTTTTGTTCTCCAGTTCAGAACTTCGAACTTGATCATCCTGACAACCATGATAGAATAGACTTTCAGAACCTGTGCCCGATACACCGCAACAATTTGTTCGACCCTGCTTGTTTCCTCGTCTGACGACGTGTCCGATGCTTAAAACTGGCGCTACGACTAACATGAAAAAAATGAACAATCAAGAAAAAAGTAACGGCACATCATCTTTTCCGGCGCAGGTTTACCGGCTGAAACAATATCTTTTTTCCCGGGCAACACAGAGCCCGGGAAAAATTTCAGAACAGGCGCTAAATCCAGACCGTCCTCTTTGACAAGCGTTACGCCATGTGCTAGTAGTCCGCACACAATCAGGAGCGGACCGGAACCTGATCGAACTAACTGAAAGAAAAGGCACGGATATTTTATGAAAAACAGTATGAAAAAGACGCTGCAAGGCTGGATCATTCTCTCTCGTCCGCCGTTTCACATCGTGGGCCTCCTGCCCTTCCTTCTGGGCACTTTTCTGGCCTATCGCCTGACAGGCATTTTTAATCTGGAAGTGTTTATTCTGGGCGTTGCCGGTGTTATGCTGATCATGCTCTCGACGCATCATGCCGGCGAATATTTTGATCAAAAGGAAGATGCCATCGCCAACCGCCTGCATAAAAATCAGTTTGCCGGCGGCACCCGTGTGATTATCGAAGGTAAAATACCCCCCCGTGTTGCCCGTTGGACGAGCGTTATTGCCTTTCTTATTGCTTTCGTGATCGGCATCGTTCTTCAGTTTGTCTATTTGACAGGTCCCTATACGCTCATGCTGGGCTGCCTGGGGGCGTTGCCCGGATTTTTCTACTCCACGGAACCCATCCGGCTGGTTAAACGGGGCGTGGGCGAAATATTTATCGGTTTTTGCTATGGCTGGCTGCCCGTGGCTTCGTCTTATTACATTCAAACCGCCACCATCGCGCCCATCATACACTGGCTGTGGCTGCCAATCGGCTTCTCCATTTTTAACGTTATCCTCTTGAATGAATTTCCCGATTATGAAGCGGATATGGCGGCAGGGAAAAAGAACCTGCTCTACCGGATCGGCAAACAAAAAGGTAAAGTGGTTTATATCATTTTTAATCTGCTCACCTGTCTGACCATGCTGGCGTCACCGGGATTCGGGGTTCCTTGGAGAATCATTTATTTTTATCTGCCGTTTGCGGCCATCGCGTTGTTTATCGTTTATCAGATGTTAACAAACCGCAACGAAGACGCCAAACGGCTGGAAATCTTGTGCGGCCTGAATATTGTCGTGAATGTCGGAACGTCGTTGGCTTTTATGCTGGCTTTTATTTGAGAACCCGATGAAACACAAAAAAGTAAAAGTATTTTATAATCCCCCCTCTCTTTTACTGAAGCAGTTGGGAAGCACGCTGTTGATGGGGTATCTGAACCGCTGGCGGAATTTTCCGGGATGGCTCGTCCAGCATGGCTTTCAATCCATGCCTGTGGCCAACGGCGCCTGGGGCATGGGCTGCATCGGTTATCCGGGGCATCCGGTCTGGGAAGTCACCGGCGCCTGCAACCTGCGCTGCATCCATTGCCATGCCACAAGCGGCAAAGCGGCGGCTGACGAACTGACTACCGATGAAGGCAAAAAACTGATTGATCAGCTGGCCTCGGAGAGCGAATTCCGTACACTGATCTATACCGGCGGCGAGCCGTTGGTGCGGCCGGATATTTTTGAGTTGCTCAGGCACTCGCAAAAAGCGGGACTCGCCAACATCATCGCCACCAACGGAACGTTAATTGACGAAGAAATGGCTTTCAAACTGAAAGACCACGGCGTGGTCTGCAACGCCATCAGTTTTGACGCGGCTAACCCGGCCATTCACGATATGGTCAGAAACAAGCCCGGCTCTTTTGATCTGGCCTTGCGGGCCGTCGAAGCAACTAAAAAAGCAGGTATTTTGCTGCAAATCAACACAACGGCGATGGAATACAACATGCAGCATTTACCGGAACTGATTGATTTTGCGGATCAAAGCGGGGCAGGCATCATGCTGATGTATCAATTGGTCGCGGTAGGGCGGGGCGAAAAAATTGAAAAGGCCACACTGAAGAAAAGCGCCAACAAGTACTTGAGCGAACTGATTGCTGAAAAGCAGAAAATCGCCAAAACGATCATCGAGCCGGTGGCCGGGCCCCAGTACTGGCCTTATCTGCTCGAAAAAGGCGGGATTCGCGGCGGCTTGCCGCTTAAACTCGCCGGACAGGTCTTCCACGGTTGCGCAGCAGGACGTGGATTTGTTTACGTCAAGGCCAACGGTGACGTCTGGCCCTGTCCCTTTGTCGAAGTCAGCGGTGGCAATATCCGGGAAAGAAGTTTTCATAACATTTATTCCGAATCCACCTTATTTAAGGATCTGCGCCGGCGTGAAGAAAAGCTCAAGGGCCTGTGCGGCGATTGTCAATACAAAACCGTCTGCGGCGGCTGCCGGGGCCGCGCCCATGCCTACAGCGGCGACTACCTGGCCGAAGACCCCCGTTGTTTCATCCGGGAAAAAGAAAAAACAGATAAGCTTCACCCATAAGCTTCTTCTTGACCGCACAAAATCTTTATTCGGTCATATTCATAAACACTTTAACTACTTACAATAATTAAAAACACAATATTGTGGAAAACTTATTGACATGGATTAATCTCTATTGTAATTATTTTATCAAGGAGTGTTTCATGCAAAAGAAAATAACCATCAAAATAGGATTAGGTCTCCTGATTCTAACAACGTTTTTGGTTTCTGGTTGTGGTTCAACCGTGACAGTGCCCGTTGTGGAAGGAAAGCCTACAGTGATAAAAAATGAAGAGTCGTCCTCCCCCCCGTCCGCGGGAGGGGTTGGCGTTTCGATGCGTGTCTTGTGGACGGTTTCCGGGTATAAAATGGGGAATAACCCTCTCTGGAGTGAAAAAGATGCGCGTGACATGCTTTTCAAACCGCTCGATATAACCGCTACAGCCATAATCTTTGACGGCAAAACCTGCCGGGATGTCACTTTTCAAAAAGAGACGCTCAACACAAAAGATTACCTGGCTTCCGCCTTTCACACCACACCGCAAATCCTTGGAATTACAGAAGAGGTGGTAGAAGTAGTCAAAACAAATTGTAACCTGCCGGGGTTTGACCAGTATCTGCGCCTGAAAGACAGGAGGCTTGTTATTTATCTCAACGGGGTTTTCTTTTACTTTGAACCAAATGTAAATTACTGATTCCACGAACATTGTTTAGGAATGTAGACGATTCAACAAATATACAAATGGCAATAATGCTAAATGATTGACCAGGAGGAGGGAAATGAAATGATTAAAAAATTATTCAGACTTTTTTGCGCAATGTTAATGGTTAGTTTGCTGGTTAGCACTTATGTTTTGGCGGCATCGGCATCTGACTATTCAGGCCCGAAGCCATTGACGCCGCAGCTTTCCAGCGACGGCAATACTTTGTATAACGGTATTCCAGCAGTCGTTTATGTCGTAGATCCCAATCCCCCTCCAAATCAGGTGAACATCCCGCCGCCAGTTAAGCTCAGCACAGTGCCAGAAAAAGCAACTTCAACATTTACCATCACCTATATCGCTAACGGCGGCGTAGATGCCTGGGGTGAAACCTGTTACACATTTCCTAACGAAGCCAAAGCCGCCTTTAATGCCGCTGCAGCCATTTGGGGCGACCTGCTCCGATCTAACGTGCCGATAACCATTAATGCCTGTTGGGCCAGTTTAGCATCAGCAAGCACTTTGGGATATTCCGGTGGAGGGACCCTTTATAGAAATTTTGCAGGTGCTCCGCGTGCGAACACCTTTTACGGGTCATCGCTGGCCAATGCTTTGTATGGTTCTGATCTGGATGCAACTAAGTTTGACATGCACATTACCTATAACAGAAACTTTACATGGTATTACGGGACGGATGGTCTAACGCCGGCAGGCCAGTACGACTTAATGTCGGTTGTTTTGCACGAAATTGCGCACGGTCTCAATTTTAGCGGTTCCATGGCATACTCGGGAGGAACAGGCAGTTGGGGGTATGGTACCGGCTTTCCTAATATTTACGATACTTTTATCAGAGACGGTTTGGCTAATCCGGGTAATCTGCTGACCAATACGGGCGTCTATGGGAATCCCTCCACGGCATTGGGCAGCGCCTTAACGTCAACAAGCCTCTGGTTTCATGGCACGAATGCAATGGCGGCCAATAGCGGCGCCAGAGTGAAAATGTATGCTCCTGCCACCTGGTCATCCGGATCCAGCTACTCGCATTTAGACTATGCAACCTTCTCGGGCGGCGCAAACCGGCTGATGGTGTATGCCATTGCATCGGGTGTCTCCACTCACGCTCCCGGTCCTGTTACCATGGGTCTTTTCCAAGACTTGGGTTGGACAGTGGGAAATAATCCGGTACCGACCATCAGCAGTTTAAGCCAAACTTCTATAACAGCGGGTGCCACAGGCGGGACTTTGACCGTCACCGGTACCAATTTTGTCGGTGGTTCTGTAGTGCGATGGAACGGTTCCGCTCGAACAACAACATTTGTCTCTACCACAAGCCTGGATGTGTCTATTCCGACTTCCGATTTAGCAACTGCCGGCATTTTTCCGGTGACCGTCTTCAATCCGACGCCCGGCGGTGGAACATCAGGTACCGTAAACTTTACCGTTAATAATCCAGTGCCGGCAATTACCAGCTTAAGCCCGTCTACCGCATATACAGGCGGCGCAGCCTTTACTTTAACCGTCACCGGCAGTAATTTCGTCAACGGCTCCGTGATACAATTGAATGGTTCCAACCGGACAACCGCATTTGTTTCCGCCACGCAGTTGCAGGCGACCATTCCGGCTTCCGATATAACAAATGTTACAACCTATAGTGTCAGGGTCTTCAATGCAACACCCGGTGGCGGAACATCAAACGCCTCGACGCTTACCGTAATAGTGTATGTTCCTGGTAGTGGCGGCGGTGGTGGCGGATGTTTTATTGCCACGGCTGCTTTCGGTACCCCTCTGGAAAAACATGTTCAAATTTTACGGGACTTCCGCGATCGCTTTCTTTTAACATCGTCCGCGGGGCAGGCTTTCGTGAAATTCTATTATGAAGTCAGTCCGCCGATCGCAGGCCAGATCGCCCAAAGTGAAGGTTTGCGCTCCATCACCCGCGGCAGTTTGATGCCGTTTGTAGGGATGGCGTACTTGATGGTTACCTACGGCGTCACGACGACATTGCTTTTAGCGTTGTCCTTGATGCTGATGCTGGGTGCGGTGGTCTGGATCATCCGCAGAAAAATGATGATGGTCAACCCATAGAATGTTTATTTTAAAATGATCAAAAAAGGGGCTTCGATATGAAGCCCCTTTTTATTTCTTGTCCTTGATGCCCAGCGATTCGCAGAGGATCTCTACCGGATCAAAGGCGTCCATTCCGGAAAGGCCGGCGAGCTGCATGCGGCAGGAACCGCAATCCGCCACAATCGCCTCCGCGCCTGTTTTCTTAATTAACGAAACGACGCGACCGCCCAGTTGTAACGCTGTGACCTCATTGATTTTTTTAAATCCGTAACTGCCGTTAAGTCCGCAACAGTTGTCATCCAGAATCCGGCAGGTAAGCCCCGGAATCAACTGCATCAGATTGGCGGCCGGATAACCGATTTCCAGCGCCCGCAGGTGGCAGGGGATGTGGTAGGCCAGTGTGCGGTTGACTTCCTTGAATGGGGGTTTGATCTCCGTCTCCGCGATCAGTTTGAGGACATATTCGTGCAGGTCGTAGCTGTTTTCCGCAATCTTTTTTGCCCCGGGTATTTCCATGATGCCCTGATAATCGTGCAACAGGCATAAGCCGCAGGAGGTGCATGTATAGACGATGTCGTATCCCGCATCAACATAATTGGACAGAGAGGCAACATTCTTTCCGGCGAAAGAACGCGCCAGCGCCAGGTTGCCGTTGCCCAGAGCGGGCAGCCCGCAGCACCACTGGGGTGGCAGGACAACATCAATCTTAAACGATTGCAGCATCCGGATGATTTTTCTGCCGATATCGGGGCGGTAAAAGTTGATGAAACAACCGTAAAAAAAGGCGACTTTCCGGGTCTCGCGGCTGCGGCTTTTCATGGTGCCCCGCAGCGTTTTGAAGCTGAATTTGGGGAAGGGGATGTAGGTCGCGATGCCCATGCGCTGAAAGATTTTTTTACCGATTTTCGTTGCCGCAAATCTATTGGCTAAAGGCGCGGTCAGTGACCCCAACGTGGAGAGGTAGTAGTTGTTGGCGAAAAGCAGATGCGCTGCCGTATGGGGATGCTCCAAACCGTATTTCTGCTGCGCCCGGAGAATGATTTGCGCCGGTTCCACGCCGCAGGGACAGGCCATTTCACAGCGTTTGCACTGGCTGCAAAGCAACACCCATTCATCGGCTGATTTTTCCCGGTCGCTCCGGAAACGCTGGGCGTCGGGCCCCGCCTGTTTGGGGCCGGGAAAGGCCGGGTTGACCCGGAACACGGGGCAATTCTCCACGCAAATGGTGCAGCGTATGCAGTGTTCGTAACTCATTGAATGTGTTCCAGACACGACTTAGCCGCCGCCTGTCCTGTGGCTATCGCGAAACCGTGGCCACAGCCGTTTTTCAATGCCTCCGTGTGGGCGAGGATGGCGCCGCAGACAAAAATGTTATCCCAGAGGCAATCCGTGGGCCGGAATGATGAATCGACGGCAATGCCCGCCCGACCGATGCCGTGGTTCATGGAAAAATAATCCTGATCAAACCAGGCCTCCCGCTCGCCCGGGACAAATACCGGCAGATGAAACACCTTTTCCACAATCGTATCGCGCTTCGCCTCCAGACCTCCGCCGACAAACGATCCGGTGGCCAGAATGAACGCTCTGGCGTTAAGGCTGTTGGGTCTGCCTTGTGATTGGGCCATGACCGCTTCAATCTGCCTTCCGGTTTTTTCCACGCCGACCACCGGCCAGCCCCAGTAAATCATGCCCCCCTTGCGGCGAAAATGATCTTTCAGCCCGTTAAACAGCCTTCGGCCGGGCATGGAAGGCGGAATTGTGGGAATTTCAAAGACGGGACGCTCCAGGCGATATTCGATTTGTTTGATGATGGCCGCCGCCGACTCCAAACCCAAAACAGCGGGAACGGCAATTTTGTCCTCGCGGTTATGCTGTTTTTCCAGCCACAGGATGAACGCTTCCAGAAAAGCGTCATCTTCAAAATTGGCCGCGATGCCCATGGTCGTAGAAACGCCGGCGTCGTAGGTTGAGAACGACGCGTTTTTGAACCGCGAAATAATGTATCCGGGATAAAAATCCTTCAGACCGGCAAAGGTGATGATATGAATCCTTTCATTTCCGTTTTGCGGGGAGGCCTGCATGGTCACGGGCGTCAGGCAGGTGGTTTTGAATGTGCCGATGGCGGAAAGAACCCGGCGGTTATTTTCCAGCCCTCCCGTGTAAGGCATGTCCATGGCTGCCATGATTTGTTGAAAATCATCGAGCGCCTGACGAATCGTCCCGGAAGAAACCAGATGAAAGGGATGGTCATTGGGGAGATGGGCAATCCCCTGCAAGGGATCATCGCTTTTGGCGCAAACATCAATACAACCCGTGGACAGACAGGCGGTCGGCTCGCCGGCGGTGACCAGCGCCACTTTTAAGCCCTGCCCGGAAAGCCAGGCGCCCGCGGTCAGACCCGCCACGCCTGCGCCGATGATGATGACATCGTATTCAATGACGCTCACTTGTTTTTCTCCATGGCCAGAATGCCCAGGTAGATATATTCAACAAGCTGTTCCTCCCGCAGCTGATCTCCCCACAGGGCGCAGCGGATGCCGCGAAACCGCCTCTGGAGAAATTCCCGCAGGGACTGCACGGATTGCTCCGCCGTTAAAATATTCATGTCATGCATAATGCCGAGCGCGCGAAACGTGCAAAACCCGCCCTGACAGGGCCCCATGCCCAGGCGTGTTCGATGCTGAATATCACCGACATGACGGGTGCCTGTCTGTTCGATTGTTCGTTCCACGTCTTTCCGGGTTACCAGTTCGCATTCGCAGATAATGTTTTTCATGTCCGCCAGGCGTTTAGACAGGGGATAGCCGCTGAGTTCTTCCTGTCCGTCCAGCGGTCTTTCCGCGGTTTCACAGGCCCTTTTCAGATTAAAGGCATTCATGATGGTATCGACCATTTTCTCCGCCATGAGCCGGAAGGTTGTGAGCTTTCCACCGACGATGCTGTACATGCCGTTTTGATGGTCGATAATCTGAAAGCCGCGTGAAATCTCACGGCTATCGAGTTTTTGCGATTTAAGCAGGGGACGGACGCCGGAAAATGCCCGAATAATGCGCGTCTGGTTAAAATGCGGGATCATTCGGCCCGCCTCTCCGATAATCGTGTCCACCTCAGCGGGTTGAATCGTGATTTTATCAGGGTCTTGCACCGTCAGCGACGTGGTGCCGGCCAGACAGACCGCTTCGTTCGGAACGATAATATCGCCGTCTGAAGAAGGCCGCAGGCGGTTGATGACCATATCAGTCAGGCGGTGGTTGGTGATCACCAGGCTGCCTTTTGATAAGGTAATGGGCACGTCGCAGCCGGCCAACCGGGCTATGAGATTGGTCCAGGCGCCCGAGGCATTGACAATGATATTGCCATGAATTTCTTTCACGTCGCCGGTGGCTGCGTCGGTGGCTTTAACGCCGATGCAGCGGCCGCGGGACTGTACAATTTCCGTGACCCGGTGGCGTGTAAAACTGAAGCCGCCTTTGATTTCAGAAGTTTTGATGTTGAGCATGCATAAGCGGAAAGGATCAATCGAGCAATCGGGAACCTTAATGGCTTCTTCGATGTCCGGATTAAGATTGGGCACCAGTTCGAGCGCTTTGGTGGAAGACATGATTTCCGTCGGAATGCCGATGTCGTCACAGCTTCTTAAAAACCGTTCTCGATACATTTTGGAATCACCCGGCAGTCGCACAAACAATCCACCGGTCGGTTCCACACATTTTTCGCCGATGCGGCGGAGAATCATGTTCTCATCGTAACATTCTTTGGCCGCAATCGGATCGGACACTGCGTATCGGCCGCCGCTGTGTAAAAGGCCGTGACATGCGCCGGTAGCGCCCGCTGCATAATCACCCTTTTCGATCAGGCAATGGGGAATGCCGCGCAGCGCCAGATCTCGCGCGATCCCGCACCCCGTAGCCCCCCCGCCGATAATGATGACATCCGTTTTAATCATCTAATAAAAATTCTTCCTCTTAACCTTCAGCCTTTTTCATTCCTCTTCCCACCCCCTGGCACGCTCCACCGCCTTTTTCCATCGGGTATAAAGTTTTTGCCGTTTTTCCTCGTCCATCATGGGCTGGAACCGGCGATCAACTTTTCGTCTTTCGGCAATCGTGGCCTGATCTTTCCAGAATCCGACAGCCAGTCCCGCAAGATAGGCTGCCCCCAGCGCCGTTGTTTCAATAATTTCCGGACGCTCGACTGGCACGTCCAGAATATCAGCCTGGAACTGCATGAGGAAATTGTTGGCGCAAGCGCCGCCGTCCACGCGCAGTTCACGCAAATCAATGCCGCATTCGGCGCGCATCAGTTCCAGCACGTCGCGCGTCTGATAGGCGATGGATTCCAGCGTGGCGCGGATGATATGATTACGGTTGGCGCCGCGGGTGAGCCCGACAATGGCGCCGCGGGCATACATGTCCCAATATGGCGCGCCCAGTCCAACAAAGGCGGGCACAACGTAAACGCCCTGCGTATCGGGAACCTCCGTGGCGAAATACTCGCTGTCGCGCGCGTCGTAAATGACGCGCAAACTGTCGCGCAGCCACTGAATCGCCGCGCCGGCCACAAAGATGCTGCCTTCGAGGGCGTATTCTACCTTGCCGTCGATCCCCCAGGCAATGGTTGAGAGAAGTCCGTTTTGGGAATGGGCGAGCTTTTCACCGGTCAGCATGAGCATGAAACAGCCGGTGCCGTAAGTGTTTTTGACCATGCCGGGCGTAAAACAGGCTTGACCAAACAACGCTGCCTGCTGGTCGCCCGCATCTCCGGCAATGGGTATTTCCGCGCCCAGAACCCGCGCATCGGTGATCCCGTAAACAGCGGAGGAGGGCGAAACGGCAGGCAGCATGGAGGCGGGAATATCGAGTTTTTCTGAAATATAGTCGTCCCATTTGAGTTCTTTGATATTGTAGAGCATCGTCCGCGAGGCATTGCTGTAATCGGTGACATGAATCTTTCCCCGGGTGAGATTCCAGATGAGCCAGGTATCGACATTACCGAAAAGAAGTTCGCCCCTTCGGGCTCTTTCTCTGGCGCCTTCAACATGATCGAGGATCCACTTCAATTTGGTGCCGGAAAAATAGGCGTCCAGCACTAGCCCTGTATTTTCCCGGATGTAATCTTGCATTCCCGCGGCTTTCAGTTCGTCACAGATGGAGGAGGTCCGGCGACACTGCCAGACAATGGCATTATAGACAGGTTTGCCCGTGGCCTTGTCCCAGACGATGGTGGTTTCACGCTGATTGGTAATACCGATGGCTGCGATCTCTTCAGGCGCAATGCCGGTGGTGGCGAGCACTTCGCTCGCGGCGCCGCGCTGCGATCCCCAGATTTCCATGGGATCATGCTCCACCCAGCCGGGCCGGGGATAGATTTGAGTGAATTCGTTTTGGGCGATTTTAACCGCGACGCCTTCGGCGTTGTAAATGACGGCTCGCGAACTGGTGGTGCCCTGATCCAAAGCGAGAATATAGGATTTGTTCATCGGACCACTCCTGAGCAGCAAGAAATATAATATAACCTTTGACGTTACTATGACATAACGCTTTTTGTTTGCCAATTACAATCTGCATCCGTTTATTTATTACGGGTCCCGTGAAACCTGGCAGGAGTTTGATCTTAAAATGCCGGAGACGCGCCTGCAGAGGTAAGCGGAACCCAGGATTATTTTATCTTGCCGATATCTTTTTCCTTGCCGATGACAACCAGCACCTCCCCGTCTTTAACAACAAAACCGGCGTGCGGCACCATATGGACTTGATCGGCTATAACGTCGCGAATGGCAATGACTTCGATGTTGAATCTGTTGCGCAATTGCAGTTGGGCCAGTGTTTTCCCCAGAAAGCTGTTGGGCGGCGCTAATTCAAAAATCATGTAATCGTCCGACAGGGGAATATAATCCATAACGTTGGGCGAAATCAGGCTTTTGGCCAGCTTTTTGGCCACGTCCATCTCGGGGATAATGACATCCGTCGCGCCCACTTTTTCCAGAATCAGTTTGTGATCTTCGTTGGGTGCTTTGACGATAATGTTTTTTACTTTCATTTGTTTCAGATGCAGTGTGATTAAAGTTGCTGCGGCCAGATCTTCACCGAAGGAAATGATGGCGATATCATCTTCTCCAATACCTATTTCATCCATGATTTCCTGATCCGTTCCGTCCGCCAGCACCGCCTTGGTGGAATAATCACGGATCTTCTGAATGACATCTTTATTTTTATCGATCGCCACGACTTCAAAACCGTTTTCAAATAACGTGCGCGCGATATGGTAACCGAAGATGCCCAGCCCGATGACAACAGCTCTTTTCATTTATTTCCTCCTTTCATTAACCGACCATCACGGATTCTTCCGCATATGTAATACCCCTTTTCCTCGCCGAATACCAGGCAAAGGCCAGCGTTAAAGGTCCGACACGGCCGATAAACATCATCGCAATGATGGCATATTTCTGGATGTCGTTGAGCTTTGGTGTTGCACCCATCGACAAGCCTACGGTGCCGAAAGCGGAAAACGTTTCAAAGACATATTCAATAAACTGATAACGGCTGGCCAGCGGCGCCCCGCTGGTGCCGCTGAAAAACAATAGAACGGCGGTAATCACACCAATAATGATAGCTGATGCAAAGATAATGGAAAGGGTTCGATCCACAAGTTCCGGCGGAATCGTGCGGTTGGCAATATTAACATTTTCATTGCCTTTCATGCGGTTGACAATCAGGAGCAGCAGAATAGCAAAACTGGTGGTTTTGACGCCGCCGCCTGTGGAGCCGGGCGAAGCGCCGATAAACATCAGGATGATGATAACCAGAATTGTCGAGTTGGTCAAAGCTCCAATATCCACAGTATTGAAGCCGGCAGTACGCGCGACAACGGACTGGAAAAATGAGGATAAAAGCGCCGTCTTGGTTGTTGCTCCCCTTAATGTATTGTTCATCTCCATAAAGTAAAAACAGGTCGCGCCCACAAGAATCAGTGCGGCTGTTGTTATCAAAACAATCTTGGTATGGAGCGACAGCTTCTTTTCCGCGCCACGAAACTTGGCGACAACTTCTTGCTGTACGATAAAACCAATGCCGCCCAGAATAATCAAAAGCATGATCGTTACATTAATGAGGATATCACTCTGATAACGCATCATACTGTCGGGGAAAAGTGAATAGCCGCAATTATTAAAAGCGGACACGGCATTATAAAGGGCATGATAAAAGGCTTGTCCTGCCGGGAATTCCTGAACAAATCTCAAAAATAAAAGGAGCGTGCCGATACCTTCGATGATCAAAGTATAGCGCAGAACTTTTTTAACAATAGTATAAAAATCTTTTCTTGGTGTGTGCAGGAAAGCAGACTGCGTAATTTCGCGGCCTTTAAAAGAAATACCTCGTCCCATCAAAGTAAATAGTACGATCGAGAAGGTGATGATGCCCAGACCGCCCACCTGGAAAAGAACAAGGGTAATCAGCTGACCGATGACAGACAGGTCTTTGCCGATGTCCACGGAGGCAAGACCTGTAACACATACGGCGGAAGCTGATGTAAAAAGCGCATCAACAAAACGCAGGCTGCCCTGGCTGGAAGAAAAAGGAAGCCACAACGCCAGCGTGCCCAGTAGAATAAATGCTGCAAAAGTGAACACAAAGATTCGAGTCGGTGTGAGATGGCGGGAAAAAAATGTCTTAAGCATAAAATAGAGCTTCATATATGCCCGTTATGAAGAAGGGTTAAAACTCACGATGATGCAGATTATTTATTTTTACGGTTCAAAATCATTTCCCAGATCATCAATATCGCGCCGACAGTGATTGCGGAATCCGCGACATTGAAGGCCGGCCAATGTGCTGTTCCGATATAAACATCCAGAAAATCTACTACCGCACCGAACCTCAGGCGGTCGATCAAGTTGCCGACCGCGCCACCGAAAATCAGCGTTAGAGAGCTAACCAGCATCAGATTGCGGGGATTGCTTTTAAACAAATAATAGATGATCAAGCCTGTGGCCAGAACCGTGATGCCGGTGAAGAAAATATAACGGAATGTTTCGGAAGCATTGGCGAGAAATCCGAATGCTGCGCCGGGGTTCATCACATAGACCAGATTAAAGAATCCGTTGATCACCGGATAGGATTCATGCAGGGTAAGTCGCGACGTAATGGCTGATTTGGTGATTTGATCCAGTGTGATAATTACCGCCGCGCCGATGAGAAATATCAGTAAATTTTTTTTCAAACAAAACTCCTTCCTTCTTTTCCTCTCCCCTCGTTGGAGGGGATGAAGGGGAGGGGGTAACCTTGTGGGTTATCCACTCAAAATTATAAATTCGGCAAACAGCGGCAGCACACCGTCGGATGGTTTGCGTCTGCACCGACCGACTCTTCGTAAATCCAGCAGCGTTCACATTTTGCGCCGCGCGCTTTTTCCACGCCAATCGTCAGGCCCTTGATTTCCTCACTCATATAGGGCTTGTTTATATCTTTCTCATTGATGAGCTGCAACTGCGAGACGATCAAAAGCGCGCGCAGTTCTTCCAGATGCGTTTCCAGCAGGGCGCGCATTTTCTCCGGCGCGGCAATACTGATGCGGGCATCAAGCGAATGGCCGATGACTTTTTCCTTGCGCGCCTGTTCGACGGCTTTGGCGATTTCGCTCTTCGCGTCAATCATGGCTTTCCAGCGCTCGCCCAGATCGGCGTTGAAATATTTTTCGTCGACCTGCGGGAATTGCGCCAGATGGATGCTTTCTGCTTTGCCGGGCCAGGCAGGCAGAGCCGCCCATACTTCTTCAGCCGTAAAGGTGAGTATCGGGGTCAGCAATCTGGTCATCGCATTCAAAATCGTAAACATGGCAGTCTGGCCGGAGCGGCGCGCCACGGAGGCGGCCTTGTTGGTGTAAAGCCGGTCTTTTAGAACATCCAGATATAGAGCGCTCAAATCCACCGAGCAATAGTTATACAGCGTGTAGAAAACCACATGGAACTGATGGCGCTCGTAAGCTTCCATAACGCGCTTGATCACTTCCTGCAGGCGATGCAGCGCCCACTGATCCATTTCCAGCATCCGCTCATAGGCGATGCTGTCCGTGTCCGGTTTAAAATCATACATATTTCCCAGGATAAAACGACTGGTGTTGCGAATCCGGCGGTAGGCTTCCATCAGGCGTTTAAGAATTTCCTCGGAAATGCGGATGTCGTCGGTATAGTCTTCCGCCGCTACCCACAGCCTGAGAATTTCCGCGCCGTATTTGGCGATCGCTTCTTCCGCGCCGATGACGTTGCCGACGGACTTGGACATTTTCTTGCCTTCGCCGTCCACGACAAAGCCATGTGTCAGCACGCTTTTGTAGGGAGCGCGTCCACGGGTCCCCACGGATTCCAGAAGGGAGGAATGAAACCAGCCGCGATGCTGATCCGAGCCTTCCAGATACATGTCGCACGGCGAACTCAAATCCGCTCTTTTTTCCAGAACCGCTGCATGGCTCACGCCGGAGTCAAACCACACATCCAGAATATTTATTTCTTTGGTAAACTCCGTATTATTGCAGTGTGGACAGACTGTTTGCTCAGGCATCAGATCTTTCGGTTCTTTTTCAAACCAGACATCTGCGCCGCTTTTTTCCACCAGTTTCACCAGATGATCCAGAATTTCCTGGGTCAGCACTTCATTTTTGCAGGTCGCGCAATAGAAAACGGTAATGGGCACGCCCCACAACCGCTGACGGGAAATACACCAGTCGGGACGGTTTTCCACCATGCCGTAGATGCGGTCACGTCCCCAGGAGGGAATCCACTGCACTTCATTGATGGCGGCCAGCGCTTTTTTGCGCAGATCGTTTTTCTCCATCGAGATGAACCACTGCTCGGTGGAACGGAAAATGATGGGTTTCTTGCAGCGCCAGCAGTGCGGATAGGAGTGCTGCAGGGGCACATGGCCCATCAGCGCGCCGACTTCGTCGAGTTTTTTAATGACGTTGTCGTTGGCATCAAACACAAACTGACCGGCAAAATGTTCGACGTCTTCGGTGAATTTCCCCGCGTCGTCCACCGGCGCATAATTATCCAGCCCGTATTTGAGGCCGATTTCATAGTCTTCCTGACCATGACCGGGCGCGATATGCACGGTGCCGGTTCCGGCTTCCAGGGTGACGAAAGGCGCCAGAATCAGGACACTATTTCTCTTCATCAGCGGATGAATGCACTTTTGGCCTTCGAGAACTTCGCCCTTGAATTCATCAAGAATTTCATATTTTTTATCGCGATAGCCGAAGGCATCCAGACAATAATCGAGCATGTCCTTGGCGACAATCAGCACGTCGTTATCAATCTTTACTGCGGCGTAGATAAAATCATCCTTGACGGCAATAGCCAGATTGGCAGGAATCGTCCAGGGGGTGGTCGTCCAGATCACCATATGCACTTTCTGACCGGTCAGTTTCGGCAGAGCCTGGCTGATATCGGAATCCAAAACGAACTTTACATAAATAGAGGGTGTGGAATGATCCGCGTATTCAACTTCGGCTTCGGCGAGTGCCGTCTTGCAGGAAGCGCACCAGTAAACAGGCTTCTTTCCTTTGTAAATACTGCCGTTGAGATAGAGTTTGCCAAACTCATTAACCGTTGAGGCTTCATAAGGATAGGCCATCGTCAGATAGGGATTCTCCCATTCACCGAAAACGCCCAGTCGTTTGAATTGTTCACGCTGGATGCTTACAAATTTTTCGGCATACACGCGGCAGGCGCGGCGCTTTTCCACCTGCGACATTCCTGATTTCTTGCCGCCCAGTTCTTTATCGACCTGGTGTTCGATGGGCAGGCCGTGGCAATCCCAGCCCGGTACATACACGCCGTCAAACCCGGTCATGTTTTTAGTTTTGATGACGAGATCTTTAATGATTTTATTGAGCGCCGTTCCCAGATGAATATGGCCGTTGGCGTAGGGAGGGCCGTCGTGAAGGATATAAGGCTTCTTGCCTTTGGCCGTTTCCCGGATTTTCCTGTAAATGTTCATCTCTTCCCATTTTTTAAGCATTTCCGGCTCACGTTGCGCCAGATTGGCTTTCATTGGAAAATCCGTTTGGGGAAGATTTAATGTCTGCTTGTAATCCATTTCCTGTTACTCCTGTTTTCTTAAAAAATAGCGGTTAAACCGTAATATATGATCCCGTGTAGGGAATGGTCGCGACCGTTCCCTAGTAATTTGTATTGATATTTCAGATCAGACGCAGTCAACTATCACATAAACCTATGCCTTTCAAGCATAACTCTTGGTGGGTAAAATGAATAGATTCTCACTGAATTTTTATTGCAACATGGAGAATATTTTGCTACTTTGGCCACGTATTTAGAGATTTGATTGTTATTTGGACGATAACCAAAAGGAGGATAATATGAAGTTAAGATTCTTTTCCATGGTGGTTCTGACGGGAATAGTTTTTTTATGGGCATCGGCAGGGTTTTGTCAGAATGCGGTCAGTATGTCCGAATGGGTAGAAAAAGTAGGGCAGGGTTCGGTGAATTGGTCGGCAGGCTATATTGAAGCCGTCGGTATCGGCGCCCCGCCGGATAGAAGCGTCGGTAAAATAAACGCTCGACCCATGGCTTTGCGCGCGGCGAAGGTAGATGCCTATCGCAATTTGTTGGAAATAACCAAAGGCGTTCAGGTTGACGCCAGAACCACCGTCAAAGACTTTACGGTGGAGAGCGATGTCGTCAACACACAGGTTGAAGGTCTGATTAAAGGCGCACAAGTCGTTGATCAGCAATACATGTCCGACGGCACCGTTGAAGTCAGGCTGAGAATGCCGCTTTATGGGAATTTGTCGCAAATCATGGTTCCGCTGGCTATTGAAAAACGGAAATCAGTTCCACAACCCGCACCGGCAGCGCCGGCTCCTCCTGCGCCTGCTCCTGCTGCTCCTGCTGTGACAGCTCCTCCTGCTCCGGTGACCTATACCGGATTAGTGGTTGACGCCCGCGGCATTGGAGCGCGTCCGGCCATGTCACCGCGCATCTATGATGAGGACGGCAAGGAAGTTTATGGCTCGGCCAACGTGGATCGTGAATACGCCATCCAGCAGGGCATGAGCGGATACGCACGCGACCTCACGGCAGCTCAGAGTAATCAGCGCGTGACGGCTAACCCCGTAACAGTGAAAGCGCTGAAAACCGGCGGCCCCGGTAAATCCGACGTGATTATCAGCAATGCCGACGCGGGGCAAATACGCGCTTCCGCGGAGAATGCGTCTTTTATGAAAAAATGCCGGGTCATGATCGTTTTGGATTAAACCGGAAGTGCCACATGACATAAACGAGGCCGCAGTCACGAACGCTTTGGTGGCTGCGGCTTTTTCTATATTAAAAAGGAATAGAGTTTGTCTAAACGTATTGTCGTTCTGTCCGAAGAGGTAGCCAACCAGATTGCCGCCGGGGAGGTGGTGGAAAGACCGGCGTCGATTATCAAGGAGCTGATCGAAAATTCCATCGACGCGGGAGCCTGCGATATCCGTGTCGAACTTACCAAAGGCGGTTGTCAGTCCGTCAGAATCGTGGATAACGGATCAGGCATTGAACGCGAAGATGTGGCCCTGGTTTTTGAGCGGCATGCCACCAGTAAAATCTCGAAACTGGAGGATATCTATTATGTCGGTTCCTTCGGTTTCCGTGGCGAGGCGATGGCCAGCATCGCGTCCGTAGCTAGGGTGGAAATGCTGACCCGCCGCCCCGACGATCCGGAGGGAACAAAAGCGGTGGCCGAGGCAGGCTGTATTTCTGAAATATCTCCGGCGGGCACGCCTGCCGGAACGCAAATCACTGTGACGGAACTATTTGCCAATGTGCCGGCGCGCCGGAAATTTCTCAAGACCGAAGCCACCGAGCAAAGCGCTTGCCTCGACGCGATCACCCGTTTGGCGTTGGCGCATCCGGAAGTCCGCTTTGTTGTGACGACCAATGGAAGGGACGTGTTTGCGGCACCTGCCGCCAGAGATATTTCTGAACGTGTCGCCATGGTCATGGGGAATGATTTTACCGGCCATTGCCTCGCGATAAGTGGGCAAAAGGAAAATGTCCGGATCAAAGGTTTTATTTCAACGCCGGAATTTACGAAGTCCAACTCTAAAAGCATTTTTCTGTTTGTCAATTCACGCTTTATCCGAGACAACAGCATGACGCACGCGGCGCTTGCGGCCTATCGGCAGGTGATCGAACCGCGCCGCTATCCCGCGGCTGTTTTGTTTCTCGATCTGCCGGGCGAAGAGGTCGATATTAATGTTCATCCGGCCAAACTGGAAGTGCGCTTCCGGAATTCCCGCGAGATTTACGATCTGGTTTTCAAAACGGTGGCACATCGCTTGGCCTCCGCGCAGACGTCAAAACATGCTTTTGCTTATCGTTTAACGCCGCGCGAAACAACATCCTCTTCCTCCGGATTCTGGAGGCCTCAATCGTCCTATGTCTCTTCGGAACGGCCGCGTGAAATATTTTCGCGGCAGAATCTACGGCAGGCAATTGACGATGACTTGTTTGCGCGCGCGGGATGTCCTTCCGATGTTCCCGTGAGAGTTGAGGAAGTTTCCTGCGGGGGAAAAATCACCTTTGCGAATCGAAAATATCTGGGCCAGTTCGCCGATACGTATCTGGTATTTGGCGGTCCCAATGGTGTGATGCTGGTGGATCAGCATGCGGCGCATGAAAGGATTATCCTCGAGCGTTTAAAAGCGGCCGCAGGCGGAAAAGTAATCAGCCAGCCCTTACTGATGCCGGAGGTCGTCAGCCTCACGCCCGCGCAGATTAGTCTTTTTGAAGGCGCGATGCCCCTGCTTTCCGACATCGGGCTGGACTTGGAAATATTTGGCCGCGACGCCATTGTGGTGAAAGCCCTACCCGCGAGTCTGCCTCATGTTCCGCCCGGCGATGTTATCTCCGATCTGGCCGATCAGCTGGGCGACGGACAGGCATGCCCATCGCTTGCGGAACGCAAAGAAAAGATACTGGCGTCCCTGGCCTGCCGCGCCGCGATCAAGGCCAATGCGGTTCTTTCCACAGAGGAAGTCACCGCTTTGTGTCGTGATCTGGAGAAAACACCTTTTAACGCCACTTGTCCGCACGGACGCCCGATCAGCGTGCAATTTTCCCTCTATGAAATTGAAAGAATGTTTAAACGGAAATAAGATGCCCAAGATTCCTCTTTTTGTCATCTGTTCACCCACGGCGACAGGGAAAACCCAGCTCGCTCTTGAATTGGCGGAGACTTTCGATGGAGAAATTGTCAACGCCGACTCCATGCAGGTTTACCGTTTTCTGGATATCGGTACGGCTAAGCCCACTGCGGAAGAACGGATGAGGGTGACGCATCATCTGATCGACGTTGTGGATCCGGATGAAGAATTCAACGCCGCCGTCTATGCCGAGCAGGCCAGGGCGATTATCGAAAAAATAACGCGGAAGTCCAAGCCGGTTTTTGTGGTCGGCGGAACGGGCCTGTATATCCGGGCGCTCTTACAGGGCATCATCGCCACGCCGCCGGTCGATGAAAATATCCGCAATTATTATCGGAAGCTTCGGGATCGTCACGGCCGGGAATATCTTTTCGGGCTCCTCAGCGAACGAGATCCGCAGGCGGCGGCGCGTATCAACCTCAACGATTCCGTGCGGGTCATCCGGGCGCTGGAGGTTCTGGAGCAAAGCGGCCAGTCCATCATTGCTTTGCAGCAAAAACATGCGTTTGCCGATTGTCTCTATGATGCCTGCAAAATCGGCCTCTCCATTGAACGCGCCGAGTTGAAAAAGAGAATCACCCTTAGGACCTCCCGAATGGCGGAAGCGGGACTGGTCGAGGAAGTGCGTGAGCTGCTGAAGCGAGGCTACAGCGAAAAACTAAAAACCATGCAATCCCTGGGATATAAGCAGGTTGTCGATTTTATCCGGGGCAGGTCCGAATGGAATCGGGCGCTTGATTTAATGAATCGGGATACCTGGCAATATTCCAAAAGAATCCGAAAAACAGTTGATTTGTTCTGGAACAAAAATATGACCTTGTGAGATTATGGTCTTCACCTGAAAATACACTCTTAAAATACACTCTTAAAATATTATTATCATTGGAAACGTAGTTCGAATCTTCAGACCCGGCGCACCTGATAGCCTGAAGGCCACGCGAGTTACACACTACGTCTTGATTCTTTGTGAGGGAATTCAATCATGAATTTTCATCTTTTTTCCGACAACTGCCGTGTAGCAAAGACCATCAAAGGATTTTAAAAGACAAACAGCGCCCCGTTGTTCTTTTGGTGGCGTGAAACACTAAGTTCTGATTCTGAGCTTGCCGTCTTGATACACGCAGAAATTTGAATTCAATCGATCTGAATAATTGGAGAGAATATTTTTTACTACTTTGACTTTTGTATCGCCATCGGCATCTTCAAGGCGTAAAATCAATACGCCGGCATGCTGATTGCCGGTGTTGAAAACGAGTTCACCAAAATCCTTATCCATTGTAATGATCATTCGCTGATCATCAAAAGCCCATTTCACGATTTGTGAGTCTCTGGCACACGAATCAATATCCCTGACAGAACGCACATCGTATCCGTTTTCCGTGAGCCAGTTTTCAACCTTCTTGCCAACCCCAACATCAACAAGGAATTTCATGCATCACCTGAAAGGATTTCAATTTGCGGTAACAGCGTAAACCCTCTCTTCATCAACCAGGAGGGAGGCATAAAGAAGAGCGGCGCGGATGTCGTCTTTTTCCAATTCCGGATAATCATCAAGTAATTGTTCCATTTTTACATCATTGGCCAAAGCTTTGAGAATCTGTTCAACCGTAATGCGTAATCCCCTGATCGTAGGCTTGCCGACCATAACATCCGGATGGATCGTGATCCGGTTAAGAACATTTGTCTGCATATTTATAACTCCCTCCTTATGTCTTTTCCCCATATCTTTTGAAAAGTTATATACCATTTCCATGAAATTGTAGTCAACATAAGAAAATGACAACATGATGGTCAAACCGGTATCGTGACGAGTACAAGCCCATGAAAAGCGTTTTCATCAATTGAGCCCCTTTCCCCTGCACTCCCGCAGTCGGGGGGTGCAGGGGGTGGATGGTACAAACTGGCAAGATAGTTTGCCGCCAGCCGAAATTTACTTGACATTGTTGTGCCGGTATTGCAATAAATGCCTAAAGTCAAAAGCATTATCACATTAAATTGTTATCAGAACTTGAGTTAAAGTGATGGCACAACACATGCACAGACAGACAGACAGACAGACAGACAGACAGATTTTCTTACTGGCCAAATAAAACAATATTGCAGTTTTTATACTCAACCGGTGTTTCAAAATATTTGGAACTCCGGTTTTTTATTGTCGTTTTTAACGGTGATTATTTTCTCAATGTAAAGGAGACATCCAGAAAGGAGAATCAATGAATACGACAACTATGATAGAGGCGGCGGGTGCTGAACGTTGCGCCGAAACTCTCAAATCTTTTCTGCAAAGTTATCTGAACCCCGCATTTGGGGCATTGCCCAAAGCGGAAGTCGAGCTGCTTGTTCTACGCATGCTGGAAGACCTGGGCACTGTCAGTCCGCGACCCGGCGCATATGAACTTGTTTCAAAATTGAGAATAACGAGCAGCAAGGCGCGTAAACTCATATATGAACAAGAACTTCGCAGAACGACACCGGAACAACTGGACGAGCAGGTGCGTTTAGCTCTACAACACCCAATCATTCAGAAAGATGGTGGATTATTTATCCTGGAAGTAGAGAATCCTCTCGTATCGGATCATCTGCGGGACAAAGTGAAGTCACTCGGCTATGTATCCGACGGATCTTTCTCACCCAGCATAGTTAAACTTTCCCTTGATGCCATTGTTGCGCTTATCGAAAGCGTTTATCAGACGGATAAGGAAAAGGATAATGTCAGGGCCGCTCTTGTTGCCGCGGGAGCTCCTGACGACAGTTTCAAAGGTGTATTAAAGGCAGTTTTGAAGAAGATTGGCGCGAGAGTCGCCGATGAAACAGGGGAAGTCTTGATGGGCGAGGCATCTAAATATCTCGAACCCATTATCACGGGTTCAGTCGCCGGCATCAAAACAATATTCAAGGGTATTTTGACGGATGCTAGACAAAAACGCGGCAGATAAAGCTTCTATGTTAAGAAACAAATTATTATCAAATAATTGAAAGGGGAATAGGTGAATATGGTGACTTCAGATGAGCAAAAAAATATAAACGTTATTTTCGGAATTGGGATAATAATTGCAATTGTGGTTGCCCTTCTAGTACTTGTGTTTTCGTTTATCGTATCAGCAGTTGCTGGAGTGGTGACAGTTGGCATCTCCTTTGTATTGAGTCCAGGAATATTCATAACCTCATTTCTTTCAAAAATAATAGAAACCGGAATGCCATTGAAATGGATCTTGTCAATTGCGATGAGCCTTATTTTATTTATTATATTAAAAAAAATCGCTAATGAAAGAAAAGTGGCAATATATTTATTAATATGCTCAATTTTATTTATTATATCTGCAGGCATATTTTTTATCTCTCCAGGAAGTGGATATGAAAAAAAGGTAATTCGACCAACTTTAGCAGGCATGTTTAGATTTGTTAATTTTACACCATTTGCTAAATTCGTTGTCGTTTGGCCTGGTCTAAAAGTCTTTTATAATGTGTCTGACAATGCAACTTTTAAAAGTGGTAAATTTTGGAATACAGAACCGCCTGAAGGAATAGATGCAGAATATACTGAGAACGATGCTGAGGTTGAGCAGACCGCATCTCAACCTCAACAGACCGAACCTCAACCTCAGCAGACTGAGCCTCAGCCTCAACAGATCGAACCTCAACCTCAACAGACTGAGCCTCAGCCTCAACAGACCGAACCTCAGCCTCAACAGACCGGACCTCAATCTCAGCAGACTGAACCTCAGCCTCTGAAATAACGTGGTCGCCTAGTTTCTCGATTGGCAGAATTCCGAAAATTGAGACGCCGGACGGGCATTTGTCCAAGGGAATACGGCAGTTCAATGGGGATAATGGGTAACCCCATATGTGCACAATCTCTGGGATATAAGCAGGTTGTCGATTTTATCCGGGGCAGGTCCGAATGGAATCGGGCGCTTGATTTAATGAATCGGGATACCTGGCAATATTCCAAAAGATGCGGACATCAGAAAAACCGTTGAGACATTCCTGGAAAGGAAGAGGACATCGAAAAAACAACCCTGATTTATCGGCAAAAACTCTCCGGAATCAATTTGGGCAGTCATCAATATTGACTTGACTTAAAACCGCACTAAAGCTAGTTATCGGGTAAGTTTTAACGAAAAATCGATGAAATATTTAAGGGGCAAACCTTTTCAGAAAAAGAAAGGAGCAAAATATGTTTCATGACTATAGAAGGAATAATGTTTTTTCGCTTATCATATTGTTTGCGGCTGTTTTACTGATTGTTGCCTGCGGGCCCAAAGCCCGGCAGCCGGTAAGCCAACTGGATACTCCTCAGCATCATGTCTATACAGGCGTGAAACTTCTCGATCAGGAAAAGTATTCTGACGCCCAGAGAGAATTTGAACTAGCTTTGGAATTGGACAACAAATATTCCAAGGCCCATACCGGCATCGGACTGGTCAAAACTTACATGACGCCGGCTGATTTTAAAGGTGCCTGGGATAGTCTCCAAAAGGGAGCCAAGTATGCTCATGCGGATGATGAAATCCTTTTTGGCAAGGTCAGTAATATCCGTTTCTATACGCAAAGCAAGCTGGAAAAGAAGTGGCTGAATCTTTCCATGGATGAATTTGATGCGGCGGTGAAAATCGATCCGAAGCATTCCGCCGCCTACTATTTTATGGGTCTGGCTTATAAGCAAGCTTGCGACTTTAATGCCGCAGGTCAGATGTTTGCAAAAGTTCTGGAAC
This sequence comes from Syntrophaceae bacterium, assembly GCA_009773315.1. Taxonomy (GTDB): domain Bacteria; phylum Desulfobacterota; class Syntrophia; order Syntrophales; family Smithellaceae; genus UBA8904. Next base: position 68,779 of record WRPE01000010.1, read on the forward strand.
TGAAAACAGATTATGTGTATCAAGCCGACAGGGAGTGGAATTTTATCCAGAAGGTTCAGCGGGCTATGCCCGGCTCAGTGACGGGCAAGCAGATTGCTCTGGTTACGCGCATTACCCGTGCAGACGCCGCCGCCCTGTTTATGGAAGAATTAAAGATTGATGTCCTGTACAAAAAGAGAACACCAAAGGCATTTGACACATCTTTCAAAGATCCTGAAAAGGCTGCCCAGATCGCAAAGCAGGGCAAAGTGACGGCCAAAGATATTGCAGATCATCCCTTGAAAGCGGATATTGAAGGGATACTGGAAATTGGTGTGCGCGGATTGGAGAATTATCCCGACGGCAATTATCATCCCGGCGAAATAATTACGCGTGCCGCCTACGCCATGATGCTGGAAGATATTTTGATTAAAGTGACAGGCGATAATGCGTTGGCCACTAAGTTTATCGGTTCCAACTCACCTTTCCCGGACCTGCGGGCGGACTTGCCTTATTTCAACGCTGTCATGGTCGTGACGTCCCGGGGCATTATGGAAGCACAAGATTTGACGACCGGTGAATTCGCGCCACTTAAACCCGTGGCCGGCGTGGACGCTCTTTTGATTATCCGCAAAGTTAAAGAAGGGTTAAAATTTAACTAACGGTGGTTTTGCAACGTTATTTGAGAGGCGGGACGGTTTTTGTCCCGCCTCTCAAATTTTGAGCACGGACAGGCGATAAAATTGAAGTCGAAAAGGGCGTAAGCCCTTTTCGAGTATTTATAGATGGGAGAATAATATTCAATGGCGGCAAAAGAGTTAGGCAAAGCGTTTGAACCGGCTGCGGCCGAAAAAAGGTTATACGATTACTGGCTAAAAAATAAGTATTTTCACGCTCAGAATAAAAGCGAGGCTCCCGCTTTTTCCGTTGTTATCCCGCCTCCGAATGTGACCGGGATACTGCATATGGGACATGCGCTTAACAATACTCTGCAGGATGTCATCATCCGTTTCAAGAGGATGCAGGGCTATAACACATTGTGGATGCCGGGCATGGATCATGCCGGGATTGCCACCCAAAATGTGGTGGAACAGCAATTAAGGAAAGAAGGATTATCCCGCCATGATCTGGGGCGCGAAAAATTCATTGCCCGCGTCTGGGAATGGAAAGAAAAATACGGCGGCGTGATTATCAATCAATTGAAACGTCTGGGCTGTTCCTGCGATTGGGAGCGCGAACGCTTTACCATGGACGAAGGCCTTTCCCAAGCTGTCCGTGAAGTTTTTGTGCGGCTTTATAATGAAGACATGATTTACCAGGGCGACTACATTGTCAACTGGTGTCCGCGTTGCCACACCGCCATTTCCGATCTGGAAGTGGAGTTCAAGCAGGATCAAAGCTTCCTATGGAATATCCGTTATCCATTTGCCGACGGCAGCGGAGAAATTGTGGTGGCTACGACGCGGCCGGAGACGATGCTGGGCGATACCGCCGTGGCCGTCAACCCCGCCGATCCCCGCTACAAGGATAAAATCGGCAAATTTGTCATTTTGCCGCTGATGAACAAGCAAATACCGATCATCGCCGACGACTATGTGACGATGGATTTCGGTTCCGGCGCGGTGAAGATCACCCCCGGTTCCGATCCTAACGACTTTGCCATGGCCGAGCGCCATAATCTGGAGATCATTTCGATTATGGACGGGCAAGGTATTATCAATGACCATGGCGGAAAGTACAAAGGACAGGATCGTTATGAGGCGCGCAAGCATGTGGTCGCCGATCTGGAAAAGGGCGGTTATATGGTCGGCACCGAGCCTTACGCGCATAACGTCGGCCAGTGCTACCGCTGTAAAACGGATATTGAGCCGATGGTGTCCAAGCAGTGGTTTGTCAAAATAAAACCGTTGGCCAAGCAGGCCATCGCCGCTGTGACCAAAAAGAAAACGAAGATTGTTCCCGCCTCCTGGGAAGCCACGTATTTTGACTGGATGAACAACATCCATGATTGGTGCATTTCGCGGCAGCTTTGGTGGGGGCACCGCATTCCCGTGTGGTATTGCGGCGATTGCGGTAAAGTCATCGTCTCTACGGTGGATCCCGCTTCATGCCCCGTTTGCGAAGGCACGGAACTCCGACAGGACGAAGATGTGCTCGACACTTGGTTCAGTTCAGCGCTCTGGCCGTTTACCACCTTAGGCTGGCCCAAACGGACGGAGGCGCTCAAAACTTTCTATCCAACCTCGCTTCTGATTACCGGCTTTGATATTTTATTTTTCTGGGTGGCCCGGATGATGATGATGGGGATTTACGTCATGAAAGACGTGCCTTTTAAGGATGTTTATCTCCATGCGCTGGTGCGCGACGAAAAAGGCGAGAAGATGAGCAAATCCAAGGGTAACAGCATTGACCCGCTGGTGATGATCGACCAATACGGTACGGACGCGTTTCGCTTTACGCTCGCCGCCTACACTGCGCAGGGGCGCGATGTACGCATGTCGCCGGAGCGTATTGAAGGCTACAAATTCTTTGTCAACAAAATATGGAACGCGGCCAGGCTGACGCTTAACAATCTAGCGGATTTCGATGACTCCGCGCCCTCGGCTGCACCGGATTCGCTGCCGGAAAAATGGATCAGGGCGAAATTAAACGAAACGATTGAAGAGGTCACGCGCAGCCTGGATGAATACCGTTTCAACGACGCCTCCGCCGCTATTTATAATTTTATCTGGCATGAGTACTGCGACTGGTATCTGGAGATTAGTAAACCGGCTCTCTACGGCAAGATCAGCCCCGAACAAAAGCAGGTGACGCAGCGGACGATGAAAGAGGTTTTTGGCGCCATGCTGCAACTGCTGCATCCCTTCATGCCGTTTGTGACCGAAGAGCTCTGGCAGGCGCTTAAGGGTAGCGATGAGAACGCCATTATGGTCAGCAAATTCCCGATTGTTCAAGAAGCGTGGAATGAGAAAGCGGCCCAAAAAGATATGGAAATGCTCATGGAGATTATCACCTCCATTCGCAATATCCGCGGTGAAATGCGAATTCCGCCCTCACAAAAATTAAAGGTTTTGATTTCTGTTGCAGAGGAGCAAAGTAAAAAAATAGTTGAAACGGGCCGTAACTACATTCTGAATTTGTCCAATCTGGAATCATTGGTTGTCGAAGTTAATCTGCTCGAAACGAAAGGTGTGGCGACCGGTGTGGTCGGCACGACAAAGATTTTTGTTCCGCTGTCTGGTATTGTGGATATTACCGGAGAAAAAGCGCGTTTGGACAAGGAGTTGGCAAAAGTGTCCAAAGATCTGGAGCAAAGCTCTCGGAAGCTTGCCAACCATGATTTCCGCGCCAAGGCTGCTCCCGAAATTATTCAAAAGGAAGAAGATAAATTGAAAGGTTTCCAGGAAAAATTTACGGCATTGGAGAGCGCACTGAAGAAACTCAATGAGATTGCCGTGTAGCACCCTGCGTGTTAATTCAATGTAGGGAACGGCCTTGCCACCCGCAGGAGTGGTCGCGATAACCTAACCACCTGATGACCTGATGACCTGAAGGTCACACGAGGTCACACGAGGTCACACGAGGTGGCCCGAGGTCACAAGCCGTTCCCTACGGATGTTGTTGTCTATATAATAGTGAGGCACTGGATGGTCTCTGAGCAAATCAAAAACATCATTTCTGCCGCGCTGGCCGAGGATATCGGCACAGGCGATATCACCACGCAGGCCACGGTTAGCCCTAAAAAGCAGGGCAGGGCGCAAGCCCTTGCCAAAGACGGTTTTGTCGTAGCCGGTATGGAGGTCTTTGAAGAAACATTTCGGCTTCTGGATAAAAGCATCAAAGTTAAGAAATTAATTGATGACGGATGCCGGGCAAAGAAAGGTGATGTGATTGCCGAAGTCGCAGGCAGTCTGTCTAATATTTTACAGGCTGAACGCGTCGCGCTGAATCTGTTTCAACGCATGTGCGGGATTGCCTCGCTGACAGCAAAATACGTGGAAGCCGTGCGCAAAACCAAATCAGTAATTCTCGATACGCGTAAGACTGCGCCCGGCCTGCGTATTTTGGATAAGATGGCCGTGCGTATTGGCGGCGGTCAGAATCATCGAACCGGCCTGTATGACGGCGTGCTCATTAAAGACAACCATATCGAAGCCGCAGGCGGCATTACAGCTGCGGTAACCGCGCAAAGAAAACGCCTGCCGCACGCCTTGAAAATCGAAGTTGAAACAAAAAACATGCGGGAAGTGAAAGAAGCCCTGACGTGCGGCGCGGACATCATCATGCTCGATAACATGACGATTGACGCCATGAAGAAAGCCGTTGATTTTGTCGCCGGCCGGGCGCTCCTGGAGGCCTCCGGCAATGTGAGCCTGCATTGTGTTTACGACGTTGCCTCCACCGGCGTGGATTTAATTTCCGTCGGCGAACTTACACACTCCGTCCGCGCCGCGGATATATCGTTGAAGATAACAGGCTAAAGACCGAAGGCTGAAGACTGAAGGCTGAAGGTGGATCGTAGGGAACGGTTTATAACCGTTCCGATAATGGACGACTTGACTTAAATCTTAAAACTTTATGGGCTTAAATGAAGCATCCCTGAAACAAAACCTTGCCGGAAAGTTTATTGGCCATCGGTTTCATTACTATGAGTCCATCGGTTCAACCAATGAGGAAGCTTTTCGTCTGGGCGTTCAAGGGGCGCCGGAAGGGACGGTGCTGATCGCGGAAAGCCAGAGTGCGGGTAAAGGCAGGATGCAGCGGGTTTGGTATTCACCGGCCGGCGCCAATATTTACACATCCATCATTTTGCGTCCAACGTTCGAAACGTCGCGCGCGCCGCAGATTTCTATCGCCGCCGGTGTCGCCGTGGCGGAAACTATCGATCACTATTGCCCAGGTAAAGCGCGGCTCAAATGGCCCAATGATGTTCTGATTGGCGGGAAAAAAGTCTGCGGCATTCTGGCGCAAATGAAAATGTCAGTAAATGCAATTGACTTTGTTGTTGTGGGTATCGGCATTAATGTCAATTTGAGCCATCAAGAATTTCCACTGGATATTCAAGAGATTGCCACATCCTTGGCTGTTGAAACAGACCGCGAAATATCGCGTTTGGAAGTGATAATTAGCCTGTATGAAAATATGGCAAAATGGTATAGAGAGATAGCTCAAAACGGGTTTGACCCGATTAAAGAGAAATGGCTGAACCTGTCGTCGATGATCGGTAAGACTGTTTCGGTTATGTTTCGGGAAGAAACAGTGAGCGGTAAGGCCGTCGATCTGGATGATGACGGTTCCCTGATCATTCTGACAGCCGGGAATGAAACAGTGAAGGTTTCAGCGGGAGACGCGACAATATTAAAGAGGTGAATATTTATGCTGTTAGTCATTGATGTAGGAAACACAAACACCGTGTTGGGACTTTTTGATGAAAACCAATTGCAGCATGATTGGCGAATCCGAACGGAGATTGACCATACCATTGATGAATATGGTGTGCTGATTTATAATTTATACCAATCCAGTCGGATGAAAGCCAAAGAGATCAAAGCCGTCACGGATATCATTATTTCGTGTGTTGTGCCACCGATGCTCAATATCCTTGAGCCTCTCTGTGTTAAGTATTTTAACATCAAACCGCTCATCGTAGGTCCCGGAATTAAAACGGGCATGCCGATTTTTTATGACAATCCTAAAGAAGTAGGCGCGGATCGAATCGTCAATGCGGTGGCCGCTTTCTACAAGTATCGCAAGGAGTCGATTATCGTTGATTTCGGTACGGCGACCACGTTTGACTATGTTTCGCCCAAGGGAGAATACATGGGCGGCTGCATCGCGCCGGGTATTGTGATTTCCAGCGAAGCGCTTTTTGAAAGGGCTTCCAAATTACCGCGCGTCGAATTCAGCAAACCCAAAACGGTAATTACAAAGGACACGGTCAGCGCTATGCAAGCGGGAATTATGTACGGCTATGCAGGGTTGGTGGACGGCATCGTCGAACGGATGAAAGCAGAAGTCAAAACCAGTCCACTCGTCATTGCCACGGGAGGCTTGGCGCGAATTGTTGCGCCGGAGACCAGGACGATTGAGAAAATTGAAGAGATGCTGACACTGGACGGTCTGCGTATCATTTATGAGCTCAATAAGAAATAAATCATGTTGAATGTCGGCTTAACAGGCGGTATCGCCTGCGGAAAATCTACCGTGGCGCAAATGTTTGTGCAGCGGGGAGCCTACGCGATTGATTTCGACATGCTGGCTCATAACGTGCAGCAACCAGGGCGCGCGGCATGGGAGAAAGTTGTCGGGTATTTCGGTGAAGGGATATTGTTGCCGGACAAGAAAATCGACAGGACAAAACTTGCCGCCATTGTTTTTTCCGAACCAGAAAAACTTACCGCTCTCAATCAAATTGTTCATCCTTATGTATTTCTGGAGTGGAATGACTATCTGGAAAAAATAGTCCGCAGGAAAAAAAACGCCATCATTATAGCGTCAGTGCCGCTGTTGTTTGAGACAGGAAGACAGGCTCTTTTCGATGTGACCGTGGTTGTGTCAACGTCCCGCGAAATACAATTAAACCGCCTGATGGCGCGCAATAATTTGGGCAGACAAGAGGCTCAAAAGAGAATTGACAGCCAGATGCCCATTGAGCAGAAAGCAGCGTTGGCGGATATGGTCATTGATAATTCAGGTTCTGTTGAAGAAACCGAAAAACGCGTTGAGGATATATGGCGGAGGTTGTTGTGCAGGGAAAAGAATAAAAACTAAAAAATAATGCTTCATGCTTAATTTCCATTTTAAAATGCAATAAAATATGTTAACGAAATTCCGTTTTTAAAAATCAAAAGTTAGCAGGTAAGAAAAGGAAGAAATTATGAGTAAGAGTGTTGATCCCCGCTTGCCGGCAGACGGCAAAACCGCAGAACTTGAGGGCAAACCTGGTTCCGCGGCGTTTCAGTCCAAGTACTTCGTCCGCGACCTGCAAGCCGGAATCATTACCGGCGTGATGGCTGTGGCCTTGTCCGTCGGCATTGCCATTATGTCCGAATACCCCATCAAGGTGGGCCTGGCGACGGTCGCTTTCGCCAGTTTTGTTGCCTGGATCACTGCCTGGTTCCGGCCCGGCAATTATATCGGCAGCCCCGGCATCGCGGCGGGTCTGGCGCCCATCCTGGCCATGGGTGTCGTTACCTTCGGCCTGCAAAATATGGCGTTCATCGTCTTCCTTACCGCCTGCATGCAGGCGGTAATCTGGAAGTTCAACCTGCAAAAATACATCCTGAAGGCTGTGCCCAGCTATCTAGTCGAGGGACTGCTGGCGGGCATCGGCCTGCAGATCGTGCTGAAGTTTTTAGGGTTTGCCTATGAGATTCCCGCCGGGCAGGTGACAGAAGGCGTGTTCCTGAATGCAGCTCGCATTCAAATGATCCTGATCTCGGCTGCCGGTTTTGGCCTGTTCGTGTTTCTGTTTTCGAAATTCAGGGATAAACAGCCGGCGGTTCCTTATTTTGTGATTATCGTCGCGGGGGTGGTCCTGGCACAGTTCGTTTCCGTGCCGATGCTGAAAATCCAGGACGTGGATATTCGTCTCGCTCTGCCCCTGCCTAATTTCGCAGGTCCGCTCATCTGGCTGTATGCGATAGGTTTCGCAATGATGCTGGCTATAGTTGACGTGGTTGAGCAAGTGATGAGTAACGCCGCCATTGAAAAAATCGACCCGTTGCAGCGCAAGTGCAACAGTAACAACAGCCTGCTGGCCATCTGGATAGCAAACCTGGGTTCCAGTTTCTTCGGCGGCATGAAGAATCTGGACGGACTAGCGAAGAGCACGACCAACCAATTGGCCGGCGCCCATACCAAGTTTTCCGTTCTGATTATCGGTATTGTTGTCACTTTTTTCGTCTTTTTTTCACAGTATCTGGAATATTTGCCGAAGTTCGCATTGGCAGCCATCATGATATTTACCGGCTGGAAAATGATTCTGGGGCTCTGGAATATTGTCCAGCATGGACCATACGAACTGATGCTCGCCTTGCTGTGCGGTGTTCTGGTCTATGAAATCGGCATTTTCGAGGGACTCTTGATTGCGATGGCTGTGCACGGCATTGTCCATTATCTGGTGTTTAGCCAGGCCGATCATATGTCAACAAAGGATATTATCAGGAAATACTTTGAAAAATATAAAGGCGATACTGGAGTGGACTAGATCCTGCGCATGAATAATTTCCCCGTCGCGGGCAGCAGATTTCAGAACCGACGGCGGCGGAAGCAAAATAGCAAGATGTGAGGACATACAAAACAGAGGGGTTGATTTTGTGAAATGAACCGGCTGTTTTTTGTTGCAATGTTAATCTTTCAGACTTCAACATAGGCAGGACAAGGAAAAATTATGAGTAATAATATTGATACTTCTTTACCGGCAAACAGCAGCAACAAGGAACCAGAGGGCAAACCGGGTTCCGCGGCGTTTCAGTCCAAGTATTTCGCCCGCGACCTGCAGGCCGGAATCATTACCGGTGTGATGGCAGTAGCCCTGTCTATCGGTATTGCCATCATGTCCGACTACCCCATCAAGGTGGGTCTGGCAACGGTTGCGTTTGCCAGTTTTATCGGCTGGATCAATGCGTGGTTCCGTCCGGGAAACTACATCGGCAGCCCCGGGATTGCGGCGGGTCTGGCACCTGTGCTGGCCATGGGGGTTGCCTCCTTCGGCCTGCAGAATATGGCGTTTATCGTTTTCCTCACCGCCTGCATGCAGGCGGTGATATGGAAGTTCAACTGGCAGAAATATATTCTGAAGGCGGTGCCTCATTATCTCGTCGAGGGCTTGCTGGCGGGTATCGGTTTGAAGATAGCGCTGAAGTTTCTGGGATTTACCTATGAGATTCCCGCCGAGCAGGTGGTGGAAGGCGTGTTCTTTAACGCGGCGCGTATTCAAATGATTCTGATTTCGGCTGCCGGTTTTGCCTTGTTCGTGTTTTTGTTTTCAAAATTCCAGACAAAACAGCCGGCTGTTCCATATTTTGTGATTATCATCGTAGGGGTGATATTGGCGCAGTTTGTCTCCTTACCGATGCTGCAAATCGAGAGCGTGGATATCAAACTGGCCCTGCCGCTGCCGAATTTCGACGGTCCGCTCATCTGGCTGCACGCGATCGGTTTCGCGGCGATGCTGGCTCTTATT
>WRPE01000011.1 GCA_009773315.1 Syntrophaceae bacterium
GAAGGCGGCATTATCAACGGTGGTCGTGACTGGAATCCCTGCCTGATCATGTGGAACTATGACCGGACCAACTGGGCGGGCGGCTTGGCCGGTTATAATAGTGCTAACCAGAATGCCGCCATGGCCAACGGTTATCTCTTCCAGGTTCGCGGCGGTGTGAAACCGGTTGCCGCTCTGAACATTATGGCGTCTCTCTCCTATGCCCATGCCGACAGGAAACCGGCGGGATTTATCAACAACGATTATGGTTATGAAGTTGATTTAACCGCCACATACAAGATCACCAACAACCTGTCATATATGTTGGGCGCAGGCTATCTGTTTACCGGCAAGTATTATAAGGGGACAAGCGACAGCAATGAGTTGGCCAACGATTTCCTGGTCATCAATAAGTTGACGCTGACGTTCTAGGGGGTTTTCAGATCGCAGTTCATTCAAATCCCCGCGGGATTTTCGCCCGCGGGGATTTTTTTATTGTGTGCCCGGCCGGGCAAGCGATTCCCGCCCGGCTTTTGTGTATAAGGCGACCAGTGGAGCGAAGCCAAACCAGAAGTGGTCCGCAAATTCACGAGTCCTAAACTTCATGATGTGATCAGCGTTTGGCCAAGGAATACAAACGCGCCCTGAACATGCTGAACTTTCTTCCGACATGAATGGCGGTGGCATCATATGTCGCAATCATTATAATGAATATCTTACAAAATATGATACCCCCTTTGCTATTTCCCTTCTATTCAGTTGACATACCCTTGCGAATTTTTTATACTCCCACACTAAAAATGAGTGTTCTTATCAATTATGGTCCAATGATCCAACCGTAGAAGGTGAATATGGAGGTGTCATTATGGCGGAAAAGAAGATCGGTGAAGTGGTTAAATTCTTTGCGAAGGCTTCCGTGGCTGCTGTTCATATTACGGAAGGTGAATTGCAGGTCGGTGACAGTATTAAATATTCCGGTCATACAACGGAATTCACCGATGTGATTCAGTCCATGGAAGTGGATAATAAGTCCGTGCAAAAAGCAATTGCGGGTGATTCCATCGGCCTTAAGGTGTCCGACCGTGTGCGTCCCGGCGATGAAGTATTTAAAATTGTGTCTGATTAACCATCGCAGAAATTAATTCCTCAAAGCGACAGCGCGTGATGCCGCGATGATGATCCCTGCGTAATTACTTAAATGGATTTTTTACATGACTAAAATACTAATCGTGGATGATGAACAAGATATTGCTGATTTGATATCCTATAATTTGGAAAAGGAAGGCTATTCGACGATCAAGGCTTACGACGGTGGCGATGTTCTCAAAACCGTTAAAACACAAAAACCCGATCTGGTTATTCTGGACTTAATGCTGCCCCATATGAACGGTATGGACATCTGCCGAGCCGTTCGCGCCAATCCGGAAACTGCTCATCTGCCGATTATTATGCTGACGGCAAAGTCCGATGAGGTGGATAAAATTATCGGGCTGGAAATCGGCGCCGATGATTACATGACCAAGCCCTTCAGCGTGAAAGAGCTTATCGCCCGGGTGAGAACGATTCTGAGGCGCTCCCAGGAAGGAAATAAGACGACGGTCAGAGAAACCTTTGAATTTGGCGGGCTGGCCATTAATTATGCGTCCTGCTCGGTGACGGTGGAGGGCAGGCCGGTCAAATTGAGCCCCACGGAACTGAAACTTCTTTTCTTCCTGTCCCGCAACCCCGGTCGGGTTTATTCGAGAGATCAGATTCTGGATCATGTCTGGGGCGACGACACGTTTATCACCGACCGCGCCGTTGATGTCCATATCCGCCGTCTGCGCAGCCAGATCGAGAAAGATATGGAAAATCCCCACTACATTGTGACCGTCCGTGGATTCGGTTATAAATTTGCAGAAGTCAAATAAATCAGCGTTTTATTCATCAGACCTCATGGATATCTCCAAACAACTTTGATCCTGTATATTTGTGCAGGACAAAATTCACTTATTTATTCAAAATATCTTTATTCCTTCATAATAGTGAAACATTAAAAACGTATCATCCCTTACGAAAGCTGGAAGAATCAATGAGAAGGAGATGATGTTTGAATAGAGGAAATTTGGCAGGAAAAAATGATCCGGTAAGAGGGGTGCATGTTGCACCCAAGTCGATTCGGGTGATATCGGAAATAATCGGCGTTAAGTATGATCGGTTAGGTTTGAATCCCGGGTCCCTTCCTTTTGCGCCGACGGATACGACTGCCGGAAGCGAAGCGGAAATGCAGACGGTTGTTATGGGAGACAAGCAACATGTCGACTTGCCGCTATTTATCGAACAGTCCAACTATTTTGCCAATACGAAAAGACGAGCTGAGGCGGGGGATACATCCCGCAGGGTCATGACTGATCTGGAAAAATATTTAAATGGGAATGTGGAGGGTGTTTGGGAAAACAGTTGGGTGTTTTTTCCACGGGATAAAATGGGAGAATTCGCCAAAACAATTTTTCAGCATGACATTCTGGCGGACAAGTCGAATCCTTTTGCGGGTCAACGATCAGATTTAAATAGATTAATCTTCAAAGAAAATGGGTGCGAAAATATCCGGGTTCCGATCAGTTATCTTTTAAAGCTATCCCTGGCGGAAATCATCGATCCGCAGAATAAAGCCCATCCGCTTATCCACGCCACCGGCTTAAAAATCATGTCATCTTTTCTCAATGATAATACATCACCGGAGACTTCCTCCTTCTACGTTGTTGCCATGCAGTCGGAAACGGGTATGGGGCGGGTTGTAGCCAAAGAGATGGCGATCCGCTTTCTGTTAAGCCAGTTGCTGGTCATGTATGCCAATAAAAGATATTTGCTCCAGGAGAATGGACAAAAAGCGATGATCTTCTCATCACCGCATCCGCCGACCCGTCAGAAAATTTTAAGCCAGTGTGTTTCCGATGCGTTTTACCGGGAACTGTTCATGAATCCTTGCCTGTCCGGTTGGGATAAAGGTGAAGAAAAACATGAATACATGCATCTGTGTCACCGTGTTTTGAGCCGCAGCCAGTTCAACGCCGTCTTGAAACTACGGGAAGCGGGAATTATTACCAGCAATCTGGTGTCGTTGCCCAACTTATCCAATATCAGTCTGGCCAACAACGGCATTCATGTAAGTTTGGGGAGCAATAAACTCAGCCATCTGCTTGGCGATCCCTCGTCGGGATTTTCCGTGCGGGACGAAAAATATATCGGCGATCTGGGAATAATTCGCAGCGCTTGAAGGAGGACCTTGCCGACCTCGGTGTGTTTGACTCCAAAATGTCTCTTTATCTTCTGGAGAAGCTTCGCGAATACAAGGTCATGGGGTTTTCCGGATTTGAAGGCCGTCATTACAGTCTTTTTGAAAGCTTTACGCAGGATATGGGACAGGCCGTAACACTGCAAAATCTTCTCTATCTTTTAGCCTTCAAATATATTGTCAGCGGACAGATCGGTCATGAGCATATTCCGGATGATCCTTCCGTCGAAAGTGAACGACGGCAAGTGATTTTCGGCACGGCCATCGGCATTCCGACTTTCTTTGTGCACGAAAACACAGGGAATGCCCTGTTAAAAAAGATTATGGGTAAAACGGATCGCTTACGTATGAGCAGGCGCTATCCCGGATATACGCGTGTATACAACATTGAATACAGGCGGGCGTTGCTGAAAATTTTGCGCGACGATGCGGCCGATCTCATAGAAATGCTCAATATGCGGGAAGACATCAATGAACTGGAAACAAGGCTTTGCGAGCCGGATCGCTTCTCCGCCGCAGGCAAACTGACGTCCGGCATTCTGGGCATGGCCGGCGGCAAATCTCCCATGGATTTATGTGCCGATGATTTTAATCAGGCGGCGGAAAAATATTACCGGACGGACTTACGCAACCGGCATATCCGCGAGGCATTGGGATTGCTTGGTGAAGTTTTAAACAAACTGGAAAAAGTCTCCGATGGTCTAAGGCAGGACATAAGGTTTTTGATTAACGGTATTTTGCAGGAAAAGCCAGCCGGTGAATTTCTGGATCGCGCTCAGCAGGAAATTTTAAATGAAACCGCTTCCGCGGAGACGCTGGAGAAATTAATTAGTATTATTTTAGTACACATTCATTACAAAGCGGAGCTTAATCAAAAATTTAAGGATACAACTTATGCAACATCATTACATAGAGCGTGATACACGCAGCATCAAAGCGGAGCAGTTTTACGGGGACCAGGCCGTGCAGTTCATTTATGCCCGTATCCGGGAGCAATCATCATGGCTTTTTCGCAAGTTGATCAGCGCCAGAGTTTCACGCGCGCTGAGCTACATGAACTACGATGGAATTCTCGCCGATCGCATGAGCAATTATCTCGATATTCACAGGCAATTGAATATTGAACCCCGTGAATGCCTGGATGCGCCGGAGCATTTGAACTCTTTGAGAAAAATATTTGAACGCAAAATCTGCTACTGGGAGTGCCGGCCAATGCCCCATGATCCCTGCGCCGTCGTATCGCCCGCTGATTCCCGGATGTTGTTGGGATCCTTTCAAGAAGAATCGGGGTTATTCATCAAGGATAAGTTTTTTAATTATGAGGAGATGTTCGGTTTTGATAAACGCACCTGGCTTGCAGCCTTTCAGGAAGGCGACTTTGCGGTATTCCGGCTGACGCCGGAAAAGTATAATTACAATCACACGCCTGTTGCCGGAAAAATAATCGACTTTTATCAAATCCCGGGAACCTATCACGCCTGTAATCCCAACGCCGTTATTTCCGTGGTGACGCCTTATTCCAAAAATAAGCGCGTCGTAACGATTATCGATACGGATGTGGAAGGCGGAACCAATGCGGGTCTGGTGGCTATGATAGAAGTGGTTGCGCTAATGATCGGAGATATCGTTCAGTGTTACAGTGAAAAAATGTATGAAAGCCCTGTGGTTGTGGGGACAGGCATGTCTATTAAAAAAGGCGTCCCCAAGAGCCTTTTTCGTCCCGGAAGCAGCACGGTTGTCTTGATCTTTCAAAAGGACAGAATTCGGTTTGCGGATGATATCGTGGCGAATATGATTTATCCCGACGCCGAGAGCATTTTCAGCCGCGGCTTTGGGAAATCTCTGGTCGAAACGGATGTCAGGGTCAGATCATTTGTCGCCAGTTCTGTCATAAGCCGGATGACATGAGATGTTTTTCTTATTTATTAAAAAAGGAGGTTGTTATGGTTAGGCAACAGAAAATCGAGTCCATCAGAAACAAGCTGGTGAGGAAAATGGAAGAACTTTGGTCCAATGCGGGTCATACTCTGTCTAAAATGAAAAATGACGACGGTCGTTTTGCCGATCCCTTTGATCAGGCGGCAATCGAGTCCAATAAGTATGTTGAACTGGCCTGCCGTGATCGGGAAAGAGAATTAATGCTGGATATTAAGGAAACGATTCTGCGCATTGACCGGGGTTTATACGGCATTTGCGATCATTGCGGGAGAGTAATCCACGAAAAAAGACTACTGATTGAACCCATGAGCAAATTATGCATGGAATGCCAGAAGGAAAAAGAACGAAATCATAAAAGGAAAAACAGACAATGGGCCATGAAAGACATATCCTATAATCATGTTTGATGAGATTTTTCTGCTGATTTTTTCGGGCGTGATCGCCCTGTTATTCGCCTGGGCTTTCAGAACGCTTCCTGCGGAAGGCTGGCAGATTGTCGCCTGTTTGCCCGGACGAAAAAGCCCTGATGGTACTTGGCATGGCGTTAATTTTACCTACTATGGTTTTTTTAACGCGGTGGCTTATGTATTTGCTGTCGTGATGTTCCTGCTGATGACGGGGTCTCTGGACATCACGATGGAGATCGCCTTGTCCGTGGTCATTCCGGTGCTGGCCATTTGCATGTGGGCCGCGCGTGTCATTGCCCGGCTGGTGGAAAAAAAACATCACACATTTTCCGTAGGAGCAGCCGCATTTACCGGCATCATCATTGCGCCGATCGTCATCATATTGCTTAACGCCACCGTTGGCCAATGGTGGGCGATCCATATCCCGGTGACCCAGACGATGGCCGCGATGTTTATTGCCTATGCCTTTGGAGAAGGAATGGGAAGGCTGGCCTGCATCAGTTTTGGTTGTTGTTATGGGAAGCCGCTGAAGGATTGCAATCCTTTCATTAGAAAAATTTTCCGGCGGTGGAATTTCGTTTTTTGGGGAAAAACCAAAAAAATTGCTTATGCCGATGACCTCGAAGGCGTAGCGGTCATTCCAGTTCAGGCGTTGACGGCGGTTCTTTATACGGGAACCGGGCTTTTGAGTTTTTACCTTTTCTTAAAAGGCTTTGCCGCGGCGTCGTTAATTCTAACGCTGATGACAACACAGATCTGGCGTTTTGTTTCCGAATTCCTGCGCGCTGATTATCGGGGGAACGGTCGCATCAGCGCCTACCAGGTCATGACTTTGATAGCCATTGCTTATACCCTGGTGATTTTGACAGTGACGACTAAGTCAGGTGTTGCGGCACCGAATCTGCTTCTGGGGATTACCTCCCTGTGGAATCCCGGCCTGTTGATTTTTTTAGCGATTTTATGGGTGGTTTCTTTTGTTTACACAGGGAGAAGCAGTGTGACCACCTCATGGATAGACATTCAGGTTGTCAAAAAGAATATTTAGCCGGCGGGTTTAGCAAGCTGGGCTGGTTTTCATGTTTCAACTCGTTGAAAATAAATAAGTAGTTGAAATATTTCGATAAATTATTTCTCTACACAGAGTATCTTTCTCAAGTGTTTCGGGGGATTGTTCGCTTGCGCCAAGTTGTATCTGTTACTTCATCGGTTTCTCATCAAAATGTAACATTTAAGTTGTATATTGCTTTACAAATTAAAGAATGGAGGAAAAAAATGTTTAAGATGATTAAGAAAACGGCTTTTGGGCTACTGGTCACGTGCTTTGCAGCGGGGGCGGTATTCGCCTCTGAATCCATCGTTATCAAAGGGTCGACAACCGTATTACCGATCACTCAGGCGGTTGTTGAAACCTATATGAAGGCCAATCCGGGTGTGCAGATGTCTGTTTCCGGGGGCGGTTCCGGTGAGGGAATTAAGGCGATTATTGATAAAACAACGGATATCGCCATGTCATCACGCGCCATAAAAAAGGAAGAAATTGAGCTGGCAAAAACAAGAGGCGCCAACCCGGTGGAACATGTGGTCGGATTGGATGCGTTAATTCCAATCGTGCATCCGAGAAACAAAGTGAGCAATTTATCCATTGATCAGTTAAGCCAGATTTATCAGGGCAAGATTACCAACTGGAAGGAAGTCGGCGGCGAGGATTTGAAAATCGTGGTCATTTCGCGCGACACATCTTCCGGAACATTTGAATCATGGGACCACTTTATCATGAAAAAGATCAAAGTTACTCCCCGGGCCCAGATGCTGGCCTCCAGTGGAGCCGTGGCGACCGCAGTGGCAAAAAACCGTTACGCCATATCCTATGTGGGAATCGGTTATCTGAATAAAAGCATAAAACCTCTTTCAGTAAACGGGATTACCGGATCAATCGACGCAGCCCTCGATAAGAGTTATCCACTTGCGCGTGAGCTCTACATGTACACAAATGGCGAACCGCAGGGGGAGGCAGCTAAATTTATGACTTTTATCAAATCGCGGGCAGGTCAGAAAATTGTGGCTAAAGTCGGATTTGTGCCCACGATGTCTTTAAAATAGTTCTTTGATAGATGCGTTTTTTACATAAGCGAGAAAATGGTTTTGCCGCGGCAATAAATGTTGTATAAACCGTTGCAAAGCCATTTTTTCATGAGATTGGAACAGAGATGATTTTATGATTGCACCCATGCCCATATTGTGTATAAAAGGACCGCAATGAACCGGAAAACAAAAGAAATATTCATAAAATATATCTTCTTTCTTTTCGCTTTGGTTGCGATCATCGTTTTGGCGATGATCGTATTTTCTCTCTTTCGTGAAGGAATGCCGATATTCAAGCAGGTATCTGTCAAAGATTTTCTGTTTGGAATGGAATGGTATCCAACCTACGACCCGCCTTATTTCGGTATATTCCCGCTGATTGTCGGTTCATTCATTGTAACCATATTTGCTACTTTAATTGCGGTACCCCTGGGAGTGCTGGCCGCCATTTATATTTCTGAGATCGCCCCGCGCTCGATTAAAGAAATTCTGAAATCCGTAATCGAGCTTCTGGCCGGTTTGCCTTCGGTTGTTTTGGGATTTTTCGGCATGGTGGTTATCGCACCCGTTTTACAAAATGTATTCGACCTTCCCACGGGCCTGAACATTGTCAACGCTTCAATGATTCTTGCGTTGATGGCAATCCCTACAATATCCAGTATTTCCGAAGATGCTCTCTATGCGGTGCCGCAGGAGTTCAAGGAAGCGTCTTATGCTCTGGGTGCGACCAAGTTTGAAACCATCGCTAAGGTTATTTTTCCGGCTGCTCTTTCCGGTGTAACCACCGCAGTCATGCTGGGCATGGCCAGAGCCATCGGAGAAACAATGGTTGTGCTGATGGTGGCAGGCGGTGCGGCGGCCATTCCGGAGAGCATTTTTGATTCCGTGCGTCCCATGCCCGCGAGCATTGCTGCCGAAATGGGGGAAACTCCCTACCGCAGTCTGCATTATCATGCTCTTTTCGCCACCGGCATGGTTTTGTTCTTTCTGACGCTGGCATTCAATTTAATTGCGGATTACGTATCCAATAAATTCAAGCAGACAGGTTCTGCCACTCTTTAAAAGGAAAGAAGCATGCATCAGATTCAGGCAAGCACAATGAAATGGCGCTATCTCCAGCAATCATTGTTTTTTGCTCTTATCCGCGGGGCGGCGCTGATTATCACGCTGGCTCTGGGCGGCATCATCTTATATATCATTATACACGGGATTTCTGCCATCAGCTGGGACTTTATTACCAAGCCTCCAACGCATTCAATGACACAAGGCGGCATCATGCCCGCCATTTTAGGAACGATATATCTTACAGTCGGCGCGATTTCCATTGGTCTGCCTCTGGGAGTCGCTTCGGCCATCTATCTGTCGGAATATGCCAGGCAGGGCAGGATGATCCGATTGATCAGGGTGGGGATTAATTGTCTGGCCGGCGTTCCTTCGGTTGTTTTCGGTCTATTCGGACTTGCTTTCTTTGTGATTTTTTTCGGGCTTGGTTCAAGTATTCTGGCTGGTTCTTTAACCCTGGGATTCCTGATTCTGCCGACGATCATCGGCGCCTCGGAAGAAGCGCTGAAGTCTGTGCCAAAGACATTTCGGGAAGCGTCGCTGGCGTTGGGGGTATCCAAGTGGCAGACGATTTTCCGTATTGTTTTGCCCAACGCCCTGCCGGGAATTCTAACCGGGTCTATTCTGGGTATCGGCCGTGCCGCAGGGGAAACCGCTCCGATCATGTTCACCGCTGCTGCATTTTTCACTTCCAAACTTCCCAATTCTGTTTTTGATGAGGTGATGGCCCTGCCTTACCATATTTATGTTTTAGCGACAGCAGGGACAAATATCGAGGAAACGCGTCCGATTCAGTATGGGACGGTATTGGTTCTGGTGACGCTTGTTCTGGGTATCAATATGATAGCCATCATTATACGAGCTTATATGAGAAGAAATAAAAGGTGGTAGAGATGGATGCAGATATGATCATCAGACTGAAGAATGTTAACTTTTACTATGGTGAAAACCAGGCGCTGACCAATATAAACATGAATTTCCGCAAAAACAAAGTTACCGCCTTAATTGGTCCTTCCGGATGCGGCAAATCAACGCTCCTTCGGCTGCTCAACAGAATGAATGAATTGATCGACGCGACGCGCGTGGAGGGAGAGATTATATTTGAGGACAAGAATATCTATGCGCCCGATGTGGATCCGGTCGAAATCCGCCGCAAAATCGGCATGGTTTTTCAAAAACCCAACCCTTTTCCGAAGACCATCTACAACAATATTTCCTACGGACCGAAGCTGACCGGTGTGCCGGTTCATGATATGAGCGCTCTGGTGGAGCAGAGCCTCAAGCAGGCGGTTCTGTGGGATGAAGTCAAGGACATTCTCAACAAGTCCGCCATGAACCTGTCCGGGGGCCAGCAGCAGCGGCTTTGCATCGCGCGGGCGCTGGCGATGAAGCCGGATATTTTGCTGATGGACGAGCCGACCTCCGCGCTCGATCCCATCTCGACTGCAAAAATTGAGGAACTGATTGAAGAACTGAAAAAGGACTATACGATTATTATCGTGACACATAACATGCAGCAGGCGGCCCGCATCTCCGACGAAACCGCTTTCTTTTATCTGGGGAATCTGATCGAGTACAGCAAAACGGAGAAAATATTCACCAAGCCGGACGTCAAGCAGACGGAAGACTACATCACAGGAAGATTCGGTTGAGAATCAGGGGGAGGATACAATGGAAGAAAGACGACACACCAGCTCGCACTATGAAAAAGAGCTCAAGGAGATTAAAAACTCTTTGATCTACCTGGGCGCTTTGACTGAGAAAGCGATAAAAGGCGCGATGAAATCCCTTTCGGATCGAGACTCGGAACTTGCCCGCAAAGTCATCAAGGATGATGACGCAATCGACCGTCTGGACTCAGATCTGGAAGAGCGCTGCATTAAAATCCTGGCGCTTCGGCAGCCGACGGCAATCGATCTGCGCTTCATCACCACCGCGATTAAAATCACCGGGCATCTGGAACGCATCGGCGACATGACCGTCAACATTGCCGAAAAAGCCATTCAGCTAAACGAGGTGCCGCAACTTAAACCCTATATCGATTTGCCCCGCATGACGGATCTGGTGGGCGCCATGATCAAAGATTCACTCGACAGCTTTATTGCAGGCGATCTGAAGCTGGCAGAAAAAGTTCGCCAGACCGAACAGGTGATTGACGATCTCAATGAGCAGATATTCCGGGAGCTTTTGACCTTTATGATGGAGGATTCCAAATCGATTCATCGCGCTTTGCTGATTATGCAGATTTCCAAGAATATGGAACGCATTGCTGATCATGCGAAGGGGATCTCCGACATGGTCACCTACATGGTGACGGGAGAGTGCGTCCGTCATCAAACCTGTCCGCTTGCCGAATGAGGATCGAACGTGAAGGGTAAACTATTTTTTAAAATACTGTTTTCCTATCTTGCGATCATTTTCCTGTCATTTTTGATTCTGAATTCGTTCATTAAGGACGAAATTCGGGATGTCCTGACCGGTAAAATCGAGCGTGAGCTATTTGCTTACGCTCGATTGATCGATTTGAATATACCCTCTGAAACATCCGCGCAGCTGACGCAGGTCGCCTTGATTTCAAGGGCCCGTGTGACACTGGTTGACAGGCAGGGGAAGGTGCTGGCGGATTCGCTTCTGGACGCGTCGGGACTCGAAAATCATTTAAACCGGCCCGAAGTGCAGGAAGCCAGGGTTCGTGGCGAGGGCAGGGCCACCAGCCTGAGTACGTCGGACCGTGCAGGAATGCTCTATGTTGCCGTTGCGGTTAGGGACAGCTCGGATATCATCGGCTACGTCCGTTTGGCCCGCTCGCTCGATGATGTTAAAAAAACCGTCGACGAGGTATATGCCTCGTTTTTGATGGCCCTGATCCTCACGTCGACGTTGTCGCTGATTCTGGCGTTGATCTTTTCGTTCTACATTACAAAGCCTGTTCGGATCCTGGAAAAATTTACCGAGAAACTGCGTCGCGGGGAGCCTTCGGGGACGCTCATTTTGCAGACATCCGATGAAACAAAAATACTCGCTGATAATATCAACTACCTGGTGGAAGAACTTCAAAGTCAGATCCGTCTGGCCAACGAAGAGAAGAGCAAGCTTATGGCCGCCTTCACCAGCATGACGGAAGGGGTGTTGATCGTCGACGCCTCCGATCAGATTGAATTCGTAAGTGCCGTCCTCCAGGGAATCTTGCTTGAACCCTACGGCGGCATCGAAGGGAAGACGCTGATGGAGGCATTTCGGAATGTGGAGCTGCACAAAGCGTTTCACCGGTTCAAACTGACGAGAGAAGTCGTGTCCGCCGAGATCGTGCTCGACAGTATAGAACCGGTCATCATGAACGTGAGCATTTCCGGGGTTCACGGGTATCCCGGTGAAGAAAAAACCATGGTTGTGTTTCATGACGTGACAAGGTTAAAAAAGCTGGAAAGGATCCGTACAGACTTTGTCGCCAACGTCACGCATGAAATCCGCACGCCCCTGACGGCGATTATCGGTTATCTGGAAACCCTTCAGGAGGGAGCACTTCAGAACACGGAAGATGCCAAACGGTTTATCGAAATTTTGCTCAAACAGGCGCAAAGACTTAACCGTCTGGTGGAAGATCTGATGATCATCTCCAGAATTGAACTGGGTGAGGTAAAATTCCTTTTCGAGGATGTATATCTCCCGGATATCATCGGTGGTGTGATTCCTCTTTTGGAAGCTAAAGCGGCGGTCAAAAATATTCGCATCGAGAATCATGTGCCGGAAAAGATGCTGCCTGTAAGGGGAGACCGCGACAGGCTAAGCCAGGTCTTTGTCAATGTGCTGGATAACGCTGTGAAGTTTACCCCCGGTGGCGGCAGTGTGACAATTAATGCTGAAGAAAAAGCAGGGAACATGGTTGTTGCGATTACCGATACCGGAATGGGCATTCCCAGAGAAGAAATCCAGCGCCTGGGTGAGCGGTTTTATCGCGTGGACAAAACACGGTCGCGCGACCTGGGCGGCACAGGCCTTGGCCTGTCGATTGTCAAACACCTGATGCTCTCGCACGGCGGAAGAATGGAAATCGAAAGTCAGTTGGGGCACGGTACAAAAGTCTCTTTATTTTTCCCGATTGGGAAAGCATAATCTTTCCGAATTCTCGAAGGAGCAGAAGATGGAAAGCCAAATAGCCAAAGCCATACAATTTAAATATCAGCCGGTCGCGCTTCTCTGGTCCGAGGAGAAGCCGGCGGACGCGATGCAATTTTCCGAAGGCAAGTGGGGCTGTGTGATGTGGCTGGCCGTTTCTGCGGCCAAAGGCAAACCGGCTGTGGCCGATAGAAAAACCTTCGGTTGTGCCGGCGGCGGCGTGGGGTTGGGTTTCGGTAATCAGTATCTGAACTTTCCCGGCGGAGAAGAAGGGTTCTGTCACTTCCTCTCATCGGGGAATGCCGGACGTCCCGGCGGACCGGAACTGGCGAAGCAAATCAAACCTTTCATGACCAAGGAGAGTCATGATCATTTCCTGTATGGCGAACGTTATATCAAAAGCCCGGAACTTGTTTCCAAGTTTGTTCATGCGCTGCCGATGACGGACATTCCGGGAAAGTACGTGGTGTTCAAACCGCTGTCCACGGTTGATGTAACCCAAGAAAAACCGCAGACGATTATTTTTTTTGCCAACCCTGATCAACTCTCCGCGTTAACGGTGTTGGCCAATTATGGACGCGGCAACAATGAAAACGTGATGATCCCTTATGCCGCCGGTTGCCAGACCATCGGTATTTACCCTTACCGCGAAGCCAAATCAACTAAGCCTCGTGCCGTTGCGGGCCTCACCGATCTATCCGCCCGCGTCTATGTCCGCAAACAACTGGACGATCCCCATTTCATGACCTTTGCCGCTCCTTTTGCGCTCTTTGAGGAGATGGAACAAAACGTCCCCGGCTCTTTCCTGGAGCGGCATACATGGCTCAGTTTGATGAAAGAGAAGCCATGAATCGAAATAATGCTATAAAAATTGTCTTGTCCATCTTGATTCTGATGTTTTCCGGCCTGTGTTTTGCGGCGGATGTGCAACAATCTGAAATTAATCATTTGCTGCAATACATTGAAAGAACCAACTGCAAGCAGGAAAGAAACGGCACGGAATATTCGGGCGCGGAAGCGGTGGCCCACGTGCAGAAAAAGTACGCGTATTTCAAAGACAAAATTCATGGCACTGAAGAATTCATTATGTATAGCGCGACGAAAAGCGAGGTATCCGGAAAACCCTATACAGTTCATTGTCCCGGGCAGCCAGCCATCAACAGTCGTGACTGGCTGCTTAAGGAACTTAGTCGTTTCAGGCAAAAGAAATAATTCTGAACGGCGGTTGAGTCGGGAATCTACAATAAACGACGATGTCCGCTTTTCGTAGTAGCTCTTTTCTTGAAAATGTCGTAAAGTGCCTCTTGGAAATTATAGGATATTGTCCTGACGACAATATAAAAATGACTGTATTTACCTGAAAGGAGTGTCAAATGAATTATCTGTTGCAGCCGAAAAAGTATCAGAGTCTGATGTCTGATGAAGGCTCGAAAGCTATCATGGACAAAACGATCACCTTCTTCGAGAAAATGGGCAAAACCAGGATTACCGAAGATTTCAACAAAAAGGTCTGGTATAGGGAGTTCGTTGATTTTATTGCCAAAGAGCAGATCTTTGCGAAACTTCTTACTCCCAGCCAATACGGCGGAAGTGATCTCGACTGCCGTTGGGATACAGCCCGTAACAGTGAATATAGCGAGCTTCTGGCCTTTTACGGTCTGGGTTACTGGTATTGTTTTCAGGTCAGCATCCTAGGGCTTGGTCCCATCTGGATGAGTCCCAATGAAAAAGCCAAGAAGAAGGCCGCCGAATTGCTTAAAAAAGGCGCGATCTTCGCCTTCGGCCTTTCCGAACGGACGCACGGCGCGGACATCTATTCCACCGAAACGACACTGACGCCAAAACCAGATGGTACCTGGGTGGCCAACGGAGAAAAGTACTATATCGGCAACGGCAACGAAGCGGAGATGGTCTCCACGCTGGGGAAAATCAAGGACGGCACGGATGATTACACTTTCTTTGTTACCAATTTTCATCACAAAGCCTATGAACTGAAAAAGAACGTTGTTTCCCATCAGCAATATGTTTCCAGTTTTGCCCTTCACGATTATCCCATCACGGAAGAAGACATTCTTTCGCGGGGATCGCATGCCTGGGATTCTTCGCTCAACACGGTGAACGTCGGTAAGTTCAATATTGGCCCGGGATCTATCGGCGTGACCGAACATAGTTTTTATGAAGCCATTACCCATGCGGCAAATCGTATACTTTACGGTGTTCATGTTACGGACATGCCGCATGTGAAGAAAAATTTTATGGATGCCTGGCTTAGGATCGTGGGAATGAAACTCTACCAACGTCGCTCCACGGACTATTTCCGCAGCGCCAACGCCAACGATCGCCGTTATCTGCTCTACAATCCCACCAGCAAGATGAAAGTGACGACGCAGGCCGAAGAAGTAATCAACCTGCTCTGGGAAGTGATTGCCGCCAAGGGATTCGAAAAGGATACCTATTTCTCCCTCGGCGCTTCAGACATTCGCGGGCCTTCCAAACTGGAAGGAACAGTCCATGTTAATGTTCAGCTCATCCGCAAGTTCATGAAGAACTACTTCTTCAGTCCGACCCAGTATGCTCCGGTTGCGCCGGATTTCTCCGCCAAGGACGATCTTTTTCTGTTTAATCAGGGGCCGACAAAGGGATTGGGGACTGTTCAGTTCCACGACTATAAGCCGGTCTTTGAAGCCAACAAGCAACTCCCGAATGTGGCCATCTTCATTCAGCAGATCAATCTATTCAAGGCATTGCTGGAGAAAGCTGGTCCGGACAAGGCCCAGGATATGGATCCCATCTTTTCTCTGCCGTTGGGCGAGATGTTCTCCATCGTTGTCTATGGGCAGCTGATTCTGGAACAGGCCAAATTTGGTAATGTTGATCCGGATATTATCAACCAGATCTTTGATTTCATGGTGCGCGACTTTGCCCGCTTTGCCTTGCAAATCTATGGCACGCACACCACCAGGGATGAACAGCGTGCGTACTGCAAGGATATCATGCTGATTAAGTCACAGGGAGACGATGACCAATATAACAGAGTCTGGAGTAAATATGTATTTACCTTAAATGGCGAATACGCGATGAATGAATAGGCTGTGACACACTCACTAACTGATGTTGTTTGTTTTTTGTGCTTCATAGTGGCCTGTGTTTCAGTAGAAACGTAACGGGTTATTGCAAGCGACGCGGCAATCTCTGGTGCTTCGAGATTGCCGCGTCGCGAGAATAACCGTCCGTATCATGGACGTCCAGGAGCTCTACATGAAGATACGGGTGTTAGGTTGCCACGGTTCACAACTGCCTTATCACAATACAACAAGTTTCCTTCTTGAAAAAAATATCTTAATTGATGCGGGAACTGTCACGCCTGTGTTGACATTGGAGGAACAACTCCGCATTGATTATATTTTCGTAACGCACGCCCATCTGGATCATGTGCGCGATATTATGTTTCTTGCGGACAATCTTTATCATGCGAAACGGGAAAGACCGCTGATTGTCTGCAGCAGCCGGGGGATCATTGAAAATATCCATCGCCACCTGTTCAATAATGTCATCTGGCCGGATTTTTCGAAAATTCCCAGCGCCAAAGCGCCGCTGATTAAGTTTGAGATTCTCACGCCCGGCAGAAAAAAAATATTGGGCGATTGGCGGGTGCGAGCGATGGGTGTTCATCATACCGTGGAAACCGTGGGATATATGATGGAGTCGAAAGACAAGGCGGTTCTTTTTCTCGGCGACACGGGGCCCACAGAGGATGTCTGGAAAGTTGCCGGGACCATGAAGGGGTTGCGGGCGATCTTTGTGGAAACGTCCTTGTCCGGCAGCGTGCAAGATATCGCGGATAAAACCGGGCACCTCACACCGGTGACGCTCGCGGCGGAACTGAAGAAATTGAAAGACGCAAAACCGGAGATTTATCTTTATCACATGAAGTCCCAGTACGCCGAGGCGATTCGCCGAGAAATCGCGGCAATCGGGGATAAGAAAATCCGCATCATTGAAGATGGTCAGGTCATTCGACTATAATTAACCGGCAATCCCATGAATAAATTTAATCCCGGCACCTATCTTTCCGGCCTGAATATTGACGTGATGCGTTTTGGCCTGGAGGCGATCAACGAATTGTTGTCTCGGATGGGGAATCCGCAGAACTCATTTCCTTCGGTCTTAATTGGCGGCACCAACGGCAAGGGATCCACCGCCGTCATGCTGGCTTCGATTCTGCAGCAAGCAGGTTTAAAAGTAGGTCTCTATACATCGCCGCATCTGATCGATATTCGTGAAAGAATCGTTGTCAATCGAATGAAAATATCCCGTAAGGACCTGGGGGGGCTGATTGCTGAGATCAAAGATCACACCGTGCAGCCGGTTACTTATTTTGAGTGTTTGACGGCTGCCGCTTTTCTTTATTTTTCCCGCCGGAAAGTGGATATTGCCGTTTTGGAAGTGGGCTTAGGCGGGAGGTTGGATGCAACCAATATCTGTCAGCCGCTGATTTCGGTGATCACCAATATCGCGTTGGAGCATACAGCTTATCTGGGTAAAACGCTGGAAGCGATTGCCCGTGAAAAAGCCGGGATCATCAAAAAAAACGGGGTTTGTGTCACTGCCGCGACACAAAGAAGAGTCATCGATGTTTTTAACGGGATATGCCACAAGCAGCAGGCCGAGTTTCTGCGTCTCGGTATTGATTTTAAAATGAAAATCCATCAGGACGAATCAATATCGTATGAAGGACAAAGCCGTAAAATTAACCAACTTACCATGCCTCTGCGGGGGCCGCATCAGTTGTCCAATGCAGCCCTGGCCTTGGCAGCCATTGAAGTTTTGGAGAAGAAGGGTTACCGGATTGATGATCAGGCTGTCCAGAAGGGCCTGGCGCAAACCCGCTGGGAAGCAAGACTGGAAGTCCTGCGGCCAAGTCCGCTGTTCCTGTTGGACGGCGCGCACAATCCGGCGGGCATCGTATCGCTTTGCCGCGCATTGGGAAAGGATTTCTCCGGCCGTCGGCTGATCCTAATCTTCAGCACTCTGGCCGATAAGGATTATCGCCGCATGATGCGCAAGATAGCGCCGCTGGCTCACCAGATATTTTTGCCGCTGTTAAAGACGAAGCGCGCTGTGCCGCCAACGGTGCTGGCGGCATTCCTCGAGAGCCTCGGTTATTCGGCCCAGATATCCGACAGCGTAACTGCATCTGTTCGGCAGGCGCTCCAATACGCCGGTGAAAACGATTTGATCTTAGCTTGTGGTTCGCTTTATCTTGCCGGAGAGGTTAAAACAGATATTTCATCAAAGGCGTTCTTGTGGTAAGGGACGAAGCGCATGCAAGAGCGTGAAGCGAAAGAAACAGGGAACGGTCAGCTTGCCCGGCGTATGCTCGGGGGACAATTCCCGTTGTGATTTAAGGATTATAAACAAGGTTGATGAATTTGCCGATCAGATTGAGACAATATATCGGAATGGTAACGGGGGCGATTTTTGTCCTGTGCGTGAGCAGCAATATTTTTGCTCAGGATATCAAAGTACCTGCTGACGCACCGGTAAAGATCGAAGCGGATAACCTGTCCTACGATAACGAACGCGATGTTTACTCGGCTTTTGGCAATGTCGTCATAACTTATGGTGATGGTGTCTTAACCGCCGCCAACGTTGAGTTTGATCGAAAGAATAATCTTGCGACCGCAGAGGGCGGTGCATTTCTGAAGATGGCGGAGGATTCGCTCGCGGGCGATAAAATAGTTGTTAATGTACAGAATAAAACCGGTGCGGCCTATAACGCCAAAGCCTTTTACGCGCGCAATCATTTCTACATAAAAGGGGACAAAATCGAGAAAACCGGCGAGAATAGCTATCGTATCGAAAAGCCTTTGGCCACTACTTGTGACGGCGAGAATCCCGACTGGCAACTGGCCGGATCGGAGATGGAATTGACCGTTGAAGGGTACGGCTGGTTGAAGAATGCCCGCTTGATGACCAAAGGCGTGCCGGTAATCTATACCCCCCTCATAGCGTTTCCCGCGAAAACCAAGCGCCAGACAGGATTGCTTTTCCCTTATCTTGCCTACTCCAGAGATAAAGACGGTGTAGATGTCGAGATTCCTTTTTTCTGGGCGATTAATCCCCAAATGGACGCGACATTTTATTCGCGTTACATCGAAAAAAGAGGATTTAAAGAAGGCGCGGAATTCCGGTATTTCGCTGGCAGCAAGTCTTTTGGCACGCTCTATGGCGACTATATGGAAGACAACAAACACGTTACGGAAACCATCGGCAACACGTTAAGCCGCGACTGGCAGGATATGCACAGGCGATGGTCTTTCATGGTCAATCATCAGACGAATTTTGATTCGCAATTTTATGTCCGGACAGATTTGCGTCGTGTTTCCGATGCGTGGTATTTTCGTGACTTTAATGCTCATAACTATTATTTGACTCATTATACCGGTTCGGAAGAAGACCCTTTTCGGAAAATTCCTTTTCAAGGGAATGAGTCCTTGCGTTCTCTCGAATCATCGGCGCGTGTGTTCAAGGGATGGAATAACTATAATGTGATGGCGCGCGTCAGCTCAACGGACGATTTTGCGGTCAACAATAATGACCGGACCCTGCAACAGTATCCGGAGATCGTTTTGACCGGCATCAAGCAGCCGCTTTTTTCCACGCCTGTGTATTTTGAATTTGCCGGTCATTATGACTATTTTTACCGGGGCGAAGGATCCAGAGGGCACTATGTTGATCTTTCGCCGACGATTTCACTGCCTTTTAACATTTCCAGTTATGCGAAGATCACCCCGCAACTCACTGTGCGGGAAATCTATTGGAATCGCGAAGACAATGCGTTTGATTCCGAAAATAGAAGCGGCAGCCGCACGATTTATAATGCCGGCCTAACGGTCAGCAGTCGGCTTTCCCGCGTTTTCGATGTCAGCATTCTGAACTGGGACAAAGTCCGGCATGAAATCAAACCCGAAGTTTTTTATTCCTATACGCCCGGTGTCCGACAAGACAATATTCCCGATTATTTGCCGAAGATAAGTTCGTTGCTCGATCCATTCACGTCTTTTAATATCAATAACACAAATGTCTTAACCGAACAAAACGCGTTGGCCTGGTCTCTTACCAATACGGTTACCGCCCGGATCAAAGACAAAACCAGGATTGGTAATTATTTGGAATTATTACGCTTTAAGCTGTTTCAGGTCTATGACATTAACGAAGCCAGAAAAGAGATGGCAGGATCCACCGGGGATAGGCGACCCATGTCGGATATAGGGATGGAGCTTGATCTGAAGCCCCATTCTTATTTGTCCTTTGCGGCCCGTAATAAATATAGTCCCTACAGCGGCTGGAAAGAAATGAACTATGATCTGGCCATCAGTGACTGGCGCGGTGATAAGCTGACGTTCGGTTACCGTTATACGCGGGATTCCATCGAAGAGATTAATATGGACTTAAAAGCGGTCATCACCGAGCGCCTGAGTGGCCAATTCGTTATCCGGCGTGATCAGTTTAACAATCAGACCGTGGAAACCACGGTTGGACTGGTCTATACGGAGCAATGCTGGGGTGTGGGGGTGGCCTATACCAAGACACACGATGATGAAAGAATTATGCTGAAAATATCCCTGGCCGGATTAGGTATGCTTGGGATTTGATGATGTATTTACCTGTTACGGATTATGCTATTTATTATTTTGGTCATCAGATCTAACCGGTATTGGAAATTATATTGTGATTCAAATATTCAAATATTTTTCTTGACAAACAAACAGGAATTGCATAGTTTACGTCTTTAAATTTTTAACTAAGTGGTGGTTTACTATGAAAACATTTTCAGCGAAGGCAGAAGAGACAAAACAAGACTGGTACGTGGTCGATGCATCCGATAAAGTATTAGGAAGGTTGGCTAGCCAGATTGCCCTGCGCCTTCGGGGCAAACACAAAGCTATTTATACGCCGCATGTCGATACCGGCGATTTTATCGTGGTGGTGAATGCCGAAAAGATTGCCCTGACCGGCAAAAAGCTTACCGATAAAATTTATTATTCCTATTCCGGTTATCCGGGAGGGTTAAGAGAAACGGCCGCCGGTAAAATGCTGGCGGAAAAGCCGGAAAATCTCATTCGTATCGCTGTGGCCGGGATGATGCCCAAGAATAATCTCGGCAGAAAGATGCTTAAGAAACTGAAAGTTTACAGCGGCAATGCGCATCCGCATGAAGCCCAGTGTCCACAGGCATTAGCGGTTTAATTACCCGGAACTCTGAAGAATTGATTATATTTTTATGGGAGAAGTCATGACAGTACAACGTTTTTATGCAACCGGTAAGAGAAAGAGCGCTATTGCCCGCGTCTATATGAAAGCAGGTAGTGGTAATATCGTGGTTAACAAGAGAAATTATGAGGAATATTTTTCCCGTCCCATCCTGAAGATGATCATTCGTCAGCCTCTGGATATCACCGGCAAGAACGATCAGTTTGATTTTTATATCAATGTCGGCGGCGGTGGTGTCGCGGGACAAGCGGGAGCTGTCAAACATGGCATTTCCAAAGCGCTTCTGGAGTATGACGCCGAGTTGCGCCCCATACTGAAAAAGGCAGGTTTTTTAACACGTGACGCCCGCGTCGTTGAGAGAAAAAAATATGGACAACCGGGAGCCCGCAAGAAATTCCAATTCTCCAAACGCTAATCATCCAAGGGGGGCTTTCAGGCCTCCCTTTTTTTTGGAGTTTTTATGAAAATTAAAGCAGCGATTTTCGGGGCCAGCGGTTACACAGGTCAGGAACTCATCAGAATTTTATCCAGGCATCCGCAGGCGGAATTGATGGCCGTTACCTCCAGGCGTTATGACGGCGTGAAGGTTTCGGACGTGTTTCCGTCGCTTTCCGGTTTAACGTCACTGACCTATTCAAACGCAACACCCCAGGAGATTGCCAAACTCTGCGATGTGGTTTTTCTGGCTCTTCCTCACGGCGTTTCCATGGACATTGCTCCCGTCTTTATCAAGGCGGGTAAAAAAGTGATCGATCTTTCCGCCGACTATCGCCTGCGAGATCTGACCGCTTACGAAAAGTGGTACGCCAAACACAATAGCGCCGATCTTTTCGGGCAGGCGGTCTATGGGCTTCCTGAGCTTTACCGGCAGGAGATCAAAAAATCCCGGTTGATTGCCAATCCGGGTTGTTATCCGACCAGTATCATTCTGGGCCTGATGCCCGCGTTGAAAAACAATCTGCTGGATGTTTCCACGATCATTGCCGATTCGGCCTCCGGTGTGAGTGGCGCAGGCCGGGACCCTCTCGTGGGATCGCTTTTTTGCGAAGTTGATGGTGGATTTAAAGCCTATAAAGTCGGTAAGCACAGGCATACGCCGGAAATTGAGCAGGAACTCAACACGCTGGCCGGGGGAAAATTTGCTATTTCCTTCACGCCGCATTTATTGCCGGTGAAAAGGGGTATCTTGAGCACGGTTTACGCGACGCTCACGAAAGACATAACGCTTGCCGAGCTTCATTCGCTGTATGTATCCGCTTATGCTGCGGAAAAATTTGTACGGATAAGCCCTGCCGGGACGTATCCCAATATTTCGTCCGTTTGCGGATCAAACTACTGCGATATCGGTTTAGCTGTTGATCCACGGACCAACCGGGTGATTATTATTTCCGCCATTGACAATTTGATCAAGGGAGCTGCCGGACAGGCCGTGCAGAACATGAATTTGGTCTGTTCTCTGGCTGAAGACGGTGGTTTGCAGATGTCCCCGCTTTATCCTTGATGAAAGTAATAAAACATGCCTCAAAAAATATTTAATACCAGAACAAGACAAAAGGAAACACTTAAACCGATTAAAGAGGGTGCTGTCGGCATGTATGTTTGCGGCATTACGGCATACGACGTCTGCCACGTCGGTCATGCCCGCGCAGCGGTGGTTTTTGATGTGGTTTTCCGGCATTTAAAGGCGAGTGGTTACAATGTGACGTATGTCAAAAACTTTACCGATATTGACGACAAAATCATTGATCGGGCGAATAAAGAAGGCGTCGGCATTGCTCAAATAGCCGAACGGTATATCAAACTGCATGATGAAGATATGGCAGCGCTCAATGTTCTGACACCCACCGTGACGCCAAAGGCGACCGAGCATATGGCGGAGATGATCACTTTGATTTCAATGCTGGAGAAAAAAGGCATTGCTTACTCAGTGGACGGCGATGTGTTTTTTGCGGTGAATAATTTTCCTGCATACGGCGGATTGTCAGGACGCCATTTGGATGAAATGACGGCTGGCGCCCGCGTGGACATCAATGACAAGAAAAGGAACCCGCTGGATTTTGTGCTGTGGAAAAAGAGTAAGGAAGGCGAGCCTTTCTGGGAAAGTCCGTGGGGAGAGGGCAGGCCGGGCTGGCATATTGAATGCTCGGCCATGAGCCGGCGTTATCTGGGCGAGACATTCGACATTCATGGGGGCGGCGAAGACTTGGTTTTCCCGCATCACGAAAATGAAATTGCTCAATCTCAAGCGGCAACGGGAAAACCCTTGGCCAATTATTGGATGCACAATGGTTTTGTGAAGATCAACGCCGAAAAGATGTCTAAATCACTGGGGAATATCTTTCCGATACGGGAGATCATCAAACAATACCATCCGGAAGCCTTACGCCTGTTTATGCTCCAGAGCCATTACCGAAGCCCCGTGGATTATTCGGATACGTCGCTCAAAGAAGCCAGGACGGCGCTTATTCGCTGCTATACTGCCCTGCAGCTCATGAAAGAAACGCGGGCGTTAGCCCCGCAAGCACAAGAAAAGCTTCTACCCACACCGTTGGAGTACGTTCATAAATTAAATGAATTAAAAGAAAAGTTTAACGCCGCGCTGGACGATGATTTTAATACAGCGCAGGCCCTGGGTTATATTTTCGACACTGCCCGGTTGATTAATAATATTACGACTGCGGAAAAGAAGATGCCCGTATCAACCAAGCAGGTCATCCTGGAAACGGCAGCACGTGTATTTATGCATTTTGGCGATGTGCTGGGTGTTTTTCAGTCTGATCCGGAGATCTTCTTTCAAATCGACCGCGATATGGAAGTCGGGAAGCGCGGCCTGGATGTTTCCAAAATAGAAGCGCTGATTCTGGAGCGGCAAAAAGCCCGCGAAGGAAAAGACTGGAGCCGGGCTGACGATATCCGTCAGGAACTGGCTTCGCAGAATGTTATCTTGAAGGATGCAGCAGGCCAGACAACCTGGTCGATAGAGTAGGAAACATGCCTCCCGGTTTTCACACGTCCAGTCCACAACAGCATTTTTAATCCCGCTGTTGCGGGACGAGCGTCAATTCTCCGCGAGCTTGCTCGCGATATCTTGACGGTCATTTCATACCTCGACAGCGAGCTCGCGAGGTGGTTGATTATTTCTTTCCTGATTGCCGAAATATATGGAAAATAACTGAAGTAATGGTATATACTTCTATTCATTGAAGGCATTACTTTATATAAAACAAAATATCTTGTTTACAATGAGGCAGAGCATGAAAAATATATCCCGTAAATGGCCATTATTCGTCATCATTCTCCTTGGACTTTTTGTTATTTTCGGGCCGTATTCCGACAGCAAGGTTTCTGGTCGGGACAAAAATATCTACAAAGAGATTAAAACATTCAATGAAGTTTTGGATATGGTGCAGAAAAACTACGTTGATGAAGTGGATTCCTCCGTCTTGATTCAGGGTGCCATTAGCGGCATGATGAAGTCCCTCGATCCCCATAGCTCGTTTATGACCGCCGAAATTTATAAAGAACTGGAAGTGGAAACGCAGGGGCGTTTTGGTGGGATCGGCATTGAAATAACTATTTTAAAAGATATTTTAACCGTTGTTTCTCCTATCGAGGATACACCCGCGTACAAAGCCGGAGTGAAATCCGGCGATCAGATCATCAAAATCGACGGTAAATTCACAAAAGATATTACCATCATGGAAGCCGTGAAAAAGCTGCGCGGTCCAAAGGACAGCAAGGTGACTATCACCATTATGCGGGAGAATATGGTCCAGCCTAAAGATATTGTCCTGACACGCGCCGTTATCCAGATTAAAAGCGTCAAATCAAAGATATTTGATGATCATATCGGCTACATCCGCATCGCGTCTTTCCATGAGAGAACATCCACGGATCTGCGTAAAGCGATGG
Source organism: Syntrophaceae bacterium (assembly GCA_009773315.1). Lineage (GTDB taxonomy): Bacteria > Desulfobacterota > Syntrophia > Syntrophales > Smithellaceae > UBA8904. Next base: position 25,048 of record WRPE01000011.1, read on the forward strand.
CCGAGGTGGGTGCAAAAGCCAGTCCCATGAAGGGGTTGGTTTTGGATTTGAGAAATGATCCGGGTGGACTTCTGAATCAGGCGATTGAGGTATCCAATATGTTTTTGAAGTCGGGGATGATTGTTTCCACCCGTGGTCGCACGAAAAACATGGAAACCAAAACAATGGCCAGGGACAATGGCAGTAAGGAAATAACGGTTCCGATGGTCGTCCTGGTGAATGAAGGCACGGCAAGCGCGGCGGAAATTGTCGCGGGTGCGCTGCAGGATAACGGTCGGGCTCTGATTGTGGGGACGCAGACCTTTGGCAAAGCGTCCGTGCAAACCGTGATTCCTCTGGAAAACGGTTCCGCGCTGAAACTGACGACTGCCCGGTATTACACGCCCAGCGGCAGATCCATTCAGGCCGAGGGGATTAAACCGGATATTATTGTTAAGCTGGTGAAGCCTTCCGAGGAATCGGAGAATGGTCTTACGGAAAAACTTCGGGAAAAAGATCTCAAAGGCCACATCAAACCGGCCAAAGAAGACGGTACGCAGCTTGAGGAAAATAAAGTTGAAAGTCTCAAGGATGCCTCCGATTTAACCAAAGACAATCAACTCCAGACGGCTATTGATATTTTGAAAAGCTGGCATATCATGAAAAAGAATCTGATCAACTGATTCCGTTTTCACAGGGATGTGGATATTGTCAGCTATGAAAAAGAGAAAAAAGAACAATTTGTTAATGGTGGTTTTAATAGCGTCGATCGTCTTATCTATTGCCGCAATCGCTTACGTGATCATGTTTCATCGGGAAGAAATAGTTGTGGTTAAGTCGCCGCCTGAACAGAAGAAGCAAACGACGCAACAGAAGGCCGCCGCAAAAGAAAGGCCGCAGGCTCTATCGCCGGCGGAAGAGTTACGGGGAAAAGCCAAAGACCTCCCCCCGCTTCCGCCGGTTGCAGGGACCCCCGCGGAGGAAGAAGATGTTGTTGCTGCCAAAAGAACGTCGCCTCGGTTGAAGTTAAAGCAAATAGCCATAATTATTGATGATATTGGTTATGATATGATGCCGGTGCAGGAGCTTTTGCGCGTTGACGCGGATATCACGTTTGCTATTTTACCGCTTCTTGCCCACTCACGGGAAGCAGCGGACATGTTGCATAAGGCCAATCGTGAAACCTTGCTGCATCTGCCGATGGAGCCGCTTTCCTATCCAAAGGAAAAACCGGGTAATGGCGCTCTTTTTTCGGATATGAATGATGAAGAGATTGTCTTTCAACTGGAAAAAAATCTGGCTTCTGTTCCTTATATCTCCGGCGTCAACAACCACATGGGCTCCAAATTCATGGCTGATGAAGAAAAGCTGATACTGGTTTTTAAACAATTGAAAAAGAAGAATTTGTTTTTTATCGATTCGCGGACGACCAACAATTCAAAAACCACGGCAGCTTCACAGAAAGTTCATTTGACTGTCGCGTCACGCAAAATCTTTCTGGACAATAACCGTGATTATTCAAAAATCTATCAAATCCTGATGGATGTGGTCAACGCGCCGGCCGGTAACGAGCCGCTGATTGTGATCGGCCATCCTTATCCCGAGACGATTCGAGCAATTAGAGACGCCAATAAATCTTTTCGGGAAAAAGGTGTTTCGATTGTTCCGGTATCGAAACTGATGAAAAAGAAATCATTGGAAGGCGCATCCTAATAAACGGGTTTTTCGGGATATAAGCATTGAGAGCAACCATACCTTATGCAAAAAAAACTTATTAATTTCATGGTCTGCGGATTTCTTGTCCCAGCGATTTTTGCGGGCTGCGCTTCTTTGTCGGCAAACCGTCCATTATCTTATTCATCCATCCCGGAACAGTATTCCGGAGCCGCGGCCTATCATTATTCGCTGGCCGTTTTGTCGCGCCTGGATGGCGACCTGACGACGTCTATCGATCAATTGAAACAGGCGCTCGCGATTCATCCCGATTCACCTTATCTTACCACCGAACTGGTTTCGCTGTATGTAGAGAATAGTAATGTTGATCTTGCCTTGTCGCTGGGGGAGTCAGCTCTGGCTAAAAATCCCGGCAATATCGAACTCCGTTCCATTATGGGCGGTTTGTATTTTAATCTGCGTGAATACGATAAGGCGATTCGGGAATATCAGACCATCATCGAGATGGATCCAAAGAATCTGGTTGCCTACTTGTATCTGGCGACTATTTACGCGCAGGAAAAAAAATATGACTCAGCCGATCAAGCTTATAAGAAAATGCTGGAAATAGATCCCGATAATATCATCGGCATTTATTACTACGCGAAAACGCTGACCCAAATGAACCGCTTAGCGGAGGCTGAGGCTCTCTATCAAAAGATTACGGTGCAAAGGCCCGCGTTTGAAGCGAGCTGGCTGGGACTCGCCGCACTTTACGAAACTCAAAACAAATATGATGAAGCCATTAGGGTTTATCGCCGTTATCTGGAGATGAATCCTGCCCGGATCAGTTTCCGGATAAAGATTGCCGAGTTACTGGTTAAAGCGAATAAACAGGGAGAGGCGGAAAAAGAATTTCAGGAAGTCTTAAAAACGGATCCCGACAACCGCGAGGTGCGCACCGCTCTGGGGCTTTTATACTACGATATACGCCGGTTTGATGCGGCGGCCGTTCAATTTTTATCGCTGCTGGAAACGGCGCCTGACGACCAAAAATTGCGTTATCTTTTCGCCAATGCTCTGGAGCAAAAGGGTGATTGGCATACGGCGCAGGCGGAGTATCAAAAAATATCTCCGGTGTTTGAATTATACGCCAATGCCCAAATTCAAGCGGCTATGATTTTCAAGAAAGAAGGCAAGCTCGCGGACGCCATCCTGGTTATAACCCAGGCCATTGAAAAGAAAAACGATCAGGCCGTTTTGTATCTCTACTTAGCATCGCTGTATGAAGAACAGAAGGACTTTGCAGCGGCGGAAAAAACGGTTCTGGAAGGCATTGGGCGCTTCCCCCGGAATGCTGATCTGCATTATGTCCGGGGCTCGATTCTGGAGAAAATAAACCGTTTTGAGGAAAGTGTTAAATCCATGAAAACCGTTCTGGATATTGATCCGCAAAATGCGGACGCGCTTAATTTTATCGGCTATTCCTATGCTGATCGTGATATTCATCTTGATCAGGCCGAACAAATGATTGTCCAGGCCTTAAAGATCAAACCGGACAATGGATACATTCTGGATTCGCTGGGCTGGTTGCATTTTAGAAAAAGCAATTACGACAGCGCCCTGAAATATCTCAAAAGAGCACTGGAACTTTTGCCGGATGACCCCAATGTTATGGAGCATCTGGGGGATGTTCATTTAAAAATCGGTCAGGAGACAGAGGCTTTGGATTATTACCGGAAGGCTATGAAGATTATTCCTGACAATAGTATACTGAAAAAGAAACTTGATAATCTGATTAATAAAAAATAGAGTTGCCAAAAACTACGTCAAATTTCCAGGAAGTGTTCCCGACATGCGTGATCGATATTTTCCCTGCGGGCGGGTGGTAATTTTTTTATGGCTGTTGCTGCTGGCTTGCGGATGCGCCGGGAAAACGGCGGGCATGCCGCCAAAATCTTTAGAGGTTATTTCCCGAACGATTCATGAAACGGACAGGATTGTCGCCACGGCACAGATTGATCTGATGACGGCGCAGGGGCATTTTCCGGTCAGAGCCGCGTTAGTTTTGCAGAAGCCTTCCTATCTTCGTCTGGAGATGCTGCCGCTGATCGGCACACCCGATTTTTTCCTGACCGCAACACCTCATGATATGAGGATATTTATTCCGTCGCGGGGCGAGTTTTATTCGGGAAAACCCTCTGCCGAAAATCTGGCTCGTTTTTTAACTTTTGCATTGGATATTGCAGATATGGTGATGATTCTCTCCGGTTCTTATCCACCCCTGGCCGATCAGAATTTGTCATATGCGAATTACGAGGAAGCCGCTTTGCTGCGTGTTGACATGAAAACACCTTTGGGGCCTTCGCAAACGATCTGGATGGAGAAAAACGGAAGAATAACAAGGCTGGTCCGCCATGATTCGGACGGCAGAGAAATTTATCAGGTGCAATATGAGGATTATTCGCCGCAGGGCCTTCTTGCCGAAAAGATAACTATTAAATGGACGGATAACGTGACGTCTGTCAGCGTAAAATATTCCGATCTAAAAATCGAAAAGGCGACCGATCTGTCGGTCTTTGAATTGCCGGTTCCGGCGGAAATCAAAATAATTAAAATGAATTAACAGCGTAGAGATCTGTCTCTATGAAAATCATGCATCATTTGAATCCCGCTTAAGCGGGACGAGCGTTCATTCTCCGTAGCGAGCTCGCGAGGTGGTTGATTCGGATGCAGGTCCTCCCGCAGTCACGACGAGTCCCTTAGCACTGATAAAAAAAGAGGCCTTATGCAAAAGCCCCTTTTTTATTCTTTTATGATCGAACAAACCTAGTTAATGTCCTGAAGCTTGGAACGCGCAATCCGCGCCTGGCTGGTATTGGGATAATCCCTTATCACCTGCTGCAGAAGCAGCTTGGCGCTTACCTTATCACCCAGATTTTGAAAGGAAATCCCCTGCTTTAACAAGGCGTAAGGAACTTTGTTGCTGCTGGGGAATTGTTTGGTCACTTTTTCATATTCCAGAATGGCCTTATCGTATTTCTTTTCAAAAAAATAACATTCGCCAATCCAGAACTGGGCATTATCAGAATACTCACCTGCCGGATGAGCGGTCAGAAAACCTTGAAAAGCTTCTCTGGCCTTTGTGTAGTTGCCCCCCTTAAAGGTCTGATAGGCCGCCGCATAAATCGCCGCTTTGTCCTGCTTCCCCGAAGGATCCTTGGTTGAAGCAGAACTGTCGATGTCACTTGAAGAATCTTTCTTACTGATTTCCAGGAAATTTTCAATGAAACTGATCTTCAGGAGAAGGTTGTCGATCTTTGCCTTATATTCCTTAGAATCCCGGGACGTTTCCTTCTTCAATGTTTCAACTTGACCGTGTAGTTGCTGGATGTTATCGCGGAGTTCCGCAAAATCCGCGCTGGTGTTGGCTTGTCCTTTGCGCATGGACGCCAGAGTCGTTGTGTTTTTCTCCTGCTCTTTTTGCGCCGCGGCGATCCGGGTATCCACCACGGCAAGCTTTTCTTCCATCTGCTGGTTTAATTCCGAACGGACTGCCTTTAAATCGGATGATGTCGCACAGCCGGAAACGAAAAAAACAAGCGCCAAAAATGTGAGATAAAGAGAGCTTTTCAAAGCTTTCTCCTTTTCTGAATTATTTCAAAAGAAACTGTGCTCGTCTGTTCTGTGCCCAGGCCGCTTCATCGTGAGCTTCGTTAGCCGGACGTTCCTCACCATAGCTGATGGTTTCAAGACGTGATACATTGATCCCCAGATTCACCAGGTATTGCTTGGTTTCCTGGGCACGTCTCTCTCCAAGAGCCATATTGTATTCGGCGGTGCCTCTTTCATCGCAATGGCCTTCAACAACGATCTTGGCAGCGCTGTTCTTTGTGAATATGTCGGCGTTGGCTTTCAATATTTCACGGGCATCGGGGCGGATACTGGATTTGTCATAATCAAAATAGATGTTTTGAATATTCAGGTCGTTGAGTGCTGCTGCATTTCTTGCGGCTCTATCTTTGGCGGCCTGTGCTTTCAGGGCGGCTTCCCGATCTGCCTGTTCTTTCAGGGCGGCTTCCCTATCTGCCTGTTCTTTCGCTCGGCGGGCGGCTTCATCGTCTTTCACTGCTACCGGTGCCGTCTGAGTGGGCGCAACCTTTTGTTCCTGGATGGCCTCATCTTTGACAACCGCCTTCTTTTCCGCGCAACCACTGAATATTGTCAAACCAAATACGAAAACCATTAACAACCCTATTAGTGTTAAATGTTTCTTCATGATATTCTCCTTTCATTATGGGTGTGGGTAGTTCACAAGTTATGTTAAAATTTAAACATAACTTGCCTGTGGACGTCAACAAAAATAATATAAAAATTCAATGGCACATAAGGTGCTTTTCAAGGAGATGCCCGACAACCTCGCTGCTTTTCAATATCCCTGTTGAATGCATAACTAATCATAATGTTTTCTATACGGCAAAGGCTGGAAAATAACAACCCTAACATGAAATAAATTTTCTATTTAAATTTGGGTGACCATGAAGGCATCACCAAATGGTCTTTATTTTCCTTAAGAACTCGTGTGTTCAGTCCATTAGAATTCATGATACTGATACGACTTTTTGAGCCTTGCCTCGAGCTGAAAACAATTTGTCTGCCGGAAGGAGACCACGATGGATATTCATTATCCGCATCATCAAATGTCAACTGAATAAGGTTGTTACCTTCCTCATCTACGGAAAAGATTTGGTACTTGTGATTGATGAGGCCTTCATAAGCAATCCTGCCGCCGCGGGGAGACCAAGAAGGAGATGTGTTGTAATTGCCTTCAAAAGTTATTCTTTTAACGTTGTTGCCGTCCGTATCCATTAAAAATATTTGCGGGGAGCCCGAACGATTGGACACGAAAGCGATTTTTTTGCCGTCAGGCGACCAGGCCGGAGAAACATCAATGGAATGACTATGAGTTAAACGCTTGAGCGTCATGGCGTCAATGTCCAGGGCATAGATTTCTTCATTGTTGTCCTTACTCAGCGTCAGCAATAATTTTTTGCTGTCCGGGGAGAAGGAACCGCATAAATTGAGGCCAGGAAACGAAGAAACATTTTTTTCTTTTCCGGTTTTTAAATTTCGCAGATAAACCTCTGGCCGGCCGCTTTTGTATGATGTGAAAGCAAGATATTGACCGTCCGGCGACCAGCGCGGCGCCGCGACAATGTTTTGATGATTTGTCAGATTTTTCATGTCGGATGCGTTATAGTTCATCGTGTAAATATCAGACCGGGCATTTTTTTTGATCACAAAGGCAATTTTTGTATTGAAGTCCCCTTCATCTCCGGTCAGCGCAAGCAGGATATCGGCGGCGATAGCGCGTGCAAGCGCCGACAAGTCGCCGGTTTTATCCAAATATTTTTTATTAAAAAGCATCTGGCCGCGTGTGACATCGTACAAGCGGCTCTCCACGATAACATCATTTTGGCCGGCGATTATCATATCACCGCGCAGCAGAAAATCCGCGCCAATGACAGACCAATCGGAAAAACGGATGGTTTCCGGAGTACCTGGTTCAACGCCTTCCAGAAAACTTTTCTTGTCTAAAATATTAAAGATTCCCGATAGATCGATGTAGTGCCGGATGTTGTCGGCAATAGCGGTATTGAATTCAGCTGATGGTACCGCCCCCGCTTTTTTGTTTTGAAAATCACAAACCGCTATGGGGAATTGTTGAAAACCGGGTGCGTCAATATCAATATATACTTTGGCCAAGGCTGTGTTATGCAAAATGCTGATTAATAAAAAAGTGAATAATATAAAAATATTGAATGTATATTTATTTTTCATGGTTATGGTCGATCCTTTGTGTTTGTCTGACGTAATTCAGCGGAATGAAACCGGATGCCGATTTCAATGGAGCGATGGGCCACCCATCCCGTAAGCGGCGGAAAAGGGATCGATTTTTTAACGGCGCGCATCGCGGACTCATCAAAATAATGATTGCCGGAGCGTTTTTCAAACCCGATATATTCCAGCGCGCCGCTTTGCGCAATTCTAACTTCGATGATGGTTTCTACATTGTTTTTGGGCATTAAAGTGGCAGGCAGCGTCCAGTTCTTTTTTATTTTCGACCAGACAAAATGGCTATAGTCGTTTGTTTGCGATTGGTTTCCAGCCGAAGAGTCAACACCGGGGGATGTCGAGACGGGCGGGGCTTTGCTTGTCTTGTTGTCTTCCATATTGGTAAGTTCTTTTTGTTTAATAGCGCTGATTGCCTTTTCAATGTCGGGTTTGCCTGTTTCGTCTTTTTTAATCAGAGACACAGCCTTCGAAGTGACAGGATTGTGTTTCAGAATGACGGGATGGGCCGTTTGAGATGGTTGCAGTATGCTTTTGGCAACGGAAGTCTCCTGGGGTGACCGCATGATTTCGGAACCCACCAGCGCGACGGAATAGGGTGCGCCAAAGGTTAGCTGCTTTGATGTGCCGGGTACGGTCATGATAATGGCGGCAATAACAATCAGGTGAAGAAACAGGGAGGCGAAAAACATATTGTAGGGACTACCGGTATTGCCGAAGGCGTTTTTAGGGGGCGTCCGGGATGTCATTTTATGCCCTCGGGCGGTTCGGTAATCATGCCAAGCTTATCGACGCCTGCTTTGCGTATTTCCGACATCACTTCCACCACAAAGCCGTAAGGAACATTTTTATCGGCGCGGAGGAAAATCTCCCGGTCAACGCGCTCAGCAAAGATTGCGGCAAGCTTCGCGTTAAGATCCTGAAGCGGCATTCGCGTTTTGTTTAAGAAAATTTCTTTGTTTTCTTTAATGCTCAAGACCAGTTTCTCTTCCGCGAGATCGATACTTTTTGATTTAACACGCGGCAGGTTGACATCGATGCCCATGGAAAGCATCGGCGCGGTAACCATAAAGATGATGAGCAGCACAAGCATAACATCAACGAGCGGTGTAACGTTAATGTCCGCCATGGCTCTTTTTTCCCTATTGTTTCTGCGTGTTGTTCGCATCATGTCTTTCCTGAATCAACTTATTTACGAATCAGATAACGCTCGACGATATTTAAAAACTCATCGGCAAAGTTATCCATTTCCTGCACCATTATTTTAGACTTATTCAAAAAATAATTATAGAAAATAACCGCCGGGATGGCCGCGGCCAGTCCCGCCGCCGTGGCGATCAGCGCTTCTGAGATGCCGGGGGCGACAACAGCCAGCGTCGCCGAACCGCGCGCACCGATGGCTTTGAAGGTTTCCATAAGTCCCCAGACCGTGCCGAATAAACCGATGAAGGGGCTGGCCGAACCGGTTGTGGCTAGAAATCCCAACGCGCTTTCCAGTTTGGTCATTTCCGTGTTGGAGGCTCGGTTGAGCGCCCGCTGCACACTATCCAGAGATGAGAGGCTGATTTCTTCACCGTGTGTTGCGTCTTTCGACAACTTATTCACTTTGGTCAGTTCCGTATAGCCGACACGAAACACTTGCGCCGTTGTCGAGCATGCATATTTCTTGGCCGCAGGCAGGACTTCGGAAAGTTTATTGCTGCGTTGATAGTCGGAATCAAAAGCCTCATTTTCTATTCTGATTTTTCGATAATATCGGAATTTTAGAAAAATGATCGTCCATGAAACGACGGAGAGAATGAGCAGAATGAGTAAAACAAATTTGACCATCAAACCGGCGTCTAAAATCATGCCAAGAAGAGAGCCGTGAAAATTGCTTCCTATGCCTAAAGACACAATATCCTTCACTTTATTATCTCCAGAAATGGTTTTGAAATTTGCGATGTAACCTAAAGGAAAAAAAGGGGCTTGTCAATACATCTTTTTTTCAAAAGGATCAACCACCTCGCGAGCTCGCTGTCGAGGTATGCAATGAACGTCATTATATCGCGAGCTCGCTGCGGAGAATTAACGCTCGTCCCGCAACAGCGGGATTAAAGTGCTTCCGGTGGAAAGGCAATCACGTCATCAATTATGGCCGTATTGGTCAGAAGCATCATCATTCGGTCGATGCCAAGTGCGATGCCGGCGGCTTTGGGCATGGCTTGCAGGGCTGTTAGAAATTTCTCCGGCATATCGTAATGTGCCCAATGTTTCGCGGCTCGTGCCGCGGACGCTTCTTCAAAACGCCGTCTTTGTTCATCCGCATCAGTCAATTCCGAAAAGCCGTTCGCTATTTCCATGCCTCCGATATAGAGTTCGAAGCGCTCGGCGACGGTCGGATCGCTCTTTTTAATTTTAGCCAGTGCCGCAAGTTTGGCCGGGTAATCATAAAGAAATGTTGGACGGTTGGCGCCCAGGCGAGGTTCGATATGCTCCACCAGGATTTCGTCAAACTGATCTTTCGCCAGGGCTTCCTGGCAACTCATGGGGGCATACCTGAAAAAGGCGTCAGCCACCGTGATTCTTTCCCAGCCCGGCGCGAAATTAAATTTTTTATTTTGCCAGATAATATTCTGGTTGCATCCCATGTCCTTTAATGCGGCGATGAGCATGGCTTCACATTGATCCATGAGTTGTTGGTAGTCAAGTTGCGCGACGTACCATTCCAGCATGGTGAATTCCGGCAGGTGTCGATCGCCTCTTTCATTGGCGCGAAAGCATTTACTAAACTGGAAAATTCGGGGATAGCCCGCAGCCAGAAGCCTTTTCATGCAAAGCTCGGGCGAGGTCTGCAAAAACCAGTTGCCCGATGGAATGGCTTCAATATGCTCTTCGGGTGCGGGCGAGGGGATTCTGATGGGCGTTTCAACTTCCAGAAAATCTTGTTCGATAAAGAAAGAACGGATGCTTTGAATAAACCGGGCCCGCAAGTGTAGGGCTTGCGACTTGCGCGCCAGATAGAAATGATCGTCCTTTGGGAATGTGCTCAAGAATATTATCCTGGAAAACAATGATCTCGTAAAAAGTCAAACTTGTCCTTTTTGTCATTCTCGCGCAGGCGGGAATCCAGTTATCTAATAATGTAATAGATTCCCGCCTGCGCGGGAATGACAGGGTGAGAGACTTTGTATAAAGGTGCTAACTTTTAACTCTGGTTAAGTATTCTCCCGTGCGCGTGTCAATGCGGATTTTTTCTCCTTCGGTGACAAAGGTTGGCACGAAGATCGTGTATCCGGTCTGTACTTTAACCGGTTTGGTCGCGCCGGATACGGTGTCGCCTTTCGCCCAGGGTTCGGCTTCGGTGACAATCAGTTCGACAAAGTTGGGCAGGCTGATGCCGATGGGCCGGTCTTCAAACAGTAGAATTTCCACTTCGATATTATCCAGTAAAAAGTTTACCGCATCCCCGACCTGTGCTTCCGTCAGATAAACCTGCTCGTAGTTTTCATTGTCCATGAAACAATATTTGTCGCCTTCCTTGTAGAGGTACTGCATTTTCTTTTCGCGCAGATCGGCCGTTTCAAAGTTGTCCACGGAGCGGAAGGTGCGTTCGAACTGGTTGCCGTTGAGCATGTTTTTGAGCTTGGTGCGATACAGAGCCTGTCCCTTACCGGGCTTGACAAAGTTAAATTCAGTGATGATGAAGGGTTCGTTGTCGATTTTCAGGCGCAGCCCTTTTCTTAAATCGCTGGCGGTGTACATAACTGCTAATCTCCTTGGCTACCGGTTATCCGGTAATTGATTAATTTCTTTGATGCTCTTCCTAATCTAATTATTCAAAATTGTCAAAAAAATCTTGATGTTTCTTTAAATCATTTTTTATCGATTTGGACAGGGCCAGTATGGGGACTTTCCCTGTTTGTCCCGGCAGATCGGCCACGTATTGCGGCAATGCCAGTCCGGAGCAATGTCTGCGGAGTTCCTCCATTATGGTCAGACCTTCCCGAATATCCGTGCGAAAATGGCCGCAGCCCTTCACCGGTTCGCAGTGAAAAAGATAATAAGGACGGACGGATATCTTTTGCAATCCATATAACAGGCGTTGCATGACGTCCGGCGAATTGTTCACGTCTTTAAGCAAAACCGATTGGTTGGAGACAGGGATACCTGCTTCCTGGAGCATATTGCAGGCGCGCGTGGCATCCGCTGTGATCTCGGTGGGATGATTGAATTGCGTGTTAAACCACAACGGACGGTAGCGTCTGAGTATCCGGCAGAGGTCTTTCGTGATCCTCATCGGCAAAACCGAGGGCATGCGACTGCCGATGCGCAACACCTCCACATGCGGTATGGCCGCAAACGAGGCCAGGATCATTTCCAGTTTCCCGTCGTCGTAAGTGAGTGGGTCGCCGCCGGAAAGAATGACTTCACGGACTTTAGGAGAATCCGATACATAGCGAACCATTTTTCTCAACCGGTTTTTAAATGTGTGTGCTTCCGGGGTTTTCCAAAAACGCTTGCGATTGCAATACCGGCAATAAGTGGCGCAGGTTTTGGTGACTATGGCCAGAGCGCGGTCGGGATAGCGATGAATCAGTTTCGGCGCCGGCATGCAACTGTCTTCATTCAGAGGATCCGCAGGACTGTTTGGCAAAACTGAAATTTCCTTCAAATCGGGGATGCACTGCAAAGCGAGGGGGTCGTTTTCCTCGTCTTGCTGAATCAATGATAAATAGTAAGGGGTGATTGCCATAGGATAGGCGGAAAGCACAGGGCGAATTTTTTCCACCCAAGGCATCGACCTGCCCAAAATCCTGGCCAACTCTTTTATGGATGTGACACGGTTTTGAAATTGCCAGCGCCAGTCTTGCCAATTTTGGACAGACATATTGGGGAAGTGAGAAAACAGGATTTTATTGTTCATAACATTTTCAACCGTTTGCGGCGAATTGCGTATCACAATTTCTTATCCGTGCAAAGAAAATCCATGCGTTCCGGATGCTAAAAAAACACAGGGAATTGTTCCCCGGTCATGATAAGCATCCATAACTGTAATCAAGATCGGGAGAATCCCATTGGACTCTATTCAAAAACGTAAAGAACGGGTGGCGATGGTGGGAGATTCAAAGTTTATCAGGTTCAACGCTGATATCAATGAAATCAGGAGGAAACAAAAACCGGGTCCCGCATGATTTCATTTATTCTTTTCATTTATTGACATTCCTATCCATCTATATTAATAATGTTCCAAGATAAAACTTCAGGAGAGGAGTAGTCATTATGAAAAAATCAAGTGTTTTGATGGGTCGTTTGGTCTTGTCGGTTTCAGGGATTTTTCTGGTTGCATTGATGATCGGTTGCAGTTCTATTGGTTCCAGCGTCAGTACTACGCCAGTTGCTTTAAAGGGCGTTTTTATGGATGGTCCGGTTGGCGGTATAAGTTATGCCACGGCAACACTCAAAGGTGTAACCGGGGCGGACGGCATGTTTAAATACAATCCGGGCGAGACGGTTGCGTTTTCAGTAGGCAGTCTGACACTCGGTTCTGCCTCGGGCAAACCGGTTGTGACTCCCCTGGATCTTTTTCCGGACGCCAAGGATGCATCCGATCAGCGCGTGGTGAATATCTGCGTTTTGCTTCAGACGCTAGATCAGGATGGTAATGCCGAAAACGGCATTCTGATTACCGAAAAATCAGCCTCCTTCGTGTCACAATATGGGAAAGACATCAATTTCAATAAACCGGTTAGAGCCTTTTCGTTTGACGCCGGATTTCGCAGCGTGATGGCCGAATTGAACGATGTTGACGCATTCGGCGCAATACCCAGAGCCGTAAAACCGCCGGCCTTAGCTCAGAAGCACCTGGCGGCGACGCTTGCAGGCCTGAAAAAAAAGGAAACACCAGCCCAAAAATAATTTATTCATCATAGCAAATTTCAAAGGGCTTTTGCCGCAAGGTGAAAGCCCTCAGTTTATCATTCGTTTCCTATTTGCCTTTATACAAATACCGCTCAAAGAATCGGTTGTAGCTTGTCCAGTCGGAATCGGTATTGGCGGCGTCGGCGGCGACGAAGCTTTGAAACGCGTTGACCTTGGCGTCGAGGTCGTCCATAAAATGGATGACCAGCGCTTCCATGGTCTTCGGGCGTTTGGGAGAACCGTATTCAAATTCGCCGTGATGGCTTAAGATGATATGGCGCAACTCGAGTGCGATCTGTGATGGAAAATCCGGGATGCCCTCGATTTTTTTGTTGATCATTTCCACGCCCATGACCAGATGACCAATCATCCGGCCTTCGTCGCTGTATGCAATCAGGCTTTCATAAGAGAATTCGTAAATTTTGCCGATGTCGTGCAGCATGCCGCCGGCGATCAGCAAATCTCTGTTTAATTGCGGATAATGATCCGCTGCGCGGTCAAGCAGTTGCACGACGGAAAGCGTATGTTCGAGCAGACCGCCCAGGTAGATATGGTGAAAACCTTTGGCCGCCGGTGCTCGCCGGAAAAGTTCAGCCGTTTTTTCATCATGAAAAAAAGCGGCGAGCAGTTTTTTTATAGGTTCGGATGAAATGGTATCGATGAAAGCAAGAATGTCTTGAAACATCGCCATCGTATCCATCTTACTGACCGGCAGATAATCCGACGTATCAATGTCTTCCGAGGCGCAGGGTTTAATCGTGATAATGGATATCTGAAGCGCGTTGCGGTAACTGAGCGCCCGGCCTTCGATAAAGATTATATCGCCTTTTTTAAAGACGCGATCCAACTCCACGGCGTTATCCCAGACCTTTCCGTCCATTTCGCCCGTTTTGTCTTTCAATCGGATGTTTAAATAAGCTGAGCCTTTCTGGGAAAAGGCCATGCTCTTTTCCGCGACTAAAAATGAAGAAGCGATTTTATCGCCCTGCTTGATGTCTTGAAGATAGATTTCTTTGGTTTTCAAATGAACCGCCTTTCTTGAGAAGTCATATTTTTTGAGAGATATTTTTTAGAGTTTTTCCCGCAATATCCGGTGATCTCCCACGCGCACTGTCAATTTACTGGTGTCGAAATATTCCATGAGCGGAATGATGTATTTGCGCGAGAGTCCTGTTAATTCTTTAAAAGTTGCCGGTGTCGCCTGACCGTCCCGGGCAAGCTGTGCTTTGTAATCTTCACGCAATTTGGTAAGCGCCTCGCGCGCAAAGCACAGATCTTCATTGATCTTGATGAGTTCGCCGTCTTTGAGCATTAGTTTGACGATATGTTGCGCCTTGCCTTTCGAATCTTTAAAGCCGTTCATGACGTCGGAAAGAGACGGTGGCGTTAGTCCGGTCTGCATATAAGTTGATGCAATGGATTGACGTAAGGCGTCCTCTTCACCCGCCAGTTGCACGAGATAGGATGCCAATCGGACGTTGTCCTTATCGCTGACGAGGATTTCTTTTTTTCCGAGACTTGCGAGGATCAGGTTAAAGAGTTTGGCGGACACCGTAGCGGCTAGCGCGGCCTTGAGTTCTTCCTTGGATATGCCTTCCTTCAAAGGATTTTTCCTGTGATAGTCCGCGAGGCTTTTAATAATGAGTTCTTCCAGTTGAGCATACAAATGGACGGATACGGAGGTTGTGTCGTCGCTGGAAAGCAAGATGGCCTGGCGGCTGGAAAATAATTTCTCCAGCGCCTCACGGATTTTTTTGACATGGACGCCCAGTCGAAAAGCGAGCGACTGGATATTGATGCCGGCGAAACCGGCCCGTTCTAATAGAACGGAAATTTTTTCCGGCAAGGCGCCACTTTGCAGGGTTTGTAGATCGTCGAGTATTTTTATATTTTTTCTTTTATGTTTTCCCGGCAACGGATCGAGAATCCGACCGCCGCCGATGGTGGTCACCGGTGAGTAACTGCGCAGTACGAAGTGATCGCCCGCTACCACCACATCCTCATCGGCCAGAATGAGCTGGGCAAAGGATTTTTCGCCGGGGGATAGTTCATCCGCATCCAGCAGAACAATTCGCGTCATGATTTCCGTCGTTCCGGTGTGCAAACGCACCAACGCCCGATTTTTCAGTTTCCGGGTATTTCCGGCCAGGTATTCAAAAGCCACATCAAGCCTTTGTGTGGGGCAGACCGTCTGTGGACGCACCAAAACATTGCCTCGTTCCAGCGTCGATTTTTCAATGCCCTGGAGATTGACGGCGGTGCGCTGGCCGCTGAAAGCTTCTTCCACGGGGGCATTGTGCACCTGGATGCCCCGGATCCGCGCAGAAATATCTTCCGGCAGAATCTGAATATCTTCACCCACTTTGATCTTATCGGAAATCAGCGTGCCGGTTACCACGGTGCCGAATCCTTTCATCGTAAAGATGCGGTCAACCGGCAGACGGAAAATGCCGTCATCGGTTTTTTCTTTCAACTGGTCTACGGTTTTATTAATTTCAGTCAGCAACGCCTGAACGCCGGTTTCTTTAACCGCCGAAACCGGCACGATGGGCGCATTTTCCAGAAAAGTGCCTTTTAGATAGTCGGTAATTTCGGGGCGCACCAACTCCAGCCAGTCTTTTTCCACCAGGTCAATTTTGGTCAGAGCCACAAGGCCTGTCGTAATTCCCAAAAGCGAGCAGATTTGCAGATGTTCCTTCGTTTGCGGCATGACGCCTTCATCTGCGGCGATGACCATTAAAACCAGATCAATACCGGCTGCGCCGGCTACCATGTGTTTGATAAATTTTTCATGTCCCGGCACATCGACAATGCCGAGTGTATGGCCGGAAGGAAGCCCAAGTGAGGCAAACCCCAGTTCAATGGTAATGCCTCTTTCTTTTTCCTCTTTGAGGCGGTCGGTGTCAATGCCGGTCAGGGCTTTGATTAACGATGTTTTTCCGTGATCCACATGACCGGCTGTTCCCAAAACGAAATGTTGCATGTTTTTTCCTGCTAACTCAATTTTAGTGATGAACTGGAATAACAAACTCCCGCCATTTTCACAACATCATATTTCCGGAAACGATGTTCAACAGGGAAAATGGTCGATGATTTACTTCTTGAAAAACCTATTCGGAATTGTTAGATAACAAGAAAAATGAGGTGTTTTTTTGCGCATTCTTGGTTTGGACTACGGCGAGAAAAGAATCGGCGTGGCCGTCTGTGATGAGTTGGGGTTGACGGCTCAGGGATTACCGACGCTGATTCGTAAAACAAAAAAACATGATTTAGAAATTTTGAGCCATTGGATTAGAACTTACTCGGTTCAGAAAATTGTCATTGGATATCCTTTGCGACTGGATGGTTCCGAAGGCATCCAGTGTGAAAAGGTTAACCGTTTTGCCCGTTTGCTTAATAAAACTTTTTTGCTGCCCGTGATGAAATGGCCGGAGACCCTGTCGACCAAAGAGGCTGAAGATATTTTAATTTCGTCCGGTATCCGCTGGCAAAAAAGAAAGGAAAAAGTAGATCAGTTGGCGGCTTGCCTGATTTTGCAAAATCATCTGGATTGCGCTGATAAATCAACTGCCGGGCAATTTTGAATTCTGCCCTTTCGATATTTCAATTATTTCATGATGTCCTTTAAAATGTGACGAAGAATGAAGATAAAGATAAGAAAAATTTTATTTTATGCCTTTTTACTGACGTGTGGCCTGGCAATTGTGTTTAGTGTAGGGCTGTTCATCTATGCAAAGACTCCGATTGATGTGGTGAATGTTAAAACCGTACTGGTCGATATTCCGACAGGCACCAGTTTGATTAAAGTGACGAAAATTCTCATGGATATCGGTTTAGTTGAAAACCGGTTTTTGTTTTATAGTTTAGTCGGAATCAAAGGGGGCACCCGGTCTATTCGCGCCGGTGAATACGAGTTTGCCACATCTCTTTCCCCATCTGAGCTGGTTGATAAACTTATTCATGGAGATATAAAAAACTATCGTGTAACGATTCATGAGGATTATTCGCTGAAGGAAGTCGCCGCACGTCTTAAAGAATACAAGTTGATTGATGAAAATGCCTTTTTTGAATTGGCTGAGGATGAGGTGTTTTTATCATCTCTAGGTGTTCTGGGATCTTCGATTGAAGGATATCTTTTTCCTGACACATACTTCTTGAATCGCTCCATGAGCACCAGACAGATTATGCGCATGATGGTGGATCGTTTCTGGAGTAAAATTTCACCGGAAATGATCAATAAGGCAGCGAAAAAAGGTCTTGATACCCATCAATTTGTGACTTTTGCCTCACTTGTCGGTAAGGAGTCTGGAAGTTCCGCAGAAAAGCCAATGATTGCAGCTGTTTTCTATAATCGGCTGAAAAAGAGAATGCCCCTCCAGAGTGATCCTACTACTGTTTATGATCTGAAAGATTTCAATGGGAAAGTTCTGCGGAGTCATTATAAAAGAGAATCTCCTTATAATACATATATTATCAGAGGTTTACCTCCAGGACCCATAGCCAATCCGGGCCTGGATTCTTTTCGGGCGACCCTAAATCCGGCGGATGTTGATTACCTCTATTTTGTTTCCCAAAAGGACGGCACTCACTTTTTTTCATCATCCTTAAATGATCATAACAATGCGGTCCTGCGTTTTCGCAACGCCACCAACGGTAGCGAATAACAGACAGTTGCGATATCTTTCTATTTATATATTTAATTTTGTTCAGTATTACGACTTATCCCCGCCTTCTTTGTAATGCCGCCCATAACGAATAAATGTTGATTTCAGATTGTCTGGAAAATCTTTCATGTAAATCGGTTGTCATAAGAGATTTACATTTCCTGTTTTCTTAGTGATTTTAAGTTACTTGGTAAGAAAAAATATTCATTTTTTTCTTGACAAAGCCAGTTTCCCTCTCTATAGTCGGCCATGTGGAGTAAAGTGGCTTATTGTGGAGGGGATTAGAGTGTCTGATTTTCGTGGCCAATATCATCACAGCATTGATGAAAAAGGGAGAATAATCTTCCCGTCCAAGTTCCGCGACGTATTTGCGGAAAAGTATGACAATCGAATGGTCATTACGAATTGGGATGGGTATTTAATAGTATTCCCCTTTGCTGAATGGCGAATCATTGAAGAAAAAGTATCACAAAAGCCCATCCTGAACAAGGGGTTTCGCGATTTTCAACGATTTTTTATGTCCGGAGCTGTGGACTGTAATTTGGATAGTCAGGGACGAGTGCTGATTCCCCCGACGCTGCGCGAATATGCGAGACTGGAAAAAGATATTATCCTGGCAGGAATGCTGAAAAATATAGAAATCTGGCCAAAAGACCGTTTTGAAGAAAAAATAAAAATGGCCAGTGGCGAAATTGACAGAGATAACGATATCGCTGCCGATCTGGGGATATGACCATGAGCGCCGATTTTACTCATGAGCCGGTGATGCGGGAGGAAGTGTTGTCGTGGCTGGTGGGAAATAAAACCGGCATTTACGTGGACGGCACGATAGGCGGCGCGGGGCATGCCCGCACGATTCTGGAACAGACTGAGGCCACGCTGATCGGAATAGATTGCGACGCAGAGGCCCTCAAGGCTGCCGAAGAGAGGCTGGCGCCGTTCGGATTGCGCAAGGTCTTAATCAAGGCAAACTTTGCCGATCTGGTCTCCGTGCTGAAAGACTTGCATATTGATAAAGTTGATGGTGTGCTGCTGGATTTGGGGGTTTCTTCCCATCAACTGAATACGGCGCACAGGGGGTTTAGTTTCAGCCAGGTAGCGCCACTAGATATGCGGATGGATCAAGATTTGAGGTTTTGCGCTTATGATATTGTCAACCATTTCACGCTAGCTGAACTGGAAAAGATTATCAAGTTATACGGGGAAGAAAAAATGGCCGCAAGAATCGCCAGGGCGATATCGCGAGTAAGACAAGTCTCTCCGATTGAGACGACGGTGACGTTGGCCGCTCTTGTTGCCTCGGTCATGCCTGCCCACATGAAGCGGCAAAAGATCCATCCCGCCACCCGCACTTTTCAGGCGTTGCGGATTGCCGTCAACCGCGAACTCGATTGTATTGTTCCGGCGATAGAAGGCGCCATAGGCGCGCTTTCGGTCGGTGGACGCCTTTGCGTGATTTCCTTTCACTCGCTGGAGGACCGGATCGTTAAAAATACCTTTCGCGATCTGGCGGCGACCTGTGTTTGTCCGAAAGATATTCCTTACTGCGTTTGTCAAAAAAAAGCCGTCCTGAAAGTTTTGACGCGTAAAGCGGTGGTGCCTTCCATAAGCGAAACTCAGCTAAACCCGCGTGCCCGTAGCGCAAAGTTGCGTGTGGCAGAGAGGATTTAAAATGGCGCAGACTGCAGGAACACAGGCCATTCCACAGAGCCGACAAATCAAAGAAGCGACCACCGCCTCTTTCGGTGTGAAGTATCCTACATTTATTGTGGTGGCTCTTGTCTTGATGTTTGTCGCAGTGATTTATGTCGGTTCGCACATCCGCATGACCAAGATGGAATATGGTATTGCCGCAGCGTTAAATGCCAGAGAAAATTTACTGGAAGAACAAAAGAGACTGAAACTGGAGTTAGCAATGCTCAAAGCGCCGCAGAGAATTGAAGATATTGCCAGAAATAAGCTGCAGATGTCCTATCCCACTGCGGAGCAGGTGATTGTTTTAAAACAAACGGGGAAGTGAGTATGGCGGCAGACTCGAAAAAATGGCTGAAGTTCCGGCTGATCAGCCTTCTGGCAATTTTTTTGATTTTGTTTATTGCTTTATTGTCCCGCGCTTTTCAATTGCAGGTTTTATCCGGCGAGAAATTAAAAAAGCTGGCTCAACGACAGCATATCACTACATTACCGATTCATTCCGAAAGAGGTATGATTTATGACCGTAACGGTGAGAAACTGGCCATGTCGGTATTGGCGGACTCCGTGTGCGCGGACCCGACCAAGATTACTGATCAGGCGAAAGTCTCCCGACAGATAGCGGCTATTCTGAATCTTGATTCATCCGCCGTCTTCAAAAGAATTTCCGAACCGAAGAGTTTCTGCTGGTTGGCTAGAAAAATTTCTCAGCAGCAGGCGGCACAAGTGGAAGCTGCTGATATTGAAGGTGTATTTCTGATCAAAGAGCCGAAACGGTTTTATCCGAACGGTCCGCTGGCGGCTCATTTAATCGGATTTTCCGGGTTTGACGCCGAGGGACTAGAAGGACTCGAAAAGAAATATGACGCGCATTTAAAAGGAACTCCGGAAAAACTGAGCTGGGCAAGAGATGCTAAAGGAAAAAAACTTTTCCTGCATGTTGAACGGAATACTTCTCCGAAAGGTGAGAGCGCCAATCTGGTTCTGACCATTGACAGCCGCATCCAGTATCTGGTGGAAACGCATCTGAAAGAAGCTGTGTTGGATAAAGGAGCAAAAGGCGGCATTGCGATCGTCATGGATCCGAAAACGGGGGAGATTCTAGCCATGGCCAATGAGAAAGGATTCAATCCAAATAACATTAGGGGGTTGACGTCGGAGGACTGGCGAAACCGAGCGATTACAGACTCCTTCGATCCCGGTTCAACGTTTAAACCATTTTTGGTCGCCGGAGCCCTAGAAGAAAAAGTTGTCAAAGAATCAGACCGGTTTTATTGTGAGGATGGATATTATGCCGTTGCCAATCGGGTGATTCGGGAAGCCAATCGGAAGCGTCACGGCTATCTGTCCGTACGGGATATTCTGAAGTACTCCAGCAATATCGGCTCCGCGAAAATCGCGGAAAAGCTCGGCAGAGAAAAGTTTTATTCCTATATTAAAAATTTTGGTTTTGGATCGAAAACAGGAATTGATTTATCCGGTGAGGCTGCAGGCGTTTTAAGGCCTGTTAAGAATTGGACCAAAGTGGACACGGCAAACATCGGTTTCGGTCAGGGTATTTCGGTTACGGCCCTTCAGCTTATTTCCGCCATGTCGGCGATAGCCAATAACGGAATATTGATGAAACCCTATATTGTACGAGGGCTTACGGATAAAAATAACAATCCGATTAAGATGTATGCTCCGGAAATCTTACGCCAGGTCGTTTCTCCCGATACGGCAAAACGTATGACCGCCATGCTGACCGATGTGGTCGGCGCTGAGGACGGCACCGGCAAAAGAGCTCATATTATCAATGTGGAGGTTGCCGGCAAAACCGGCACCGCGCAGAAATTTGATTTTGCACGTGGCGTTTATTCATCAGAAAAGGTGCGCACCTCGTTTATCGGATTCTTCCCCTCCGATAATCCACAGGTGGTGATTTTGGTGATTCTCGATGAACCGAAGCTTGACAAATGGGGCGGTGTGGCCGCCGCGCCGGTTTTTAAAAATATCGGCGATCAGATTCTCAATTGTTTCAAGACGAACATTCGGCAAACGCCGGTGTTCGAGCCTCAAAAGATAGACAATCTGCAATGGGTTGCAGCGGACAAATCCCTGGTTGAGGACTTGATGACAGATGAGATGGATGATGACTCGCGCATGCCGGACTTTAAGGGCTTGACCATTCGGGAGGCATTGAAAATGGCGAAATCCAGATCGATTGAAGTACAGGTATCCGGAAGCGGCTGGGCTGTGAGCCAGTCCGCAGAGCCCGGATCAGTTTTAGGCGATGAACGATTGTGTAAAGTTGTATTTGCGATGAAAAACTGAGGGATGGAGGTATGATGGAACTGCGGCAATTACTCCAAGGCGTTAATATGATCGGGAATAAGGCAGATCAAACAGGCGACGTATCATCGGTCTGTTACGCCGCGGATCAGTGTCAACCAGGCTCGCTGTTTGTCGCGATTCCCGGACTGGCCCATGACGGCCATAACTTTATTAGTGAGGCCATTAAGCGCGGCGCGCGTTTTATTGTTCATCAAAAAGAAATTAACGTGCCTGACGGAATCATCGCCATCAACGTGTCCGATAGCCGCCGTGCGTTAGGACTGCTCGCGAAAAATTATTTCGGTGATCCGTCTTCCCGGGTGACCCTCATCGGCATTACGGGAACCAGCGGGAAGACCACTGTGTCCTATCTGCTGGAATCTATCCTGACAACAGCCGGTTTTCGCTGCGGCGTTTTAGGGACGGTCAATTACCGCTACAATGGCAAGATATTGCCGGCGCCGAACACCACGCCGGAATCTTACGAAATGCAAAAGATCCTCAGCGAGATGGTAAGCTCCGGCGTGACACATGTGATTGCCGAAGTTTCGTCTCATGCTTTAGATCTAAGACGAGTTGACGATTGCGATTTTGATCTGGGTATTTTCACCAATCTCAGTCCGGAGCATTTGGATTACCATAAGAATATGGAAGATTATTTCCGGGCCAAAAAAAGATTTTTCACTGAGCTTTTACCGCAAAGCAAAAAAGTCGGTCCCACAAAAATGATTATCAACGCCGACGGTCCTTGGGGGCAAAGACTCTTGCGTGAAGTGCAAACGCCTGCGCAGGCCTTTGGCATGGAAAAAAATAACGGGGTGACGGTTCAGCACGAGGAGATAACGCTGAAAGGGATCCGGGCTGAAATTCAGACAGGTGGACAAAAGATTGCCGTGACCTCAGGACTCATCGGTCGATTCAATCTGTCCAACATTCTGGCTGCCACCGCCGCCGCGTCTGTCCTCGGCGTTACGCCTTCCGCGATTGAGGCGGGGATTCAAAATTTATCATGTGTTCCAGGACGTCTGGAAAAAATTGATTCTTCCGCCGGTATTCATGTCTTTGTCGATTACGCCCACAAGCCGGATGCTTTAAAACAGGTGCTGCAAAATTTAAACAAACTGAAGCAAAAAAGAATATTGACCGTCTTTGGATGCGGTGGTAATCGCGACCGCTCCAAGAGACCCATGATGGGCGAGACGTCAACTCACTATAGCGATCTGACCATTGTCACCTCCGACAATCCGCGCCGCGAAGAGCCGCTTGCGATTATCGGCGAAATTGAGGCGGGGATCGATCAGGAAAAGATCAGAAAAGTGCCGCCGGAACATCTCGCATTTGCGGATGACGCTCACACCTATACGGTGATTGCCGACCGGAAGGCCGCTATTGTTGCCGCCATCCGTGTGGCCGAGCCGCAGGACATTGTCCTGATTGCCGGCAAAGGCCATGAAGATTATCAGATTCTGGGAACCAGCAAAGTTCCATTTGACGACCGCGTGATCGCAGCACAGGCCCTGCAAGAGAGATTCCCGGCGATTACGGAGGTTGCTTCCCCCGTGTTTTCCCTGGCCGACGTGTTAACCGCAACCGGCGGTAGCCTGATTGCCGGAAAGAAGGAAACCAACATTTACGGTGTTTCGACGGATTCCAGGAAAATTTATGAAGACAATCTTTTTATTGCTCTTCAGGGAGAGAACTTTGACGGCCATACTTTTGTGCAAAAGGTCGCAGATGACGGCGCGGCTTGCGTCATCGTTTCCGATGTTCGCAAAATCGATCCCGAAAAGATAAAGCCTTGCGTCGGCATTATTGAAGTAAAAGATACCCTTCGGGCGATGGGTGATCTGGCGCATGCTCACCGCCAGCGTTTTTCCATTCCCGTGATCGGGCTGACCGGTTCTTCGGGCAAGACGACCACCAAGGAAATGCTTTCCTGCATTCTAGAGCAGGAAAGAAAAGTTCTCAAGACCCAAGAGAATTTCAATAATCTGATTGGATTGCCGCAAACCATCTTCCGCATGACTGATCAGCACGAAATCGTTGTCCTGGAAATGGGAACCAACGCACGCGGCGAAATCAAAAGGCTGACGCAAATTGCCGCGCCGGACATCGGGCTCATCACCAATGTCGGTCCGGCGCATCTGGCGGGATTAGGTTCGGTTGATATTGTGCGCGAGGAAAAAGGCGATTTATTTTTTAATATGATTCCGTCAGGCATTGCGGTTGTTAATCTTGATGACGAGGCAGTTTGTAAAGTATCCGAACGATGGTTCGGACGTCGCGTCACGTTTAGCATGAGCGCTGCCGCTGATGTTGGTGTGAACGATATCAGAAAAAATGGTGCCCGAGGAACGAGCTTCAATCTGCTTATAGGTGGCCGTGCGCATAAGGTGGACATGAAAGTTGCCGGCATTCACAATATCTATAACGCGATAGCTGCCGCAGCGACGGCCGTCGCCTGCGGCATCAGTTTCGAATCGATTCGGCGGGGCTTGACTTTGTTTCATGCGGTGGGTGGACGCATGGAGATCATCAAACTGCAAAACGGCGCGTATTTGATCAATGATGCTTACAATGCCAATCCCGCGTCCGTGCGTGAAGCCCTGCTGACCCTGAAGGATTTAAAGAATGCGCACAACGCATTCGTGTTTTTAGGCGATATGCTGGAGTTGGGCGAGGCCGCACCGGAGATGCATCGCAGGGTCGGGATGCTGCTCGCAACCATTGGGGTGACGGCTGTTTTTCTTCAGGGAGATTTTGCCGACGTGACGGCGGCGGGCGCACTGGAAGGTGGATTGCCCCAGGAGTGGATTATGTATTTGAATGACGTGGAAGAAACGATCGCTTTTTTAAAAAGGCAGTTACGCAAAGACGATTGGATTTTAGTCAAAGGATCCCGCCGGATGAAGATGGATAGAATTGTGGCGAGGATCTGCGAGGGTTTCGGCGCTGAGAAAACAGAAGGCAAGACGGCGGTGCATTAAGGGGGAGACCAAAAGTGATTTACGAATTTTTATATCCTTTGCATACGATGTTTTCATCCTTCAACGTGTTTCGTTATATCACGTTTCGGACGATTTTCGCTTCGATCACGGCATTGCTGATTTGTCTGATCTTGGGACGCTGGCTTATTCGCAAACTGCAAAGCCTGCAAATTGATCAGCAGATACGTGAAGACGGACCGAAAACTCACCTGGTGAAAAAAGGAACGCCCACCATGGGGGGTATCCTCATCATCTTTGCGGTGGTTATCTCCACACTGTTGTGGGCCAATCTTGCTGTTGGTTATATCTGGCTGGTTCTGCTGGTGACGGTCGGGTTTGGTTTAATCGGCTTTTTGGATGATTATCGGAAACTGGCCGGTAAAAGCTCCCACGGCGTCTCCGGGAAAACACGGCTCGCTGCGGAAATTATGATCGCCTTGTTTGTCGGCGTTATTTTATATTTCAAACCGGGATTTAACTCGCAGGTGACAATTCCCTTTTTTAAGACCGTTTTACCCAATCTGGGCTGGGGATACATTCTGCTTTGCGTTTTTATTATCGTCGGCGCGGCCAATGCCGTGAATCTGACGGACGGCCTCGACGGTCTGGCGACCGGCCCCGCAGGCATCTGTTTTGCGACCTATATACTGTTTGCCTATTTTGTCGGTAACGTGAAAGTGGCGCAGTATCTGCAAATTCCTTATGTCCCCGGCGCCGGAGAGTTGTCCGTGTTCTGCGGAGCATTGATGGGCGCAGCGCTTGGCTTTCTGTGGTTTAATGCCTATCCGGCGGAAATGTTCATGGGTGATGTCGGATCGCTGTCGATGGGCGGAGCCTTGGGAACGGTAGCCATCATCACCAAACAGGAAATTTTACTGGCGATTGTCGGTGGTGTTTTTGTAATGGAAACTTTTTCCGTCATTTTTCAGGTCGGTTATTTCAAACTGACGGGCGGCAAACGAATTTTCCGGATGGCGCCGATCCATCATCATTTTGAACTCAAGGGTTGGGCGGAACCGAAGGTGATTGTCCGATTCTGGATCATTTCGATACTGCTGGCGCTTTTGGCGATCAGCACCTTAAAACTGCGTTAGAGGAACCATGGAATTTACAGGAAAGAAAATAGTTGTTGTCGGCATGGGTAAAACGGGCGTTGCGACCGCGGCGTTTCTTGGTGGTCTCGGCGCGACCGTTGTAGCCGTCGATGAAAAACCGCAGCGCCAGTGGGGAGAAGCGTTTGAACAGCTAGTCGGTCAACCGTGGCTTACCGTCGGCAGCTATGACGTGACGGCGCTCGACGGCGTTGATCTGGTGGTGCCTTCGCCGGGGATTCCCCCATACAATGATATTTTAGCGGCCGCGCAAAAAAGAAATATTCCGATTATCAGTGAGATTGAATTGGCCTATCGTTTTATCAAAGTTCCAATCATTGCTGTGACGGGCACCAATGGTAAAACTACCACAACCACCCTGCTGGGCAAGATTCTGGCCCATGCCGGGAAGAAAGTATTTGTCGGTGGGAACATCGGCAATCCTTTAATTGAATATGCCGGATCCCCGCAGACCGATGATTTCATTGTCGCGGAAATCAGCAGTTTTCAACTTCAGTGGACAGAAACATTCCGTCCGCATGCCGCCATGCTGCTCAATATTACCTGCGATCATGTTAATTATCACGGATCGTTTGAAGAGTACCGGCGTGTCAAGGCTAGTATCTTTGAACATCAACAGGAAAGCGATCTGGCGATTCTGAATGCTGAAGATGAAACACAGGAAGGACTGGCCGTGTCGAGTCGGGGGCAGGTGGTCCGGTTCAGTTCACGTCGATCGCTTCGTCCGGGAATATCCTTACAGAATGATGCGATCGTTTACAGCAAACCGGATGGTACTGAAGAGCGTTATCCTTTGAGCATGATTTCTCTTCCCGGTTTGCATAACGTGGAAAACGTCATGGCGGCTGTGGTGGCGGCGCGTTTCTGCGGCTGTTCATCGGAGAGTATTATTGAGGCCGTATCCCTTTTTCGCGGCTTGCCGCATCGCATCGAATTTGTCGGAGAAAAGAATTCGGTTAAATTTTACGATGATTCCAAGGGAACCAATGTGGATGCTGTCCTCCGCGCGCTTCAGACCTTCTCCACGCCGGTCATTTTGCTTTTGGGCGGACGGGATAAAGATGGAAATTTTGACGCGCTGCAATCGCTTTTGCCATCAAAAACAAAACAGGTCGTCTTGTTTGGCGAGGCGCGCGACAGCATTTTGCCGCAGTTGGGCAATATGGCGCCGATGAGCAAAGAGCCGACGCTCAAGGCGGCCGTCGAACATGCTTATCGCGACGCTTTGCCCGGAGATATTGTGCTGTTGTCGCCGGGATGCGCGAGTTTTGATGAGTTTGCCAATTATAAGGAACGGGGAAATTACTTTAAGGAAGTGGTCAGGAATCTATAAATGGAAGCTGTTGTAAAAAAAGAAACCAACACACCGGATATAATATTGCTGCTGGTCACCTTGATTCTGGTGACGGTAGGCACCGCGATGATTTATTCGTCGAGTTCCATCCTGGCTCTGGAAAAGTTCAAAGACGGACAATTTTTTCTTAAGAAACATTTGTTTTTTGTTTTTGTCGGTCTGATCATCATGATCGCGATGACCAAGATTCCTTACGAACAATTGAAGAAAGTGGCTTATCCCGGCGTGATTGTCTCCGTTGTTTTACTGCTGCTGCTTTTCATTCCGTATGTCGGCATCAGAAAGGGCGGCGCGACCCGCTGGCTCAATATGGGCGTGTTTTCGTTTCAGGTGACTGAACTGGTCAAGGTGGCGATGGTGATTTTTCTGGCGCATCTTCTGACACGAAAGGTGCACCATCTGAAGAAATTCAGCCGGGGTGTTTTGATTCCCTTGTCGGTGACAACGGTCATCATGGGTTTAATCATACTCCAGCCGGATTTCGGCACAGTCGTCATTATCATGTCGATTCTGCTTTTGATGCTGTCGCTGGCCGGTTCCCGGATCACCCATTTGATGTTTCTCGGCGCGGCCTTTATCCCCGTAGGAATCTGGCTGATCATGCACAAGGGTTACCGAATGGCGCGCCTGACGGCTTTTCTGGATCCATGGAAAGACGCGGACAATACAGGCTTTCAGCTCATCCAGTCCTTGATTTCCTTCGGATCGGGCGGTGTGACGGGCCAGGGCATTGGCGACGGCATGCAAAAATTATTTTATCTGCCGGAACCGCACACGGATTTTATTCTGGCGGTCATCGCGGAGGAAAGCGGTTTTATCGGCGTGACGGTCGTTATTGTTATGTTTATTTTCTTCCTCTTGCGCGGCTTTATGATTGCCTTTCGTGCACCGGATCTTTTCGGAACATTGCTGGCCGCAGGCCTTACGATGCTGATTACCATGCAGGCATTCATTAATATCGCGGGTGTGATGGGATTGATCCCGCTGAAAGGGTTGGCGCTGCCTTTCTTAAGTTACGGCGGCACGTCGTTTGTCATGAGTATGCTGGTGGTGGGGATCTTGTTGAATATTTCCACGCAGCGGACCTAAGCGGCGAAAGGATAAAAACCATGCGCATCGTCATCGCGGGAGGAGGAACAGGCGGTCATTTGTTTCCCGGCATTGCCGTTGCGGAGGAGTTTTTAAAACGCGATCCTCAAAGCCGTGTGCTTTTTATCGGCACAAAAAAAGGGATTGAACACAGACTGCTTAATCAATTGGGTTATACGCTTTCGGAAATTGATGTGGAAGGTTTGAAAGGAAGAGGTTTAACGGTGTTGATGAAAAGCTTGTGGGCGATACCGAACAGCACGTGGCAGTCCGGACGAATCCTTAGGGACTTTCAGCCGAACGTCGTTATCGGGGTCGGCGGCTACGCTTCCGGTCCCGCCGTAATGGCCGCGTATCTGATGGGTATTCCCACCGCTATCGCCGAACAAAATGCCCGGGCGGGAAATACCAACCGCATTTTAGGGAAATTTGTTCAAAAAATATTTCTGACCTATGAGCAAAGTAAAAACCTGTTTGCGACCCAAAAAGTTTCCGTTACGGGCAATCCGGTTCGGGCGGCGATAGCCCACGGTCTGAGTCGGACAAAAGGAAAGAAGGCAGGTCGACAGATTCTTATTTTCGGCGGATCGCAGGGAGCGACGGCCATTAATAAAACGGTGTTGGCCATGTTGCCGCTGGTGCAGAAAATGAAAAATAGAGTCAGCGTTGTCCATCAGACAGGTGAGCGTGATCTGGCGATGGCGAAGCAGGCTTATAAACAGTATGCCATCGAGGCTCAGGTCAGTTCGTTTATTGTGGATATGGTTCCCGCCTATGCGGCCTCCGATCTGATCATTTGCCGCGCCGGCGCAACGTCCCTTTCGGAAATTACGGTAGCGGGAAAAGCCTCCATTCTGATTCCCTTTCCATGGGCGGCTAATGATCATCAAACTCTGAACGCGCAGGCGATGGTCGAAGCCGGCGCCGCAGCAATGATTCGGGAAAGCGAACTCACCGCTGAAAAACTATTTTCGCTTGTGGAGACCTTACTGGGAGACGATCAAAAATTACGGGACATGGAAGTCAAATCAAAAAAGTTGGGCAGGCCCGATGCCGCCGCAAGAATTGTCGACGCCTGCCAGCAATTGGTACTGAAGAATAAGCAGGAAAGTAAAAAACGAGGAAAAAATTAAAATGGGAAAAGATCGAGAAACCGGATTTATGCAGCGCAAAGTCAAGCGCATCCATTTTGTCGGCATCGGCGGCATCGGCATGAGCGGCATCGCTGAAGTGCTGCTGAATCTCGGTTACGGCATCAGCGGTTCGGACGTTCAGATCAACGATACGACGCTGCGCCTGCAACGGCTGGGCGCCCAGGTGGCGCACGGGCACGCGGCGGAAAATATAGGCAGCGCGGATGTGGTGGTGACGTCCACCGCCGTGAAGACGGACAATCCGGAGGTGATTGAAGCGCATTGTAAAAATATTCCGGTGATTCCTCGCGCGGAAATGCTGGCGGAACTTCTGAAAATGAAATTTTCCGTCGCCGTTTCCGGCAGCCACGGCAAAACGACCACGACCTCCATGGTCTCGACCATTTTGGCTGAGGGCGGTCTGGATCCCACCATGGTGATCGGCGGTAAATTGGCAAGCATCGGATCCAACGCCCGGCTGGGCGACGGCGATATCATTGTTGCGGAAGCGGACGAAAGTGACGGCTCGTTTTTGAAGTTGTCGCCTACCATTGCCGTCGTTACCAATATCGACCGCGAACATCTGGATTATTATCCGGGCATTGAAGAAATTAAGGCGGCCTTTTTAAAGTTTGCCAATATTGTTCCTTTCTATGGCTGCGTCGTGCTGTGCAATGACAATGAGCATGTGCGCGAAATTGCCGGATCGATCAAGCGCCGTGTCATTACTTATGGGATCGAGCAGCCCGCGGATTATTGCGCCCGCGATATCCGATTTTTAGAAACGAAGACGCTATATCAACTGTCTTATCGAGGAGAAAGTCTGGGTGACGTTGAGTTGATCGTGCCCGGTCTTTTCAATGTCTACAACTCGATGGCGGCCGTGGCCGTGGGACGCGAGCTGGGGCTGGATACAGCTACCATCCGCAAAGGTCTCTCCGCTTTTTCCGGTGTGCAGCGCCGTCTGGAGATGAAGGGCACGGCAGGCGGGATCACGGTCGTGGATGATTACGGACATCACCCGACGGAAATTGTGGCGACGCTTAGCGCGGCCAGGCAAATGTGGAAGGGCCGGCTGATTGTGGTTTTCCAGCCGCACCGCTATACGCGCACCAGGGCGCTCTTTGATGAATTCACCCGGTCGTTTGGCGACGCGGATGTGTTGGTGCTCAACGACATTTATCCCGCATCGGAAGCGCCGATACCCGGCATTAATTCCGCAGCCCTCTGGGCGGCGATTAAGGAAAGTGGCCACCCGCGTGTGGAATATATCGGTCAGGCGCAAAACACACTCGACTTTCTGCAGGCGATTGCAGAACCCGGTGATGCGGTCATCACGCTGGGCGCAGGCAGTGTGTATAAGATCGGCGAGGCGTTTCTGGAGCAACTGGAAAAAAAGGGAGAGAAGAGATAATGGCGGATGGGCAGGCCATACAGAATGCCTTGGACGGTTTGAGCGTCGGCAAAATATGGTTTGACGAACCGATGTCGCGTCATGCGTCGCTGAAACTGGGTGGCAAGGTTGATGCGTTGGTGATGACCGAAAACGAAGATCAGCTAGGCGAAGTCGTGCAAAGGCTGAGGGCAAAAAGTATTCCATTTTTGCCGGTCGGGAATCTCACCAATATTCTCGTGCGCGACGGCGGATACCGTGGCGTCCTGTTATGGATGCGTGGACTGGATCAGGTGATCTGTGGGTCCCGGGAAAATGGACAATATTTTATCGACGCGCAGGCGGGCGCGATACTGGCAAAGGTCGTAACGCTTGCGGCCGCCCAGGAATTGACCGGTCTGGAGTTTTGCACGGGGATTCCCGGCAGTGTCGGCGGCGCCGTCTGGATGAACGCCGGCGCGTATGGAACGGAAATAAAAGATGTCATCTCCACCGTATTGGTGATGGACGGTCAGGGGAAAAAGAAAATGTTACAGCGCGACGAGATCGCGTTTGCCTATCGCCAATCCAATCTGCCCGCGGATGTCATCATTTGCGGGGTGCGCTTCAACTTGCAAAAGGGTGACGGGGTGCAAATTCGCGAGCGGATGGCCGAAATCATGAAATGGCGTCAGGAAAAGCATCCGCTGCAGTATCACAATGCCGGATCGGTTTTTAAGAATTTGCCGGGAATGCCGGCCGGCCGTCTGATTGAGGAATTGGGTTTGAAAGGCGTACGGCGCGGCGATGTACAGGTGTCGAAGAAACACGCCAATTTCATTGTGAATAAAGGCCAGGGCACCGCCTCGGATATGATCACGCTGATCACATTTATCAAGGAGACGGCCGAGAAAGAAAAAGGCGTCAAACTGGAAACGGAAATAGTTATTGTCGGAGAGAACTTGTGAGCGGAAAAATAAAAGTCAATCTGGAAGCCAAAAAATACCGTCTACGCCGGCGTCTGATCGGAGCATTGGGCGAATCATTAGGTGCTCTGGGTCTGCTTATCGCAGCAGCCGTTCTCAGTGTCTTGTTTATCTATGCCTACAGCGCGCTTTTGAGCGCCTCTTATCTGGAAGTCAAAGAAGTGTCCGTGCGCGGGGTGAAAGAACTGACGGAAAAAGACATTCTGGCGATGGCGAAAATTTTGCCGCGTGCGAATATTCTATCTGTAAGCACGGATGCCGTGGCCCGGCGAATATCCGCCAATCCCTGGGTCAAGAATGTTTACGTCGGCCGGGAACTGCCGAATCGTCTGGTGCTTGAGGTGCGCGAGCGGACGCCGATTGCCCTGGTCAAACAGGCCGGGAATCTTTATCTGATGGATGGGGAAGGTTTTGCCTTTAAAAAATTATCTAAAGGCGATGATGTCGATCTGGCCATCATAACCGGCGTGAACATTCAGGCCAAAGCGCAATCCGCTTTACTGGCCGAGGCGCTGAAACTCCTGGAGACACTATCCGCCTCTGATCAACACGTGGTATTGGGAACGGTTTCCGAAATGCATATTGATGAAGTATTCGGTTTATCCGTCCTGACGGACAAAGGATTGCATTTAAAATTGGGTCGGGAGAATTTTGCGGGTAAGCTCCATCAGCTTCAGATTGTCTTGGCCGATCTGGAAAAGCGGGGCATGAAAAACGGTCATTTGTTCGTTGATCTGGCCGATGTTTCCAAAGTTACTGTTCAGCGTAAAGACATACTGGAAAAATCACAGGAACAGAAAAAAGGACCGCAGTACAGACTATAATTGGCGGCTATGGAAAAGGGTGAAACGATGAGGAGAAAAAGTAATGTTCTGGTGGGAATCGATATTGGAACGACGAAGACAGCGACCATTGTCGGTGAGGTGACGGAAACCGGCATTGACATCATCGGGATGGGGATAACACCCGCCAAAGAGTTGAGAAAAGGCGGCGTGGTCAACATCGACAGCACTGTCGAGGCGATCAAAAAGGCTGTGGAGGATGCCGAACACATGTCTGGATGCCGCATCAATTCCGCTTACGTCGGTATCGCCGGCCCTCATATTAAAGGACAGAACTCGCTGGGGATTGTCGCCGTCAAAGGCCGGGAAGTCGGCGAAGACGATCTGCAAAGGGCGATTGAAGCGTCCAAGGCCATTGCCATTCCCGTGGATCGGGAAATTCTGCACACGCTACCCCAGAACTATGTGGTGGACGGCCAGGACGGCATCCGTGATCCCGTGGGGATGTCGGGTGTGCGTCTCGAGGCGAAAGTGCATATTGTAACGGGCTCCGCCGCATCCATCCAGAATATAGTGAAATCCGTCAATCGCGTCGGTCTGGATATCGATGATGTTGTTCTGGAGCAGCTGGCGGCCAGCGAGGCCATTCTCAGTTCCGACGAAAAAGATCTGGGCGTCGCTTTGATCGACATCGGCGGATCGACCACCGGCATCGCCATCTTTGCGGAAGGCAGCATCAAGCATACGGCCACTCTACCGGTGGGCGGCAACTTCCTGACATCGGATATCGCTACCGGTTTGCGCACGCCTTTTGCGGAAGCCGAAAAAATCAAGCTGAAGTATGG
The DNA here is from genome assembly GCA_009773315.1 of Syntrophaceae bacterium. Classification (GTDB taxonomy): domain Bacteria; phylum Desulfobacterota; class Syntrophia; order Syntrophales; family Smithellaceae; genus UBA8904. Next base: position 58,763 of record WRPE01000011.1, read on the forward strand.
TTGCGCTCTGACGTCGATGATTCCGAAGGAAGAGACCATTGAAGTGCCCAGCGTCGGCGGCCGGGAAGCGCGCATGGTGTCGCGTCAGATCCTGGGCAGAATCGTGGAGCCCCGCATGGATGAAATCCTCAACATGGCGCTCAAGGAAATGGTCCGTTCGGGCTATGAAGATCTGCTGGCGGCGGGTCTCGTGTTGACCGGTGGTACGTCGCTTTTGCCCGGCATCAATGAAATGGCGGAGCAGATTTTTGACATGCCGGTGCGCCGGGGCTATCCCACAGGTGTCGGCGGTTTGAGCGATGTTGCCAATTCACCGGCTTTTGCCGTCGGCGTCGGTTTGATTATCTACGGAAGCAAAAATACGTCGAGCGATTCGGTCTATCGAAAGACGGGTAATGTCTTCAGTGAATTTTTTAAAACAATTAAAAAATGGTTTTTAGAGTTTTTCTAAACAAAGAAGGGGGTGCGCATGTTTGAATTAACGGAAGTATGCATCGAAAATTCGGCAAAAATTAAAGTGGTGGGCGCGGGCGGGGGCGGCGGTAACGCCATCAATACCATGATTTCCTACTCGCTGCGGGGCGTCGATTTCATTATCGCCAACACGGACGCCCAGGCGCTGGGGGCGTCGAGCGCGCCCGTTAAAATCCAGATCGGAGCGGAAGTCACCAGGGGCCTGGGAGCCGGTTCCAATCCAGACATCGGCAAACAGTCGGCCCTGGAATCCCGCGATGAAATCCGCCGGCATCTGGAAGGCGCGGACATGATTTTTATCACAGCAGGCCTGGGTGGCGGCACCGGCACAGGTGCTGCGCCGGTGATCGCGCAGGTGGCCCGCGAGTGTGGCGCGCTGACCGTGGCCGTGGTGACCAAGCCTTTTCAGTTTGAAGGCAAAAAAAGAAATTTACAAGCCGAGGAAGGCATCGTACAGTTGCGCGACGTGGTTGATACCCTGATTGTGGTTCCCAATCAGCGGCTGCTCAGTCTGGGCGGACGCGGCCTGTCGCTTCTGGACGCTTTTAAAAAAGCGGATGATATTTTGTATCAGGCCGTCAAAGGCATATCCGATCTGATTGTTGTTCCGGGGCTGATCAATCTCGATTTCGCCGATGTGAAAAATATCATGTGCAATATGGGCATGGCGCTGATGGGCACCGGCACGGCCAGCGGCGAAAACCGCGCTATTGAGGCCGCGCAACGGGCGATCTCCTCGCCGCTTCTGGAAGACAATACCATTCAGGGCGCGCGGGGTATTCTGCTCAGCATCACCGGCGGACCGGATATGAGCCTGTATGAAGTCAATGAAGCCTCGTCTCTGATTCAGTCCGAAGCGCATGAAGACGCTAATATTATCTTCGGCACGGTCATTGATGAAAACATGAAGGATGAAATAAGAATAACCGTGATTGCGACCGGTTTTGAAGACGCGATGAAAAAAAAGCAGACGCCGTCCAATGTGGCTCATCTGGGTGGCTTTCGGAAAGAAGATTTATCGACGCCCGCTTTCCTGCGCAAAGAAAAATCCCGCGACCAGGCCAATGTGCTGACGATGGGCATCAACGATGAAAGTGAAAACGTCGATATCGAAATTCCCACGTTTCTGCGCCGGCAGGCGGATTAGAAGTCTGTTCGTGGTCTTCTGACTAAAGACGAAGGGACAGAGGCCATGGGAAACGCATGAACTGGAAACAGAAAAAAAAATACGAAACCCTTTTAGCCCGGGAGCAGGGTTTTGTAAAAAAAGTTTGGGGAACCTGCCATACGGTTTGCCTGGCCTATCCCAATGTTTACCGGATCGGCATGGCCAACCTCGGGTTCCAGACTGTTTATAAGATCATTAATGAGACCCCTTCCTTTCTTTGTGAAAGAGTGTTTCTGCCCGCCGGTGACGACGCCGAATTCGTCGCCGGCGCGGTGGAAATGGTCAGCCTGGAAAACCAAAAGCCCATTGGTGATTTTGACATTCTTGCCTTTTCCGTTTCTTTTGAAAACGATTATCCGTCCATCCTGAAGATACTGGACTTGGGCGGTATTCCGCTCAAGGCAGAAGACCGCACGAGCAGGAATCCGCTGGTGATCGGCGGCGGAATCTCGCTCACGTTGAATCCCGAACCGCTGGCTGATTTTTTTGACGTCTTTATTTTGGGCGAAGCGGAAGAAATTCTGCCGCAGTTCGCGCGCCTGTTTGCGGATGCCGTCCGTCGTGGGTTTGATCGCAAAGCCCTGCTCAGCGCTTTGCAAAAACAAATACCGGGACTATACGTTCCTTCCCTTTACGCGCCGCGTTATCTTCCCGACGGGAAAATTCAGGATATTGTGCCGCAGGAAGAGGGATTACCCTGGAGAATTCAGGTTTCCCCCATAAAAAACATTAATGCCTTTTGCACAACCGAAGTTGTCAGCAGCGCCGATTCGGAAATGTCGGAGATGTTTCTGGTGGAAGTCAATCGCGGCTGTCCGCACCTCTGCCGGTTTTGTGCGGCAGGCTTCGTTTATGCGCCGCCGCGCTTCCGCAGCCATGAAGAAATCATCTCGGCCATCGATCGTGGTTTGATGGTGAAAAATAAAATCGGCCTGGTCGGCACGGCGGTTTCCGATCATCCCGATCTGGTGAAAATTTGTCAGTACATTGTTGACCACAATGCGCAAGCCGGTATCGGCTCTTTGCGTGTTGATCAGATCGATGAAAAAATAGTGGACATTCTCAAGGCGGGCGGCATTGAGACGATTGTGCTTGCGCCCGAAGCGGGAAGCCAGCGGCTGCGCGATCTGCTGCGCAAAGGGATCACCGAGGACGATATTTTGTGCGCTACCCGTTTGCTGATTAAAAAGGAAATGTCCAATCTGCGGTTGTACTTTATGGTGGGGTTGCCGACGGAAACAGATGAAGACATCGACGCCATCATTGATCTGGCAAAAAAAATTCAGCACACCGCCCTTGGTCATACGGAAGGCAAACGAAAATTCCGGCGCATCACGCTGAGCATCAATCAATTTATTCCCAAGCCCCGCACGCCGCTGCAATGGTGCGCTTTGGCAGATGTTCAGGATGTGGGAAAGAAAATTAAAAAAATTGCCAATGCATTCCGTCAAGACAAGCAGATCAACGTCATTGCCGATGTGCCAAAGTGGAACTACGTGCAGGCGCTCCTGTCGCTGGGCGACCGGCGTGTGGGTGATATTCTTATGACCGTCCATCGACTCAACGGCAACTGGATGAGGGCGTTTAAAGATGTGAACATCAATCCCGACTTCTACGTCTATCGTCAAAAAGATTTGAATGAAGTTCTGCCGTGGGATATCATCGAAGTCGGTGTGTCGAAAAGGCATCTGATTCATGAGTACGAAAAAGGCTTAGGCTTAAGGCCGAAGGCTGAAGGCTGAAGGCTGAAGTAAGTCGTAAAGCACGGCCAGATAGATGCTTCAAATACTTTTATGGTGTTGACATACCTTTCTTTTGCTCCTATAGTTTCCGCGAGCGAAAGATATTCGTTATTAATCGGTCTTGAAGAGGATACGTAGTCTGTAAACAAAATTGATCCGGCCGCCCATGCCGGCCAACAAACAAGACAGGAGGAGTCAATATGTCAGATCTGCACGCCTATTTAGGTCCGTCATGGCGCGACGAAGCGCTCAAAAGGCTTCAATTGGAACTTACCCCGGAAAAAATGAATAACGTCACCACATCGATGTCCAACATTTACAAAAACTGTCCCGGCGGTGTGGAAATGTTTCTTTTTGTTGAATGCAAAGAAGGGAAGGTCACCCGCGTGGAAACGGGGGTAGGCGAGCCTCCCCAGGGGGAATTCAGAATCATCGGAGATTATCAAACTTTTGCCAGAATTTCCCGCGCGGAACTTGGCGCGCAAAAGGCTCTGATGACCGGAAAGCTGAAGCTCAAGGGCAATCTGGCCCGCGCGCTCAAACTGGCAGCCGTGTCCGACCGTCTGAACAAAGTTCTGGCCCGGATTCCAACTCAGTATTAAAGGGAGACAAAAATATGACCAGAAGATTAGACCCCCAGGACAAGTATTATATCGACAATCCGGGACGCGTGAAGGCGATCCAAGCCCGGATGCATAAGCGCGGCATTGATGTTTATCTTGGTTCTCGCATCCGTACCATGAGTTTTGTGATGGATACCTTCTGCCCGTGGCGAAGTTATCTGATCATTCCGTCCGAAGGACAGCCCACCTATTTTACATTTGTGGTCGATGCGCTGCGCGTGGGCGACGAAACCTGGCTGGACAGCGATCATGTTCGCGCCTATGGACCGATGGGCGGCATGGATCAGGTTTCCGCCATCACTGATTTTATCAAGGACGAACTCGGCATTCAAAAGGGACGCCTCGGCTACGAGGACGGTATTTCCACCTACACGGCCGAAGGAAATCTTTCCCATTGGGAATACACTCATTTTAAAGACGCGCTTCCCGGTTTTGAATGGATCAACTCGCACGATATCATTGATGCCCTTTCTCTGATCAAAGATAAAGGCACCATCGAACGTTTCCGCACCGCATCGCTGATTGTCGATGAAGGACACAAGGCGGCACGGGCTGCGCTGGAAAATGGCGGCTACAAAGGCATGACGGAAACTGTGATTGCCGGCATCGCGGCGCTGGCCATGCGCAAGGCAGGCAGCGTGTCGGAGTGGAATTTTGCAGGGCTCAATGAAATATCCAGCGGATTTCGCACGGGACTGGGCGCCTGCACGCCGCCCACCACCAAAGAGATCATGGCGGGCGAACCGTTGATGCTGGATTTTCACGCGATGTTCAAACTGGCGCTGGGCGATCACTCGCACAATTATCTGATCGGACCCGCCACTAAACGTCAGCGCTGGCACGCGGATAACTTTGTCGCGATTATTCAGAAAGTCATTGATAATTACCGTGCCGGGACAACGCCGGGAACGCTTGCCGCCATCATGATGGACTTTGCGGAATCGCGCGGCTGCGGTGATTTTATTCAGCCTGCCTGCGAACACGGGATCGGCCTTTTTGGCGATGAGTGGCGGATCGGCGCCGTCGTCAATCCCGACCTTCCTTACTGGACGGATCAGGATCACGTCTATCAGGAAAACGAAATGGTCGTCTGCGCGATGCAGTATGCCGCGCCGGAAGAAAATATTGGATTCCGTTATGAAAATGATATTGTCATCGTCAAAGGCGGTTGTGAGGTCTTATCGAAATATCCGCTGGGCATTGAAGAAATATCGTAAGAACAAGGGGTCCGGCGACCCTAAAATAATATTGGCTTTATGCTTGAGGGTGGTGTATTATTAAAAAATAAACGAACCGACGCTTTGGTATCATGAACTTTCATCACCATCAGTCATCATAGGGGGAGGGTCAATGCTGAAAGGAATCCATGATAAACCCGGTTGCTTAGATTGGCCTATTCCACACAGCGCCTGGAGCTACCCCCCCCCCCCCCCCACCGAGTTGTCTCCGCGGCGGCTGTTCTGTTCTGCGTGGGGCGGTGATTCTCCATGGCGGATAACAAGGAGAAAGGAAAATAAAATGCCGGAGAAGATCATTCCAACTCATTCCAGGTTTTTCGAGCGCCGGTATTTGCCCCTGATTATCGTCTTCATCTTCGTCATCATCTCTGCAACAGCTTTCTACATCTGCTACCGACATCATACGATTAACGCTGCGCAGGCCTTGCAAAAAGACAGGTCAGCGGCAGCGCTCCTTTCCCTGCTCATGGAGGAACGTTTTAAAAAGATCGTCAGTGCAATGGAGTCCTACAGTAACCGGCCGCAACTGATCCGGGCCGTCCAGGATAAAAACGTCAAAACAGCAAGTGTGCACCTGGTCAGCCTGACAAAATATTATCCGGAGATTAACAGCCTGATCATTACAGGCAGACAGGGCACACTTTGGACCGCTTATCCCGATCGTCCGGAGGTGTTAGGGAAGAGTTTTGCCTGTCGCGATTGGTACAAGGAAATCAGCAAGGAATGGAAATCCAACATATCGGATGTCGTTCTGCGGGCCGTCGGAGAAAAAGATATCGCCTTCCAAATCAGCGTCCCGATTGTTGATGAAACCGGGCAAGTGATGGGCATCCTTATGAGCACCCAGCGGACGGTCGGGTTGAGTTATCTCACCCAGCATATACCGCTTGAACCCGGCACATTTATCACAATCACCGACCGGAAAGGCCAGATCGCATACAGCAGCCGGCCTAATGTTGAAAAAGAAATAAGACCTTATCCATTCTATTCCAATATTAAAAAGGCGATAGCCGCAAATAATAAAACTTTTGCTGTTGATGAACCCGTCCCCGGCGGGAGGACACATTACATCTCCTTTGCCCCGGTAGGCAATATCGGCTGGACCGTCTTAATAGAACGGGATAAGCATAGCATTCTCCTGTCCGAGTATGCATACTTCATCCAGGTGACGGCTACTGCTCTTCTCCTGTTCCTGTTTATCACTTTATTTATTGTCTATTCCAGCAAGCAGGCGCTGATTCTCAGTGAATTTGCCGAGAGCGTCATCAACACGGTGCGTGAACCTTTGATCGCTCTGGATCAAAATTTAAGAGTTGTCAAAGTCAGCCGTTCCTTCTACGACTTCTTTCAGGTAAAACCTGAAGACACCATGGGACAGCTAATCTATGACCTGGGCAACAAACAGTGGGATATCCCCAAACTGCGGGAACTGCTGGAAACCATCCTGCCTGAAAAGGCAACCTTTGAAGGCTATGAAGTCGAGCATGATTTTGCCACCATCGGCAGACGCAACATGCTTTTGAATGCCCGGCAAATTGAACAAAAGATGGGCAAAGAGAAGATCATCCTCCTGGCCATCGAGGACATCACCGAGCGCAAGGCGATAGAAGACGGACTGGAAAAGACCCGAAAAGAACTAGCGGTTATTAAAACAGTTGCGGATGAAGCCAGCGAATTTGCCCAGAGCGTTATCAACACCGTGCGTGAACCTTTAATTTCTTTGGATCAAGATCTCAGGGTGGTCACGGTCAGCCGTTCATTCTATGACTTCTTTCAGGTAAAACCTGAAGATACCGTGGGAAAGCTTATTTATGATCTGGGAAATCGCCAGTGGGACATCCCCAAGCTGCGGCAACTGCTGGAAACCATCCTTCCTCAAAAAGCAGTGTTTGATAATTATGAAGTGGAACACGATTTTGCGACCATTGGCAAGCGCGTAATGCTTTTAAATGCTCGGCAAATTGAACAGGCAATAGGCAAAAAACGGATCATCCTGCTGGCTATTGAGGACATCACCGAGAAAAAGAAGTTGGAAAGAGAGGTGTTGACGGCAAAGGATATTGCTGAACTGGCCAGCCGCGTCAAGTCTGATTTTTTGGCCAATATGAGCCATGAACTGCGGACCCCGCTCAATTCGATCATCGGATTCTCATTCCAATTTGCATTCAAGATGACACTGTGATATATAATCGACATGGAGGTGCAACATGTCGAGACAGGCTAACATCAGTAAAGAAGAAATTGAGCGAG
>WRPE01000012.1 GCA_009773315.1 Syntrophaceae bacterium
GATGCGACGATTCCAGTGTGTTCAATGAACCGCCGGATGCGGAACCGCACGTCCGGTGGTGTGGGAGGACGGCGGGGGTAACCCCGCCTCCTACCTAATGGTGATCCATGCCGTTAGTTCAGCTTGCGCAATTCCCGCTTCAGGATCTTTCCGACGGGGTTTTTCGGAAGCTCCTTTAAAAACGCAATTGATTTAGGAGCTTTGAACCGGGGCAGCGTTTTCAGACAGTGATTAATCAGTTCCTCCTCCGAGGCTGCCGCGCCGGCGTGCAGCACAACGAACGCCTTCACCTCCTCGCCGTAAAGGGCATCGGGAATCCCGACAACCGCCGCCTCCTGGACCGCCGGATGGGCGAACAGGGCTTCTTCGACGGCGCCGGGCGAAATATTTTCTCCACCGCGAATGATGAGATCCTTCTTTCTTCCTGTAATAAAAAGCTCGCCGTCTTCGTCCAGATGCCCCATATCCCCCGTATGCATCCAGCCATTTTTCAGGGTTTCGGTCGTTTCCTCGGCCTTGTTCAGATATCCCTTCATGACATTTGGTCCCCGGACACAGATTTCTCCTTCCTGTCCAACAGAAAGCGGCTGATCCTGTTCGTCGCGGATACTGATTTCCACGTTCTTGATGGCGGAGCCGACGGAACCTTGTTTTCTGGTCTTTCCCTCCCGCTGGCGGGTGATAGTCGGGGACGTTTCCGTCATGCCGTAACCTTCATACAGGTCGCCACTGAAGGTCCGTTCCACGGCCTTCAATGTTTCCAGACTCAGCGGCGCGGCGGCGCTGATCCAGCGACGGATGGACTTGAGGTCATGCTTCTGAGGATTGTAGGTTTCGAGAAGTTTGATGAGCATGGTGGGAACGCCGACAAACTGGGTAACTTTGTTTTTTGTGATGCTTTCCAGCACCAGATTGGGGTCGAACCATTTATGGATAACAAGTCGGGCGCCGACGACATTGCATTCGTTGACCATCAGCATGCCATAGATGTGATTCAGGGGCAGAGGCACCAGATAGACATCGTTTTGATCTGTCGGCCAGGACGGCATGCCGTCTATCAGATTGGAGCCGATATTCCGGTGGGAAAGCATAACCCCCTTGGGGAAACCTGTCGTGCCCGACGTATACATGAGAACAGCAAGATCATCGGCTTCCATAGCGGCCATGTCGAACGATGATGAATGGCCGGAGATGAGGGACGTGAAAGAAACCGTACCCGCCGGTAGTGCTTCGTCATCGGTAATGATCACCTGTTTAATCGTTTTCAGACCTTTGGCCGCCTCCGAAACTTTCGGGTAAAGTTCCAAATTGGTGATGACGGCCGCAGCCCGTGAGTCCTCCAGGATATAACGAATCTCCGGCGCTGCCAGACCGAAGACAACGGGCAGAAAAACCGAGCCCGATTTGAAAATGGCCATGAAAGAAACGGGAACAGCCGGGCCATTCGGCAGGATAACGGCCACAATATCTCCGCGCTGGACGCCGAGTTCCAACAAACCGTTTGCCAGAGCATTCGACCACTCGAATAACGTCTTGTTGCTGAATTGCTTTACCAGACCTTTCTCTTCATAGGTTAGAAAGTTATATTCTCCGAATTTTTCGATGCTCTCTGCAGCATACCGCGCATAATTCCAGTTCATATTGCCTCCGACTGTATGGTAATTGTTCCCCTGTAAGCAGAAAAAGGCGGAGATATCGAAACGTATAATTGATTTCCCATCTCTGTGGCCTTCGGTGTGATTCTATAACCCAACAGAACGGAATTCACCACTATTTTCTTCATGGATCTTCAAGGGTAGCGTAATCCAAGTTAAGAATCATGTCCCATCGAGCGTAAACCCTTTTTCCCGAAATAATCTCCGACAGGCATCTACGACAGCTTCGTCGTAAAAGAGACCCCTGTTCTTTTCGATCTCACTCAGTGCTGCATCAATGCCCAGGCCGGGACGATAGGGACGGTGTGAGGCCATGGCTTCCACCACGTCGGCAACCATGAGAATGCGGGCCTCCATGAGAATCTCATCCCCTTTCAGATTTCTTGGGTAGCCCGAGCCGTCCATCCGCTCATGGTGCTGATAAACAATTTCTGCCAGTGGCCAGGGGGATTCCACATCCTTCAGCATCTCGTACCCTGTTCGGGCATGTTCTTTAATCAGGGAAAACTCGATCTTCAAAAGTTTTGTCGGTTTGGACAATATCTCCGCAGGAATAGATAGTTTCCCGATATCATGAATCGAACCGGCCATACGGAGTCCCTCGATTGTATCCTGAGGTAATTCCATCTCGGTGGCGATGGCCCGGGCAAGGTCTGCTGAACGGATCTGATGACCGGCCGTATAGGGGTCTCTGGACTCAACGACGGATACCATGACCCGAATGGTCGCGTTAACGGCTTTTCTGAGACTGTCAAGGGTCTGTTGAAGTTTCGTTTCCGCTTGCTTGCGCTCGGTGATATCATGAACGATTGAGTGAAGAACGTCCTTTCCTTGTGCCTTAATACTACTGCTGAATACCTCAACATCACGAACTGAACCGTCAGCTCTCCGGTGGCGGAATTCAAAACGAATTTTATTATTGACTCTTACTTTTTCCATTGCCTCTTTGACTTCTTCCTCACGAGATGTGTTGATATCTTTTATTTTCATCTGTGTGATTTGTTCACGAGGCCATCCGTAATAATTCACAGCCGCTTCATTGGCATCTATTATATTGCCCGTATAAGGATCAATGATCAGCTTGACTGCAGCGTGGTGCTGGAACAAATTTCTAAATAGCTCTTCGCTATTCTGCAAATCTTTTTCCGTTTTCTTGCGCTCGGTAACGTCTCGTCCTATTCCCTTGAATCCTATGGGTTTACCCTGCTTGTCCCTGATCAAGGAGGCGACTAATTCAGAGAATCCCTGTTCCCCGTTCTTTTTTTCTAGATTCCATAAAAACGGTTTACCAGTTTTGCCTGTTAGGAAAATTTCGCCAAAATATTGCTTGACCATTTCAATACCATCGGGTGCGCTGATTTTCTTAAAAGGCATCCCGAGCAGTTCGTCCTCAGAGTATCCGCTCATTTTACAGGAAGAATGGTTAACGAACGTGATATTTCCCTTGATATCTACTTCAAAGTAAATGTCATCCATATCTTCGAGGATGGTCCGGTATTTCTCCTCGCTCTCTCTCAGTTTCTGATTTGCAATTTCCAGATCTGACATTTTCTTTTCAAGTTTTCCGAAAAGGATTTCATTGTGCTTCCTAAAAAACTCCATTTCTTCACAAAAAGGTTTTGTCACGGCTTGCCTTGCCGTATATTTTTCTCCAAACACCTCTTTCAATATATTCATAAAAATATCCGGTTCCTGGGGTTTGAGAATGAAGCGGTCCGCCCCGAGGCTTAATGCAAACTTCTCGTCTTTAGGTTCCCTGTATGTGGCGGTGTAAAATACCAGGGGAATATGTTTGAGTTTATCATCTGATTTCCACTGACGGCATAAGGCATAGCCGTCCATCACGGGCATCAGAATATCTGTGACAATCAAGTCCGGAGGGTTCAGACGGGCTTTATCCAGGGCCTCCTTGCCGTTTTCCGCCGAAGTTACTTCCAATCCGTATCCCTTCAGCAGGGTTTCCAGCATATATAGATTGGTGCTGATATCGTCGACTATTAAAACTTTCCTTGTCATGATCACTCACCTCTCAACTTTACGGATAAATGTTGTTCAACTTTTGCCATAAAGGTATCTGGATCAATGGGTTTTTCGATATACCCATTGCACCCTGCCTCAATGGTCTTTTCCCGATCGCCGGGCATGGCATAGGACGTCACGGCAACAATGGATGTGCCGGCAAGGCCCGGATTCTGTCTTAGATTGCGTGCGACGGCGTAGCCGTCCATGACAGGCAACTGGATATCCAGGAGGATTAAATCCGGTTTGAGCGAAACCGCCGTTTCAATGCCCGATTGACCATCAGGCGCGGCGAAGACTTCATAACCGCTCTGTTCAAGGATGAACCGGACAAGATACAGATTTTGCTCATTATCTTCTATTACAAGGATTTTTCCTTTCATACATCTTTCCTCTCTTGAGGCAGGGAAATACTGAAGGTGCTTCCCGAACCCCATACGCTTGTCAAGCGGATTTGACCTCCCATCAGTTCTACAAGTCTCTTACTGATGGAAAGGCCCAGACCCGTCCCTTCATATTTCCGGGTCATTCCTGAATCGATCTGTTGAAAGTCCTGGAAAATTGTTTCCATGTCTTGCATCTTAATGCCTATGCCGGTATCAATGACTCTTATCGTTATGTTGTTCCCTTCCGGTTCGCATTCTACTCTTACCGAACCTCTTTCTGTAAACTTTATAGCATTGCTGATCAAATTCAGAAGAATCTGCTCAACACGCCGTTGGTCGCTTGTTATTGTCAAAATTTCAGGAGAAATTGCACATGTAAGCTCAAGCCTCTTATTATCGGCAAGCGGACGCGCACTCTCGACAGCCTTTTCTATCGTTTGTCGCAGGTCGAAATGTTCATATGTGAACTGCACCTGCCCCGCTTCAATCTTGGATATATCCAGAACATCATTGATCAGAGCAAGCAGGTGTTGTGCACTGCCGCGCACCATGTGCAGTTGTTTTTTCTGTTCTTCATTCAAAGGACCGACGATGCCCTGGAGAATGATGCCTGTGAAACCGATGATCGAGTTAAGAGGCGTGCGAAGCTCATGGGACATGGTGGCCAGAAAAGCGGATTTGATCCGGTCGGCTGCCTGGGCTTTTTCCATGGCCTCCGCCAGTTGAGCCGTGCGTTCGATGACCCGCTGTTCCATTTCACGGTTACTCTGTTGCAGTTCACGAGTGCGCGCGTTCACCTGGTGCTTTAAAACAAGGCTTCCCCCGAGGCTCATGAGTAGGACAATGCCGATAACAAGACCAAAGATTTTTATCCATAAGGGCTGTTTAAATCTAACGTCTTCGGAAGTCCACCGTTTCAAGGAGAGATAATAGATAGATTGAGGATCTTTTTTCATAACAGAAATATGGCTGTCAATGGAGTCCAGGAACTGTTTGGGGACATTCTCCGGCGCTGCAAAAAAGAGATCGGAAGGTTCGAAAACAACCTGCGTATCTTCAAGTCCGAATCTCTTGGCATGCATTATTCCGTAAAAACGGTTGGTTATGGCCGCATCGGCATCACCTCGGGCAACCTTCTCAAACATGGTTTTATAATCCGGCACAGGAATGATGGTGGCGTTCAAGCCAAAGCCTTTGCTGAGCCGAGCAAATGCTGCCTGTTGAACCGAACGATCGAGGACGAGAAGTCGCTTTTCTTTCAGATCAAATATGGAATGGATATTGTGTCCCTTAGGAGCGTATATCAGATACCAAGAGGACAGTACCGGCACTTTATGAAAGGAATATATTTTCTCACGCTCTGCCGTATAGGCCACATCCGGCATCAAGTCTATCTCTCCTCTGGCCACGCGATCCAATCCCTCAACCCACGTGCCTGTCACATATTCCAACTTCCAGCCTTCGTGCTTCGCAATATCCTCGATGATATCAATAAAGATTCCTGATGGCTGGCCTTTTTCGGAGGTAAAAACCTTCGGCGCATTTTCATAGACACCGACCCTCACAACCCGGCTTTCGGCCTGGGCCAATGGAACGCCAAGAGATAAAACAATCAACAGGATGAAAAACAGTCGTAACAATTGCACAGAACGGGCGGCTCTGCGCTGTCTGTCAATGCTTTTTTGATAGGCCGGCATAGGATCTCCATTCCTAATAGTTTAGGTTAATCTGAAATCATTCCAACCAGGTGAAAATCTGTGCTCATAGCGGATCTGATTGGATATTTTGAAATGGTAAAAGGTAGCCTGCGTGTTCATGCTTATGCTGGGTCTCTGTTCCAGCAACCAGTTATCAGGCTCAACCTTTGAGAATCCTTGCTGATAGTAAATGAGAAAAGACAGCCACGGAAGAGGCGTCTGATAATTCAGGCCGGTTGCCCATTCAAATAAAACACAGTTTCATGATTGCACCTGCTTTCCTATCCGTTGCTTTTTGACCGCGTACATGGCCTGGTCAGCTATTTTCATAAGAATTTTGGGATCATTCCCGTCGTCGGGAAAGAGGCTGATCCCGATACTCACCCCCACGCGGCACTCCTGAGCGGAAACCATGAAGGGTTGGCGGATGGCGTCGACGATTTTCTGAGACACCCTCCGGGCGTCCTCCCGGCCCGCCACATCCTGCAGGATCACGACGAATTCGTCCCCGCCGATCCTGGCCGCCGTATCGGAGGTTCGGATGCAACTCTGGATGCGCACCGCTACATCCCGGAGCACGATATCTCCCGCATCGTGTCCGTAAAGATCGTTGACGGGCTTGAAGCCGTCCAGATCGATGTAAAGCAGAGCCGCCTGTCCACCTAACCGTTGGGTCGTCTTGATGGTCTGATCCAGGCGGTCTTCAAAAAGACGGCGATTGGGAAGAGCGGTCAAAGAATCGTGCAGGGCGTTGTATTTCAACTGCTCTTCCACCTTTTTCCGTTCCGTGATGTCCGTGAAGGTGACGGCAAACTGCCTTTCCCGTATCTGGTAGGCCAGAACCTCGAAGTGTTTATTGAAGCTATTGGAATAACTCTCGAAACGTTCATGTTCACCCGTCAGAACCACCCGGCCGTAGCGTTCGATCCAGAGCGACTCCGTCTCCGGCATGATCTCCAGCACCCTTTTTCCAATCGCCTGTTCCCGGGTCAGGCCGGTGATCCTTTCAAAGGCGGGATTGATCTCCAGAAACCGGTAATCGCAGGGTATCCCACTCGGGTCCAGAATCATTTCATGGAGCGCGCAGCCGCTGATCATCTCCTGAAACAGGAGGCGATACCGGGACTCGCTCTCATTAAGGGCGTTCTGGATCTGTTTGATCCGGAGCAGTGACGCCACCCGGGCCAGCAGTTCCCTCTTCTCGACGGGTCGGGCGATGTAACCATCCGCCCCGGATTCCAACCCCTCCGCCTGCTGGCTGGACGCCGTCTGCATGGATGAGAGTAGCATTACGTATGTGCCGCAGAGCGTCGGATCTGCTTTGATCCGGCGGCAGACCGTCGGACCATCGATATCCGGCATGACGACATCGACGAGGACGAGATCGGGACGCATCTCCCGGATTTTTTCCAATCCCTCCGCGCCTCCCGCCGCCGTTGTGACCTCGTATCCGGCCGATTTCAGGATTCGTGCGGTGGCAAACAGAAGACTCGCGTCATCATCTACAACGACGATTCTGGTGATATTATCCATGACTGCATATTCTCCTCGCCCGACAACAGGCCGTCTGATGTCAAGCCCCATGCCCCGGAGTTGCCTGCCCCCCAATCAGCGCATCGCTCAGGTCGACGAAGGCTGGCTGGTGGATGATCATCCAGTGGTAGAGCGGATAGATCTCTTCATACGCCGCAGGTGAGAGTTCCCGTTTGAGGACCTCGACCCAGGTGTCGAGTTGGGCCGGCCAGTAGGTCAGGCGAAAGCCGTGGCTGCGGTAGGCTCGAAAGACCCACAGAACCGTTTCCACCAGAACCTGCGGGGAAAAATTATGGATCAGGGAACCGATGAAGCGGGCGTGATTCCGGTGGTTGTCCTCCATCATGGCATGGTTTCCCTCGCCGATGAGATCCGCCAGATCCGGCCTCTGACCCATGATCCGGTTCATCTCTAGAGCCAGTTGTTCCCGTTTCTCTGCAAATTCCCCGGCGGTCACCGTGCTGAAGCGGGGCAATTTTTCTGCCGTCGCCAGCAGTTCTTCTCTGGTCATGGTTTTACCTCCTTAAGATATTCCTATGGGCGCCGTCTCATGTCAAAGGCAATGTAACATAAAACGTCGATCCTCCTCCGATCTTGCTTTCGACCCATATCTTCCCCCGGTGTCCCAGGATGATCTTTTTCGCAATGGCCAGCCCCAGGCCGGTGCTCTTCTCACCGCCGGTGCTTTGGACGCTCGTTCGGGAGAAGGGCTGAAACAGCTTCTGCCGCTCTGCATCAGGGATGCCCGGGCCTTCATCCTTCACGGACACGGTCGCTTCGTCGCCGCTTCGGAAGACGCGGACCGTCACGATCGTTCCGGCTGGGGAAAATTTGACGGCGTTGGAGATCAGGTTGTTCAGAACCTGGTCGATCTTCCCCCGGTCCACCGGCGCCGGCGGCAGATCAGCATCGTGGTGGAACGCGATGTGGATCGCCTTTTTTGCCGCCAGGACGCGATTCAGAACCACATTTTGTTCGATCAGGGCGGTTAGATCAGCGGATTCAAGTTCCAAATCCAGACGGCCCGATTCGATCTTGGCGATGTCGAGCAGGTCGTTGAGCATCTTGAGCATGAAATCGCTGGATTTGCAAATCGTCGCCAGAAATTGGCGATGCTCTTCCCCGAGGGCCTCTCCGGCCTCCTCCAGGATAAAATCGCTGTAAGAGAGGATGACGCCGATGGGGTTCCGCAGGTCATGGGCCGCCATGCCGAGGAACTGGTTCTTCAGATCGTTGAGCTTGACCAGTTCGGCGTTTTTCTTTTGTAACTCGCGCCCCAGGTTGCTCAATTCGTTGTTGGCCGATACGAGGTTCTTGCGCAGGGTTTCGATTTCCAGGCTATTGATTTCGCCGAAGGCGAGGATATGCGCTCCGAGGTCGATAAAATGGAAATAAAAGGTCTGGGGCAGGCCGGAGAGGGTCCGGATGTTCAGCAGGCGGACGTCTTGAGGATTCCGCCGGAGAGCGGAGAAAGAGAAGGAGCCCGTGAAATCGAGGATCAGATCGGCCAGCGGTTTTCCAACAACGTCACCGGCCATGCCCCGGCAGTAGCGGTTGGCGTCGATGATCCGCCCTTCTCGATCGAGAACCAGAAAAAGGAGAGACGCCTCCTCGAGAAGGTACCCGGCTGCCGCGCTCCGAATATCGTTTTCTTCCATAATGCTCTTTTCGTCTCAATCTGTGACAGGCTACGAGGCCTGCCGGATGAAGGATTCCAATTCCTTTAACGTTGGAATCAAGGTGACTCCCGGGTATTTTTCGACCCTGTCCCGCCCGCCCCAGTGGAAGGCCTGGCCGCCCACCAGTACGGGCAGATCCCGGAAGGAGCCTCGGACCATTTCCAGAACCCGTAAGAGGTATTCCAGGTTGAAATAGATACTCAGCGACAGGCCCAGGATGTCCGGTTTTTTCTCCTGAATAAGTTTGAGCAGATCCTCCGGCGGCGTGTTTGCCCCCAGGAAATAGCCGTCCCATCCATTGAGTTCAAAGATGTCCGCCGCCATTTTGCCGCCCAGTTGGTGGTATTCGCCGGCCACGCAGGCGACCACAGCCTTTCTGCCGACATGCTCGGCGGAAAAGATCAGCGGGTAAACGAGGGTGAGAAGGCTCTCCGTAATGGCCGTAGCCAGATGCTCGACGGCCACCGAAATCCGGTTTTGTTCCCAGAGTTCACCCACGCGATACATGGACCGCTCAAAAAGGTGGATGTACAGATCGTAAAGCGTTATGCCTCTTTCCAGCAGGCCGTTGACGGTCTCGATGCACTTCCCCTTTTCTCCGGCCAGCAGGGCCTGGAAATAATCGGAATAGATCTCGTCGGTAATCATCGTCTCCTTCATTTTCACCTTCCCCGTTTTGATGAAATCCATCCCAGAGAGGCCAAGATGCCTAAACGCCAGATCAGAACAAGCCTCCATAAATATTTTTTAAGATTTGCCGACACGGGGTTTGTCATGTCTGAAGCCTTTCATTTATACATTTGCAGGAGCGTATACCTCCACCCGGTTGCGGCCGTTATTTTTCGCCTGGTACAAGGCCTTGTCGGCGCATTCCACGAGCTGATCGGCTGTTTTTATTTCCGGCGCCGGAAACAGGGCCACGCCGAAACTGAGTGTGATCTGCAGTGCCCCATGGGATGGGTGTTCCCATACCCGCTCTTCCACCTGCATGCGCAACCTCTCCGCCAGCTCTGTCGCCCCCTTGAGGTCGGTCATGGGCAGCAGGACGACAAACTCTTCACCGCCATAACGGGCAATAATATCGCCTTCGCGCATCTGCGTCTTCATTAAACAGGAAACTTCCTGCAACACCCAGTCCCCGGCCGGGTGACCGTAACGGGTGTTGAAGTCGCGGAAAAAGTCGATGTCGGCCATGATACAGCTCAGAGGCGTGATATAACGTTGCGTGAGGACGAACTGTTTATTGAGCTCTTCTACAAAAAAGTGCCGGTTGTACAGCCCCGTCAAGCGGTCCGTCAGGGCCAGCTCCCGTAAAGTCTGGTAGGATTGCTCCCCGTCGGTCAGACGGCTGTACAGGTTTTCGATCACCCCCCTGATCCGCATCAGTGAAGCCACCCGCGCCAGCATTTCCCGATCATCAAAAGGTTTGTTCAGATACTCGTCGGCGCCCACAGCCAGGCCGTCAACCTTGTCTTCAATATCGGTTCTTTGTTCCGTAAACATCAGAATCGGGATATACAAAAGCGACCTCTGGCGAATACGACGGCAGACGCTGAACCCGTCAATATCCGGCAGCACGACATCAAGAATGATAATATCCGGTTGTTCTGATTCGGCGAGTTCAATCCCCTTTGTGCCCGTTTCGGCAAACATGACCTCATAGCCCGCTCCTTCCAGCAGCAATCCCGCATATCGGGCCTGGGTCGGGCTGTCTTCAATCAAAAGAACCATCTTTTTGTCTCGTTTTATAAGCATATGACCTTTCCTCTTTTTTGTTTATTTATTCACGAGTCTTCTCAGCCAGGGAGCAATCACGTTAAGATCAAGAATCTCATCAACCGCCTCAAGTTCGATCGCAGCGGCGGGCATGCTGAAAACCACGCTGCTTTTTTCATCCTGGGCGATCGCATAAGCGCCTGCCTGACGCATGGCCTTCAATCCCTGGGCCCCGTCCTTGCCCATGCCCGTCAACAGGATGCCGACCGCCGCCGCCATGAAACTCCGGGCAACTGATTCAAAAAGAACGTTTATGGCCGGTCGGTGGCCGCCGACGGGTCCGGAAGAATCAAGAACGACCACACCTTTATTGTTTACAGTTATGTGTTTGTTGTCCGGGGCAAAATAGACGCATCCGGGCTGTATTGTTTCGCCATATTCTCCCAATTTGCAACGGAGCGAGGTAACACTGGAGAGCCAGTTTGCCAGACCGGCGCTGAAACCAGCGCTGATATGCTGGACGACCAGGATAGGAAGAGGAAAATCCGGTGGTAAGCCGCTCAGGATTGTCTGCAGGGCAGGCGGGCCGCCGGTGGAGGCGCCGATAACCACCAGGCGGGCCTCTTTTTGCATCCGGGACAAGAAGGCATGACGCACCGGCGTCGCCCGGGCCATCAGGCCATTGACAGCTTGGTGATGGTCCTCCCCGGAGGTCAATCTGCGCCTGACCACTTTAATTCCTGCTATAAGCTTGATTTGACGGATCAGTTCTCTGCCCTCATCACTGTCAGGGTCCAACAGAGTTGCCTTGGGAAGAACGGACAGGGCGCCCAAGGCCAGTGCCTTGAATCCTACCGCCACCATGTCTTTGGACTCGATGCCCGTAAGCACCAGGATCGGACAGGGGGCTTCGCTCATAATCTCACAAATCGCCTCGTAACCGCCCATCCCCGGCATGATGATATCCATCGTGACGATATCGGGATGCAATTGCCGGCAGAGGGCAACCGACTCCTCACCGTTGCGCGCCTCCCCGATGACCGTCAATGCCGGGTCGCTTTCCAGAACAAGCCGGATGCCCAGTCTTACCGCCGGTGAATCATCCACAACAAGAACTCGAATCAAAGCTAATCCCTCTCGATTTGCTATTTTATCAAGCGTTCGATGGCTTCGAGCAATTCCCGCTGATCAAACGTTGTCTTCACAATGTATGCCTCTGCCCCTGCTTCCATACCGTGGAACCGGTCTTGCGGGGAGTCCAGCGAGGTTACCAGCACCACAGGGATATTGGCATAACGGCTGTCTCCCTTGATGCTCTCGGTCAGCCCGAATCCATTCATTCTGGGCATATCAATATCGGAAACCACCAGATCGGGAAGCCGCTTGTCACTGTTACGGAGCCAGTCCCATGCTTCCTGACCATTCACCAGCGCCGTTACATCGTATCCGGCGTTCTCGAGGATGTGCTTTTCCAGGGTGCGGGTCGTTATGGAATCATCGACGACCAGCACATGTCGCCGCAGTGATTCCCGGGTGATGATCGGCAACGCCGCCGCGGCAGGCGCTCTCGTATGAATGGATTTCATGATATCGGCAATATTGAGGACCGTGACCAGTTGACCATTCCCCAGGATGGTGACGCCGGCAATATTCCGCAGTTTTCTCAATTGACTGCCCAGCGGTTTGACGACTATTTGCTGTGTGGAAAGAAACCCATCAACCCGCAGGGCTACCCGCTTTTCCGCCAGAGATACGATTAGCACCGGTATTTTAGCGTCCGCAGTCAATGGTTGTTCCGTCTTCCCCAGTTCGAGAATATGGGCCAGGCTGATGAGCGGCAGGGGACGCCCTTCCGCAAAAATTGCCGGATAGCCCTCAATATTCCGAACTTTTTCCACGCTGACGCGCAACATTCGCTCCACATTCATCATGGGCAGGGCCACCGTCTCTCCCGCCGTCCGGACAAGGAGAACATGGCTGGTCGCCATGGTGAGGGGCAAGGTAAGAATAAAAGTCGTCCCCAGGCCGGGGGCCGTTTCCACCTGGACCAGGCCGTGCATCTGTTCCAGGCTTCCCCTGACGACATCCATGCCGACGCCCCGGCCGGAAATGTCGGTAACTTCTTTTGCCGTAGATAATCCCGAGAAAAAGATCAATTCGATGGTTTCATGATCGCTCATGCCGGCGGCTTTTTCAGGGGACAGCAGGCCACGCTCGATCGCGGCGCGACGCACCGATTCCACATTAATGCCCCGCCCATCGTCGACGACCATGAGGCGTAGATTGCTGCCGCGATGTTCGGCGGAAATCCTGATCGTGCCGTATCTAGTCTTGCCCGCGGACAGGCGCTCCTCCGGTGGTTCAATCCCGTGATCGATGGAATTGCGCACAATGTGCATGAGGGGGTCTTTCATGATTTCCAGGGCCTGGCGATCCACTTCCGTTTCCTGACCGGTCATTTCCAGAACAATGTCTTTTTCAAAATCCCGGGCCAGATCGCGCACCATGCGGGGAAAAATGTCAAACAGGGTAGCGATGGGCAGCATGCGAGCATTACGGATGCTGTTTTGCAGATCGTCGGTCACCAGATGAAGGTAGTTGCGATCATTCTTCAGGCTCCCCATCAGGGTATTTATCTCGGCGCTTGCGGCTTTCAGTTCCTGTTCGTTACTCTCGATAAAATCAAGCAATCTTGCTTGATCGGGGTCACGAGACCATGCTTTGTTTCGCTTCAGGCGGCTGTAGTGGGTGCGGGTTTTCCGCCAGCTTTTTTGCCACCGCAGGGCATGCTGCTGCATGGCTTTCATCTGATCGAGCAGCTGCTCCGTGCGCATCCGCACGACCATCAATTCGCCAAGATTCCCCATCAAGGCATCCAGCTTGGCTGTTGCCACCCGAATCGTGTCATCGCCGGCTGCTTGATAGGGCATGGGCGGTGGATTGCCTGCTTTTACGGCAGACGTTCCTGGCGGCGGTGCGGGATGAGGCGGCGAAACCGGTTCCTTTAAAACAGAATGCTCCCCTTCAGTCTTTGTTATATTACTCAGACGGGCGATAATTGCCAAGAGATGATTCTCCGGCAATCGTTCTCCATGTTTATGGCGTTCCATGGAAGCTTCAATAGCGTCCAGGGCCTGTAAAAAGGCATCGACATGTTCCGCTGCGAGGGGCCTGGATTCGTTTCGGATGATCGCCAGAGCGTCTTCCATGCGATGAGCTATGGTTTCGATATCTTTGAGGTTAACGAAACGCGCTGCCCCCTTGAGACTATGGGCGGACCGAAAAATGTTCGTAAGCAATACTTCCCGCTCTTGCGATGCATGGGAATGTTCAAGAGCCAGCAACCCTTTATTCAAGATACTGAGATGTTCCTCCAGTTCTTTTTCAAAGGTTACCATCAGCTCTTTTTGCATCTTATCCGATAAAAGCATTGCTTTTGTCCTTCATCAAATCTTGTACTGCTGCACAATCCCGGCCAGTGACCTGGCAAGGTCATTAAGCTTCTGCGTTCCCAGTTCGGCCTGCTGCATGCCGCTTTGGCTCTGAATGGCCGCCTCGTTGATGCCCTCCATCGCCCGCGTGATCTGATCCATTCCGGTCAATTGCTGGCGGGAACTGGCGGCAATCTGCTGGGCCGCCGCCACCACTTGCTGCGTGTGTTCCCGGATGGCGCTGATGGACTCTCCGGTCGCCTGTGCCAGCGCTACCCCGGCTTCGGCGCTTTTCGTCCCCTGTTCAGTCACCATGACCGCCGTGTTAGCAGATTTTTGAATTTCGCTCAGAATACTACTGATCTGTGTGGTGGCCTGACGTGACTGCTCGGCCAGGTTGCGCACTTCGCCGGCAACCACCGCGAAGCCCCGGCCGGCTTCGCCGGCGCGCGCCGCTTCCATGGCGGCGTTAAGAGCCAATAAGTGCGATTGATCGGAAATATCGTTGACGCTCGCGATAATCTCTCCGATCTGCTGGGTCTGCTCACTCAGCGCAAGGATGGTTTCGGCAATGTTGCGTACCTGTTCTTTGAGACTGAACATCCCCTCCTCGCTCTTCTTCACAGCCTTCAGACCATTTTCTGCCACCCCCATGGTGCTGGCGGCCATCTCTGAAACAACCATGGCGCGCTCGGCGGACTGTTCAGCCGTCTGGCGGACTTCTTCCACCGTGGCTGTCGTTTCGGCTACCGAAGCCGCCTGTTCGGTCACGGTCGCCGCCTGTTCGCTCGTCGCCGAGGAGATATTGAGGCTGGCATGATTGATGTTTTCCGTGGCCTGATGCATTTGATTGGTCAATTGGCGAAGATTAACGAGCATCTTCGCAAAGGCATTGCCCAGCACGTCCTTTTCGGAACGGGGCTTGACGGTTGCCGTCAGATCTCCCTGGGCCACTTTGTTGGCCGCTTCCGCCGTTTCATTCAGGTAATCCAGCATATGGTTCAGATTCAATTTAATCGTATTGAAGTCGCCGTTGTAACTGTCCGTGATTTTGTCGGGTATTTCGCCTTTGCTGATGCGGTCCACGTATCCCGCCGCTACGCTGAGCGGCCCGATAACCGCATCCAGCGTGTCATTGACGCCAGCCACGATCTTCCGGAAATCCCCCTGGTGTTTCGCTGCATCGGCGCGCGTGGCCAGTTTCCCCTCCACCGCCGCCTGCGAGAGCATGTTGGCATCGGCCACCAAGGCATGGACGGCATCGATACACTGATTCAGATTGTTTTTGATCGTATTGAAGTCGCCATTGTACGAATCTGTAATCTTTGCCGGAATAGCCCCCTTGCTGATGTCGTCAACATACCTTGCCGCCACATTCAGCGGCCCGATTACCGCGTCGAGGGTATCATTGACGCCCTGGACGATTTCTCTATACCCACCTTGAAATTTCCCGGCATTGCCTCGGGTCGCCAGGCGGCCTTCCACGGCTGCCTTCGAAAGCATGGTCGCTTCGGCAGTGAGATCGCGGAGCGTCTCCACGACATTTTTCATGCTCTGGGAAAGAATATCATTCTCCGATCTTTCCTTAACTTCTACCGCAAGATTACCCGCGGCGATTTTCTCCGCTGTCGATGCTGAATCCTTGATGTTATCAACCATTTTTCCAAAGGACTGGGCCAATTCGCCTAATTCATCCTTACCGGTCAGTTCCACTTTGACATTTACATCACCCGTCGCGAGTTTTTCTGTGGCGGCTAAAAGCATTTTCAGAGGTTTTTTTATTTCACCGGCCAGGACAAAACCAAGGATAAGGGCCAACAGGACCCCGCCGGCCACGGCCACAATGGCGATGTTGGTAATGAATCTCGACTGTTCAGAGGCTTTATTATAATCCTGTTTCGCAAATTTCTCGTTCAGATCTGTAAGTTCGATAAGGTATTTTTCAGATTCATTAAATAACTCCCTTGTCGCGCCAGTTGATAATGCCAGCGCTTCATCCCTATTTCCGGCTTTTGTGTAAGCCATGACCTGTTCATGACTTTTTTTCCACTCCTCCCAGGAAGTCCTGAGCTTCCTCCAGATAATCTCTTCTTCCTTTTCCATGGACAGGGCCTCGAAACCCTTCAGCCCTTCCATGGACTTCTTCCACGACTCACCGAGTCGTTTAAGTTGATTCTCCCTTTCTTTCTCACTCTTAAAAAATTCCGGAATCAACAGGGTTCTTTCCGCCCGCTGGATAGCGGTCTGCGCCTCGTTGGTCATCTCCAGGGCAACGAGGCTTGGCAACCTTTTCCCCGCTAACAGTTCGATATTTTGGGATAATATATTGATGCCGAAGACACCGGCGATCCCCGTAAAGAGCATGATAGCGGCAACCAGCGAAAAAGCGGCCATCAACTTTGCACCAATCTTCATATTTCTAAACATACCTTTCCCTCCTTTAGGGTTCAATATTTCTTAATCCGGTGTTCAGTATAGTATTGTTTCATTCTCCCTCCGAGACAACGATATCCGGATCGGCAAGAAGTGACTCGAGATCGATCATCAGCATCATATCCTGCGTCACGCCGCGCAGATAACCCTGCACTTTTGCCGAAATCGTCGATGGCGGCGGACGGAGCTCATCAACCGTGATAAGCTGTACCTCGGAGCAGTCATCCGTGATCAGCGTCAATTCTATTTCTTTATTATTGCTGCGGTTGACGCCTTTTACGAGTAGGATGTGAGAATTTTCAGAAACCGGCCGAGCGGGCAACCCCCAGTAAGCCGCCAGATCCATAATGGAGTAAATCCGGCCCCGCAGGTTGACCACCCCGACAATAAACGGAGGGGCGCAGGGTACGCGGGACCAGCGATGGACCCGGAGGATTTGTATCTCCTGTACCATGGCAGTGGGTACTCCCAGGTACTCCGTCCCCAAATGGAACGCCTGCACTTCCAGCGTTTCTTTACGGTCTTCTTTTTTCTCCGTCGTCCTCGCCAGAAGCCTTGCCCGTTCCTCGAGGATCTGCCGGACAGCGTCCGGGGCTTCGGGATCTTTGGCCGTTATCTGCGCCGTTTTATCCGGTTGGGTCATGCCTTTCTCCCTGCTTTCGTGTTGGAGGTTGCCTTGTTGGTCTGCACCATCCCTAATAGTTGATCTGCCGTCAGGTCATCCGAACCCGGCAATAATATGTCCGGGGAAAGCTGGCATGCCAGACGTGCAGCAAGCGCGCGATGGCGTTTCGCCTCCTCATCCTTACCGGTCCGCTCATAAATGTGGGAGATGCTGAAGTGGGCCAGAATAAAATCCGGGTCCAGATAAATCGTTTTTTTGAACCACACCAACGCTTCTTCCAATTTTTCCTGGGTTTGTTGAATAATACCCATGGCATAATGCAGTTTACTGTCCATCGGGTCATTTTGAAGGGCTTGCTCAGCCCATTTCCGGGCTTCATCGAGGTGTCCTGCGTTTGCCTCCAGGCAGGCCAGGCGGTATCGGGTCAAGGTGGAATCCGGTTTTTTTGCCAGGTATGCGAGAAAGCATTTGCGCGCGTCGTCATAGCGTCGCTCCTTCACATTCGCGTCCCCTTGCTCGTACAGATTCGGTTCCTGTTTCTGGACAAGGGTTTCATGTTTCGGCCAGACGACTGCGGGCGCGTCAGGAACAGAAACGGCGGTCGGAACTGCTGAAACGGTGGCAGCTGTGACGTGTTCTTGCGGCGGCGCAGGATAATGTTTTTTCCGGGAAGGTTGCGGCAGAGCAAAAACAGACGGCGTCTCTTTCTGCTCCATCTGACCATGACCATTGGCATAAAGGCCGGTTGCGGCAGGCAATCTTTCCATCCTTTGATAGACGACGGTCCCGTAGAAGACAAGCATCTGGAACTTGCTGTAGATTTCCAGATTCGTCTCGCTCGGCGCAACCATGAGCCAGCCGCCGGGGGACAGGCACTTGTGAAATCGATCCGCAATATCTTGAATAACAGGCGGGGGTAGATAGATGGTAACGTTGCGGCACAGGATCAGATCGAGGTGGCTCGTATGGTTGAGGGTGGAGGGATATTTGTCTTCGGACAGATTGAGATAGGCAAAGGTGACCATTTCGCGAACGGCCGGGTCGAGAGTAAAGGAATCTCCTTTTCTGGAAAAGTACTTCTCCCGCGTCTGTGGGTCCGTATCGCGGAGAGACCATTCACGGTAATGGCCGGCGGCGGCCCGTGTTAGAGCCTGACGATTGATATCCGTGGCCAGGATCATGATCTTCCAGCGTTCGACATCGGGCAGGAGCTCGCGCAGCAGAATGGCAATAGTATAGGGTTCCTCTCCCGTGGCGCAGCCGGCGCTCCACAGATACAGGGTGCGATCCGTCCAGTGACGGGCGATCAAATCGGGAAGAATATTCCGGCGCAGGGCATTAATCTGCTCCAAATGCCGGAAAAAATAGCTTTCCCCAATAGTCAGTTTCTTGACGAGATAATCCCACAGCTCGCTGTCGGTGTCGGTAGCCATGAGCTGCGCAAGATATGAATAAATATCCGTGCATTTCGCCTGGGTGACCCCTTCTTTCAGAGCCCGGGCCAGAACGGTCCGCCGGGTTTCCCCGATGAGCATGCCCGTGCGGTTCTGGATCAGGTCCCGGAAGAAGGCGTAGTCCTTATCCTCAAGATGGAAAGATGTCGTCATATTGGCCCGTCGCTTACTTTTTTCAGCCGCTCAAAAAAGAGCCGTTCCGCGTCGAGAACCATGATCATGGCGTCATCCTGACGAATGATTGCCGCCAGAACGCGGGATTGGGAAAGCGCAGGACTGGGAGGTTCAACTTGCGCCTCGGTAAATTCCTGGATGCTCAGGACTTCATCAACGGCAACGGCAACCGTCTGTTGCTGCGATGCGATAATGAGGAGTCGATCCTGCAATTCCGGCTCTCGACTTTTTTGACCGAGGAGACACCGCAGATCAATGACGGTGATGGTCTGCCCGGCCATGTTGATGATACCGGACAGCCAGTCCGGCATTTCAGGAACGGGTGTAATCGCTACCATGCGTAAAACCCTTGTTACCTGAATCAACGGCAAGGCGTAATTTTGCCGGGCAATTCTGAAAAGCACATAATGGTGGGACTTGCCCTGGGCGTGCGGCGGTTGTGCTTTTTCTTGCCATGATAAAAGTGCCGAATGCATTGCCTGTCCCTTTCCGTTTGGAGATACAAAACAATATCGGATCCATTTAAAGATGGATAACCATAGAGATTCACCGCTTACATGTCAAGCCAATAGTGGCATCAGCTGTTGTTTCCCATTCAAAATCGATAAAATATCAATCGAATTGATACCCCTTCTCATGGAACAGCCGCAAACAAGTATCCACCACGTCGGGGTCATAGAGGATGCCGCTGTTCTTTTCGATCTCCTTCATAGCCGCATCAATGCCCAGGCTGGGACGATAGGGGCGGTGTGAAGCCATGGCTTCCACGACATCCGCCACAGCCATGATACGGGCCTCCATGCAAATTTCTTCCCCCTTCAGGTGCCGTGGATAGCCGGAACCGTCCAGCCGCTCGTGGTGCTGGTAAACAATCTCTGCCAGCGGCCACGGGGATTCCACATCCTTCAGCATCTCGTACCCTATTCGGGCATGTTCTTTAATCAGGGAAAACTCGATTTCATGCAGTTTTGTCGGTTTGGCCAAAATCTCAGCAGGAATCGATAGTTTTCCAATGTCATGGATGGAACCGGCCATGCGGATGCCGTCGATTTTCTCCTGCGGCAATCCCATCTCCGTAGCAATGGCACGAGCAAGGTCCGCCGAGCGGATCTGGTGGCCGGCCGTATAGGGATCTCTGGACTCTACGGCGGACCCCATGACCTGGATGGTCGTCTTCACCGCCCGTCTTAATTGTTCAAGCGATGCGAGAAGTTGTTCCTCCGTCTGCTTGCGGTTGGTGATGTCGCCCATAAAGTTCAACGTAGCAGGTTTCCCTTTCCAGTTTATCCTGACGGTTTCCAACTCTACCCAACGGACATCGCCGTTTTTATGAATAACCCGAAAAGAATACTGCCGAGGAATATTCTCACCATTGAGGCGTCTGAGATATCTGTCCATGACCATGTCGCGGTCATCCGTATAAATGAACTCGACAAATGGCATTGACGCGAATTCCTCGCGGGAATAACCAGTTAGCATGGCAGTCTTGGGATTAAGGAACACCAGCTTACCACCCTGAGCAACAAAAATAGCCTCGCCGGCATTCTCAAAGAGGGTTCGATATTTCTCTTCGCTCTCCCGCAGCTCGTCCTCCATCCGCCTGCGGTCGGTGATGTCACGGGTTACGCCAAGAATACCAACCGGTTGCTGATCTTCGTTTCGGATAAACGAAAACTTCATCTCCGTCCACACGGTGGTCCCGTCTTTTCGATTCACTTCCAGTTGAAGCGTCCGGGATATGGGAATATCCGGATGTTCGGATTTTTCCAGTTCCATGACCTCCGACAGGGTCTTCCTGGCCAGATCCCAGGAGGTGGGCGTCAACGTCTTAATAGCCGGTTGTTTCAATGCCTCTTCCGGTTCATATCCTCTGAGGAATTTTACGGAAGGGCTGATATAGGTATAATTCAGATTCATATCTAAAATGAAAATGACATCACTGACATTATCAGCGAGCAGGCGATATTTGTTTTCACTTTCCTTCAACCGCGATACGTTCGTTGATCCCCGGAATCTTTGCCAGGGCCCAGAGCATCTCCGCCGTTCCCCGCACGTTTCTCTGGCCGTTTTGCAGGTTCTCATTCCAGATATCGTTATGGGCCTTCAGCATGTCCTGTGGGGAAAAGTGGCCCTCGGGATAGTACAACTCGTGGGGATGAAACAGTTTGAAGGAATCCGGGTCGGGACGTTCGACATCCGGACACAGCGCATGGACACTGTCGAGCGCGTGATCGTAATGCTTCTCGTCGGGGCAACAGACGAGAAGCTCTCGTTCCCGAAGGCCCTGGGCGAGGTAACCGAACATGATCAAGTCTCTTTCAGCCTCTGATTCGTACAGCCCGCAGAAATGCGTGCCCCAATTGCAGGTGTATCCGCCGAATCCAAGACTCATGACTGCAAGATCCGAAGTTCTCAGATGCATGACACCCTCCTTGATGTTGGCCTAATTTGTGTTGATATTATAACCCACAAGATTAAAAAGTCCACCAAATTAAAATAATTGACAAATCCGGTCCTTAGTAATAACATCCCCCAACTTTTTAAATCAAAAACCTAGCGCATACGGCGCTTTTTTCTTTTTAGGATCTTAATTTTTCAGGAGTTTTTTGACACGTGGATAAGCGGATCGCGAAAAAAAAAGCTTTGGAAATCATTGCGAATTTCCCGAGTTCCGGTGTGCTGGTCGTCGGAGATGTCATGGTCGATCATTTCATCTGGGGTAAGGTAGCGCGAATTTCCCCGGAGGCGCCGGTGCCGGTGGTCGATGTTCAGAAAGACTCTGTGATGCTGGGCGGCTGTGCCAATGTGCTCAATACGATCTATGCCATGGGCGGCCGGGTTTTTGTGGCCGGTGTGATCGGCGCTGATGAAATCGGCAAGGGTTTAATCAAACAGTTGAGAGAACGGGACATCGATACGGGCGGTATTATTGTTGAGAAGGGAAGGCCGACAACGCTCAAGACGAGAATTGTCGCACATGGACAGCAAATCGTTCGATTTGACCAGGAAAGCAGAAGGCCTATCCCCGGGGCCAGTTGCAACAAAATTCTTGCCTATGTGAAATCCCTGCGCGGCAAGATCGGCGCCATCGTGATATCCGATTACAGCAAAGGTGTCGTATCGAGGGAGCTGATTGAAGGTATAAAAAGTATTGCCGGGGATTCAAAGATATTTTTGTGTGTTGATCCGAAGCAAAATGATTTTTCGATTTACGCGGGCGCCCATGTCATTACGCCCAATCATCATGAAGCCCAGCGCGCCGCCGGTATGGAGATTATCAGCGGGGATGATCTTTTAACGCTGGGGGAAATGCTGCTTGCAAAATTTGATTTCCAGGCCCTGCTGGTGACGCGGGGTGAAGAAGGCATGAGCCTTTTCGAAAAGGGGCGTAAGATCGACCACACGCACTTTCCGGCGCAAGCGAAGGAAGTTTACGATGTGACGGGCGCGGGGGATACCGTCATCGGTGTGCTGGCGCTGGCGCTGGCTGCGCAGGCGAATCTGAAGGAGGCAACATCTCTGGCCAATCACGCCGCGGGTATTGTTGTAGGTAAGGTGGGAACGTCCACGGTCTCCAGGGAAGAATTGATCAGCGTATTATGAGCAAACCGACGCAAGCCCTGCCGGTCAAACTGGTCTTCAGCGTTTTTGCCCCGGCGGCCGGGACATTAAACGATACCATCAACAGGTTGTCGGCTCTTTATGGTCAGCCTGATTTTGTTAGCGAACAGATACGCTTTGATTATACGGATTATTATAACCCGGAAATGGGGCAGGGGCTTGTCCGGCGCTTTTTGTCGATGGAAAAATTAATCCGGCCGGAAGCATTACCGGATATCAAGCTTACGACGAATGATATTGAAAAAGAATCGGCCGTTGATGATCGCAGGCACGTGAACATTGATCCCGGTTATCTGTCTCAGGCGCATCTGATTCTGGCCACCGGTAAGGGTTATTCGCACAGGCCTTATTTGCGCGACGGAATTTACGCGGATCTGACATTGATTTATCAGGGAAAGAAGTTTTGTGCTCTGCCCTGGACGTATCCGGATTACGCAGACGAGAAGCAGTTATCCATGTTAAGCGCTATCCGGTCGCGGTATTTATTGCAATTGAAAATGGCTGAGCCGATATAGAACAAAATAATTTCGCAAGAAGGTTTGAACATGATTAAAAGTATGACCGGTTACGGCCGGGTGGAAGCGCTTTGTGACGGCCGGAATATTGTGGTGGAAGCCAAATCCGTCAACCATCGCTTTCTGGAAATTGCTCTCAGGATGCCCGCCGCGATTTACCCGCTGGAGATGGAATATAAAAAGAAAATAGGGGAAAGATTCAAACGCGGCCGCATTGATATTTCGATCCGGTTGGAGGGAGAAGGCGCCGAACCATCCAGGGTGAATTTGAATATGGAGGTTGCGCGCAACTACTTTGATGTTTTGATCCGGCTGAAAAATGAATTCAATATACAAGAGCCGATCAGTCTTAAGAACCTCAGCAGCTTTCGGGATATTTTCACGCCGCCTGCGGAAACGCAGTTGGATGCCGCTTTTTTAAATCAGGTGGAGATGACGCTGCAAGAAGCGTTGTCGATGCTGGTCAACATGAGACAGGATGAGGGGATTTCGTTGTTCTCGGATATGCAAATGAGACTTCGGGCCATTGGCGAGACGATGGAAACCATTCGGTCGCGCGCGCCGCAGGTTGTGCTGGATTATCAGAAGCGTCTTGCAGACAGGATTAAAGAACTGACGGCGGGATTCGATCTTGACGCTGCCCGTCTGGCTCAGGAAGTGGCGCTTATGGCGGATCGATGCGATATCACTGAAGAGATTGTCCGGATGCAGAGCCATATAAGTCAATTTGAAACTCTACTGCAAAGCGACGAGGCGGAAGGCAGGAAGATCGACTTCCTTCTGCAGGAAATGAACCGTGAAATTAATACGATCGGGTCCAAAGGCAATGATGTGGAAATTGCCCGTCTGGTCATCGACGCCAAAAGTGAGCTGGGCAAGTTGCGCGAGCAGGCGCAGAATATCGAGTAGGACTATGTGGGATCAGGGATTGTTCATCGTGCTGTCCGCGCCTTCAGGGGCGGGAAAAAGCAGTATTTGCCGAAGGTTGCTTGCGGCATGTCCTGAAATTGAATTTTCCGTTTCCTATACCTCAAGGACGCCGCGCCCCAATGAGGTGAACGGAAAGGACTATCATTTTATTTCCCGTGAAGATTTTCAGCGACGGATTGATCAGGGTGAGTTTGTCGAATGGATAGAGAATTACGGACACTTTTATGGTACGTCCGGCAAGGCGATGCATGACATTTTAGGCAAAGGAAAAGATTTATTGCTTGATATCGAGCCGCGTGGGGCAAAAGAAATTAAGAAAAAATTTAAAGACGGCATTTTTGTTTTTGTGCTCCCTCCTTCTTTAGACGAGCTTCTGAATCGGCTGAAAAAGCGGGGACATGAAAGCCCGGAAGCGATAAAAACACGGTTTACGCAAGCCGAGAGTGAATTAAAAGAAGTTTTGTGGTATGACTACACCGTTTTTAACGAAGATCTGGAAACGGCTGCCCGAGAGCTGATTGCGATTTACCGCGCAGAGAAATGTAAAACAAACCGTTTACACGGTAAAATCGATCGTTTTTTAAAATCATGTTAGATAGAGATGTTCAGGAGGTATCAGATTCATGGCAAGAATTACAGTAGAAGATTCCTTATTGGTGGCCGAAACCCGATTTGGTCTGGTGTCGCTGGCTTCCAAGCGGGCGCGCCAGTTGCTCAAAGGTTCCAAACCGCTCATGGAAAGTAAAAATCGGGAAATTGTTCTGGCGCTAAGAGAAATTGCGGCAGGGAGGGTTGTTTACGCCCATCCTGAATTTTTAAAAGGATCCCAGGAAGATTTTAAACCGATTCCGGACAACACAGAGTTCATTGGCGATGAAGAATATCTCGAGTAGAGAACCCGCAGATAAGCTGATTTTTGCTTTGGATGCCGCCGGATACGAGGAGGCCTTGTCCTGGATAGAGCTTCTTTCCGGTCATGTGGGCATGTTTAAAGTCGGCAAGGAATTGTTTACATCTGTCGGGCCGAAGATTGTTGAAAGCATCAAGCAAAAAGGCAGCCGGGTATTTCTGGATTTGAAATTTCACGATATTCCCAATACGGTGGCCCGCGCCGCTGAAGCTGCCGTTGGATTGAATGTGGATATGTTCAACATCCATGCGTCGGGCGGCGCGAGGATGATTCGGGAAACCGTCGACGCTGTGGCCGCCTGCGCCGAAAAGCGCGGCATCGAAAGCCCCGTTGTTCTGGCGGTGACGGTGTTGACCAGTTTGAATAACAGCGATCTTGCGGAAATTGGATTTGAAACCACCACGAATGATTTAGTGCTTCGCCTGGCGAAAATGGCGCAAAAGTCGGGGGCGTCAGGCGTTGTGGCCTCGCCCCAGGATATTGTTGCGCTTCGACGTGATTTGGGAGAAGATTTTGTTATTGTGACGCCGGGCATCCGTAGCGCCGACGAGCCGGTAAAAGATGATCAAAAAAGGACGCTCAGTGCCTTTGAGGCGATTCAGGCAGGCGCCGATTACATTGTTGTCGGCAGACCCATCCGACAGGCCAAAGATCCGCTCACCGCATGCCGCCGGATCAGCCAGGAGATTGCCGACGGTCTGGCTTGCCAAAACAGCATATGATTATTTCGTTTTGTGAATAGAAGGCAAAGTATGGAGGTCGTTTACGGCATCAATCCCATTAAGATTCTTCTTGCCCAAGAGGCGTCTCCCCTGAAAAAAATTATGATTGCTGACGGTCGCGGCGGTTCGTCCGCCAAAGAAATTATGGATGCCGCCCGTCAACATAAAATACCGGTGGAACGGAGAGAACGTCAATATCTTGATGAATTGACGGGCAGAACGGATCATCAGGGGGTGGTCGGTTTTCGCGATTCATTTGTGTATGCCGAGTTGGACGACTTGTTGAAAAACCGCAATCCTCATTTATCGCATGATCTTATTTTGATGCTCGACAGCATTCTCGATCCGCAAAATCTGGGATCGATTATCCGCAGCGCTCATTGCCTGGGCGCCAATGGCGTGGTCATCCCGACCGATCGCGCAGCCTCGGTCACACCGGCGGTGATTAAAGTGTCTGCCGGCAGCGCCGAACAGCTGCCCATTGCCCGTGTGACAAATTTATCCCAGACGATTGATTATTTAAAAGATAAAGGTTTCTGGATTTATGGCGCTGATGCGCAAGAGGGAAAGAACATCAGAGAACAGAATTTTAACGCTCCCGTGGTCCTGGTTCTGGGGAGTGAAGCCAAGGGAATACGACCGCTGGTGAAGAGAAAATGCGATTTTTTAGTCACGATTCCGATGGCGGGAAACTTTGACTCCTTCAATGTCGCTGTTGCGGCGGGAATTATCCAGTATGAAATATTTCTGCGGCGCAGACAGGAAAAAACACCAAATAGTAAGTAAAGGCCGCTCGGGGATAAAGTATTTATTTTTAATTTAACTTGTTGAAACGACATGGAAGATAGTTTATGATGCATCCGTCAATAAGCTACTCCTTAAAAAGAAGGGTTATCAACTATGCCGGTCTTCCTTTGGGCGGGAACAACGAAAAAGGACGAAATGAAAAAAGGCGAGATAGAAGCCGCCGATGAGTTGGCTGCCCGTTCGCTTTTGAGACGGCAGGGATTTAAGTCCATCGATGTTCGAAAAAAGCCGAAAGATCTGTTGGAGTATGTTCCTTTTCTGGCAGGGGGTGTGAAAGAAAAAGACGTTGTGGTTTTCTGCCGGATTTTTTCTACGATGATTAATGCCGGCTTGCCGCTCATTCAATGCCTGGATCTGCTGGCCCAGCAGGAGAAAAATAAGGCTTTTGCCAAAATTATCCGGGCCGTTAAGGAAAATATTGAGGGCGGCACCAGCCTGACGGATGCACTGAAAAAATATCCGAAAGTATTTGATGAACTGTTTGTCAACTTAATTGCTGCCGGGGAAGCGGGCGGTATTTTGGATGTCGTTTTGGAACGTCTTTCCAATTATCTGGAAAAAGCGATGAAGTTGAAAAGAAAAGTCAAAAGCGCCATGACATACCCGATAGCGGTTCTTGTCATATCTGTTGGCGTCGTTGCTTTGCTTCTGATCAAAGTTATTCCCGTCTTTCAGAAGATGTTTGAAGGGATGGGGGGTGAGCTTCCCGGTCCGACGGCGATGATCGTGGCGATGAGCGAGTTTGCCCAGACTTATTGGTGGGCGATCTTTGGTGTGATCGTTGTGCTGGTGATTGCCTTTAATCGATTTTATAAAACAGAGAAAGGCCGCTGGATGATGGATTCGGCCATGCTCAAAGCGCCGATTTTCGGACCGGTGTTTAAAAAAGTGGCCGTAGCCAAGTTCTCACGGACGATGGCGACGATGATGAGCTCCGGGGTGCCGATTTTGGAAGGATTGAATATCGTCAGTAAAACATCGGGCAATGTGGTGGTTGAAAGTGCTTTAATGAAAACGCGTCAAAGTATCAGCGAAGGCCAGTCTATTGCTGAGCCGCTGTCTGAAACAGGTATTTTCCCGTCGATGGTTGTCCAGATGATTGCGGTGGGTGAAGCCACCGGTGCTCTGGACTCCATGCTCAATAAAATTGCTGATTTCTATGATGATGAAGTGGATACGGCGGTGGATGCCATGACATCCCTGTTGGAGCCGGCGATGATGGTTTTCCTCGGAGGGATTGTCGGTGGGATGATTATCGCCATGTATCTGCCGATCTTCAAGATGGCGTCGGTTGTGGGCTGAAGATGTAAAAGAAAAAAAATGGTCGGGATGGCGCGATTTGAACGCGCGACTCCTGCGTCCCGAACGCAGTGCCCTACCAAGCTGGGCCACATCCCGACACGGGCAGGGACATTATAAAATTTATCGCGAAATGTCCACATGTTTTTATTGAAGATGATATTTTATCCCGCTGTTGCGGGACGAGCGTCAATTCTCCGCGAGCGGGTTCGCGAAGTGGTTGATTCATTTTTAGCAAAGAGAGTATCCGACACGTGATTATTTACGATGTGAAATGTGAGAACGGTCATAAGTTTGAAGGCTGGTTTAAAGACCGCCAGGCTTGGATTGAGCAAAACGCTCAGCGGCTGATTTGCTGTCCCGTTTGTAATAGTTCCAATGTGGAAATAGCGCCTTCTTCCATTACCATCATGGGGAAGGATGCAAAAGCGGCGGACAAGAATAATGAGAAAGATATTTCCCCGGGCAAGTCTCTTCAATGGTTGCAGCAGTTTATTGAAAACAACTTTGAAGATGTTGGAAACAAATTTGCCGAAGTTGCGCTGAAAATACACTATGGCGATGAAGAAAAACGAAATATTAAAGGGACGACGACGTCGCAGGAAGAAGCGAACTTAAAAGAAGAAGGTATTTCGTTTATAAAAATTCCTTTGCCCAAAATGGACAGCTGATCCGCCATTTATCCAGAATGATTTTTTGACCCCTCAGGAACCTTTTGTCGAAAAAGGATGGATTTATTATTGATAAACGGGCCGTATTTTATGATGAACGCTTATAAAAGTATTATTGATCGTATCGGCAACACGCCTCTTGTTGAAATAACGAGACTCAATCCGAATAAAAAGGTGAAAATTTTTGCCAAGCTAGAGTCCGCCAATCCGGGTGGTTCCATTAAAGACCGCACGGCGCTGGTTATGGTTGAAAATGCCGAAAAAAGGGGAGATTTAAATCACAATAAGATTATTCTGGAGGCAACCAGCGGGAACACCGGCATAGGACTGGCCATGATTGCGGCGGCCAAAGGATATAAGCTGTGTCTCACGATGTCCGAATCGGCAAGCGAAGAGCGCAAAAAAATTCTGCGGGCGATGGGCGCAGAACTGCATTTTACCCCGGCGGCGCTGGGAACCGACGGCGCCATTGAAGTTGCTTATCGGATGCTCAGAGAAAATCCCGACAAGTATTTCGGTACCGATCAATTTAACAACGAAGACAATATTGCCGCCCACTATCTGGGAACGGCCCAGGAAATCTGGGAGCAAACCGCAGGTCAAGTAACCATGGTCGTTACCACGCTCGGTACGACCGGCACCGCGATGGGTCTTTCCAAGAAGCTCAAGGAGTTGAGCGACCGGATTCGGATTATCGGTGTCGAACCTTATTTGCAGCATAAGATTCAGGGGCTCAAAAATATGCGCGAATCCTACCGCCCGGGGATCTTTGATAAGAAGCGTCTCGATGAAAAAGTGAACATTCTGGATGAAGACGCTTTTGAGATGTCCCGCAGGCTTGCCCGTGAAGAAGGCATCCTGGCGGGAATGAGTTCCGGCGCGGCCATGTTTGTGGCCGCCGAGAAGGCCTGCAAAATGGACGAAGGTCTGATCGTGGTCATTTTTCCGGACAGTGGCGAGCGTTATTTAAGCACGGAGTTGTTTGCGGTCAAAGAAGAACTGGCCACGGTGAACCTTTACAATATTTTGAAACGTCAGAAAACACTTTTCCGGCCGCTGAAATCTGAAGAAGTGTTAATGCATACCTGCGGCCCGACGGTCCATGACGCGCCCCACCTGGGAAATTACCGGCGTCTGGTGGTGTCTGACTTGCTGTGTCGCTATCTGACGTTCAAAGGATATCAAGTCAAACATGTTCTCGAC
Source organism: Syntrophaceae bacterium (assembly GCA_009773315.1). GTDB lineage: Bacteria > Desulfobacterota > Syntrophia > Syntrophales > Smithellaceae > UBA8904. Next base: position 29,481 of record WRPE01000012.1, read on the forward strand.
ATCGTTGATTTTACGGATAAGTCTATTCGCGGCTCGGAGAAGGCAGCGATGGATCTGTCGGATTATTCCAATAAATATTTGCAGATTTTTCTGGACGATGCGCGATATTTAAATATTCGTCCGGGCAATGTTTACGTGAAAGCTTCCGAAAATGTTGATGCCATGCTCAAGATTGTCGAGAAATTAGTCGATAAAGGCTATGCCTACGAGAAATTGCATTCTGTTTATTTCGATATTTCCAAACTGGCTGATTATGGTCTTCTCTCCAATGTCGATCTGGCAAAAACCCGATTAGGTAAATCCATTGACCTCGACGACTATGAAAAAGACAGCCCGGCGGATTTTGCGCTCTTGAAACGGGCCGGCTTGGGGGAGTTGAAAAGAGGAATTTATCATAAGACGAAGTGGGGCAATATTCGGCCGGGCTGGCATCTGGAATGTGCGGCCATTTCCCAAAAATATCTGGGAACGGCTTACGACATTCATATCAGCGGGGCTGATGAAACTTTTCCCCATTGCGAAAATATCGTCGCGATTAACAAGGCGTTTTCCGGCCATAGCGGTGCAAATTACTGGATCGGCGCTGAACTGATCCTGGTTGATGGGCGGAAGATGTCACGCTCGCTGAATAATGCGGTAACGATCGCCCATCTGAAGCAAAATGGTTACAGCGGCAGGGATATCCGGTTTTTTCTACTGGGGATGAATTACCGCAAACCGATCAGTTATTCCGAGAAGGCCTTGCAGATGGCGAGAAACACCATTAAAAAAATTGATACTTTCATTTACCGGCTTTATGCAATGGAGGATGATGCTCAAAATTTTTCTGATGTCGATCAACTGATTTACGATCTTCATCATGGTTTTGAGAAGGCCTTAGACGACGATATAAATATATCCGGTGCTCTGGCGGCGCTTTTTGATTTTATTGGTAAAGTAAACGAGCCTTTGACTGAGGGAGTCATCAGCAAGTCGGATGCCCGGAAAATTGTCAAGGCCCTTGAAAAAATAAATGAAATACTTGGCATAATGGATTTTGGACAACAAACGCTCCATCACGATATTACAGAACTTATTCAAAAAAGAGAAGCGGCCAGAAAAGCAGGGCTTTGGCAGGAAGCGGATGTTTTGAGAAATCAGTTGGCCGGGGCAGGCGTTGAGGTTTTGGATAGTCAACAGGGGACAATCTGGCGTTTTAAATAGAAATAAATTCATGGGAAAATTAAGAAAGTCTATCATAGCCGGTTCCTGGTATCCCGAAGATCCTTCCATGTTGAGGGGTGATATAACCAAATACATAAAAAATGTGCCTGATAGGGAGCTTACAGGCGATGTTGTCGGCTTAATTGTGCCTCACGCCGGTTATATGTATTCCGGCCAGGTGGCGGCACATGCCTATAAGCTGATCCAAGGTAAAAAATATGATGCGGTTATTCTCATCGGGCCAAGTCACAGGGTTGCTTTTGGAGGTGTATCCATATACAGTCAAGGGGCTTATGAAACACCCCTGGGCGTGATCCCTGTCGATGAAAATATCGCCTGTGAAATGAAACGGCTCAGCAGCATCATGATCGAGCTCCCTGCCGCTCACGCGCAGGAACATTCCCTGGAGATTCAACTTCCCTTCTTGCAGGTTGCTCTGGGGGCTTTTCCCTTTATTCCTTTAATGATGGGGGATCAGAATGTTGCGACCTGTCGGGAACTTGCTGATGTTATTTATCAGGTGGCTAAAGATCGCCATGTATTAATTGTCGCAAGCACTGACCTGTCTCATTTTCATGATTATAAAAAGGCAAAAGAGCTGGATGGGATTGTGCTCAGGCATATTCAAGATATCGATGCTGAAGGACTTTTAGACAGTTTGGCTCATGATAAAACCGAGGCCTGCGGCGGTGGACCAATGGCGGTGACCATGCTGGCCGCACACAAACTGGGCGCCCGTCATTCGCTGCTTCTGAAATATGCAAATTCCGGGGATGTAACGGGCGATAAAAGTTCAGTGGTGGGGTACACATCAGCCGTTTATTATCAATAAAAAACAGAGGATAAAATGGAATTAACTGATCAGGAAAAAAAGACGCTTCTGGACATAGCCAAAAGGGCGATTATTGCGAAGGCCGGCAATAGAGAATTACCTAAATTAACAATTGATTTGCCGATACTTAATGAAAAAAGAGGCGCTTTTGTCACCTTAAAGAAACGGGGACACCTGCGTGGTTGCATCGGTTATATCAAGGCGGTTAAACCGCTGGGAGACACTGTGCAGGAAATGGCTGTTGCTGCGGCCTTTCATGATCCGCGTTTTCCGTCCGTCAAAGGCGAAGAAATCCGGGATTTGAGCTTTGAAATATCTGTTTTAAGCCCACTGCAAAAAATTAAAAATATTGATGAAATAGAAGTGGGCAAACATGGCTTGTATATTGTTCGAGGTTATAATTCCGGCTTGCTCTTGCCGCAGGTGGCCACTGAATATGGCTGGGACAGGGAAAGTTTTCTAAAAGAAACCTGCTATAAAGCCGGTTTGCCGCCCAAGGCGTGGAAAGATAAAGAAACTGAAATATATATTTTCTCGGCAGACTATTTTAGCGATAAGGATTAGATTCTCTCTTAGTTCTTCTCCCGAATCTTTTTGTGAATAATTTAAAAATTTGCTTGACAAAAACAAGCATAAAAATTAGAGTCCGCAATTCGCACGAAGCGGTGTAGTTGTTTTTTTGCGTTTAAAGCAAAGAGGGGCTCATGCGAAATGGTTAAAATTAAAGGGTTTGCTGGCGTAGCTCAATCGGTAGAGCAGCTGATTTGTAATCAGCAGGTTGCGGGTTCAAGTCCCATCGCCAGCTCCAGATGAGTAATATCACTGGAGGGGTTCCCGAGCGGCCAAAGGGAGCAGACTGTAAATCTGCCGGCGGAGCCTACGGAGGTTCGAACCCTCCCCCCTCCACCAGTTTTTATGAATGGGTAAGCGGGAGTAGCTCAGGGGCTAGAGCGTCAGCCTTCCAAGCTGAGGGTCGCGGGTTCGAATCCCGTTTCCCGCTCCAGGAATTTTTTTGATTGCCGGTTAAAAAGATTAAGAGTCGTGCCCACGTAGCTCAGTTGGTAGAGCACATCCTTGGTAAGGATGAGGTCACCAGTTCAATCCTGGTCGTGGGCTCCAGTGAAGGAGAATTATGAGAAATAATATTATTTTAGCTTGTACGGACTGTAAGCAGAGAAATTATACAACGACAAAAAATAAGCGTACCATGCAAAACCGCCTGGAAATGAAAAAATATTGCAAGTTTTGCCGTGGACACAAACTGCACAGGGAAACGAAATAGTTAAAATTCGGATAGGCCAGTAGCTCTAATGGATAGAGCGCCGGACTCCAAATCCGGATGCTGGGGGTTCAAGTCCCTCCTGGCCTGCCAGTTTTCCCGAAAAAGGGCTGATGATATGGAAAAAATAAAGTTGATCATGAATAAGGCAGTACAGTTTCTTTCCCAGGCGAAGTCTGAGTTAAAAAAAGTCACCTGGCCGACCCGGAAACAAACATTAGCATCCACCGGGGTTGTTATTGTTATTGTTGCGATCATCGCTATTTATCTGGGAATTATTGATTTAATTCTCTCAAAATTAGTCAAGTATATTTTAGGTTAACTTCATGGCTTTTAAATGGTACGTCGTACATACTTATTCGGGATTTGAGAATAAGGTAAAGATGAGCCTTCAGGAAAGAATTGAACTGGCCGGTGCACAGGATTGTTTTTCCGATATTCTTATTCCGGAAGAAGATGTTGTGGAGTTGATTTCGGGAGAGAAGAAAACATCCAAACGCAAGTTTTTCCCAGGGTATATTCTGGTGCGTATGGAAATGAGCGATGAAAACTGGCATATCGTCAAAAACACGCCGAAAGTAACTGGTTTTATCGGCAGCAAGGATAAGCCGTCACCGATTCCGGACAAAGACGTTGAGAATCTGAAGATAAGAATTGATGAAGGGACTCTTAAGCCGAAACCCAAATTTAAGTTTGATGTCGGCGATCATGTCAAAATTATTGATGGCCCTTTCACCAATTTTGATGGGGTCATTGATGAAGTCCGACCCGAAAAAAGCAAGCTCAGGGTGATCGTCAGTATCTTCGGCCGTCCGACACCGGTGGAATTGGACTTCATCCAAGTCATGCAAGGATAAGTGATTTCAAGGCGCAAGGTTAAAGCCTAAAAAATTTTTAGATCAGGTGATTGTTATGGCAAAAAAAGTTATTGCGAATATTAAATTGCAGATTAAAGCGGGAAAGGCGACACCATCACCCCCGATCGGACCTGCGTTAGGACAGCACGGCGTTAACATTATGGAGTTTTGCAAGGCATACAATGCTCTGACGCAAAATCAGGAAGGGATGATTGTTCCCGTCGTGATTACGGTTTATGCAGACAGGTCATTTACCTTTATTACAAAGACACCACCGGCTTCCGTATTACTCAAACAGGCGGCCAAAGTTGCCAAAGGTGCGGCTGATCCTAAGAGGGAAAAAGTGGGAACCGTCACGGCCAAGCAGGTTCAAGACATCGCGCAGTTGAAATTCAATGATTTGAACGCCGTGGATATCGAAGGTGCGGTCAAGATTATTGCCGGTACGGCAAGGTCAATGGGAATTGAAATAGCAGGTTAATAAAGACGAGGTTTTATCATGTTAAGACGAGGCAAACGCATCATAGCTGCGAAAGCTAAGGTTGAGCCGACCAAGCGCTATACGCTGAAAGAGGCTACGGAAATGATTGTATCAATGGTTGGGGCCAAATTTGATGAGACGGTGGATGCCGCGGTCCGTTTAGGCGTTAACCCGGCACATGCCGATCAGATGGTTCGGGGCAGTGTTGTTCTTCCCAATGGTCTGGGCAAAACGGTGCGCGTTTTAGTTTTTGCCAAGGGCGATAAAGAAAAAGAAGCGCTGGAAGCCGGGGCGGATTTAGTCGGCAATGATGAAATCATTGAGAAAATTAAAGGCGGATGGCTGGATTTTGATCGCGTGATCGCTACGCCGGATATGATGGGCTCCGTGGGCAAGATTGCTAAAATTTTAGGCCCGCGTGGTTTGATGCCTAATCCCAAAGTTGGAACGGTAACGTTTGATCTTGCCAATGCCGTGAAAGAGCTTAAGGCCGGCAAAGTGGAATTCCGCGTGGAAAAAGCGGGCATCGTTCATTCGCCGGTCGGTAAAGTTTCTTTTGGCGCTGAAAAATTAAGCGAAAACGTCAATGCGCTTTTGGAAACCATCATCAAGTTGAAACCGGCATCCAGCAAGGGAACTTATATTAAGAGTATTGCCATATCCAGCACCATGGGTGCGGGCGTGCGAATTGACCCTCTGGATATTAAGAGCGCAAGTTAAAATAACAAATACGAATTCGCGCCGCGAATGAGTAGCAGTCGTATAGGTCGAAGACAGCAGGTACGGAAGTTTAAACGGAAATGGCCTGCCGAGACTCGTGGAATAGAAAATAGTTACTGAATTTTTCGAGGTAATCATTTTTCGGGAAACGGGGATCGGCTCTGGGCGGATAAACCGTTTTCCATTCTGTATGTGGCTAGATTCTCCGGCCTCAAGTAAAAAATAATTTTGAAAGGAGGCTGATATATTGGATAGGAGAACGAAAGAACAAATTGTATCCGAGCTTCAGGAGAAACTCAAGCAGGCCAATCTGGGCGTTTTGACCAGCTTCAACGCGATGACCGTTTTAAAAATGGAAACCCTGAGAAACGTATTGCGTAAGAACAATGCTGAATTGAAAGTTGTTAAAAATACCCTTTTGGGCATTGCCTCGAAAGAGACTGACTTCCAAATTCTTTCGGATCATTTCAAATGGCCTGTTGCCGTTGTCTTAAGCTATAAGGACCCGGTAGCACCGACGAAAGCTTTGATTGAATTCGCCAAGAAAAATCCTGAACTGGAAATTAAAGTCGGGGTGCTCGACGGCAAGCTATTGACGAAAGCGGATATTAGCGCTTTGGCCGAATTACCCAGCCGGGAAGTTCTCTTGGGCAAACTGGTTTCAGTCATGGCGGCTGTGCCGACCTCGTTTGTCACTGTTTTGAGCGGTGTTCCGAGAAGCTTTGTGCAAGTGCTCAATGCCTATTGTGATAAGAAAAAAACTTTAAACTAATAAAATACATACTTAAAGAGGAATAGAAAAATGGCTGATCAAATAACGAAAGAAGATGTCGTCACCTTTATTGCAAACATGACCGTGCTGGAGCTTTCCGCTCTGGTGAAAGAACTGGAAGAAAAGTTCGGTGTATCCGCTGCTGCCCCCATGATGGCCGCTATGCCGGGTGTTGGCGCAGCGCCTGCCGCCGTGGTTGAAGAGCAGACAGAGTTCAATGCTGTTCTCACCAGTTTTGGTGCTGAAAAGATTCAGGTTATTAAAGTAGTCCGAGCGATTACCGGACTGGGCCTGAAGGAAGCCAAGGATTTAGTGGAAGGCGTGCCCAAGGCGATTAAAGAAGCCGTCACGAAAGACGAAGCAGCTGAGATCAAGAAGAAAATTGAAGAAGTGGGTGGTACTGTCGAGATTAAGTAATATAATCTCTTATTTTATTTAAGGATACTATGGGCGACTTTAGAAAAAATTTTGGCCGTGTAAAGCAAATACAGGATATTCCCAATCTAATTGAAATCCAGACACGATCTTATGAAAAGTTCCTGCAAGCCGACGTGCCGCTAGCCAAGCGGCGCAACATCGGCTTGCAGGGCGCTTTCAAGAGCGTTTTCCCCATTTCGGATTTCAGTGGAAAATGTTCGCTGGAGTTTGCCAGCTACAAGATTGGTCATGTCCGGTATGATATGAAGGAGTGTATTCAGAAGAGCATGACCTATGCCGCTCCTTTAAAAATTGTGGTCAGACTGGTGGTGTTTGACACCGACCGGCTCGCCGACGGCAAGATCAATCGTGAAGCGACTGAGACGAAGCCGATCCGCGATATTAAAGAGCAGGAAATTTACTTCGGTGAAATTCCGCTCATGACGGAAAACGGCACGTTTATTGTCAACGGATCGGAGCGGGTGATTGTCAGTCAGCTGCACCGGTCACCCGGTATCTTTTTTGATCATGATAAAGGGAAGACCGTTGCTTCCGGTAAACTGATTTATTCGGCAAGAGTGATTCCAATCCGGGGTTCCTGGCTGGATCTGGAGTTTGATTCCAAGGATCTGCTCTATGTGAGGATTGACCGCCGTCGGAAAATGCCTGTCACCATTCTGCTGAAGGCCATGGGTAATTCAACGGAATTTATCTTAAACTATTTTTACAATATTGAAAAAATAACCATCGAAGGCGAAAAGATTTATTTTGCGGTTGACGATTCTCTATCCGGGCAAAAGGCGCCGGAAGATATTAAATATCCGAAAAGCGATGAAGTCATCGTTAAAAAAGGCCGCAAACTCACCAAACCTCTGCTCAAAAAAGTCTTGGATGCCGGAATTAAGCGCGTGGCTATTCAAGGAGCTGATTTGACAGGGAAAGTCCTTTCATCGGATGTTCATGATCCCCGGACCGGAGAGATTCTTTTCCGCTGCAACGAAGTGTTGCCGTTAAATGGGCTCGAGATCGCTGAAGAGAAGGGCGTCAAAGAATTAAAGTTTATTCATATTGATGAAGACCTTGATAACGCCTCCATTCGTGACACATTGCTGATGGATCGCATCGATACCGCAGAAGATGCAATTATGGAGATATACCGCAGGCTTCGCCCCAGTAATCCTCCCACACCGGAGACCGCAGCGAAGTTTTTCAACAGCCTCTTTTTTGAGCCGGAAACCTACGATTTGTCGGATGTCGGCCGCGCGAAGATGAACTATAAGCTGCGCTTGAATGTTTCGACCGATTTAACGGTGTTGCGTAACGATGATATTCTGGCATCCGTTAAATATCTCATTGATTTGAAAAACGGCACCGGCGAGTGCAGTGTTGATGATATCGACCACCTGGGGAACCGCCGCGTGCGTTCCGTAGGCGAACTTATTGAAAATCAGTACCGCATCGGTCTGGTGCGCATGGAACGGGCCATTAAAGAAAAAATGAGCCTGCAGGATATCGAAACCATGATGCCGCATGATCTCATCAACGCCAAACCGGTGTCGGCGGTGGTTAATGAATTTTTCGGTTCCAGCCAATTGTCCCAGTTTATGGATCAGACCAATCCGCTGTCGGAAATCACGCATAAGCGCCGTCTATCCGCTCTGGGACCGGGCGGTTTGACGCGGGAGCGCGCCGGATTTGAAGTCCGCGACGTTCATCCGACGCATTACGGCCGCATCTGTCCCGTCGAAACACCGGAAGGTCCGAATATCGGCTTGATTGTGTCACTCAGCACTTACGCGCGGGTTAATGAATTTGGCTTCATAGAAACGCCCTATCGCTTGGTCGAAAATGGCAAGGTGCTGCAAGATGTGAAATTTATGACAGCCATCGAGGAAGAAAATCAGGTCATTGCGCCGGCAGACCGGCCGCTCGATAAAAAAGGTAAATTTGAAGAAGAACTTATTTCGGCCAGAAAAGGCGACGACTTTCTTTCGGTGATGCCGGAAGATATCAATATGATGGATGTCGCCCCCAATCAGCTTGTTTCCGTGGCCGCGGCTCTCATTCCGTTTCTGGAGCATGACGACGCCAACCGCGCGCTCATGGGGTCCAACATGCAGCGTCAGGCCGTGCCGCTCATGTGTCCCGAAGTGCCGGTGGTCGGCACGGGGATGGAAGCCATTGTTGCCCGTGATTCCGGCGCCGTTGTGGTGGCTAAGAGAGCGGGTGTTGTCGAAAGCGTGGATGCTTCGCGCATCGTGATTCGCGCCGATAAGCCGGAAGAAGATGGCCTGGATACCGGTGTGGACATTTATACCTTATCCAAGTACCAGCGCTCCAATCAGGACACCTGCTTTAACCAGAAACCGATTATTGCCGTCGGCGATCGTGTCCGGAAGAGGGATATTCTGGCTGATGGTCCTGCGACGGATAACGGCGAACTGGCCCTGGGGCGCAACGTCATGGTTGCCTTCATGTCCTGGGGTGGATACAACTACGAAGACTCCATTCTGGTCAGTGAAAGAATCGTCAAGGAAGATGTTTACACATCCATTCATATTGAAGAGTTTGAAACCATGGCCCGTGACACCAAACTGGGCAAGGAAGAAATAACAAGGGATATTCCCAATGTTGGTGAGGAAGCGCTTCGTAACCTCGATGAAAGCGGTATCATCCGCATCGGCGTCTCCGTAAAGCCGGGAGATATCCTGGTCGGCAAGATCACGCCCAAAGGTGAAACACAGTTATCCGCCGAGGAAAAACTCCTTCGGGCGATTTTTGGCGAGAAAGCCAGCGATGTGCGCGACACATCTTTGCGTGTGCCGCCCGGTGTGGAAGGAACCGTTATTGACGCCAAGATTTTCACGCGTAAAGGCGCCGACAAAGATTTGCGTTCACAGGCGATTGAAGAAGACGCGATTGAGCAGTTGACGAAGGATCGTGATGATGAAATCCGTATTCTGGCGGAATCCATCAAGAAGGATATCGCGAAACTGGTGATCGGTAAAATAGCAGCAGGCAAAATTGTCGACGGGAAAAAGAAGACGCTTCTGAAAAAAGGCGATAAAATAACCAAAGAAATCTGGTTGGATATTCCTTTTACGTATTGGAAGGACATTACCCTTGCTGAAAATGACGGGTCGGAAGAAAAACTGACGAATCTGCTTTCCATGATGGAAAGAAAAATAGATTTTGTAAAAGCGCATTTTGAAGAAAAGCTCGATAAAATTAAAGCCAGCGATGAGCTGCCGCCCGGTGTCATCAAGATGGTGAAAGTCTATATTGCTATTAAAAGGAAGCTGTCTGTGGGCGATAAAATGGCGGGCCGTCACGGCAACAAAGGTGTTTTATCCAGGATTCTTCCGGAAGAAGACATGCCTTATTTTGCCGATGGTTCAACGGTCGATATCATTCTCAATCCGCTGGGCGTTCCGTCCCGTATGAACATCGGCCAGATTCTCGAAACACATTTAGGCTGGGCGGCAAAATCAATCGGTGAAGGTTTAAATGAATTACTGGAAAAGAACAATAACCTGAATTCAATCAAAAGCGAATTGAAAAAAACGTATTCTTCCCCCGATTTTGATGAATTTCTGGAAAAAGCATCTGCGGAAGATGTCAAACGATTTGTCAGCCGCCTGAAAAAGGGCATGCTGGTGGCCAGTCCCGTTTTTGACGGCTGTCCCGAATCCCAGATCCGCAAATTGCTGGATACGGCGGGTTTGCCTGAAACCGGCCAATCTTTATTATTTGACGGCCGCACCGGTGAACCATTTGATCAGGAAGTGACCGTCGGCATCATTTACATGCTGAAACTGCATCATCTGGTGGATAATAAAATTCACGCCCGTTCCATCGGACCCTATTCACTGGTCACACAGCAACCTTTGGGCGGCAAGGCCCAATTCGGCGGTCAGAGACTGGGAGAAATGGAAGTCTGGGCCATGGAAGCCTACGGCGCTTCCTATGCCCTGCAGGAATTTTTAACAGTTAAGTCTGACGACGTTGCCGGGCGGACGAGGATTTATGAATCTATCGTCAAAGGCGAACATACATTCGAGCCGGGTCTTCCGGAATCCTTCAATGTATTGGTGAAGGAACTTCAGAGTCTCGGATTAGACGTGGAATTGATTGAGGAAGAATAAACTTCCAAATTTCACGAAAGCTTTTTTAATAGTAGGAGAATAATCTGTGGAAGACGTTTTCAGTTATTTTGAAAAACCAAGAAATCCGATCAGATTCAATGCAATGAAGATTTCGATCGCCTCGCCGGAAAAAATTATTTCCTGGTCCAACGGCGAAGTTAAAAAGCCGGAGACGATCAATTACCGGACATTTAAGCCGGAGCGCGACGGTCTTTTCTGCGCGAAGATATTCGGGCCGGTGAAAGATTATGAATGTCTTTGCGGTCGCTATAAGCGCATGAAGCACCGTGGTGTTGTGTGTGAAAAGTGTGGTGTCGAAGTCATTCAATCCAAAGTTCGCCGCGAGCGAATGGGGCATATTACGCTGGCCACGCCGGTTGCCCATATCTGGTTTTTGAAGAGTCTGCCCAGTCGTATCGGCAATGTGATGGATCTGACGCTCAAAGAACTGGAAAAAGTTCTCTACTTTGAGTCCTGGATCGTACTGGATCCAAAAGACACACCGCTCAAAAAGCAAGAGCTCCTCACGGATGAAGAATATCTTGAGGCCAAAGAACAATACGGAGAAACCGGATTTGTCGCGGGAATCGGCGCTGAAGCCGTTCGGCAGCTGCTCGAAGAAATTAATCTGGAAAAGCTCTACGAAGAACTCCGTGCGGAAGTGGTCACATCGATCTCCGATACCAAAAAGAAAAAAATTGTCAAACGACTCAAAGTGGTCGAAGCGTTGCGCAAGTCCGGCAATAAGCCTGAATGGATGGTTTTAACGGTCCTGCCGGTTATTCCACCGGATCTGAGACCGCTGGTTCCGCTCGACGGCGGACGGTTTGCCACGTCTGATCTCAACGATTTGTATCGACGTGTTATTAATAGAAATAACCGTTTGAAGCGTCTCCAGGAACTCAACGCGCCGGAGATTATTATCCGCAACGAAAAGCGCATGTTGCAGGAAGCAGTCGATGTCCTTTTTGACAACGGTCGCCGCGGTCGGGCGATTACCGGAACCAATAAGAGACCGCTGCGTTCCCTGTCGGATATGCTCAAAGGCAAGCAGGGGCGTTTTCGTCAGAACCTGCTGGGAAAGCGCGTAGACTATTCCGGCCGTTCGGTTATTACCGTTGGTCCCGATTTAAGATTGCATCAGTGTGGTCTGCCCAAAAAAATGGCGCTCGAACTTTTCAAACCCTTTGTCTATAACCGCCTGCTGGAAAAAGGGTATGTCACGACGGTGAAGAGCGCCAAGAAAATGGTTGAAAGAGAAACGGCCGAAGTATGGGATGCCGTGGATGAAGTTGTTCGTGAATACCCGGTCATTCTGAACCGCGCGCCCACGCTGCACCGTCTGGGTATGCAGGCTTTTGAGCCGGTCCTGATTGAAGGAAAGGCGATTCGTCTGCATCCGCTGGTGTGTACCGCTTTTAACGCTGACTTCGACGGTGACCAGATGGCCGTTCACGTGCCTCTGTCTGTTGAAGCGCAGACGGAAGCGCGCGTGCTGATGATGTCTACGAACAATATTTTGTCTCCGGCCAACGGCAAACCGATCATTATTCCCAGTCAGGATATCGTTTTAGGAATTTATTATATGACGCGGGTGAAGAAGGACGTAAAGGGCGAAGGAATGATTTTTTCCGGGCCCGAAGAAGTTCGCTCAGCCATTGATGCCGGCGCCATTGATTTACACGCGCGGATTAAAGTGCGCATTGATTCCGAATTGAAAGAAACGACAGCCGGACGCATTATTCTTTATGAAATCATTCCGGAGGAAATCAGTTTTGATGTAATCAATAAGCTGATGAACAAAAAGGAACTAGCCAATCTGATTGACTATTGTTACCGCCTCTGTGGTGATAAGACAACGGTTCTTCTGGCCGACCGCCTGAAAGACCTGGGTTTCAAATATGCCACGATCTCCGGCTTGTCGTTTGCCGTGGGTAATATGATTATTCCCGAAAATAAGAAGACCATCGTTTTGCAGGCCGATAAGGATGTCCTGAAGATTCAAAAACAATATATGGATGGTCTGATTACCGATGGTGAACGTTACAATAAAGTTATCGACATCTGGGCGCAAGCCACTGAAAAAATTGCCTCGGAAATGTTGACCGGCATCAGTACGGAAGAAGTTGCAGGTCATGACGGCAAGAAACGCAGAATTGAAAGTTTCAACCCGATATACATGATGGCCGATTCCGGCGCCCGTGGCTCGGGGCAGCAAATCAGGCAATTGGCCGGTATGCGCGGTTTGATGGCCAAGCCTTCCGGGGAAATTATCGAGACGCCGATCACGGCGAATTTCCGTGAAGGCTTGACGGTGCTCCAATACTTCATTTCAACGCACGGCGCCCGTAAGGGTCTGGCGGATACGGCTTTGAAGACAGCTAATTCCGGTTATCTGACCAGACGCCTGGTGGATGTGGCGCAGGACTGCATCATTACCGAGCAGGATTGCGAAACTGTTGACGGACTCTATGTATCGGCGTTGATGGAAGGCGGTGAAATGATTGAAACCGCCGGAGAGCGTGTGTTGGGTCGCGTAGCTTTACGGGAAATAAAAGATCCTTTTACTGATGAAGTGATTGTAAAAACCAATGAAGCCATTGATGAAGCCCTGGCCGAGAAAATCGATCGAGCCGGTGTTGAGCGGGTTAATATCCGTTCCGTTTTGACATGCCGCGCCAAGCATGGGGTCTGCGCCATGTGTTATGGTCGCGATCTGGCTCATGGCCACATTGTGAACATCGGTGAAGCCGTCGGCATTGTTGCCGCGCAATCCATCGGCGAGCCCGGTACGCAGCTGACCATGCGAACGTTCCATATCGGTGGTACGGCAAAGTTTGACGAGCATTCCACACTCGAGGCGCGTCATGACGGTTTGATAAAGTTTGTTAACTTGAATACGGTGAAAACCAGAGAAAACGATTACGTGGTTATGAATCGTCATGGTGAAGTTCATGTTCTCGATGAGCAAAATCGCAGCCGCGGTAAATACACCGTGCCTTATGGTGCTCACCTCAAGGTAAGTGATAACAGTTCGGTAAAACGCGGGCAGTTGATTGCCGAATGGGATCCTTTCTCCATACCGATTCTGTCGGAAGTGGATGGTACCATCAAATACGGTGATATCATTGAAGGAAAAACAATGCAGGAACAGGTTGATGAAGTCACGGGGTTGTCCCGTAAAGTCATTGTCGAATTCAAAGGCGGCGATTTAAGACCACGCGTTTCTCTTAAAGACAGTAAGGGAAAAACAGCTAAACTGGTCAGCACAAATTCGACAGCCCGCTATTTCCTGTCGGTTGGCGTCAATATTGTTGTTTCCGAAGGAGACGAGGTACGCGCAGGCGATATTCTGGCAAAGATTCCTCGTGAAACAACAAAAACGAAAGATATTACAGGTGGTTTGCCGAGAGTTGCTGAATTATTTGAGGCGCGCAAACCCAAAGATTTTGCCGTGATCAGCGAAATTGACGGTATTGTCGCTTTTGGAAAAGATGCCAAGGGCAAACGAAAAATCATTGTTACGCCGGAAGTTGGTGAAGAAAAAGAATATCTGATTCCTAAAGGCAAGCATATCAGCGTTCAGGAGGGCGATCGGGTGACGCCCGGCGACGCTTTGATGGATGGTGTGAATAACCCCCATGACCTTTTGGCGATTAAAGGCGAAAAAGAGTTGGCCAGATACCTGGTCGATGAAGTTCAGGAAGTTTATCGTTTGCAAGGTGTTAAAATTAATGATAAGCACATGGAAGTTATTGTCCGCCAGATGCTCCGTCGAGTCCGGATCACCGATCCAGGTGATGCCGTTTTTATCGCCGATGAGCAGGTTGAACGTTACCGATTCCAGGAAGAAAACGATAAGGTGATCGCTCAGGGTGGGCGGCCTGCTATTGGGGATCCATTACTGCTGGGGATTACCAAAGCATCGCTCAGTACCCAGAGTTTCATATCGGCTGCTTCATTCCAGGAAACGACACGAGTGCTGACTGAAGCATCGCTTTCCGGTAAAACAGACTACTTGCGGGGCCTCAAAGAAAACGTCATCATGGGTCGTTTAATACCCGCAGGTACCGGCTTGGTAATGTACCGTAAGCTGGGCATTAAGGTGGAAGCTGACGACGTGGAAGCGGTTGCAGAATAAATGAAAAAAAAGAAGAAATTGCTTGACAGAAGGGGCTTGAATTGATAGTTACCGCAGATTTGCTGCTGCTTGCAAAATGCAGCGAAACGTTCGGGAGGAGAAATGCCGACAATTAATCAACTGGTTCGCAAAGGCAGAACCCAAATTAAAAGAAAAACAAACGCTCCGGCTTTGGCCGGTTCACCCCAACGCCGCGGGGTGTGTGTGAGAGTTTATACGACAACACCCAAAAAGCCGAATTCGGCTTTGCGTAAAGTGGCCAGAGTGAGACTGACCAGCGGCTATGAAGTATCATCCTATATTCCTGGTATCGGTCACAACCTGCAGGAACATTCGGTTGTGCTGGTTCGCGGCGGCAGAGTGAAGGATTTGCCCGGTGTAAGATATCATATCGTCAGAGGCACTTTGGATGCTGTTGGTGTTGCTGACCGCAAAAAGAGTCGATCAAAATACGGTGCTAAAAAGCCCAGCTAAACGAAGGACAGGAAAATGCCTAGAAGACGCGAAGTTGAAAAAAGGGAAGTTTTACCGGATCCCAAATATAACAATAAACTGGTTGCTAAGTTCGTGAACTCTCTGCTGAAAAGAGGAAAAAAGAGTGTTGCGGAAAGTATTTTATATGGCGCTTTTGACATCATTGAAAAGAGAGTAAAGGAGCAGCCGGTTGAATTCTTTGAAAAGGCCGTTAATAACGTGAAACCGGTGATCGAAGTAAAATCACGACGTGTGGGTGGTTCAACCTACCAAGTGCCCACGGAAGTTGTCCCCGCCAGGCGTACTGCTCTGGCTATCCGCTGGTTGATTTCCAATGCGCAGGAGCGCACCGAAAAAACCATGCGTGAAAAACTGGCGGCTGAATTGATTGACGCGGCAAATAATCGAGGCGGCGCCGTCAAAAAAAGAGAAGCTGTGCATAAAATGGCGGAGGCGAACAAGGCCTTTGCGCATTATAAATTTTAAAAGAATTGACTATTAAACAACAAGGAAACCAACCATACAAAGTTAAGGAGGAAAGGTGAGATGGCAAAGAAAAAATTTGAAAGGACTAAGCCGCATTTAAATATAGGAACAATCGGTCACGTGGATCACGGCAAGACCACGTTAACGGCCGCAATTACCAAGCATCTGGCAAAAAAAGGTTTTGCGGAATTCCGACCTTTCGATTCTATTGATAATGCACCGGAAGAAAAGGAACGTGGTGTTACCATCAATATTTCTCACGTGGAATATGAGACGGAAAAAAGACATTACGCTCACGTGGATTGCCCCGGTCACGCCGACTATATCAAAAACATGATTTCCGGCGCCGCTCACATGGACGGAACGATTCTGGTTGTGGCCGCCTCCGATGGTCCGATGCCTCAGACACGTGAACATATCCTCCTTGCCCGTCAGGTACAGGTTCCTTACGTTATCGTTTATCTCAATAAAGTTGATCTGGTTGATGACCCCGAACTTTTAGACCTTGTCGAACTCGAATTAAGAGAACTATTAACTCAATATGAATTCCCCGGCGATGATATCCCCATCATTCGCGGTTCAGCGCTCAAAGCTCTGGAAGCAGAGGATGGCAATTCCCCCGATGTAAAATCCATCTGGGAACTTTTGGATGCAGTTGATAACTATATTCCTCAACCCAAGCGCGATACAGATAAGCCCTTCCTGATGCCTGTTGGCGATGTTTTCACCATTTCCGGTCGTGGCACTGTTGTGACGGGAAGAGTTGATCGTGGTATTGTTAAGGTCGGCGAAGAAGTGGAAATTATCGGCATACGCCCCACCATTAAAACCGTTGTGACTGGCGTTGAAATGTTCCGCAAAACCCTCGATGAAGGTCGTGCGGGCGACGATGTCGGTTTGTTGATTCGCGGCATCAAACGTGAAGAAGTGGAGAGAGGCCAGGTTGTGGCTAAGCCCGGTTCGATTACACCCCATACAAAATTTGAAGCGGCTGTTTACGTTCTGACCAAGGAAGAAGGCGGCCGACATACGCCATTCTTCTCCGGTTATCGTCCGCAGTTTTATTTCCGGACAACGGACGTGACGGGCGTTGCGACGCTTCCCGAGGGTATAGAGATGGTTATGCCCGGTGATAACGTCAAAATGAATATTGAATTAATTATGCCCATCGCCATGGAAGAGCAATTAAGATTCGCTATCCGCGAAGGCGGCAGAACAGTTGGCGCAGGTGTCGTAAGCAAAGTTGTTGAATAGAAACTGGAAATAGGTTATCCGATCAATGAAAGAACAAAAGATAAGAATTCGTCTCAAAGCTTACGATTATAAACTGCTGGATCGTTCTGTTGAAGAAATAGTGGACACTGCAAAAAGGACCGGTGCGCGTGTCGCCGGTCCCATACCTCTTCCTACGGAAATCAATAAATACTGTGTCAATCGTTCACCCCACGTGGACAAGAAGTCCCGGGAGCAGTTCGAAATTCGCACACATAAAAGATTGATTGATATTGTTGAGCCGACGCAAGCCACCGTGGATGCATTGATGAAACTGGATCTATCGGCGGGAGTGGATGTTGAAATAAAGGCGTAGGCGTTGAATAACGGCGGTGGAAAGTGGCCACAAGTGTTGCCATTTTCCAGAATTATTGAATATCGTGGCTCTTTTTATATAAAAGTTGGATGATAATGAACAAGGGAATCATTGGAAAAAAATTGGGGATGACGCAGGTGTTTGCTGATGATGGCGCTGCTGTCGGTGTTACGGCCATTGAAGTTGAACCGTCAGTTGTTGTTCAGGTGAAGACAAAGGAGAAGGATGGCTATGATGCCATTCAAATTGGATACGGTCGCGTGAAACAAAAGAATGTCACGAAACCGCTTCAGGGCCATTTTAATAAAGCAAATAAAGGGTTTTTCCGTATTGTTAAAGAACTTCCTGGTGAAGCCGGGAAATACGAAGCCGGGCAGGAAATATCCTCTGATATTTTTCAAGGGGGTGACTATGTCGATGTGGTTGGAACATCGAAAGGCAAAGGCTTCCAAGGTGTTATAAAAAGACATGGTTTTCACGGCGGCCGCGCGACTCACGGGTCCATGTTTCACAGGGCTCCCGGTTCCATTGGCGCCAGCGCTGATCCGGCGCGTGTCTTTAAAGGAACAAAAATGGGCGGTCATATGGGTGCTGTTCGTAAAACCGTTCAGAATATTCAGATCTGGCAAGTGCGTCCTGATAGAAATTTATTGTTATTGAAGGGTTCCATCCCCGGCAGTAAAAACGGTTATGTGATCATTAAGCAAGCCCGGAAAAAAAGAGTGTAAATCAGTGGAGTTATAAACATGGCAGTCGCAGATGTTTTTGATATTGAAAAGAAGAAGGTTGCAGAGGTGGAGTTGAACGACTCTGTATTTGGCGCTGAAGTCAACGAAGCAACGATCCATGATGTTGTCAAGATGCAACTGGCATCGCGCCGGTCGGGTACATCTTCCACCAAGGGGAGAAGTGATGTCCGCGGCGGCGGGAAAAAGCCCTGGCGTCAAAAAGGAACCGGCCGTGCCCGTTCAGGAACGTCACGATCGCCAATCTGGAGAGGGGGCGGTATCGTTTTCGGGCCTCAACCTCGCGATTATTCATACAGTGTTCCTAAAAAAGTGCGGAAGAGAGCTCTTATCTCCGTACTCAGCATGAAAGTAAAGGAAGAAAAAATGACGGTTCTGCGGAATTTCCCGATGGAAACGATCAGCACGAAAGCCTTTAAGAAAGTGGTCGATCTCTTCGGTCTGAAAAAAACACTTTTTGTTATCGATCAGGATAATGCTGTTCTGATGAAATCATCGCGTAATTTAAAAAATGTAAAAATGATTCGGTCGGAAGGAATCAATGTTTATGATGTATTGAAATATGAACATCTGGTCCTTCTTGAACCCTCTATAAAAAAAATTGAGGGGGCATTGCTGGCATAATGGAACTGCATCAGATTATTAAAAAGATACTCATTACGGAAAAGAGTAACATGGACCGTGAAGCAGCCAATAAGTATCACTTTGAAGTCAATCGCAAGGCCAATAAAGTTGAGATTGGCAATGCCGTGGAAAAGTTATTTAAAGTAAAAGTTGCCGATGTCCGTGTCTTACATGTTTTAGGCAAAAAGAAACGAACGGGCAAGGTTACCGGACAGAAGAGTTCCTGGAAAAAAGCAATTGTGACTTTAGCTGCCGGCAGCCGTATTGAAATCGCCGAAGGCGTATAGAACGATTTAAGGATTAAGCAAATGGGAATTATCAAGTATAAACCGACATCACCCGGCAGGAGATTTCAGAGTGTCTCGGATTTTGCAGAGATTACGTCAACGGAGCCGGTTAAAAGCCTTTTAAAGCCGATCAAGAGAACAGGCGGTCGAAACAATTATGGCCGGATTACGGCGCGTTACATTGGTGGCGGCCACAAACGTAGATATCGGATGATTGATTTCTGTCGTAATAAGACGGACATTCCGGCAAAAGTAGCGGCCATTGAATATGATCCAAACCGGTCGGCCAGAATTGCACTGCTCAACTATCGTGACGGTGAAAAGAGATACATTGTGGCGCCGGCGCAGATTAATGTTGGTGATGTTCTGATCAGCGGTCCAAAAGCGGATATCAAGCCGGGCAACGCCATTCCCTTGAAGCATATACCGCTGGGTTCCTTAATCCATAATGTGGAATTAAAAGTAGGTCGTGGAGGGCAACTGATTCGTTCGGCAGGCGCCTATGGCCAGTTGATGGCTAAAGAAGGCACATACGCCCAGGTGAGACTCCCGTCCGGTGAAGTCCGCAAGGTGTTTATTGAGTGTATGGCAACGATCGGTCAGGTCGGCAACAACGATCATGAAAATATCAGCATCGGCAAAGCCGGAAGGACTCGATGGCTGGGCAAGACGCCCCATGTGCGGGGTGTTGTCATGAACCCGGTGGATCATCCAATGGGCGGTGGCGAAGGTAAGTCATCCGGGGGCCGTCATCCCTGTACGCCTTGGGGGGTTCCGACAAAGGGACACAAAACAAGGAAGAACAAGAGAACTGATAAATATATCGTCAAGAGAAGAGGTTAATAAACCGTGGCACGTTCGATCAAAAAAGGACCTTATATTGAAGAAAGTTTGCTCGCCAAGGTCAGGAAAATGGAAGCCGAAAGCAGCAAGAATGTGATTAAGACTTGGTCGCGGCGTTCAACCGTAACACCAGAATTAATAGGGTTCACGTTTGCTGTGCATAACGGGAAAAAGTTCATTCCGGTTTATGTGACAGAAAATATGGTGGGTCATAAATTAGGTGAGTTCGCACCGACGAGGACTTTTTATTCACATTCCGGTGATCGGAAAACGAAGGTTCGCAAGTAATATTTTCGCGCAAGCGGACAGGTTTGGAGTTGATAAGATATGGAAGCAAAGGCAGTTGCAAAATATATTCGGATGTCGCCGCAGAAAGTCAGATTGGTTGTTGATCTGATTCGAGGAAAGAAGGTGCAGGACGCGCGTAATATCCTGCTTTATACCAGGAAATACTCGGCGGGTATTATCGCCAAGGTGCTGAAGTCAGCTGTTGCTAACGCGGCACAGAATCCCAATATTGACGAAAATACGCTTTATATTAAAGAGATATTTGTGGACCAGGGACCGTCGCTGAAAAGATGGCGGGCTAGGGCCCAGGGAAGAGCGGCGGGAATTAAGAAGAGAACGTCACATATAACCGTTGTCGTGGATGAAAAGTAGGGAGGAACGATATTGGGTCAGAAGGTTAACCCGGTAGGATTACGATTAGGTTACATTAAAAAGTGGCAGTCTGTATGGTTTGCCGAAAAGAATTATAGTCGAATGCTGCTTGAAGACTTAAAGGTCAGAAAGTACCTTAAGAAAAAGCTATATCATGCCGGTATTTCGCATATCGAAATTGAGCGGGCGGCGAATAAAGCCAAAGTGAATATTTATGCGGCCCGGCCCGGAGTCATCATCGGGAAAAAGGGATCGGAAATAGAAAAGCTTAAAGTGGAAATTGAAAAATTTTCGCAGGCGGAAATTATTATCAATATTCTAGAGGTCCGAAAACCGGAAACGGATGCCCAACTGGTGGCCGAGAATGTCGCCATGCAGCTGGAAAGACGAGTTGCTTTCCGCCGAGCGATGAAAAAGTGCGTTGGTTATGCCCTGAAGTTCGGAGCCAAAGGCATCAAAATAACCTGTTCCGGAAGGCTTGGCGGCGCAGAGATTGCCCGGTCGGAATGGTACCGTGAAGGTCGTGTGCCACTACATACGCTCCGGGCCGATATCGATTACGGTTTCATTGAAGCCCATACAGCTTATGGTTTGGTCGGCATTAAAGTGTTGATTTTTCACGGAGAGGTATTGCCAACAAAGAATGAAAAACAGTCATGATTCCAACAAGGGGATTTTTCCAGGCCATGGAAGATCACTGTGAAGGTAAACGGGAGTTATAAATTATGTTAATGCCAAAACGGGTAAAATATAGAAAATTGCAGAAAGGCCGCATGGGAGGAAAAGCGACCAGAGGTGGTACCATCGCCTTTGGCGACTATGGACTACAAGCGGCTGAATGCGGATGGGTCTCCGCGAGGCAGATCGAGGCAGCGCGTGTTGCGATGACTCGATATGTGAAGCGCGGCGGTAAAATCTGGATTCGGGTCTTTCCGCACAAATCCATCACGAAGAAGCCTGCTGAAACTCGAATGGGTAAAGGCAAGGGAGCGCCGGAAGGATGGGTGGCGGTAGTCAAACCCGGTTCGGTTCTCTACGAGATGGAAGGTGTAACCAGAGAAGTAGCCAAAGAAGCATTTCGCTTGGCATCGCATAAACTGGCCATTTCGACAAAGTTTTTATCAAGGGAGATATCTGATGAAAATTAGTGAAGTCAGAGGTCTCGGTATTAACGAGCTTCAAATAAAAAATAGTGAATTAGTGGAAGAACTGTTTCGGTTGAAGATTCGGCATTCATCGGGTCAACTCGAATCAACCGCGACGCTGGGCCGCCTCCGTAAGGATATTGCCCGTATCGCAACGGTGCTGAAGGAAAAGGAGGCCGCAGGTTAATATGGCTGAAAAAAGCAATAAGCGCACGATTAAGGGCGTAGTGATCAGTGATAAGATGGATAAAACCATTGTGGTGAAAGCCGAAAGATTAGTCAAACACTCTGTGTTTCACAAATATGTGCGCAGACATGACAAATACAAAGCCCATGATGAACAGAATCAATGCAAGACGGGGGATACCGTGTTAATCATTGAGGCGCGACCGATGAGTAAAGACAAACGCTGGCGGATGCTGGAAATCTTGGAGAGAGCAAAATAGAAACTTGGCTTCATAAGCCAGTAGCTTGTTATAATGGAGTTTACTTTATGATTCAGATGCAGACAATTCTAAATGTTGCCGACAATTCCGGCGCCAAGAGAGTCGCTTGTATTAAAGTGCTTGGCGGATCGAAGCGGCGTTACGCCTCCTTAGGCGATGTCATAGTCGTGGCAGTGAAAGAGGCGATTCCGAATTCCAAAGTGAAAAAAGGTGATGTGATGAAAGCGGTCATCGTCCGCACCGTGAAAGAAGTGAAACGGCAGGATGGTTCTTATCTCAAGTTTGATGACAACTCCGCTGTTCTCATTAGCAATCAGATGGAACCGATCGGGACAAGAATTTTTGGACCTGTTGCCCGTGAACTGAGAGCAAAGCAGTTTATGAAGATTATATCTCTGGCTCCAGAGGTTTTATAAGCCTGTTTTGAAGAGGGGAAAAATGAGTTTAGGCAGATTGAAAAAAGGAGATATGGTTAAAGTTCTTGCCGGTAAGGACAAAGGGAAGACCGGAAAGATTCTGAAAGCTATACCCGAGAAAAACAAAGTGGTCGTCGAAAAGATCAACGTGATCAAGAAGCATAAAAGGCCTGATCAAAAAAGCAAAGGTGGTGTCGTGGAAAAAGAGGCGGCGATGTGTGTCTCCAAGGTCAGCATCATTTGTGGCAAGTGCAAAGAAGCGACCAGAATTAGAAGTCGCATCCTCGATGACGGCAAGAAGATTCGTATCTGTAGCAAGTGCAACGACGTAATCGATGTGGGTTAAGAAAAAATGGCAAGATTAAAGGAATATTATTTAAAAACAGTAGTGCCGGCTCTGGTCAAGGAATTTGACTACAAAAATCCCATGCAAGTGCCCAAAATGGATAAGATTGTTGTCAATATGGGTTTGGGAGAGGCCGTTTCCAATGTAAAAATTATTGACGGCGCCGTGCAGGAAATGGCGATGATCACAGGACAAAAGCCGGTGATCACGAAAGCGAAAAAATCCATAGCGACATTTAAACTTCGCCAGGGCATGCCGATCGGCTGCTCGGTGACCTTACGAAAAGAAGTCATGTACGAGTTTTTTGATCGTCTGGTGAACGTAGCGTTGCCGAAAGTTAGAGACTTTCGGGGAATATCGCAAAGCGCGTTTGACGGCAGGGGAAATTATTCCATTGGCCTTCATGAGCAAATCATTTTTCCTGAAATTGAATATGATAAAATCGAAAAGGTCAAGGGAATGAATATTACTATCGTAACGACGGCTCGGACGAACGAAGAAGCCCGTGTGTTGCTGAAGTTGATGGGTGTCCCCTTCAAGAATTAAACGAGGAAGCTCCGGAGGAATTTCGTGTGGCAAAAAAGTCATTAATAGCAAAAGCAAATAGGAAACCGAAATTTTCGGTCAGGGAATATAACCGCTGTCAGATTTGCGGTCGGCCCCGAGCGTATTATAGAAAATTTGAAATGTGTAGAATATGTTTGAGGAAACTTTCCTTACAAGGTGAGCTTCCGGGTATGATAAAATCAAGTTGGTAATTTTAGTTTAAGGAGAAAAAGCATGGGGATGACTGATCCTATTGCCGATATGCTGACAAGGATTCGAAACGGAAATAAAGCTCGTTTCAAAAATGTCAATGTTTACATGTCGCAAATGAATATGAATATTGCCAAAGTCTTGAAAGCGGCTGGATATATAAATAACTTTGACGTGATGAAGGATGAAAAGGGCCATCCGATGCTGAAGATCACCCTCAAATATCCGGATGCAAAACGGACGGTGATAACCGACATCAAAAGAGTCAGCAAGCCTGGGCGGAGAGTATATGTTGCCGCTGATAGCATCCCGAAGGTGCTCAACGGTTTTGGTATTTCCATTCTTTCAACTTCACGAGGTGTCATCACCGATCAGGAAGCCAGAGAATCCAATGTTGGCGGCGAAGTTCTTTGTAATGTTTGGTAATTAAACTTATATTTTAAACGGGAGTTCTTGTTCATGTCGAGAATAGGTAAAAAACCGATCGCTTTTCCCAAGAATGTAAAAATCACCCAGAGTGACGGTATTGTTAAAGTCGAAGGGCCCAAGGGCACGTTGTCTTCGAAATTGCCCGATGGCATTTTGATGGTTGTTTCCGAAAATAATTTGGACATCGAGCGAAAAGCAGAGGATCGTATAGTCCGGTCATGTCATGGTTTAGCCAGAACGTTGATCAACAACATGGTGATCGGCGTCAGTACCGGGTTTGAAAAGGGGCTGGAAATATCCGGCGTTGGTTATCGTGCGGAAGTTACCGGCTCGACCTTAAAAATGGTTTTAGGTTTTTCCAGTCCTGTGGAATACAGCATTCCCAAAGGGATCGATGTGAAGGTCGATAAACAGATTAATCTGGTTGTTTCCGGAATTAATAAGGAACTTGTTGGCCGGGTGGCCTCGGAAATTCGGTCGCTGAAAAAGCCTGAGCCATACAAAGGCAAGGGTATTAAATATGTGGGTGAGTATATTCGGCGTAAGGCCGGTAAGTCGGCGGCTAAATAAAAGTTTTAAAAATTATATTGCCTTAAAGAGGTAGAACATTGGCTTCCAAAAAGACACTTAAAATCAGAGATAAAAGAGAGAAGAGAGTAAGGGGCAAGCTTACGGGAACATCGGAGCGGCCTCGTCTTTCTGTTTTTCGTTCGGATAAACACATCTACGCTCAGGTCATCAACGACGCTCAGGCAACAACCGTTGCAACAGCTTCTACTTTGAGCAAAGAACTGGCTGGTAAACTCAAGGGGATCAAGAAAGTTGATGTGGCCAAGGAAGTGGGTAAGTTGATTGCAACACGGTTGCAGGCCTTGGGCGTGGAAAAAGTCGTTTTTGATAGAGGAAGATTTCTCTATCACGGTCGCGTGAAAGCTTTAGCTGATGCTGCGCGGGAAAATGGTCTTAAATTTTAAACCAAGCTTAGTGTATAGAATTCATGATAAGGGAAGAATCGTTGGATAAGAAAGAAATGAAAGATGTGGAGCTCCTCGACCGAGTGATTGCCATTAATCGTACGGCAAAAGTCGTTAAGGGAGGAAGGCGGTTTCGTTTCAGTGCGATCGTAGTTGTCGGTGACGGCAAGGGTTCGATCGGAGCTGGGTTGGGCAAAGCACATGAAGTTCCCGAAGCGATCCGCAAGGGGATGGAAATGGCCAAGAAGAACATGGTTAAAGTTGCGGTAGCCAATAAAACAATCCCTTATGAAGTTCTTGGAAAATTCGGGGCGGGTAAAGTATTGTTGAAACCAGCATCGGAAGGAACGGGTTTAATCGCCGGCGGTGCCGTAAGAGCTTGTTTGGAGGTTGCCGGCGTTCATAATATTTTGACAAAATGTTTAGGTTCACACAATCCGCACAATCTGGTCAAGGCTACTGTACAAGGGCTTTGTCAGTTAAAAGATCCGGCGGAAATTGCCGCTCAGAGAGGCAAGTAAAAAAATTGACGAGGGTGTTTATACAGTGGGCAAAATGTTAAAAATTAAAATGGTGAAAAGTGTAATTACCCGGCCGGAAAAGCAAAGAAAAATTATACGCGGCTTGGGATTGAAAAAATTAAACAGCACAGTGACTCTGGTGGATACCCCGGAGATTCGCGGCATGATTAATAAAGTGATCCACCTCGTTTCTGTGGAAGAGTCAAAGGAGTAGGTTATGGATTTAAGTTCTCTGAAAGCGCCTGCCGGAGCGACAAAGAAAAGAAAAAGAGTCGGCCGTGGTGACGCGTCCGGCCATGGCGGAACATCCGGCAAAGGCCATAAGGGCCAGAATGCCCGTTCAGGTGGTTATACACGAGATGGTTTTGAAGGCGGTCAAATGCCCATGTCCCGGAGACTGCCGAAAAGAGGTTTTAGAAATCCCTTTAGAGAAAGTTATGTTGCTGTGAATCTGATGGATTTATGTCGCAAATTTGAAAAGGGATCCGTCATTGATGAAGCGGCAATTTTAGCAAGCGGACTTGTCAAAAAGAAGGGTGACAGTATTAAGATCCTGGCAAAAGGTAATATTGATTTTCCGGTGACTGTCAAAGTAGCTAAAATCAGTGCAGCCGCGAAAACAAAAATAACCGCCGCAGGCGGATCTGTTGAAGAGGTAATGTGACTTGCTAGAGGGATTAGGCGGCGTTTCTAAAATACCTGAATTACAGAGAAGAATCTTGTTCACCATGCTTCTTCTGGCGGTTTACCGTGTCGGTGTGTTCATTCCAACTCCCGGAATTGACAATATGGCATTGCTGGCGTTTTTTGACCAGGCCAGAGGGTCTATGCTGGGATTGATGGATTTATTTGCCGGCGGCGCGCTGAGCACATTTTCGATTTTCGCTTTGGGCATCATGCCCTACATTACATCGTCGATTATCATCAACCTGCTGACCGTCGCCATTCCCCACTTGGAAAAGCTTTCCAAAGAGGGTGAAAATGGACGTAGAAAAATTACGCAATACACTCGCTACGGCACCGTCGGACTGAGTATCGTTCAGGGATTCGGTATTGCTTGGGGATTGCAGCAAATGGCCAGTCCTTCCGGGGCCCCGATTGTTTTAAATGCCGGCTGGCCTTTTATATTAATGACAATTATTACGCTCACATCCGGCACAGCATTTTTAATGTGGCTCGGTGAGACCATTACGGAAAAGGGTATTGGTAATGGGATATCGCTGATAATCTTTGCAGGAATTGTATGTAATTTGCCTGGGGCAATCGGGAGCACCTGGAGTTTGTATTCGTCGGGCGAATTACATTTCATAGTTATAGTTTTATTAGCGGTATTCATGATCGCCGTGATCGGAGCGATCGTTTATGTGGAAGCGGCGCAAAGAAGAATTCCGGTTCAGTACGCCAAGCGTATTGTGGGCCGGAAGATGTATGGCGGACAGACAACGCATTTGCCGCTCAAGATTAATTCTGCGGGTGTTATTCCGCCAATTTTTGCGTCATCCGTGATAATGTTTCCAGCAACCATCGCAAATTTTGCACCACAGGGTTGGATGAAAGCAATTGCCGAATATTTAATGCCCGGGCAGATTGGGTATGAAGTCCTTTTTGTGGCGCTGATCTTCTTCTTCTGCTTCTTCTATACGGCCGTCACAATTAAGCCGGATGATATGGCGGAAAATATGAAAAAATATGGCGGTTATGTTCCGGGAATTAGACCCGGTAAGAAGACTGCAGAGTATATCGAAGAAATTCTGGAAAGGTTGACTTTTAGCGGGGCTGTCTATGTTTCCATTATTTGTGTATTGCCAAGTGTATTGATTTCTCAATTAAATACGCCTTTTTATTTCGGCGGCACATCGCTTCTCATTGTTGTGGGGGTAGCGATGGATACAGCAAGCCAGATTGAATCACATTTACTAACCCGCCAATATGAAGGGTTTATGAAAAAAGGACACATTGCTCGCAGGCGATAAAAAATGCTATTTTAAGGTTGAGGCTCATGGTCATTCTGAAGCAGCCGGATGAAATCGATAAAGCCAGAGCAAGTAACCGTATTGTTGCAGAAGTATTGAATGTTCTTCGCGAAAAAGTAAAACCGGGTGTGACGACCAGAGAGCTGGATAAAATAGCTGAAGGTGTCGCCGAAAAAAGAAGAGCAAAACCGGCGTTTAAAGGTTATCGAGGTTACCCCTTTTCGCTTTGTACATCAGTTAATGATGAAGTGGTTCATGGGATGCCTTCGAATCGGATTTTAGTGGAAGGCGATATTATCGGACTTGATTTTGGCATTTATCATCAAGGCCTTTATGGCGATGCAGCAATAACGCTTCCTGTCGGCAAGATTGGAGAGCAGGCGGCCAATCTGATGAAGGTAACTGAGCAGAGTTTATATTCGGCAATAAACCAGGTCTGTGCTGGAAACCGGCTTGGAGATATATCGGCGGTGGTTCAGGAAACAGTAGAAGCAGCAGGTTATTCCATTGTCAGGGATTTTGTCGGTCACGGTGTTGGTAAAAGTTTACACGAAGACCCGCAAATTCCTAATTTTGGGAAAAAAGGACGAGGAATCGAACTGAAAAAAGGGATGATTTTGGCCATCGAACCGATGGTAAATGCAGGGCAATATAAAGTAAAGATTTTATCAGATGGCTGGACGGTGATTACAGCGGATGGGAGT
Source organism: Syntrophaceae bacterium (assembly GCA_009773315.1). Classification (GTDB taxonomy): domain Bacteria; phylum Desulfobacterota; class Syntrophia; order Syntrophales; family Smithellaceae; genus UBA8904. Next base: position 57,746 of record WRPE01000012.1, read on the forward strand.
TTATCGGCGCATTTTGAGCATTCGGTGGCAATCACTGATAACGGGCCGGAGATATTAAGTAAATTAAATTGATTGATTTCTTAATTTAAACGGCAGGAATGAAATAGTATAAATGTATGGCCAAAGAGGAAGCAATAGAAGTTGAAGGTCGGGTTCTCGAGCCCCTGCCGAATGCCATGTTTCGGGTAGAACTGGAAAACGGGCATAAGGTTTTGGCGCACATATCCGGCAAAATGCGAATGCATTTTATTAAAATATTGCCGGGGGACAAAGTGACGGTAGAACTATCCCCATATGATTTGACCCGGGGTCGGATCACTTACAGGACGAAATAAAAATATTTTTTTACCGAGGATAAGGAGTTGGAAGCGTGAAAGTTAGATCGTCAGTGAAAAAAATATGCGAGAAGTGCAAAATTGTTAAACGCAAGGGTGTTTTGCGTGTTATTTGTGAAAACCCAAAACATAAGCAGCGTCAGGGCTAGTTTTAAACATTTCAGGAGGTTATAGGTGGCACGAATTTCAGGTGTTGATTTACCGAAAAATAAGAGAATGGAAGTTGCCTTAACTTACATTTATGGTATCGGCAAGACAAGGGCAAAGCAGATCCTGAAAGATTCGGGTGTTAGCCCGGATACAAAAACTGACCAGCTTGCCGACTCCGAAATATCGGCGATCAGGGGAATTATCGATAAAGAGGGTAAAGTGGAGGGTGATCTCCGCCGTGAAATATCCATGTCGATTAAACGCCTGATGGATATTGGTGCTTATCGTGGCTTACGCCATCGCAAAGGACTTCCGGTCAGAGGGCAGAGGACGCACACGAATGGAAGAACCAGAAAAGGACCGAGAAGAGCAATCGCAGGCAAGAAAAAGTAGCTGGAATTAATTTTCGACCGGAGGAGAAATGGCGAAAGCAGTCAGAAAGACAGGTAAGAAAAAAGAAAAGAAAAATATTACGGAAGGGGTTGCCCACATTCAATCCACTTTCAATAATACCATCATTACGATTACGGACATGACCGGTAACGTCATTTCCTGGTCATCATCGGGGTTACAGGGTTTCAAGGGTTCACGCAAGAGTACGCCTTTTGCCGCACAGATGGCCGCGGAAGACGCGGTGCGCAAAGCCAAAGACCAGGGTATGCGACGGGTTCAAGTTTACATCAAAGGTCCGGGCGCCGGACGGGAGTCGGCATTGCGTTCTTTGCAGCTGGCCGGATTGACCATTACCATGATACGCGACGTCACGCCTGTTCCGCATAACGGTTGCAGACCGCCGAAGCGGCGCAGGGTATAAGATAAATATTTTTAGAATGATTTAAGACTAAAGGGAGGCGTTTTTTTGGCAAGATATACGGATTCCTCATGCAGGTTGTGTCGCCGGGAAGGCTTGAAGCTTTTTTTGAAGGGCGATCGTTGTTATTCGGAAAAATGTTCCTTTGAAAGAAGGGGCTTCGCTCCGGGAGATCATGGTCAGTCCCATAAGAAACAGCAGTCGGACTATGGAACGCAGTTGCGCGAAAAGCAAAAGCTCAAAAGAATGTATGGGCTTTTAGAAAAACAGTTTCACGGCTACTTTGAAAAAGCCGATCGGCAAAAGGGTATCACGGGTACGAATTTGCTGGTGCTTCTGGAACGCAGACTGGACAACATGGTTTTTCGCCTTGGTTTTGCCAATTCGAGAGTTGAGGCAAGACAGTTGATCAGCCACAGCCATTTTCTGATTAACGGCAAAGCGGTCAATATCCCTTCGTACCTGCTGAAAGCTGGTGATGAAGTCACCATTAAAGAAGGCTCTCGTAAGATTAATCGGATACTCGAAGCAATGGAAACCGTCGCGAGACGTGGTGTGCCACATTGGCTGGGATTGGATAAAGATAACTTTAAAGCGACCATTAAAATGCTGCCGGTTCGCGAAGATTTAACGATGCCGGTACAGGAACAGCTTGTTGTAGAACTTTATTCGAAGTAAGCAAATAAAATATTTAGTAAACCAGCTAGAGGGTGGGTTTGATTATGCAGAGAAACTGGTCGAGTTTGATTCGTCCCAAACGTGTTGACGTTGATGAAGCAACGCATACGCGGTTCTATGGAGAATTTACAATTCAGCCTTTGGAAAGAGGATTTGGCGTAACGCTGGGCAATGCGTTAAGAAGGGTGCTTTTATCTTCCATTCAGGGCGCGGCGATTACTTCCATAAAAATTGACGGTGTCTTACATGAATTTTCTACGATTCCTGGAATTAAGGAAGACGTCACAGATGTTATTTTGAATCTGAAGGGTGTTCGCTTTAAACTGGGGGTGGCGGATACAAAAGTCGTGAGATTTAATGTGATCAGCGCCGGTATCGTTACGGCAGGTGACATCATTACGGATGGGACCATTGAGGTTTTAAATGCCGATCATTATATCGCCACCATGTCCGGCGGCGGTGCCTTTAACGCGGAAATGGTCGTGAAGATGGGTAAAGGATATACGGCCGCCAAGAAGGAATTGGAACCCGATCAACCGGAGGGGACTATTAATATAGACGCAATTTTTTCACCGATCAAAAAAGTCAACTATGTGGTGTCTCACGCCCGCGTCGGCCAAATCACGGATTATGATAAATTGGTGATGGAAGTCTGGACGGACGGTAGTTTGAATCCGGGCGATGCCATCGCTTATGCAGCCAAAATATTAAAACAGCAACTGGATGTCTTCATTAATTTCGAAGAAGTTGACGAAGAGATTTTGCCGGAAAAGGAAGATGAAAAAGGAAATGTTAACGAAATTCTGACGAGGTCCGTTGAAGATCTGGAACTTTCCGTTCGTTCAGCCAATTGCCTGAAAAATGCGGGGATAAATACGATTGGAGAATTGGTGCAGAAGACAGAAGCGGATATGCTCAAAACAAAGAATTTCGGCCGCAAGTCACTCTCCGAAATAAAAGATATCCTCAACGAATATGGTCTTATTTTTGGTATGAAGCTGGATATCAATCCGTAAAAAACAGCGACATGAATCAAGTGACATGGCGTAAAACAGAATTTGATCAATCATCAGGATTTGACAGTCAGGAAAGGAAAATTTAGCAATGTATCATGGTAAGGCGGGCAGAAAATTGGGACGAACGTCCAGCCATCGGGAAGCCATGTTTCGCAATATGGTGACATCGATTATAAAACATGAAAGTATTCGGACGACGGATACAATGGCCAAGGAAGTACGTAAACTGGCGGATAGGATGATCACACTGGGTAAAAAAGGCGACCTCCACGCGCGGCGTCAGGCATTATCAATTGTCCGCGATAAAGATATGGTCGGTAAACTATTCGGTGAATTGACCGATCGATTCCGCAAGCGCGCCGGTGGTTATACCCGAATTATCAAAGTCGGATACCGCTTCGGCGACAACGCGCCTGTTTCTATCCTGGAATACATTCCGGATGAGAAAAAGAAAGAAAAGGTGAAGCCGAAGGCAAAAGCAAAAGCCAATATGGCGGAATAGCAAGTCATATTGAACCATTAAAAAGGCAGGGTGAAACCCCTACCTTTTTAATGGCACCCCGCAGGACCAGCTTATCCGTTTCATCATCAATTAGTTTTGTTCCACCATTCATCAGTTGCCCAACTCATTTCAGTGTTCTGATTTCTGCGTTTATACGAGACCCGCACGAGTACGATTAATTTAAAACATAACGATTTTGTCATCATGTTGTAATCATCTGCGATTATAGTCTCCGGCAATTAGAGCATAAAGATGAGCTGCCAATGAAGTGATGGCGTGCTGATTTTTGTGAAAAATAAACAGTTTTAGGAGGATAAGATGAAGAGATTTTTGGTTATTTGGTTAGCGCTGGGGTTACTCGTAGCTTTCAGCACATCGGTTTTTGCGCTGGACGTCAAGTT
>WRPE01000013.1 GCA_009773315.1 Syntrophaceae bacterium
CCTACAGCTTTTCCAGTTTCCCGGAAGCCCCACCACGAGATTTCAATGACTTACGCCATTCCAAAGACCAAAATGTGCCTACAGCTGTCGAACGTCGGTGAAAACAATACAGATACTTTCTTACTCAATTTTTCTTCTATCATCGTACCCCCTCTATAAATCGTACTTTCGTGGTCTTCCAACCCTTGACCTTTGTTCATCCTTCATAAGATAGTTTTCAATGATACGTTTTCTGATCGTTCCTGAAATCCTGTGTATGTCTGACACACGATAAATTGATACAATTCTTATCTGTCCTACTTGTAAAATAAGATCTTTCACAACATCTTGTTCATCGGTTCCAATTACCTTACAAATAAAGGTAATTCCAGATTGTAAAACTTCATATTCTACACTGAACAGAACCATAAACAACCACCTTCGATAAACTTATATGAATGATATTATTTATAAAAAACAGATAATATCATTTATTATAGGATGGATTTACGAGTGAAAATAATGAAGGTAATCAATAGCTTACGGGCGCGTCAATAATAACGTAAATTGTTGAAATTGCTCATAAATATACGATTTTATTGTACATGAAAATGTTTACAAAATGTTTACTATAAAAAAATAGTGTTCGGGGAAAACCCCTAAACCCTTGATTTTCTGGAGCCGATGGCCAGAGTCGGACTGGCGACCTACTGATTACGAATCAGTTGCTCTACCAACTGAGCTACATCGGCATCCATTAAAGAGATGTCGTATTTATATGATGGACTATCGCTTGTCAATATCAATCTGCACTTCCTTAATGATTGACTTCTTTTTCATTTTCCTTTAGCTTCCGCTGATAAAGCTGATGATTATGGAAACCAAAATGATTATTTTTCTTTTAACCTTTTTATGCCTTTACGGCGGAATTAATTTTTATTTCTTTTTGCGTGTCAGAAGCATCCTCCATTTTTCCGGTATTTTGCAGGGTTTACTCCTGTGCCTTCTTGTTTTACTCATTATCGCGCCGATTCTGGTGCGGCTTGCCGAATCCTTTTATCTGGAACAGATGGCGCAGACGGTCGCTTATGTCGGCTATATCTGGATGGCTTTTGTTTTTTTATTTTTCTTTTTGAGTATTTCATTCGAACTCATTCGAGTGATTTATAAGCTGATCAAGCCTTCGGCAAGCGTTGCTACTCTCCAAACAATCACTTTCGGTCTGGCGGCGTTTCTGTCTATTGTTCTGGTCACTTACGGCTATATCGACGCGCAGAGAGTCCGGGTAAAACATCTGGAAATAATGACACGGCAAGCCTTGCCTGAAAGCGGCAAGCTTCGTATCGTTCAGATATCCGACGTCCACGTGGGGATTATCATCCGTGAAAAACGCCTGGAGGCGATGCTAGAACGCATTCGGGAGGCCAACCCTGATATTCTGGTTTCCACGGGCGATCTGCTTGACGGGGAACTGGAAAATATCATGCATGATGCCCAGCGTTTTGCTGGAATTAAAGCTAAATATGGTAAATTTGCCATTCTGGGCAATCATGAATATTACGCCGGCCTCAATCGCTCAATGCAGTTTATCAAAGCGGCCGGCTTTGAACTTCTGCGCGACGACATGACACAGGCAGCAGGGATCACGATCTTCGGCGAGGACGATATCACCAGTCGCAGATCAGGCCTGACAAATAAAGGTGAAGAATTCAAAAAAGCCCTGGCCGAAAAGCGCGATGGTTTTGTCTTGCTGTTAAAGCATCAACCTTATATCGATAAGGGGGCAAATTTTAATTTACAGCTTTCCGGCCACACGCACGGCGGGCAGCTTTTTCCTTTCGGCATTATCACCCGTTTGTATTTTCCGAAGATCTACGGCCTGCATGAGTTGGCCCCCAACAAGTTGCTGTATGTAAGCCGCGGCACCGGCACCTGGGGTCCGCCCGTGCGCGTCTTCGCCCCGCCGGAAATTACGGTAATTGATTTGATCGGCCAAAAATGAATTGATTCACTATCAGGTCTAAAGACCCATACTACTGTTGATTTTTGACGGCGACTTGGTATCAATAGTTTCCTGGATATACCCTGATGGGCATACCGCCGGCCTTCGCAACCTAAAGGTCACAAGACCGATATGACGATTAGAGAGGTTGTGCAAAGCTCATTGCTTTTGAAAATGATGCGGGAATAAAAAACGCGGCCTGCCGGTGAGCAAGACCGCGTCCGTATGAATTATGCCTGAAGGGCGTTAACTTTCTTGGTTAAGCGTGAAATTTTGCGGGAAGCGTTTTTCTTATGGATCAGGCCTTTTGCCGCGGCTTTGGCCAATGCGGGAACGGTTGCTTTCATGGCATTTGCCGAGTCTTCTTTGTTCTTGTCTTCAACGGCCGTCAGAACCGATTTGACTTTGGTTTTGATCGCGGACTTGGCTGCAATATTGCGCTCCCGGCGGACTTTGCTTTGACGATCGCGTTTTTCTGCTGATTTATGTGTTGCCAAAAGTATCTCCTCCTGAACTTCTTTTTTATTAAGGTTTGGCTGTTTAACGCAATTGTTTCAGGCTGTCAAGCGCAATTTATCGAGCAAACAGATTGCAAACCCATAAAATGAGCGAAATAATGAGTAAAGTTGACATGGGGTGGCTGCCGGGAATTTCAGGTAGAGACAGGTCTAAGACCCGTCTCTACCTTGTTTGCGGCTAACCTTCAAAATACTCATTCTTCATGGTAACCGTGAGGCCATCGCCGTTTAACAGGCGCGTGGCCAAACCTTCGATCTTGGGCATTTCATAGCCAAAGAAATAACGGCAGGTCATTACTTTACCGTTGTAGAAATTGATATCGGCCGGACCTGCGTTGCCTTGAAGCGCTTTATTGGCCACTGTCGCCTGAAGCAGCCACTGCCAGGCAATGGCGATAATGCCGAAGAATTCGAGATACAGGGTAGCATCAGCCAGGAACATTTCCGGACCTTCCTTGGCGGCAACGCCAAAGAGATGAGCCGTAACTTTTTCCAGCTTTCCTAATGCCGCATCAAGAGCAGAAGCAAAAGGCTTCAGTTCGTCATCAGCTTCCGCAGCCTTGATGGTTTTACGGACTTCCGCAAGATAAAGCTGGGCCGCCTTGCCCTTTTTCATCATCATCTTGCGACCCAGAAGATCCATGCCCTGAATACCGGTTGTGCCCTCGTGAATCGGATGAATTCTGACGTCGCGGTAGAACTGCTCCAGGGGGAACTCGTCACAATAACCATAACCACCCAGAATCTGAACCCCAGCGCTGCATGACAGAATGCCCATTTCCGATGGATACGTCTTGGCAACAGGCGTCAAAAGCTCGAGAAGCAGGTTGTAATTCTCGTGATCTTCCCCTTCCGATACCTTTTCCATATCATGGTAACGGCAGCATTGCATGAGCAGGGATAGAGACCCTTCGACGATTGCTTTCTGGAATAGAAGCATCCGTTTAATATCGGGATGTTCGATGATAGACACCTGGGGACTCAAAGGATCTTTCGATGACAGCTTTCGCCCCTGAGGACGTTCTTTGGCATACTCCAGAGAGGCATAATAAGCGGCGGACGAAATACAGGCCGCGCCCAACCCCACATCAATTCTCGCCCCATTCATCATCTGAAACATATAGCTGAGCCCCTTGTTGGGTTCACCGACAAGCCAACCCCGGCAATCATCATTTTCCCCGAAAGCCAGTTGGGTGATGGGTCCGCCTCGATAGCCCAGCTTATGATAAATGCCGGCACAGTTGACATCGTTATGCGTAAGCGCGCCATTGGCCTCAATCCGCAGCTTGGGAATGATAAACAGAGAAATTCCTTTTACGCCTGCCGGCGCCCCTTTGATCCTGCCGATAGCCAGATGAATGACGTTTTCCACGCCGTCATGCTCGCCGGCGGAAATGAAAATCTTCTGGCCTTTGAATTTGTAATAACCCTGATCCGTCGGCTCTCCCGTGAGCGAAATATCAGTCAGAGAACTTCCTGCCTGGGGTTCCGTGAGCGCCATGGTCCCCTGCCACTCACCGGCCATCATCTTGGGCAGATACAGGTCTTGCATCTCCTGCGTGCCGTAAGAAGCGATCAAACCGGCCGCTCCGGTGGTCAGACCATGATAGATCGACCCGGAATAATTGGCAGCCGCAAAGATTGCCGTCGGCACCATCATGCCTATCATCTCCGGCAATTGCTGCCCTCCATGCTCACAGTTGAAAGTAGCGCCAATCCAACCCCCGGCGCCGCACTCCCGCATGATCGTCTTAACCTGAGGATGAACCTTAACTTCACCGTTCACATATTCCGGTTGATTCCGGTCCATTTCATGGAGGGTCGGCTTAAAGAGGTCTTTCCCCATCTTCATGGCCGTCTCCAAAACCATGTCAAAGACCTCACGGCTGTGGTCGGCATAACGGGGATACTTAAGAAGGGACTCTGCGTCAAACATCTCGTAGAGCAAAAACTTTAAATTTCTATCGCTGATAAATTTTTCGGCCATATTTTCTCCTCGATTCTAAGATTGCGGAAAACCGCAATAAATTTGCCTGATAACTTAAAATGCCGCCAGGATAACGTGAACCTGGCGGCATTAATAAATTTCATCCTACAATTTTACACTTTTCCACACAGGGCAGTCAGCGTAAAACATCCTAAAGCTGCAGATTCTCGATAACAGTACCGACACCCAAGCCACCACCGCAGCAGGAGCTGAAGCAGCCGTAGCGTCCGCCTTTCTTGATCAGCTCTCTCATGGTGAAGATACAGATACGGGCACCAGACGCGCCGTTGGGATGGCCGTAGGAAATGGCGCCGCCATTGGGATTCCATTTGTTAAAATCAACCTTATCGCCGGTCTGTTTCTCAAGTTCCGCCGCAACCGCCAAGTTTTGCACGGCGAAAGCCTCATTGCATTCAATAACATCCAATTGCGAAAGTTTCACGTTGGCGCGTTTCAGGGCCTGGGGAACTGCGTAAGCAGGACCGATACCCATGATCTTGGGATCGACACCAAAGTCACCACCGGCCAGCCATTTTGCCATCGGCTTGTAGCCAAGCTGTTCAGCTTTTTCTTTGCTCATCATGAGCACAAAAGCAGCGCCGTCATTACGGCCGGACGAGTTACCGGCGGTGACGGTTCCGTCTTTGATGAAGGCGGGGGGCAGAGCGGCCAGCGCTTCCATCGTCGATACGCGGGGGAATTCATCAACTTTAAACTCCAGCGGCGGATTTTTCTTTCCTTGGGGAACCATAACGGGGATAATATCCTGGGTGCAGAAACCGGATTCAATGGCTTTTTTTGTCCGCTCCTGGCTGCGGAATGAAAATTCATCCTGGGCCTGACGGGAAATATTGTACATTTTCTGCAGAGCTTCTGCGGTGAATCCCATGTTCATGGTTGCCGCATCCCGGGTGGGAGAACTGGAGTACGCTACCGGCATCGGAGGAATCATCCGGAAAGGTTCCTGTGCCATGGAAAATCTTGCACAGGCCTGACTGTAGGATTCAAAACCGCCGGCAATCATGATATCGGCCTGATTGGCCAGAATTCTCCAGGCGGCATGGTTGATCGAATCAATGGCCGAACCGCACTGCATTTCGACATAGGAAGCAGCGGTGCTGATGGGAAGTCCGCTGGCCAGTACCGCCCAGCGCGCCGGATTGATGGCGGATGTCGGTCCAATGGCTGATCCCATGAAAACACTGTCAACCACACCACCCTTTTCGATAATCTTTGATTTTTCGACCAAACCTTTGAGCGCCAGGCCGGCCAGTTCTTCACCGATGATGTTGCGCAGGGTTTTCCCCATCGTGCCGAATGCTGTTCTAGCACAATCTACAAATACTACTTCTCTAGTCATAACTCCTCCTGTATATTTTAGTTTTTTACGATGAAATCGTTTTTGAAATTTATCGAGGCTTACAAAAAAAACGATGTCTCCCGAAATCAATTCGAGGCGTTATCATACCTAAAAGGTCACGTCAAGCATATGGCGATCAGGCCTTCTTAAAAAAATCTTCGATCAGGGGATTGATCTTGCCCGCTTCTTCATGCTGTACCCAGTGGGAGGCGTCCTCGAATTTGACCAGCCGTCCCTGATCGCAGAAGGCCATGCTGGCCTCCGCCTGCTCGGGAATAATGGCGACATCATTGACGCCCCATAAGACGAGGGTAGGCATGGTGATTCTGAAACTGGCGGGTTTTTCCGAAGGCGTCTGCAGAGATGCCCGGTACCAGTTTACCATGGATGTGAAGGCATGAGGCTGCATGAAGGCTTCCCTGTATTTCTCCAGATCCGCAGGCAGGAATGCTCCCGGCCGACTGGTCTCCATGAGCAGATTAACAGGCCACTGATAATTATTGGCCGAAGCAAACTGCTCGACCGCGCCGGGAATCTGGAAATAGAAGATATACCAGCTTCGCTCCATCTGTTTCTGATTGGAAAAGAGCGTCTTGCCCATAATAACCGGGTGGGGTACGTTCATAATAATGAGGCGTTCAATGCGCTCCGGATATTTAATCGCCGTCCACCAGGATACCGCAGCGCCCCAGTCATGGCCGACAAGGAAAATCTTTTTGCGGCCATAGGCATCAATCAGACCAACGATATCTTTGGCCAGTTCGTCTGACTTGTAGGGTGCAATTCCTTTGGGCTTATCGCTGAGATTGTAGCCTCGCTGGTCAGGCGCAACAACCAGATATCCTTTGTCAGCAAAATATTGAAGTTGTTTGCGCCAGGCATACCAGAATTCCGGAAAGCCATGGAGAAACAAAATCATCGGACCATCGGCCGGCCCGGCTTCCATAACGTGTAATTTAATTCCGTTGGTCTCAATAAAACGTTCGCGTAAATCCATTTGGGCCTCCTTTAATAGAGGGGTTTAGGCTGAAGACTGAAGACTGTTAGGTCATTTTGTGGGGTGCTTCGCACCCGGTCACTTCATCATGCAGTCCACAGTCGGATGAACAAGCCACTGATCTCTGTTCCTTTAGCCTTCGGCCCTCAGTCTTCAGCCTTCAGCCTATTTCTATATTTCCCAGGCCGCTTTCGCTCCATCCGTCGTCGCTTCAATAATCCGGCGGGGTGCAACGGCATCGCCAACAATAAAATGACGAATGCCTTTTTTCAAAAGCATGTCTTTGAGGGTATTTCTTGGCGTCACGCCGATGGCGACAATAACTTGATTGACTGGTTCGATCTTACGATCTTCGCCGTTTTGGGTAACAACAACCGATCCTTCAGTAATAAGCTTTACCGTTGTGCCGAGCATCAGTTTAATCCCACCAGCCTCAAGACGCTTATGCAGCATGTAGCCATGTGCAGCCATTGCCAGAACCGGCGAAGCGGCCAGCATTTCCACGATGGTAATACCCTTGACGCCCTTCTCGCGCAGAAAATCGGCTGTTTCCATGCCGACAAGCCCGCCGCCAATAATAACAACTTGATCCTTGGGCTTTACTTCGCCATCCATGATCTGCCAGGCGTCACAAACCACTGATGCATTGATGCCCTCGGCCGGGCAAGTGGATTTGCCGGCGCCGATAGCCAGGATGACTGCATCGGGTTTGCCCGCTTCAATCATGGCCTCAGTGACTTCTGTGCTTGTTTTAATATCCACACCCTTCTTTTTGCAGTTTGCCGTCAGGGTCTTAATATACCTGCCGTACACCTCTTTGTGGGGCGCTTTTGCAGCATAGCGAACATTTCCGCCCGTTTCTTTTTCCTGTTCAAAGAGCGTTACCTTATGTCCCAGGCGTGCAGATTCGAAAGCAGCGGTCAGACCTCCCGGTCCACCGCCAACAACCCAGACGTTGCGGCTGGTTGCCGCCAGACCCGCCGGGTAAATCAGTTCCTGCCCTGTTTGTGGATTAATGGCGCAACGGATTGGGAGAACTTCTAATGCAAGGCGCTCGATACATCCCTGATTGCAGGCCAGGCATTCCAGGGTATCTTCCGGATGTCCTTCTCTGGCATTTTTCAGGAAATCGGGATCGGCCAGGTGCTGCCTTGCCACGGCAACGAGGTCGGCGTCTCCCCGGGCAATCACGTCATCCATGGCATACGGATCAACATAGCGTCCGACGGAGATCACGGGAACTTTTGTCACCTCTTTTATTTTCCGGGCCAGATGGGCTTTGAAGCCAGGGTCGTATTCAATGGGAGCGCTCGGGTTCGGCGTATCAATGTTCACCTCGGGGCTGCCGTGTGTGCCAAAAGAGACATTGATCATGTCCGCGCCGGCACTTACGAAATCGGGAATGATGGTCTGCATGTCAGCGATGGTATAGCCGTTCTTGATGCATTCCTCGCCGGAAATCCGAATGGATATAGGAAAGTCAGGACCTACCTGCTTGCGCGCTTCCTCGAGGCACTCAATCATGAAGCGGGAGCGGCCGCGGAAATCGCCTCCGTATTTGTCCGTACGCTGATTGCTGTTGGCCGAAAGAAACTGCATGAGGAGATAGCCATGTGCTCCGTGAAGCTCCACGGCATCAAATCCTGCCTTCCTGGCCCGAACGGCCGCACTGCCGAATGCTGCAATGGTCTCCTCGATATCTTCCAGCGTCATCTCGAGCGGCGCTCCCAGAAAACCGAAGATATAGCTCGGGATAGCCGAAGGCCCGATAGCCTTCTTTTTCCGCTGAAGCAGATAATTCTCGCGACCCGTATGGTGAAGCTGCATGGCAATCTTGCTCCCCTGGGCATGAACAACATCAGCAAGCTTGGCGAGCCCCGGAATAAATTTATCATCCCAGACGGCAATGCATCGGGGTCCCGCGGAGCCCAGAGGATGCACTTCAGTGATCTCGGTGATGATGAGACCGGCGCCACCCTCAGCCCGGCGCTTGATATACGCCAGGTTCGCTTCGCTGACGGTGCTGTCAGCATTGCCGAGGGCTGTTCCCATAGGCGGCATGACGACCCGATTCGGTATTTCCAAAGATCTTATCTTGATGGGCGCCAATAAATGTTCTAATATCTTCATGGTTTTTCCCTCTTTCTCTTTTTCATTCTGATGATGTGATGATTCATTGATTATTTTTTGCGGCTTCTGCTGCGAAATATCGCTTCATGAATAAGTCCCGGCATGGCCTGCCGGGACTTATCAGGCGTCATTTCTGTTTTGCCTGCGATTAGTGTCCTTCTACAAGATTCATAGTGGACAGCAACACAGCACCGTCGATGATGATCTCGGTTCCCGTGGTATAGCTGGAAGCCTCGGAGGCCAAATAGATGGCGGCGCCCGCGATATCATCAGGATAGCCGATGCGGCGCATGGGCAGGATATTTTCCAGATCTGCTTTTGCCTTCTTGGCTTCTTCCGGCGTGAGATTCCACCAATGGGAATCCATCATCTTCGTGCTGATGGGCCCCGGGGCAATGGTGTTCACCTGGATGTTATGGGAGGCTAGTTCCATGGCAAAGGCTTTCGTGATCATTCGTACACCCGCCTTGGAGACGGAATAGACACTGACAAAAGGTTCCGGCTTAAAGCCATCGATGGAGGCTACATTGATGATCTTTCCACCGCCTTGGTTCTTCATGATTTTGGCACAGGCCTGACTGAGGAAATACAGCCCCTTCAGGTTCAGGTTCATGATGGTGTCCCAGAGACGCTCGTCGGAATCCAGAACGCTTCCCATGGCGGGGCTGGCGCCGGCATTGTTGACCAGAATGTCAATTCGGCCGTATTTAGCCATGACGGTGTCGACAACTCTCTGGATCTCTTCCATTTTACCTAAGTGAGCGGGAAGGACTAGTGCTTCTCCGCCGAAAGCCTTGATTTCCGAAGCCGTCGCTTCGAGATCCTGGGCCTTGCGGCTGGTAACAACTACTTTGGCGCCGGCCTTGGCAAAGCCAAACGCAATACCCTGGCCAATGCCGCGGCTACCGCCGGTGACAATGGCTACTTTGTCTTTTAAGGAAAATTTAGACATATCAAACATAGCAGAAATCCTTTCTTTGCTAGGATAAAACCTTTCCCTCCCTTGTCTTCCGGGAGGGAAAGGTTTTTAGGTGAGATGATGGGGTAATTTATTTCTTAGCTTTTTTCGCCACGGGGCTCAAGGCCTCCCGGTCACCTCCGCTCATGCCGGCAATATACTTCACCAGCTTCTTGCGGGACTCGATGTCGTACTGGGTCGTAATGGCAATCTGCTCCATGATCGGCGAGCCGCCACCATGATAGTTGCCCACATTCATGATGCCGCCTGTGGCCGAACAGATCATGTCGCCCAGGTATCTCCAGAACTGGGCCTGATCCTCAGCCGGCATGTTGGGATTACGCTTGGTGTATTTGAGGAGGGCTGCACCCGTCTCCGGGTTTGCAAAATCCGCCTCATGGGGGAATGTTGCCGTCACACCACCCGAGATATCACAGAGAATCTCCGCCTCACGGAAAACTGCTTCACCGGACAGACAACGACCGACATTGCAGTAAATCGAATGCGGAATATAAGAACCGGGGCCATAAGGCACAAAACCGATGCCGGGTATGTAAACCTCCGGCTTGCCCAGGGCGGATGCCGTGTAACCGGCGGCATAACCCAATTCGATGGTCATGATAAGCTCGGCCAGCTTCTCCCGGACATGGGATTCTTTGTGAATGTTATTAACTTCAGCAGCCAATGCTGCCGTGCCCAAAATCATGTCGCCGATGGCCGGCTTGCAGCCGGAATAGGAATGGCGATGGAACAGGGCGAAGAGAAGCGCACAGGCGCCGCCGTGCTGATGTTCGCCGGCTAGAAAGACCCGCTCCCAGGGAACAAAGCAGTTGTCAAAGATCATGTAAGAATCCGTCGCACCCGGTGTAAACCCACGCTTGTAATGCTCGCGGGGGCGGAGGTTATGGATCGTCGTAACCTGTTTGAGACCGTCCCAATCGCCCGGTATGGCAAAAGCTACGGCATAATCCTTGTCTTCAGGACGGAGTGCCCTGGTGGGAACGACAAGAACTTCATCGGCCACGGAGGCCTCGGAGATATGGACCTTGCAGCCTTCAACAACGATCCCGTCCTTCAGACGTTCCTTGATATGCACATAGGAACCGGGGTTAGGCTGGTCGGCGGGACGAAGCAGCCGGTCACCCTTTGTATCCGTCTGGGCGCAGCAGCCGATAAGATCTTCTGTCTGGAAGCGTGTCAACCACTTCTTGAAGTTCTCATGGTACTGGGTGGCGCCATTGTTTAGCTTGTCGGCCTCATAGGAAACATTGTAAATGGCGTTCGTACCGTCAATACCCATGCAGCGCTGGATGCAGCCGCCGACCTTCTGGCAGAGCATGCGGGTCATGTCCTGCTTCTTGTGCAGGTCGTCCTTGTTCTGGTGAACGTGGGTGTAGCGGTTGATTCTCTCTCCTGTGAGGTGAGAAATAGCCGTACACAGATCCTGATTTTCCGGCTTTAAAGCCTCATCGTAAGTTGTGCCGATGGTATTGATGCAATCCATCTGCAACTCATCGTCACGGTCGATCAACTTGCCGTCGAAGTAAATGTTCCGCTTCATCTTGGATAATCCCTTGATATAATCCTGTTTTGTTCTCATTCGTGGTACTCCTTTCTTTTATTTTTCTTGTTGTTTATTGGGTTTCTTTTTAACATTATTCTTCTGTTTTACAGATTCCGTCGATATTTCTTTGTGCTGGAGAAGTTTCCCCAGAACATTGACGTCTTCCAGGTTCAGGTGAAGCGTCAGCCCCGTTTCTTCTTTTCTGGCCCTGGTGCCGGACAGAACAATTTCCAGAAACGGATCGAGCATCTCCATCATACTTTTATCGCGCTTCGGCATTCCCTGCATGTGCCAGTGGATAAAAAGATGTTCGATGGTCCCCATCAATATAGATCGTATCAGATAGGCATCGGCATCTTTGCGGAAAGTGCCGTCAGCGATACCATCGCGGATACAATCTAATAGACCGTGGGCGGAACGGCGAATAGCCTCATGAGCAGTCGTCTGCCGGAAACGCTTATTGGACATGAGCTGCAATAACACCAGAGCCGAATAATGAGGGTTATTCTGATAGAGGAGGATATAGCCCAATAAGATTGCCCGCATCCGTCCTTCCACATCCTTGATGAAAGGCAGAACCTGTTGTGACTCTTCAAAAGTATCGTTGGATATTTTTTCGGGAATAGCGAAGAGAAGATCTTCTTTGGTGCCGAAATATTCATAAATCGTGGCTTCGGAGACACCGGCTTCTTTACTGATTTCGGAGATGGTCGCTTCTTGAAAAGACTTCTCGGCAAAGATGCGCAGAGCCGCATCCATAATGCGGTCTTTTCTGCTTTTTGTTTTGACATGATCTGCCATAACACACCCTTTTCAAGTTTGGTGTAACCTAGACCATCATAGTCTTACTGTCAAGTATTATTTTATTCCGTAGTCAGACTATTTTTTTTATACGATATTCATAGTGTGTAAAAAATCGCAGGCCTATCTTTTTTTTATTTTCTGAAGGACCGTCGCTGCTAACTGATCCTCCGGCAACTCCTGAAAATTGACGGTTTTTCCGGCAATCACAATCCATTGCCCGGCTAAATCGACAAGCTCCGGCTTTTGAGCACACCCTGATGGGCAACCGCAAACCAAAATGCCGGCAAAAAAAGGCGCGAAGGAGATATCTGTCGTGAGTTGATAACCGATCTCAAGAGAGTTTTCAATGTCTCTGATGATCTCTGATCTGTCAATCTGACAATTACAACCGCCGCAGTATTTAACGACAATATCCAAACGCATTGAACTCCAAATCTCGTCAACATTACATCAGAGGGCAGGACTGAATGAAATCAGCAATCTGCTTATCATTCAGACCAATGCCGGGTTTGCCGTCCAGGCGTTTAACCACCTTACTTTTATCAAAGAGGATCAAGGTTGGAAAAACATCGATGCCGTATAAATCGGCAACATGCTCCTCATCATCGGCCACCAGCAGCAGCTGACGCTGTTCTTCGCGTGCCTGCTTTTCAAACACGGGCAAGACTCTTCGGCAAAAAGGGCACCAGGACGCGTAAACCATGGCGATCACCCTGTCCTTTTCCCGGAGAGCCTGTTCCAGATCACGAAGGTTGTTCACTGATGCGCATGACTCGTTTGTGCCCATAGATGCTTCCCTTCCTGATAATGACATAGCGAGGCGACTCGTGCCGGACGAAATCGTTCTCGACATTTTTATAACTATTTTTTCAGAGGCGCTCCCGTGAAAAATCTGTCCTGTAACCTGCGCATCCCCTGAAGCCATCGGGTATAATCCGCCGCTTTCCGCTGCATATAGGTTTTGACTTCCTTGTGCGGCAGGATCAAAAATTCATCAGACGCGAAAGATTCCATAACGGCGTCCGCCAATTGTTCCGGCTTCATCAGACCATCCACCCCGGCCACGCCGCCGCCCTCATGATCACGCGTCATTTCCGTATCGACCGCCTGCGGGCAAAGGGCAAATACCTGAATACCCTGGCCACCATAGGTAATCGAGAGATTCTCCGCCAGCCCCACCGCCGCGTGCTTGGTAACGGAATAAGGAAGAGACCCGATCTGGCTTAAAAGCCCCGCCGCCGAAGCTGTAATCATAAATGCGCCGCCGCCGCGCTTGATCATGCCGGGACAAACCGCCCGCGCCGCGAAAACATGCGCCAGCACATTAATCTCCCATATACGCTGCCAGGATTCGTTATCAACCTCATAGCCGCCAATAGCAATAATCCCGGCGTTGGAGCAGAAAACATCGACACTGCCAAACTTATCTTCCGTAAATTTGACCAAGCGAATAATATCCTCTTCTTTGCGCACATCGCAGACAACGGCGGCACCGCCAACTTCCTGCGCCACGGCCTTTGCGCCTGCCTCATTGACATCAGCCGCAATAATCGCTTTAGCGCCTTCTTTTGCAAACCGTAAACACAACCCCCGGCCGATGCCGGAAGCCGCGCCTGTAACAATAACGATCTTTCCTTTAATTTCCATTATAATCCATCTCCCTGTTTCCGGTTATTCACATAAACCCTTTGCCCGGCTTTACAACAGTGCAAAAGGTTTCTTCTCGCATTAACGTCTACGGTAAGGCGAAGCGTCCCAGAAGGGCTGAATTTCTTTTTGCCGTGGTTCGTCCTTCAGCGCCGCTTCAATCATTTCTTGTGTTAATTCGCTTCTACCCATGGTGATTTTGGCCTTTTCCAGATCGGCATCCAGAAGCATGGTTTTGGGGAACCCCTGAATATTGGACCAGGGCGACCATTTGGGAAGACTGGAACCTTGCTTATTGGGATTGCCCGTCCAAGCAAACGCCGACCAGTAATCCATCATCGCATTCGACAGAGCAACACGCCCCGGTTTGTTTTTATCGTTGAAAACCACCGCGCCCAGCGATGCTTTTTCCGTGCCGAAAACAAAGTCAATTTCCATCGCGTGACAGGCGCCCAGAATGATATTTAAGGGCGGATTGATGACATTGTTCTTCGCCCCACCAGCGCCCCACATAAACTGATACGTGAAAATAAAGGGCTGGCCTTCATTGTCCCGCATGATTCGAGCCGGCTGATCCACGGCCATCACTTTCCATCCGTCACTCTGAAATTTGGCTACCAGATCAAATAATTCCGTTTTAACCGGTTCTTTAAACAGGGATCCGTCCTGACGCCAGGCGGCAAAGGGCTGATAACTTCTCAAAAAGACTTTGGCCTCTTCCTTGTTGGTCCCCATAAGCATCGGGACTTTATTATATTTATCCGACGCGAGAGCCGCATAAAAATCAGCTGGCAGAACTTTGCCGTCACTATACGCGGTGGGGAAATAGATCATTCCCAAAGCCTTTCCTTCAGGATACATCTCCAGAAAATCAGCCGCTGTCTTGGATCTCATATAGGCTTCGATATCTTTCGCGGACATGACCGCCAGAACCTTTGCCGCAGCTTCGGCATCGGCGGCCTTACCGTCTTTCACCATCAGTTTAGCCAGAATGCCATTGATATGGGTGGCTCCCTCCTGGGGTGTCGAGGGACGGATCAAACCGCTTTGGGAAATGGCGCGGTGGAATAAACCGTTGGCCATTGGCGATGAAACCAGACAAAAGACATTCTGCCCTCCGGCTGATTCGCCGGCAATTGTGACATTTTCGGGATCGCCGCCGAAATTCTTAATATTGGCCTGCACCCATTTCAGGGCCGCAATTAAATCCAGAATGGCGAAGTTTCCGGAATCGCCCGCTGCATCACCGGTTTTCAATGCTGGATGGCTGTAGAATCCCATGGGTCCCAGTCGATAATTGAAGGTAATGACAATCATGTTACCGCGATTGGCTAAGATGCCGCCATCCTGCATGGAAAGAAGCGGCCATTGAATGCTGTTGCCGCCGCCATGAATCCAGAAAAATACAGGCAATTTGCCTGTCGCGTTTTTCGGCGACCAGATGTTCAGATACAGACAGTCCTCATTGCCCAGGACAACCTGGGCTGTTGCTGGGTTGCGATCATGATCGATATACTGAGGACAGATTTGGCAAAACTTGTCGGCCTGAAGAGGTTGCGACCGTTTTTCGGCCGGTTGAGGCGCTCTCCAGCGCAATGCACCTATGGGCGGCTTGGCATAGGGAATCGCCTTCCAGGTATTCGTATTCGTGGCGGCGTTTTCCTCGCCGATCACAATGCCTTCCGTGGTCTGGCGCTCCACGGCAATCGGCGCAGGCTTGGTCTGTCCCGCGTCAGGCGCCTGAACATTTTTAACACTGCCGCATCCCGACAAAAGCAGCAGTAACGCGGCGCCAAAAAACAGGACAAGCCGCACGGAATAGGAACGAGCTGAAACCCATCTTTTTCCCGGCATCATGTATGATCTCCCTTTTCGTTTTATAAAGTATAATAATGCCGCTGTTGCTGAATAATTTTATTCAATCACCTCGCGAGCTCGCTGTCGAGGTATGAAATGAACGTCATTATATCGCGAGCAAGCTCGCGGAGAATTAACGCTCATCCCGCAACAGCGGGATTCAAGAACCGGCCAGTTCTTTCGCGCGTTTTGCCGCCGCCTCCACGGCAGCCATCAGCGTGGCACGAATCTTTCCTTCCTCCAGCACTTTTAATCCGGCGGCGGTGGTGCCGCCCGGCGAGGTCACCATGTTTTTCAACTGCGCGGGATGCTGTTTGCCCGTAAGACACAGACGCGCCGAGCCCAGCATGGTCTGGGCGGCAAGTTTCTCGGCCAAATCGCGCGCAAGCCCCAGTTGCACACCGGCATCGGCGAGCGCTTCGATCATCACAAAACAATAAGCAGGCCCACTGCCGCTCAATCCGGTCACGGCGTCCATGAGTTTTTCGTCCACTTCCACGGCTAAACCAACAGCGCTTAAAATCGCCATTGCGTATTGCACGTCGTCTTTTTGAACAAAATGCCCCCGGGCCACGGCGGCGGCGCCTTCACCCGCCAGCGCAGCGACATTAGGCATCACCCTTAACACACGCGGGGTTTTAGATAATGCCTTTTCAATAAAATTGGTCGTAATGCCTGCGGCGATCGAAATAAAAATTTTCGACTTCGTCGCGACTGGACGAATATCTTTCAGGGTTTCTGGAAAATTCTGAGGTTTGACCGCCAGGATAATAATGTCGGCATCCTTCACTGCTTTCTTGTTGTCGGCAGTAACCTGTAATTTCAGGGAAGAGCGCAGATCATTGAGTCTGGCGGGATCAATGTCCGTCACCGTGATATTCTGCGCGGAAAGAATTTTGCGGGTTATCATCCCCTGGGCAAGAATACTGCCCATCTTTCCGCCTCCGATAATGGCTACTTTCTTGCCTGTAAACATAGTCTTTCAGCCCTCCGCGATAATGGCAGATACATGCACTTTTTCCCCGCATCCTGTCAATATAAATCCATTCTTCCATTGCATAAAAATTTACTTTTGTGATAGTCAATTCTCAGGAGGACGATAATCGATGATGAAGTATTTCAAGGTGAAAGAAAATAAAGTGGCCTGCTGGATCAATCCGCGCGATTTCGGCGCGCAGTCGCAAAGCCTTGTTTTTATCCACGGTTCCGGCGGCAATTCCAGTGCCTGGTCTCATCAATATTCAAAGCTGCACAAGTTCTTTAATATCGCCGCCGTCAATCTCCCCGGGCATGGAAAATCCGGTGGTCACGGAGAACAATTCATCCCGGAATACGTCCTCGGCTTAAAAGAAATTCTCGGCGCTTTAAAACTGGAGCGTCCGATACTGATCGGCCATTCGCTGGGCGCGGCGATTGCTCTTGGTTTTGCCGCAACCTATCCGCAGGAGCTAAGCGGTGTCGTAGCCGTTGGCGGCGGATTAACCATGCCGGTTAATCCCGATATTCTGGAAGGATTGCGCCAACAACCGGAAGTCGTTATGGACCTGATCTGCAAAATTTCCCTGGCCAAAGAAAACCGTCCTAAATTTTTTGATGCCCTGCGCACAAGCCTCGGCCAGGCCAATATCGATGTTTTGTCCGGCGACATGCTGGCCTGCAGTAAATTCGATCTGACGGGGGAACTCAAAAAAATCATCGTGCCTACCCTGGTCATCTGCGGCGCAGAGGATAAAATGACACCACCGGCAGCGTCGAGAGAGATCGCCGCCGGCATCGCCTGCGCAAAATTCGTCCTGATCGAAGGCGCGGGACACATGGTCATGATGGAAAAACCATTGGAATTTAATGAAGCCTTGAAAAATTTCTGCACAGATATTTGTTTGGCCCCTCTCCCTTGATCCCCTGACCACCTGATGACCTGACCACCTAAAGGTGGCACGAGGTCACACGAGGTGGCACGAGGGCAAGCGTCCCACAAGGGGAGGGAAAATATAAATGTGAGGTGTTTATGTTTGCATTGAGTAATTTAATTATCGCACTGGCGAAAGTTCTTGATATCGTCCTGACGGTTTATATGTGGATTATCGTCGCCCGCGCCCTGATATCCTGGATAAATCCCGATCCCGGGAATAAAATCGTAATCTTTTTGTATCGCGTGACCGAACCGGTGCTCGGGCCGATACGCAGGATCATTCCCCGACACAATCTGCCCATTGATTTTGCGCCACTGATCGTTTTGCTGGTCATTATCTTCCTACAATCTTTCCTTGTTCAGACGATAATTCAGTGGGCGCAAGAGTTTTAATATCGCCGGGAAAGGCAAAATGCTTGACCGAGAAACTGCTTATTCGCGAAACAAAAGACGGATTGTCCTTCGATATCCATGTCAATCCTCACGCCTCGCGGGCTGAGATCGCGGGTATTTCAGACGGCATGCTGAAAGTGAGGGTCACCGCGCCGCCGGTGGAAGGGGCAGCCAATGAGGCCTGTATCGGGTTGTTGTCCAAAAAGCTGGATCTCCGGAAAAGTCAGATCAAAATATCTTTAGGCACCAAGGGCCGCAAGAAAACGATTCTCGTCGGTGAAATCAACAAAACCGAATTGGAGCAGAAGATCCATCAACTAGATGTGCAGGATCAATAATGCTAATAGCAGTTTGCGCAAGCCAGTATTCTGTCATTTCGACCACAGGGAGAAATCTTTTTAACGATTTTAAAGATTTCTCAGTCACTTCGTTCCTTCGAAATGACATCTTTTTCACAAGTAAGTATTAGATATAAACATCTCACAACCTAATTGATTTTGCTAAAGTTGAAATTTAAAATGGAAAACCAGCCGGAAAAATCAGAAAACGTCAAAGTGGCCAAGGCCGCCGGAATTGTAGGCGCGGCCACGATGGTCAGCCGCGTTTTCGGGGTGATTCGGGATATGGTGATCGCCGCCTTTTTCGGCGCGAACTGGATGACCGACGCATTCTGGGTGGCGTTTCGCATACCCAATATGCTCAGGCGTCTGCTGGGTGAAGGCTCGCTTACCGTTTCCTTTGTCCCAATTTTTACCGAGTACCTCCAGAAAAAAACAAGAGAAGAAGCCCTTGAACTGGCCTCCAATGCTTTTACTATTCTATCCGTCATTCTGGCGGTTGTATCGGTGCTGGGCATTCTCCTGTCGCCTTTGATTGTCGGACTGATTGCGCCCGGCTTTATTGCAAAACCCGAGCAGTTTGCACTGGCTGTTTTTTTAAACCGCCTGATGTTTCCGTATATCTTTTTTATCGCGCTGGTGGCTTTATGCATGGGTATTCTAAATTCCTTCCGGCATTTTACCGCACCGGCCTTATCGCCGGTGATGTTAAATATCGCCATGATCGCGGCCGCGCTGGCTTTGCACGACACCTTTGCCCAACCGATTACGGCGCTGGCCGTAGGTGTATTGATCGGCGGTGTGTTGCAACTGGCTATGCAGTGGCCGGTTTTGCTGAAATTTGGTGTTAAATTTAAATTTCGATTCAATTTGCGGCATCCAGGGCTTAAGCAAATCGGCCTGCTGATGCTTCCGGCGATCTTCGGCGCGGGCGTGGGCACCATTAATGTTTTTGTCGGAACGATTCTGGCCTCGACGCTTCCGGGCGGCTCTATCACCTATCTTTTTTATGCCGACCGGATCATGGAATTCCCACTGGGCATTTTTGCCATCGCCATCGGAACGGCAGCGCTGCCAAGCTTTTCTGCGCATGTTGCCGCAGGTCAAATGGATGAGTTAAAATCCAGCATTTCTTTCTCCCTTCGGCTGATGCTTTTTTTAACCATCCCGGCGATGGTTGCTTTAATGGCGCTGAACCTGCCGATCATTTCCGTTTTGTTTCAACGCGGCGCTTTTGACGCCCAGGATGCTATCTATACCGGCCAGGCTCTGTTCTGTTATGCGTTGGGCCTCTGGGCGTTTTCGGTTCTCCGTGTGTTTATTTCTTCTTTTTATTCTCTCCAAGACTCCAAATGGCCGCTGAAAGCAGCCACCATCACACTGATTGTGAATGTGCTTTTCAGTCTGGCCCTGATGTACCCTTTAAAACACAATGGCCTTGCCCTGGCTAATTCCATCTCCGCCGCGGTCAATGTCTTGATTCTGGCATTTGTCCTGAGAAGAAAAATCGGAACATTCCTCGATCGTACCTTTTACACCTCTGTTTTTAAAATTATCGTATCTGCCGCTATTATGCTCGGCGCAATCGGGCTGATTGAGTATTTTATGCCGTGGGATACACACGCCGGCCTTAAAACAAGATTAACTTACCTGATCAGCACCGTTGTTGCGGGAGCCTCTGTATTCTTTATCTGCGCTTACCTGCTGAAAAGCCCTGAAATTCACGCCGTGGTCAAGATGCTAAAAAAGAGGTTAAACCGCCCATAGTATTGATTAAACCGACAAAGTCATTGACTTCAATATTTCAAAGTGATAGGAGTTCCCCACTTTGGCAGGCATCATCAGCAAAAGGTTAATCAACCACCTCGCGAGCTCGCTGCGGAGAATTGACGCTAGTCCCGCAACAGCGGGGTTAAGGTAATTTATGTTGGATGTTAAATACTTAAGACAGAATATCGATTTGGTCCGGAAAAAAATGGACGACCGGGGCCAAAAAATTGATTTTGACCGTTTTTTAGGTTTAGACACGAAAAGACGCGACATTTTGCAGTCAGTGGAAACCCTGCGCAACGAACGCAACAGCGTTTCCAAGCAAGTAGGTGAACTCAAAAAGAAGAAAGAGGACGCATCACAGCTCATTGAAAAGATGGGTGACGTATCGGCCCGGATAAAAGAATATGACGAAAGCCTGCGCATCACGGAAGAAGAGCTGAACGCCTTTGTCCTGATTGTGCCCAATATTCAGCACGAATCCGTGCCGCAAGGCGGCGGTTCCGAAGATAATACCGTTGTGCGCACCTGGGGTGAAAAACCGGTTTTCACCTTTGAGCCCAAACAACATTTCGAGCTTGGCGAAAACCTGAACATTCTGGATTTCGCGCGCGGCGCAAAAATTACCGGAGCGCGCTTTACGGTTTACCGTGGAGCAGGCGCTGCCATAGAGCGGGCGTTAATCAGCTTCATGCTTGATCTGCACACGGAAAAGCATGGTTATACGGAAGTTTTAACACCGTTTATGGTGAACCGTGAAAGCATGACCGCAACGGGTCAGTTGCCCAAATTTGCGGAAGATCTTTTTAAAATTGAAGGCATGGAATATTACCTGGTTCCAACAGCGGAAGTTCCGGTCACGAATATTTACCGGGATGAAATCCTCGAGGAAGAGAAACTGCCGATTTGTCTGGTGGCTTATTCACCTTGTTTCCGTGCAGAAGCCGGCTCCTACGGCAAGGACACGCGGGGATTGATCCGTCAGCATCAGTTTAATAAAGTAGAGATGGTCAAGTTTTCCAAACCGGAAACTTCTTATGATGAATTGGAAAAACTGACCGCCAACGCGGAAGAAGTTCTCAAAATGCTCGGCATCCCATACAGGACTGTATGTTTGTGCACCGCCGACCTTGGCTTTTCTTCAGCCAAAACCTACGACGTAGAAGCTTGGATGCCAGGACAAAATAGCTACCGGGAAATTTCTTCGTGCAGCAATTTCGAAGATTTTCAGGCTAGGCGTGCGGCGATCCGGTTCCGGAAAAAAGACAGCGGCAAAGTGGAACTTGTCCACACTTTAAACGGTTCGGGCCTGGCTGTCGGCAGAACGGTTGTGGCAATACTGGAAAATTATCAGCAAGCTGACGGAAGCATCATTATTCCGGAAGCTTTGCGTCCTTACATGAGAGGCCTGGAACGAATTACTCTTTAAGGAATTTTCCCGAAAGCATGATGATATAAAAATATGGAGGGATGGCCGAGTGGTCGATGGCGGCGGTCTTGAAAACCGTTGGATGAAAGTCTCGCGGGTTCGAATCCTGCTCCCTCCGCCAGAATAATTAACACGCGTCTTGAATCATTAGACGTCTTGTTTCAAAAATACAGGCCTGAAATAATCAGCGGAGAGATGGCTGAGTGGCCGAAAGCGATCGCCTGCTAAGCGATTGTACGCCCTTCAAAGGTGTACCGCGGGTTCGAATCCCGCTCTCTCCGCCATTATTTATTAATCTCACCTTATTGATTCATTCGATTTGAAACAATTCTAATAAAGGATTTCCGTAGCTATGAACTGGGAAAAGAATTATGTCCTGCTCGAAACACTGCGCCGGGACCAGGATAACACTCAAAACTTTTTTTTCGCAAACCCGTTGGATACTATCGCCTGCTCCTCGCCGTCAGGAATCCAAAAATGTTTCCGGAAAATGGAGTCCTATCGGCAAGAAGGATATTTTCTGGCCGGATTTTTTTCTTATGAACTGGGCTACTTCCTGGAAGACACTTTAAATCAATACTGTCCGAAAATAAATTATCCGCTTCTGTGGTTTGGCGTTTACCGCAAACCTTGTAAGCCGAAGGCTTGTTTTCTGGAAAATCGGGACACACATTACATCTTTTCCTCGCCGCTACTCGCAGAAAAGTATTCTTCATACAAAAGAAATATTGCCAAAATTAAAACCTGCCTTGCACAGGGCGAAACTTATCAGATTAACTATACGTCCCGATATAATTTCAACTTCATCGGCAACATTTTTGATTTTTACAATCAATTGAAACATCATCAAAAAGTGTCTTACTCATCCCTCATCAATTATCATGGCAATAGTATTATTTCTCTCTCACCTGAACTGTTTTTCCGCATTGACAAAAATCGAAACATCAAAGTCAAACCAATGAAAGGAACAGCACCCATCGGCACGCCCCCCGGCTGGCTGCAAAAAGATATTAAGAACACAAGCGAAAATGTGATGATTGTGGATCTGCTGCGCAACGATCTTGGTCGAATCTGCAAATCGGGAACGGTGCGGGTGCGGGAACTCTTTGGCGTTGAAACATATGAAACCCTTTTACAAATGACCTCCACCGTCACCGGTAAATTACAATCCCAGATCAGTATATTGGATTTGATGAAAAGTCTGTTTCCCTGCGGCTCCGTGACCGGCGCGCCAAAGATTTCCAGCATGAAAATAATCCGCACGCTGGAGACAGAGCCCAGAAATATTTATACAGGCGCCATTGGTTACTTTGCGCCGGACGGACAGGCTGCTTTCAATGTCGCCATCCGGACAATCGATCTCCAGACACGGCGGAATCAAACATATTCCGCGCAAATGGGAGTCGGCGGCGGCATTGTGTTTGATTCGCAACCGCAAGAGGAATATGCTGAATGCCAACTGAAAGCAAAGTTCCTGTTTGATGCCATGCCTGACTTTGCCCTGATTGAAACCATGCTTTTCACAGAGGGGAAAATTCAATATCTTTCCCGGCATCTCCAACGCTTAAAGGCGTCAGTCGATTATTTCAACATCCCCTGCCCCATCGGGAAAATTCAAAACGCTTTAAAAGAATACACAACATGCTTGACCGGCAAAATCCGCCTGCGCCTGCTTCTGAAATCAAACAGTGAAATCGTTCTGGAACACCAGCCGCTGCCTGCAACCAAACCCTCCATGCCGCTGATTGCATTATCCAGTTTCCAGACACGATCGGACGACCCGTTTCTTTATCACAAATCAACCCTTCGAAAGCTATATGATGAAGAATATAAACGATGTGCATCAGAAGGCTATTTCGACGTTATCTTCAGGAATGAAAAAGATCAAATCACCGAAGGCGCGATATCCAATATTTTTGTCCGAATCAAAGACCGCTATTTCACACCGCCGATTTCCTGCGGTCTGCTCCCTGGAATCAGACGGCAGATCATGATCAAAAAATTAAAAGCCCGTGAAAAAATTATCTACCCCAAAGACTTGAAAACGGCCGATAAAATCCTCCTGACCAATTCCGTCCGGGGCACAACCGAGGTAACTCTGAAGAGAAGCATCAATCCCGCTCAAGCATTTCCCCCACCAGCATCGCTGTCTCGCCGACAATGCGGATGCATTTCTTGACCTTGTCGCCTTGATAAAACGCTCTGGCCTCTCCGCGGTCTGTCCAGTCCACGCCTGCAATGTCCCGGCAGTTAATTGTGCCGGCTTGATTCACAATCTCGTCGCGAAACCGCTGCACCATTTCCCGAGCATCAGCCCACATTTTCGGGTTTTCCTTTTCATCATGATGCGCACGGCTGTAGCGTAAACCGAGCACCGCCAGTCCCCCGGCCAGCGCACCACAGACTTCGCCGTTGCCTCCCAATCCCCCGCCGAACGCCCCCATGGCGCGGATAACGTCATCGTTACCCTTGCCCAGTTTTTCCTGGCCTACGGCGGCAATAGCCTGGCTGCAATGAAACCTTTCTCCGGCCATCATCTCGATGGCTTTTTTTCTCATCTCTTTGGGCGTCATAACCTTCCTCCTGTAATCAACCACCTCGCGAGCTCGCTGTCGAGGCACGAAATGAACGTCATTATATCGCGAGCAAGCTCGCGGAGAATTGACGCTCGTCCCGCTTAAGCGGGATTCAAGTCCCCGGCGTCAGATTGGCAATATATCCCCGATTCCATGTCGGGCTGATAATCATTTCGTTGATACACACGGTTTTAGGCAGGCGCGCGACAAACACAATGGCCTCACCCACGTCTTCGGGTTTCAGCATTTTGGCTTTCACGTCGTCGCCCAGCTGATCAGGCCTTCGATCCATGATCGGCGTCCAGACCTCGCCGGGACAAATCGCGCAGGCTCGGATGCCGTTTATGCATTCTTCCATGTTGATGCTGGCGTTCATGGCCATCATGCCATGCTTGGCCGCGCTGTAGGCCGGTCCGGTAAGATGTGTGTAAAAGCGCCCCGCCCAGGAAGACACGTTGATAATCAAACCGTCTTTTTGTTTTCTCATGACGGGAAGGACCGCAGACGCGCAATAAAACGCGCCATTCAAATCTATGTCAATGACCTCGTTCCATTTCTCCGGCGTGACCTTTGACCAGTGCCGCTCCGTGATGTTCGTTCCCGCATTGTTGACCAGAGTATCCAGCCGTCCATGGCGTTCGACAATGCGGTCCACTACCGCATGGATTGATAACGAATCGGATACATCCAGCACTTTCAGTGATGCACGACCGCCGGATGAAGTAACAAGGTCCGCCGTCTTTTGGAGTGTGTCGATTCTGCGCCCCGAAAGAACAACATTCGCGCCGTTCTGGGCCAGGGCGACTGCCGCCGCCTGACCGATCCCCGTTCCCGCCCCGGTGATCCAAAAAACTTTGTCTTTCAAAGATTCAGGCATAGGCCCTCCTTATAAAAAGTGTTATCGGAACATCCTAATAGCTTATAATATCCCGATCAATCTGCCCCTTTGATGAAGAATGAGGGCCGTTTTTAACTTTGCCATTTGATCCTGATGATCCTCAATCAGGCAGTGCCACCCGCCGCTTGCCGGCCCGTCAGACATTGAAGCGGAAGTTGATGATGTCGCCGTCCGAGACGATGTATTCTTTCCCTTCCAGGCGCAGGCGACCGGCTGATTTTACCTGTGCCTGTGAACCGTTGTGGGCGATGAAATCGTCGTAGGACATAACTTCCGCTTTGATGAAACCCCGTTCGAAATCATTGTGAATGGCGCCGGCGGCTTTGGGGGCTTTGGTCTCGACTGAGATGACCCAGGCTTTGACTTCGTCCTCGCCGACGGTGAAAAAGGACATGCGTCCTAAAAGAGAAAAGGCTGCGCGAATGATCCGGCCAAACGCCGGTTCGGCAATACCCATCGAAGATAGAAAATCTTTTTGATCGGCTAAATCCAGTCCGGCCAGTTCCGCTTCGATTTTGCAGCAGATGCCCAGGACGGGTTCTTCTAATTTTGCCTCGCACGCGAAAGTATCGGCAAAGGAAAGATTATCTTCCGCCACATTAACGACGACAAGTTCCGGCTTGATGGACCAGAATGAAAAGCTCCGTAGCATAGAAACTTCCGCAGGCGTGAGACCCGCCGTGCGAATGGGCTTCCCGGCTTCCAGGCATTCTTTTAACCGGGGCAGAAGATCATTTTGCGCTGTCTCCTGTGGAGAGATCGCCTTTTTGTTGGACATCTTGGCCAGTCGCTCCAGTTTCTTTTCAATAATTAAAAGATCGGAGAAAATAAGTTCGTCTTCCAGTTTGCGGTATGAATCCAGGCTCAGCGAAACATCCGGCAGGGAAAAACCATCAACAACATGCAGGATACTGTCGGTGCCGCTCAGGTTCTGGCGGATGGCGTCCCAGGGATGTTCGCCTACGGCGTGAACGTCCACAAAGGGGACTTTGGCGGGCGATACTTTGACCGGTTTGTAGATTTCAACAAGTTTGTCAAAGCGCTCATCCGGCACGGACGCCTGGCCGCGTACGATCGTTTCGCTATGCGAGGCGCCGCCTTTTACGCCGGTCATAATTTCGAATAATGTGCTCTTCCCGCTCTGGGGAAGGCCCAAAATACCTATTTCCATTATTTAAATTCTTTCTCGATGCGCCCCATCGCTTCTTTCAGCCGGTCATCCGGCACCGTGAGCGAGATGCGGACAAAGCCTTCGCCGTATTGACCATAAGCCGTACCGGAGGCAACCACTACGGCGGTTTTATCAAACAGGCGGTTGGTGAATTCAAGCGACGTCATGCCTTTGGGCGTCGGCACCCACAGATAAAATGTGCCGCGCGGTGGATTAAAATCAATGCCGATCTGCTTGAGTGTTTTCAAAACCAGCTCTCGCCTGCGCCCGTAAATGGAGAGCATCTCCTCAATAAATCCTGCTTCGTTATGCAAGGCCGCAATCCCGGCATACTGCACCGCATTAAAAATTCCGGAATCAGTGTTTTCCTTAACCTTGCTGATGCCGGCAATCAGATCGGGATTGCCACAGGCCATTCCCAGCCGCCAACCGCACATATTAAAAGGTTTGGAAAGAGAATTCAGTTCAATGCCCACATCTTTCGCGCCGGGCGCCATCAGAAAACTGATGTGTTCCTGTCCGGCAAAGACGATCTCGCTGTATGGATTATCGTAACAAACGGCAATGTCATAATCACCGGCAAAGGTCACCAGCTTGTTCAAAAATTCCAATGTGGCACAGGCGCCGGTCGGATTGTTCGGGTAATTCAAAAACATGGCGGTGGCTTTTTTCGCCACGTCCGTGGGAATGTCTTCCAATGCCGGCAGATAATTATTCTGCGGAAGGATAGGAACATTATGAGGAACGCCCTCACCCATCAGGATGCTGGATCGATACGCCGGATAGCCGGGATCGGTCATTAAAACCGTATCGCCGGGATTGACGCGCGCCAGAACAAAGTGATGACAGCCTTCCTTAGAGCCGATGAGGCCCAAAATTTCGTTTTCAGGATTGAGGCTTACCCCGTAGCGCTCCGCATACCAGCGGGCAACCTCTTTGCGGAAAGCCAGCATGCCTTTTTCTTCATCGGTGGGATAACGATGATTTTGTGGATCGCGGGCCGTCCGGCATAGTTCATCAATAATAGAATTCGGGGTTGCTTCCACCGGGTCGCCAATGGCGAGCGATATCACATCCACACCCTCAGATTTGGCTTTATTAATTTTCTTCCTCAATTCCATAAATAGATATGGTGGTATTTTCTTTAATCGATCCGCCGTTTGCACAGTTATCATCCCTTCCTGATCAAATTTATTGATACGCTTCTTTAAAAAGCATTCCCTGGTAGACTATTTTTACTTTCCCTTCAAGATATATTTCCTTGAAAGCGCCCTCCCGACAGGTAAAATAAACGCGCAATGTTTCGCCGCTCTGCACAGTCACATCAACCGGTGAATCCACGAGATTCCTCCCGGCGGCGGCCAGCACCGAGGCCACAACGCCCGTACCGCAGGCCAGCGTTTCATCTTCGACGCCGCGCTCGTAAGTCCTGACCTTCATCTTATGCCGGTCCAGCGTGCAGGCAAAATTCGCGTTCGTACCTTTGGGCTGGAAAAACTCATGACAACGGATTTTACGCCCCCTGTCGAAAACAGCGCACGTCTCCAGATGATCCACAAAACTGACCGCGTGAGGCACGCCTGTATCGATAAAGTCCAGGAGGCTTTCTTGACCGTCGAGAAGAATCTTTTGCCCTATCTTCAAGGGAGAGGGATCGGTGAGTTGAACTTTGACCGCATCATTGGAGACCTCACCATCAATAATGCCGGCAAGTGTTTCGAAAGACAGCCTTGAGCCAGTGATACCGTTATGATAAGCCCAGCGGGCCACGCAACGGGCGGCATTGCCACACATTTCCGCAACACTGCCGTCGGAGTTGAAAAAACGCCATTTAAAATCGGCAACGGCGGATGGTTCAATGAGCAGCAGACCATCTGCGCCCACAGAAATTTTTCTCTGGCAAACCTTGTGTGCAAAGGTCGACCAATCGCCGACATCAAGCGACAGATCGCGGTTGTCGATGATGATGAAATCATTGCCGCTGCCGCTCATTTTGTAAAAGCTTATTAAATGTGATTTATCTCTGTCCATATTGTCACGTTTCCTGAACGATATCATCTTTGCGGTTGAGCGATCGCGTCACACGCAACACTTCTTCGGTCGTCGTGATGCCGGCCATGACCTTCTGAATGCCATCCTGCTGCAACGTAATCATGCCCTGCTTGACGGCCAGTTCGTTAATCTGATTGGCGTCGGATGTTTTCAACACCAGTCTTCGAATATTATCATCCACGACCATAATTTCAAAAATCGCCGACCGTCCCCGGAAACCGGTCTGCATGCAGAGATTACAGCCCTTTTTCCGGTAAAAGGTATTGTTTTGCAGCACCGACAGATTGAGACCGAGGTTATCCAGGGTTTCTTCATCGGGCGTGTAAACTTCCTTACAATGCAGACAAAGAACGCGGACAAGACGCTGTGCGATAATCGCCACAATCGAGGAGGTCACCAGAAACGGTTCAATGCCCATGTCAATCAGGCGTGTCACGGCGCTGGCCGCGTCATTGGTATGGAGCGTCGAGAAAACCAGATGTCCGGTCAGCGACGATTGGATGGCGATTTCGGCGGTTTCCCGGTCGCGGATCTCACCAATCAGAATCACGTCTGGATCCTGGCGGACGATGGACCGAAGTCCAGCGGCAAAGGTCAGATCAATTTTGGGATTGACCTGAATCTGCCCGACACCGTCCATTTGATATTCAATCGGGTCTTCAATGGTGATGATATTGATTTCCGGCCGGTTGATGGTGGAAAGCGCTGCGTACAACGTGGTGGTCTTGCCGCTGCCGGTTGGGCCGGTCACCAGAATGATGCCGTACGGCGATTTAATCAGGCGGTTGAGCAGTTTGATGCGGTCGTCGTGCATCCCTAAATCCGACAGCAACAGGATATTGCCGGATTTGTCCAAAAGACGCAGCACCACGCGTTCACCGAAAGCCGTGGGAATCACGGATACGCGCACATCGACCAGGCGGTCGGCAATTTTTAATTCAATCCGGCCGTCCTGCGGCAGGCGCTTTTCGGCGATATTGAGCTTCGCCATAATCTTAAGACGGGACGTAAGCGGTGACTGAATCCGGCGCGGAAGGCTCAGGATATCATATAAAATACCGTCAATCCGGTAACGGATTTTTAAATTGCCGGAATAGGGTTCGACGTGAATATCACTGGCCCGGTCTTTGATGGCGCCGGAAACCAGCAGGTTCACCAGTTTGATAATCGGGGCGTCGCTGGTTTCATCGAGCAGATCGGCTGTCTCGCTGATTTCCGAAATCAGGTCATCGGCCGTCGCTTCGCTCATTTCTTCAAAGTAATCCTTGGCGGAAGAACGGCTCATATCATAGGCTAGATTAATGGCGGCAGTAATCGCGTCCTGCGTTGCCAACACCATCGGCAGTTTCTGTGTTTTTAAAAGCAGGCGCAGGTCGTCGGCGGGCTGAAAATTGGCGGGATCATTGACGGCAATCACCTGGGTTTCGGCGGTGATGATCGGGACCATCTTGTGCTTTTTTAAATAGTGGATCGGAACGCTTTGCGTAAAATCGATGTTGATGCTCTCCATCGGCAGTTCCCGCCAGAAGGGAATGCTGAAATGCTCCGAAAAAATACGCAAGAGCGGGATTTCATCGATGGCTTTCTTGCGGATCAACAGTTCAAAAAATCCCGCGCCGCCCTTGCTTTTAGTACTGTACGCTTCAGTCAGCGCTTCGGAGGACACGCCCGCAGCAAGCAATTTTTCATCGAGCGATGAGGCCTTTTTTTCTTCAGAAACGGCAACATTTTTATCGATACCCGCGGAAACATTTAAGGCTGTATGAATTGTGGACATAAGCTATACTGCCTTTCGGATTCAAGGATTGGCCGGAACATTTTTCTCGTCAGGTTTTACGACGCCGGACGGATAGGTATCCTGTTTCCGTTCATTCAACTTAATGATTCCTTCAACCACCTCACCCATGGCTTCTCTCTTTTGCTGATACAAGCCGGCAGCGTCCTGCTGTGTGCGGATGATACGCGGCGTGATAAAGACATACAGGTTTGTTTTTTCCCTTTTCACCGTCTTGGCCTTAAAAAGCCAGCCCAGCACAGGGATATTGCTAAATAAAGGCACCCCCGTCGTACCATCCTCCGTGCTGTCTCCCACCAGGCCGCCGATGACAACGGTTTCATTGTCTTTAACGACTACTGTTGTCTTGGCCGTCCTTTTCAATGTTGTTGGTATCGATGGTATTTTCGTATCGGTGGACACGCCGGACGTCACCTTGGTGACCTGCTGTGATATTTTCAGGCGGACAAAATTTCCCTCGTTGATATGCGGCGTAATATTTAAAATTATTCCGACATCCTTGTATTCATAAGTGCTGTAATTTGTTGCACCCCCAACGCCGCTAGTGTTTGTTTGATCCTGTCTTGTTACATAAGGAACATTCGACCCCACATTAATTTCCGCTTCTTCATTGTTTAGGGTCAGGATCTGTGGTGTTGAAAGAATCGACACATCGGAATCACTCTTATAAGCCTGAACCATCGCGCCGATCGTGGGAAACAACACGCCGCCGATTGTAATTCCCGCGCCAATAATGCCCATTGAAAAACCGGCGGGTAAAGCAAGGGAGGCAAGGTTAGTGGCCGTATCAAAAGAAACGCTGGGCAAGAGACCGGTGCCTGAACCGATAAAAGATCCCAAGGGTTTACCATCTATCGAACCTGTCTCCGTAACCCCTCGCCATTCCACGCCCAGTTTAAAATCTTTATTGGTCTTGACTTCCATAATCAGCGCTTCAATATAAACCATCGCCCTCGGCACATCGAGCTGTTTGATAATATTTTCCAGAACCTTATAGTCCTCGCGTTCGGCCATGATGACCAATGTATTGGTGGCCTTATCCGGCACGATTTGAACATTTTTGGACACAACCGGCGTGGCAACCCGTTGCGCCGCCGCGCCTGCCGCGCCACCGGCGGCGCTACCCGTTTCTTTAATAATATTATTGAGCACCTTGGCCAGATCTTCGGCAATGCTGTTTTGCAGACGATAAACCTGAATATTGGACTCGCCGCGCGGCACGTCTTTATCCATCATCGCCACCAGCTTACGGACACTTTCCGTGTCGGCGACACTGGCAAAGATAATCATGGAATTTGTTCTGGGATCGGCCACCATGCGAACCGGCGTGAGGTTGGGGCGGCGCTGCTGAAATACGGCTGTCATAGATTTGGCCACTTCCGACGCGGAGGCATTTTGCAGGGGCAGGTAGGTAATCTGTTCTCCCGCGCCCTCCACATCCAGCGCTTTGACAATCTCTTGCAGCCGTCGGATATTGGACAGATAATCGGTAATAATCAGAATACCGGCCGGCGGGTAGGAAAGCACCGAACTGGATCTGGAAATAATCGGATCCAGAACACGCTTGACTTCATCAGGGTTGGCCCGCTCCAGTGCGATGATCTGGGTGACCATTCTGTCATCCGGCTCGGAACTATCCTTTTTACTCCTCGTTTCCACACTCTTTTCCCTGGCCACAACCGACGGCACGATCTTGATCATATCCCCCACGGGAACCGTGGCAAAACCGTTGATTTCCAGGACTGATAAAAAAACCTTATAAACGTCACGGAGTGGAATTTTCCGGGGTGAAAGAATCGTGACTTTGCCTTTGACTTTTTCATCGATGATAAAATTCTTGCCGGTAAGTTCGCTGATAAATTTCACAAAAACTTCAATATTCACGTTATCGAAATCCAGCGTGACATATTGATCGGTGGTTTTCCTGATCGCATGCGCCGCGGGAGCTTTCTTTGCAGACGCCTTATCTTCCGCTTTGCGTAAAATGGTTTCCTGTCTCAAAACCTTTGATGATGGGGCGGCGCCAGTTTTATCAGTTTGCGGGGCTTCCGCAGGCTCACTTGCAGCTTGTTCGGACTCGGACTTTTCCGGCAAGGCGGCGCCTGAAGGTTGCATGATAACCACCTTCCCGCTTTGACCCGCTGCGGGAGATTTTTCTTCAGTCGCTGCCGGAGTCACGGTCGATGACTGCCTGGCTGGACGGCCATCATCTATCCGTGCGGCGAATACGGGCGGCGCCAAGCAAATCATAAAAGCCGCCGCCATCGCAAATCGTAATGCCGATGTTCTTATGGCGTTATTGACAAATTTCATTTCACTTATCCCGTATCTGTACCAATTGGTTGAACTCGGGCAGATCTACCAGAGCTTTTAAATCGTCATCCTGGACCGCCCATTGCTTTGCTTCCGGATTAATATCAATCGCGTTTTTCAGGTATAACAGGCTTTGTTTGGTATCATTTTTTTGCGCGTAAAGACAGGCCAGATTATAATGCGCATCAACATAATTGCGCCGGATATGAAGCGCTTCATTAAAACTTCCGAAGGCCTGTTTATACATTTTCTGGTTCATGAAGATCACACCCAAATTGTTCAAGGCGGATACATGACGAGGATCTGCTTTGATAACTTTTTTATAAAGTGCTTTAGCTTCTTCCAGTTTACCCTTGTTTTGCTTTTGCAATGCCTGCGCGTAAAGAATTCCAGAATCAGAAGGGGACGGTTTAGGCGACGCTTCCTGTTTCTTTCCGCCCGCCGGAATGAGTACGTTTTGCTTTTCTTCTTTAACCTCCATGGCGTCATTCTGCAAGGGCTGCACAGTCGCAACGATTGGACCTTGAATAACAGTCGCGGCACGGGGCTTCATATTCATTTCCGGCCAATACAGAAAAACAATCATTCCAGCGGCATAGAAAAAAACGATCGCGAGGCCGATTACCGAAAACCGTTTCCGCCCGTGATCGGGGGTTTTACCCTCTGACGAAACAATATCTCCATAAGGAGCGTAGGGCGATTCCTTTTCCTTTTGGACTTTTTGTAAAGCTTCATTTATGTAGCTCATAATTGCCCTCTGGTCAAGACATTCCGGTATTTTCAGGTGGTCAGCCGCTGCCACAATTTTTTTGTGCTGCTGATAGTCTTCTGGAAATACTCACTGCCGATATCCCTCGCTGCAAGGCGGATGATTTTGCGGTCAATCTTCACGATATTTTTTGTATAGGCAATCAAGAGCGCCCTGTCGCAAAGCGCGTTGATCCGGCGCGGTATCCCTTCGGAAAAATCATCCACCAGACGATAAGCGCCTTTGGTAAAGCTGACCTTCCCGGGCCCCCCGGCAACACTCAGGCGATGATGAATATAAGCGACGACTTCATCTGCCGATAATGGCCTCAGATCATAGCGCACCGTAATTCTTTCATTCAACTGCCGAAGCGCAGGCTTTGTCAACGTGGCTTTGAGTTCCGGCTGGCCGATTAGAATAATCTGCAACAGCTTTTCTTTTTCCGTTTCCAGATTGGACAGCATGCGAATTTGCTCCAGGACGCCGTGCGAAAGATTCTGCGCCTCGTCAATGAGCAGTACCGCGTTTCTACCAGCGGCAAAATTTTGCAGCAGAAAACCATTCAAAGCGTCAACATAGGCTTTTTTTGTTCCGGTCTCCCTGGGAATCTCAATGCCGAATTCCGAAACAACCGTTTCCAGAAGCTCGACGTCGGAAATCGCCGTGTTGAAAATCAGGGCGGTCTCCACCGAGTCTTCCAGCAGATTAAGCAGCGTGCGGCAAAGGGTGGTTTTACCCGTACCGATATCGCCGGAAATTAAAATAAAACCCTTCTTCTCCTTAATGCCGTAAATCAGATAATTGAGCGCATCGCGATGCTGCTCGCTTAAAAACAGATAGCCCGGCTCCGGCGACAGTTTAAATGGATTATCTTTTAAACCAAAATATGCAGCATACATGGCTAGTCAAATCTCCCCGCGGCGGCCTTTTCAGTGAAAAGAATAGTTAATGGTCTCGTTCTGCCCATTACGCATCAGATTGACGGATACGCTTCCGCCGGCCTGCATCACATTCACCAGTTGTAGAATATCGTCGGCGCTTTCCAGTCGCTTATTGTTTACATCCACAACGACGTCACCATTTTTCAGGCCCAGCTTCTGATAAAGACTGCCGGGCGCAATATTAGAAACGACAAATCCCTGCTGAACGCCTTCATTTAAAAAAGGTCTGACAACCGCCTGGCTCATGATAGACTTTAAATCACCCAAGCTTTGCGTCACATCCTGGCGGCTTACGGCAATACCGCTTCCGGTTACGGCCGGCCGGGGAGATCGTCCCATCAGGGGGCCTTCGGCGACTTCCTTGATTTTCATCACAAACTCTTTTTCCCCGCTTTTCAAGATGGCCGTGTTGCGCGTAATGCGAATCAGTCTGGCTGAGCCGATCATCTCGCCCAAGCGGTAGAGCTTCTGGTTGCCTTTGCCTTTTTCTTCAACAATGGCATACCCCAGAGATTGATCGACCGCTATCGTCCCCTTCAAATCAAAAGCCGTATATTCCTCGCTGGGCAGAAGATATTCGCCCGCATTTTTATCAACAATCGCTTTGAGTGTCGTCAAAAATAAATTGCGCTCCGTAATGATGTTGTAGCGCTCTATGGGATGCCCCTGGCCGGAAAACATAGTAACGGCGGAAGTTTGTCTGGCGTCAACTGTCTGGCGGCCAACAACCTGTAAACTGACTATTTTATAAAAGATATCCACC
This sequence comes from Syntrophaceae bacterium, assembly GCA_009773315.1. Classification (GTDB taxonomy): domain Bacteria; phylum Desulfobacterota; class Syntrophia; order Syntrophales; family Smithellaceae; genus UBA8904. The sequence goes on from WRPE01000013.1 coordinate 34,903, forward strand.
CCGAGAAAAGACAAAATCGTGATCGCGACGACAATAAGCAAAGGCCTTGCGGCGCCCGCCAGCACCGAAAAGTCGGCCGGAATATCTGTGATCCGGTCAAATCTTTGTTTAATCAACTTTATGATATTTGTCCACATATCCTTCATGTCTTCTTGCCCTGTGCCGCCGCCCGATCCTCAGATGTAGCGGAATGACGGACGGGCCAGCGTTCCACCCACCGTAATATTCATCTTGATTTTGTTTTTGCCGGCAATCTCCAGCACACCCTTCAAATTCAGCCGGCTTTCATCTACCCGATCCGCAAGCAAAATACTGCCGTTTAAAAAGCAATTCATCTGCGCTCCGTAAATTTCAAACTTGTCGAGCGTCACGCTGCCATTTTTCAATTGCGCCTGAATCTCACCGCGGTCAAACTCGATGCGGCTCATCCCCAGAAAGGGTTCCGTAAGCGGGTAGGCGCCCCGGCTCAGATAGAGTGATAATTTCCCGACAGAATTTTGGATGACCGCATCGTTCATCACATAAAATGCGGACCCCCGGGCAAGGCCTGTCATTCCTTTGAACAAGAAGAAGCCGGTCGGACTGTACCGGGCCAAATCTATATTCTGAAAATTGATTTTTCCTTCAGCGGGCAAACTCATTTGGGCCAGTGAGAGGAAGCCCGCGTGGCCGTCGACATTGCCGTTGTATGCTTTGCCTTTGAAATAGATAGTTTTGTGCTTCTGGAAAATACTGACCGGACTTACTTGCAGATCCAGTAATTCACCCTGAAAAAAAGCATCGGCCGGCGTTGGCGCCAGGCGCACCGTCAGATCTTTGAGTTTAATGCCCAAAGGCAAAGAGGGACGCAAAAACCCGGCCTTTAGATTTAAACCGGCGGAATCGGCGGAAGCCTCCAACTGCTGCAAGACCAGTGAAGAGGGAAAAAGAAGATATAAAAAGATGAAGGTTACGCCTATCGCATAAATCGTCATCCATAGAACCTTACTCTTCAAAAATCGCATGATACCTATTGACCTCCCGAACGCGGAGTGGCCGGTGTATAAGAGGCAATTAAAAGCTGGACGCTTATGTAATCCGGGCTTTCCTTCATTTTACTAATCGTGATTCTTTTAATCTTGATCATCTCTGCCGGTGATTCGACCTGATACAAAAAGTCCGTCAATTGCTTGATCGTTATTTTTTCCAGTTTCAGATCAATGAGCGTTTCCTCAAAGGATGGGGACTTAACACCTTGCATGGAATTCATCTGTTTGATACTGCCCTTCACACTGGCCGAAACCGCTTTTTTCTCCAGATAAGCAAACAGTGTAAAATCGGCACGGCGCAAGGCAATCGCATTTTTGATCCGGGATATTTTAGCATCCTGAAAGGCAAAGTCAGAATCGATCTTAACCATTTCCTCGAGCTTTTTTGAACTGGTCGCGATGGTTTTCTTCATTTTGGCCTTAGCGTCCCATATCGGGAAAACGGCAAACGTAAGCAACAGAGCGATGGCTACCACAGCTACGCAAACGGCAACAAGGTAACGCTGTTTGCTATCCAACTTTGTCCAGATGGCTTTCATCATCGCAGTTCAATCCTCAAATCAAAATTCAATTTGGCGCCTTCTCTGGCCAGACTGGTTGAGTTGATCGCAACATTTTTGAAGTATTTTGATTTCAAAAGTTCATTTTTTACGTTCGTCACATCCTCAATTTTTTTTGCTTCGCCTGTGAGCAGAACGATATTGTTTTCATAATGCATATGGGTGAAAATAATATCCATCGCGGGTGAAATAAGTCCTGACATGTCTTTGAATAACTCCAGAACTGTTACTCCCAAACCACCGTCATCCACGCCATACGTTTTCCTGTCTCCGGCAAGCTTCGTTCGCAACTGTGCGACCGGGTCAACCATTTGAGCCTGGGGATAATGCTTTTTAAAAATCAGACTGATCTGACTTTTTAGATGGCCTGCCTGACGCGCCTGCCATTGATAATCAAGGAGCAGATCAACCGCCGCCAAAAGTAAAATAATCCCGGCGATAATCGCTCCCCACTTGAATTGTTTTCCGAGATCGCCGCGAACACTTTTTGCCGCAAATTCCCCCTGACGGAAATTAAAGGATTTGCGCGAAGCAAAGGCTCTTTTCGCCGTCGCGAGCGCCGTATTCATGATAGGTGGCGAATAGAGGTTTTGCAACTTTTCGTCAATTTCCAGCTGTCCGGACCTGCCAAAATCGAGAGCCTTGATAGGCACGCCGAAAGTTTTTTCCAGATCATCACTCAACGGTTTAAATAAAGAGCCGCCGCCTGTGACCAAAATCTCGGCAGGTGGGCTCTGCAGCGTTTCATTGAGCCGCATCAATTCAACGGTATTGGCAAGCGAGACACAAAATGTACGGCAAGCGGCCAGGGCTCCGCCGGTTTTTGTTCCATAGGCAGCGCAAATTTTTAAGGATTCAGCCTCCGCAGGATCACAAGCTAAATCCTCGGCCAGGGCGCGGGTGATCGTGTTTCCTCCAAAGGTAAAAGAGCGTATCTGGACCAGCGCGTTTTTTTCATAAAATACCGCAAAGGTGGAAGAGGCGCCGATATCCAGAAGAATGCCCGCGCCGGTTAAAGCTTCTTGTTCCAAAAGTGGCAAAGCCAGAGCAGCCGTTGCAGTGTCGATGACGGCTACCTCACCTAAGTGCACCTCTACCGCCGAAAGGACTTTCTGTATTCTTTCTTTTCCAACGGCGGCCGTAAGCAGCCCGCCGTCGGGAAGATGCACATAGTCGGCAACAACTTCCTCAATAGGCAAAGGCAGGAGCGGCTCCAATTCAAAAGGCAGGGTTTTCTTGATTTTGCTTTCATCACGGAAAGGCAGGCGGATTTGACGAAACATGACATCCGAGGGCGGCAGGGACACCACACAGCGAATCCTTGACGACGCCATGGGCAGGATCTTTTCAGCCATTCTTTTTAACGCCACATCCAGATCAACGCCGTCCTCCAACCGGACGGTTTCGGAAGCGATCACACGGACACCCATCCGGCCGGAGGCGTTCGCCAAAACGGCTTTGATGGAGTCAGCTCCAATATCCAGGCCGAGAATCGTCTCTGGCATTAATCCTGCCTCCAACTCATGATCTGGAAAGGCGACCGTTGCAAAACGCCGCTGATGTTCTGTTCCATTTTGTCGGCCACTCCGGTTGCGTAAATCCTGAAGTAATTGCTTTTCGCTACGCCAATCAACTCCTGTTTTATCGTCACGTTCTCCATGCCGGGAACTTTTTGATACCAATCCACCGAAGACAGATTGTTGCTTTTACTTCTTCGGTATTTATCCATCTTATCGGCCAGTTCGACCGTGATATCAGGTGAAAGGGCGCGCAAAACCATTTTCGGCGCCGTATTGATGCTGATAATCCCCGTGCCATAAATGGTCACAAGCTGTCTCAGGGCGGGTTTTTTTTTTGTCCCGGCAAAAAGTTCATTAGTAATGCCTCTTATCATAAGCAATTCTTCAATGCAATCCAGCGTTGCATTTTTCGCGGCATAGGGCGTAGCCAGTGACCTGTAATAGGAGCTTTCCGCGCCCGAAGCAGAAACCGTATCGTCAGCATCTATCCAGTCAATGATCGCATCAACAATTTCCGCCGCCTCGCGTTCATTCAGTTTGAATTCCGACTGCTTCAGAAGCCGCAGCAACATATCTTTAATATCTTCCTTCACAACGCTGCCCGTCACGAGTTTATTGAGCGGAATTTTCCCTTGCTCGTCTTCGATGCTCACCATGAAATAACCTTTGGTAAACAGGGCTTTGGACTGGGCGGACAAAACCTGGGCGTTGGCCCAGTCATCGCTCAGGGTTTCATAGGAATTTTTGGAATTGGCGAGCAAAGCCGCCGCTCCGTAAAAACCCGATTTGGCAATATAGGTGAGCTTGAGGCCGTCGCTGATATTGGCGGCAGAATAGATATCGGCGCGCGACGACCGGTTCAATTCCAGCGCGGCGGCCACCAGAATACTGATAATCAATATCACGGTTATCAACGCGATGCCCGATTGATTTTGTAAAATTTTGTTAAACCGCTTCATTTTCTCACCGGCAGAAACACTTTGGTTATAAACTTATATGGCTTTTCAGCATCCCGGGCATTTACCAGAATCAATTCGATTTGAATCAACACAGGAGGTTTACCTTTTTGCGACTCCGACGAAGACGCCGTATCCCAGGATTCATAATCCCTCCCACCTTCATCGTAGAATTTCAAATTGATGCCCTGAAGGTTCTGACAAATAATCAACCCGCTGTCCGTTTTCCTGTCCGTGGAAGGCTTGACGCCCACGATATCGGAACGCCAGAGCGAAAAACCACCGTCTTTATCTTCCTTGACAAAATAGGCAATCGAAGCCGGAGGGCCGGAGAGTCCATCTTCCTCAAAAGCCAGATGAGCCGCTGACCAGAAAGCAAGTGAACCGAACTCGCGGTTGCCGATCCTGCTTTTTTCAGATTGCAAGACAAAGGCATCCCCGGAGCGCTGCAATGACGATAAATCCCTGCTCATTCTGTCTAGCGTGATACGCGCCATTTGATAAGCGCGGGAGTCGTCATCCAGCTCCTTGATGACCGTTAATGTCCCACTATAGGCGGCATAGATCGTCGTGAGTACGATGCCCAAAATAAAGATGGCAATCAAAATCTCCAGCAGGGTAAAACCACGCGAATCGTGATGATGGACGGACAGCCTGTCAGGCATGGGTCATATCCCACTCGTCTTGTAGAAAACAAGTTGATAAGCGCCGCCCCGGATCAGCGCCTGATGAAAGACGTTTACTTCAATTCTTTTGAGCTTGGCTATTTGAGTATCCGTCACTTGGATTGTCCAGGCGTACTCGGGATGGTCAGGCGCAAAATCACCTTTTTGACTTAGGTTGCCAAGCGATTTGCCGGCCTCAATATCGGCCATTTTACTCTGAGCCAAAAGCGACGCCGTGGTCATAAAGCGTGACTCCGAGGACATGGAAATGCTCTGCGATTGCAGCTGAAAAACCGCCACCAGCGCAATCGCCAGAATGGCCATGGCGATCATAACCTCCAGAAGCGTAAACCCGGTTTGTTTTTCTCGCATTGCCAACCCTTTATTTTGCCGCATCTTTGCCTAATCCGTCATCCAGGGAAATATCGACATATTTATCGTAAACAGCGGTTACCCCTAAAAAGGGATTAACGACCAGCGTCATACGGCCTTCCTCTTCGGCCAAATGAATCACCAAAGGCGGACAAATATTATTCTTGCCGAATTTTATTTTTACAACGCCCTCCACAATCTTTTCATTTTTTTGGTTAATAATATCCAAAACGGCAACCCCGGCGGGAAACTTTTTCGCGTTTTTTTTAACATCATCTTGCTTTTCCGGGGTCATATCAGGCGTGATCACGTAGTAGCTCGCGCCGGGAATATCTAAAAGAAGGATATAATCAACCTGATCGCGGACCGCCTCCACGCGCAGTTTCCTCTCCAGGCCAATAAGCTGTCTAGACGCCTTTTTGAGACTGCTGGTGGTTAATATATCGCGAGTAACGGGCACCGCCATCACCAGAATGATTCCGACAAGCGCAATCACCACAAGCAGCTCGACCAGTGTAAAACCTTGCTTATTCAATTTCCCAGTTATTGATGTCCTTATCGACACCTTCTCCACCAGATTCTCCATCGGCCCCCAGACTGGTCAAATCAAAGTCGCCGTGGCTGCCGGGACTGACATAAATAAATTCATTGCTCCAGGGGTCTTTGGGCACCTTCCCTTTTTCCAGATAGCCGCCGGCCCGCCAGTTTCTGGGTAGATTGCCGGCCGTAGGCGCTTCCACTAAAGCTTTTAGCCCCTGTTCCGTCGTGGGATAACTGCCGTTGTCGAGCTTGTAAAGTTTTAACGCCGACTCGAGGCTTTCAATCTGCATTTTCGCTTTGGTCTGGCGCGCTTCATCGGGACGGCCCATCACGCGGGGAATAATCAACCCGGCTAATACGCCTAAAATGATGATGACCACCATCAACTCAATCAGTGTAAACCCGGCTTCCCTGTTGCTTTTTTCTCTGTATTTTTTCATAATCAATCCTCTTGTTTTTTATCTCACGAGTTGGTTCATTTCAAATATCGGCAGCAAAATGGACACAACAATAAATCCGACAATCAAGCCCATGGCCAGAATCATAAGGGGTTCCAGCAAAGACGTCATCACCATAATATCGGATTGCGCCTCCGTTTCATATGCTACGGCAATGCGGTTGAGCATTTTTTCCAGCGATCCGCTCTGTTCTCCAACAGCGATCATTTCCGTCACCATCGGCGGAAAGAGACCGCTTGCGGCCAGTGGCGCGGCCAGACTCTGACCTTCTTCCACTTCTTTCGCCGCCCGCGCAATCGTCTCGCCGATGACAATATTATTAACTACGTTGCGGACGATATCCATAGCCGCCAGAAGCGGGACGCCGCTTTGTAGGAGCGTCGCCAACGTCCGCGAAAACCGCGCGATGGCGATTTTGAGATTCACCGAACCCCAGACGGGCGCTTTTAGGCGAATTGAATCCCAGAAACGGCGGCCGTTTTGTGTACCTGCCGTCAGATATCTAAAGGCGACAGTCCCGGCCAGGATGAGAAGAAAAATCAGCCACCAGAAAGATTTCAGAAAATTACTGGCTGCAATCAGGATGATCGTAATAAGCGGCAGTGTTTGTTTCATGTCGGTAAAAATGTCTGTGATTTTTGGAACCACAAAGGCCATGAGCAAAAAAATAACCAGAGAACCGACCCCAAGCATGATCAGCGGATAGGCCAAAGCAGCGCGGATTTTGCTCATCAGCGCCTGCTGGCTTTCACTGAAGTCGGCTAGGCGCTCCAAAACCAGATTCATGGTGCCGGAGGCTTCGCCAGCCTTGACCATATTAATATAAAAAGGAGGAAAGACGCGCGGGAAATTTTCCATGCCGGTGGTCAGGCTTTTCCCTTCATTGAGATCGGCCCGGATCTGCGCCAGTATTTTTTTCAGGAGCGGATTCTTAGTCTGTGCCAGCAGAACTGAAAATGAAGGCACCAGTGGAATACCCGCGCCCAGCAGCGTGGAGAGCTGGCGGGTAAAAATCGAAACTTCTTTGATCGAAACCTTCTGCAGAAAACCGACTTCCATCATGCCGGATAGAACTGAATTTTTTTTCTCGCGGGTCTGATGGATCTCAACGGGATAAATCCCTTCCTCGCGCAACTGCTGTCTGGCTGCTGAAACACCGGGAGAATCCACGAAACCTTTACGTTCGCGTCCTTTTTCATCTAATGCCAAGTATTCATAGACACTCATCCGCTCGATCTCCGCCGCGATAAATAAATGATGTAACTTGTAAAAGTCGTTTAACACAATTCAGAAAATGATTCAAATAGTTCTGCCGCCATGGCCCGCGCGCTCATCACAAACATCGGGTCCAAACAGCGTCGAATCCAATTGACAGGCAAGCGATCTTTCGCTACGGATGCGAAAGACAAAAAGGAGAATATCTTATGAAACTGAAAACGCACGTCATCTGCAGACTGGTGAAAAGTGAAGACCTCAACCATCACGGCACACTGTTTGCCGGCAAAACGGCCATGTGGTTTGTCGAAGCGGGGTTCATTGCCGCCGCCAGCCTCACCCATCCCGAAAACATCGTCTGCATCAACGTGCACGGCATGCTTTTCAAAAAACCGGTGAGCAGCGGACAAATCATCCGACTGGAAAGCAAAGTTGTGCTGGCATCAAGAACGCGACTGGTTTCTTATGTTAAAGTGTTGGACAACGTCAGCGATCAGTTATGCCTGGACGGATTCTTAAGTTTTGTTCATGTGAATTTGCAGGGCAAGGCCATACCGCACAACATTGTTCTTGAGCATACTGATGCTGACGATATAGCCCTGCTTGAGAAAGCAAAGGCTCTTAAGTAAAAATAGGGTCATCTATTGCATCTTCCGAATCCGCACCTCAATGCCCTTCTCGTCCTTGAGCAGCGCAACCAACTTTGCTGTATCCGTCTCGCCATAGTGATAGGGATACAAAATCGTCGGCTTGAACTCTTTGGCCGCATCGGCAACCATTTCCGGCGTCATGGTATAAGGCAGGTTCATCGGCAGAAACGCGATGTCGATATTCCGGAGTTTCTTCATCTCCGACGTGTTTTCCGTATCCCCGGCAATATAGAGGCGCTTGTCGCCGAAGGTTACAATATAGCCATTGCCGACACCTTTGGGGTGAAACGGCTTCCCCGGTGCTTGCATGTTGACGATATTGTAGGCAGGTACGGCCTCAATCTGCAAACCATCCACCGTTTGCCGGTTGCCGTTTTTCATCACCACAATACCGGGTATTTGACTGGCCACCTCGGACGTGCCGACGATTTTTGTAGCAGCGGTTTTAATGCTATTGACGGCTTTCAAGTCCAGATGGTCATAATGCTCATGGGTAATGAAGATGATGTCCGCCTTGGGTAATTTCGCGTAATCCGCTTCCGACGAGACCGGATCAATATGGATTGTTTTCCCGACATAGGTCATCATCAATGAGCCATGCCCAAGAAAACTGATGACAAGGTCTCCTTGCGACGTTTTAATGGTATCTGCTTCCATGTTTCCCTCCTTTTTTTGAATCCATCAATAAGCGCATTCCCCGTAGCTTGCGCTAAAATTTTACTTTTGCGACAATCGCGCGACGGTATCCATATAACGGGTGCTGAGTGCTTCCACTGGTTCCAAGCACAAACACTTCAAATATGATTTGACAAATCCCTTGAGAAAAACGGCTGCCGGCAGGCGCGCGACATGATCTTCTTCCATACTGCGCAAATGATCATGTCGTATTTTCGTCTCCTGCGCGATTTGTTCAATAAGCACCCCAAGCTCCGTGCGGATTTTTTTCAAGTCTGCTCCGCATAATTCATTCTGGGCCAAGATATCGCCAATGAGTTGACTTTGATTGATTTTGTTTTTTAATGTTTCATTATTCGTTAAAGCAACTTTGGCGACAGGATTGCGACTGATATTAAAAATACTCACCGGTTTTTTAGCGGTGGACGTAGCTTCTTTTCTTACGTCGAGCTCCCCTCTGCGGATTAATTCTTCATTGTAATCTTTCCTTGCCTGGTCACTGATCAGCGTCCGATATGCTGTCTCGACGAGAGACAGGATATCCTGTCTTTCATCCTCCGGGAAAAAAGAATAGCTCGCGAGCGAACCGGGCTGATAGACCTGCAGGGCGGCGTTATAAGCATGTCGTATTTCAAACGCCACTGCGTCCGGTTTGATGTCCAGCACTTCATAATAGTTTAATTGCGTAAAATCTTTGGGCATGCAAAATCTCCGTTGCCGTTGCCTGACGGCCGGGGTTGATGGTTTTCTTTACAGATAGCGGAACATTAATTGCTGGCCGCCAGGCTGAACAATCTGCTTGCCCACCTCATGGAGGTCACACGCGGTTCTGGTACAGGGATAGCGGTCCAGAAAAGACACTCGCTGACAAATCGCATCATGAACATGATCATCATAAGCCACGTTGCCTGCAAACTCGATATGCAGTCCCAGATGTTTCTCGAGCATTCTGCTCATCTGCATCCCAAGCGCGGCGTTGTCATGTTTGCGCACCTGATTGATAATGAGCTTGAATCGAAACGCACTGAACGCATCTTGCAGTTGCTCGTATTTTTCCGGATACACATCCGCAATGACTTTGATCATGCATTCAGGCTTATTGAAGGAACCATCGCCGAATTGGATGACGACCTCGTCCTCCAGCGCTTTGAAATCCGTCACATTGAAGCAGTATCGAATCCGGCGGAAGTAAATAGAGCGAATCAGCCGATAAACATTTTCAATGGATGTTGGTTCCGGTGTGGTGATAAAAATGCCGTGTTGCGAGATCAGGAAAAAATCAAGCGTGTTGAAAGATGTCCCGGCGCCCAAATCCAGCAGGACGCTGTCATAGTCTAATTTCATAATGGCGCGGAGTGTTTTAATTTTCTGCTCATAGGGCAGGTTGGCGACATCAAAATTGTCGTGAGCGCCGCTGATCAGAAAGAGGTTTTCAAAAGGCGTCTCCACGACCGTGTCTTCCAGTCGGAAAGTCTTTTTACGGATAAAATCGGAAAACCCTTTTTTCGGATAAGGAACACCAACCAGGGTATGCAGATTGGCCGCCCCCAGATCAAGATCGATCACCAGCGTTCTCTTGCCCAGTCGCGCCGACAGCCGTCCTAAGGAACTGGTTAAAAAACTCTTGCCGGAACCGCCCTTCCCTCCTCCAATGGGCCAGATATATGCCATAAGCCATCCGCCGATCTTTTTTGCGCGTTTATATCTGATAAATTAATAATATTCAAGCGATATATTCAACACTGCCGATGATTCCACAGGTTAATAGTGACTTCAAAAAAGGGATGTGTGACTCGACGGAAATAACTGTCAGAAAAAGAAGAATACAGGGCGGCAATAACTTTCTTGACTTATCATTCTATTGCCTCTAAAAAAACCAATAACTTTTTAAACCGCGCGGATGAAGGCATGATCGATTGCGAACCGAAAATTAAAGTAGCGCTGCTGCAAGATTCCCCCGAAGCCCGCCTGAAGCTCACAGGTTCTTTTTTTCTACCGGACGGCCGAGCTGTTACAGGCGAGCTTTCCGTCCGCGCCGCAAACGGGCAGCTCGTTCTTACTGCTTCCGACGGCGGGCAGATCATCCGTCAAAAAGAAATCTTCCTTACACCCGATGCGCTAACCGCAATTTATTTTACCGTCCTGGATGTAAAAATCGGCATCAATTTTCACTGGCAGAGAGTCCAGGAGCAATCTTTTCGCGGCGCACTGCTTCTGTCGGGACACAGCGAGACCACCTTCGATCTCATCAATATCATCTCACTCGAAGAATACCTCGCCTCGGTGATCTCGTCGGAAATGGCGGCAGGAGCTCCCCTGGCTTTTCTCAAAGCACAGGCTATTACAGCGCGCAGCTGGCTTGTGGCGATGCTCGCGAAAAAGGAATTTGTCCGGACGCTGCCCCGGCAGAAAGAAGATGAAATTCTGACCTGGCAGGATGTCAACGATCATCAAGACTTCGACGTCTGTGCCGACGACCACTGCCAGCGGTATCAGGGCGTCACCAAAATCATCTCTGAAAATGTCGCCCGGGCCATCGACGCCACGCGCGGGATATTCCTGACAAGCGGCGGTCAAATTTGCGATGCACGCTATCACAAATGCTGCGGCGGACAGACGGATGTTTTTTCGACGGCCTGGGAGGATGTGTCTTTTCCCTATCTTGCCGGCAGAACCGACTATGCGGAAAATCAGCCCCCGGTGACCTCGGAGGAAGAAGCGGCCGCCTGGCTGCGATCAAAACCGGCCGCCTATTGCAACACAAACGATCAGGGAATCCTGCGGCGGATATTGCCCGCATTTGATCTGGAAACATTGAATTTCTATCGCTGGCAGGTTGCCTACACCAGAAAGGAGCTGGAGGAAATTCTTAAGGCAAAATCCGGTATCGACTTCGGCATCCTGCAAAATCTTGAACCTATGGCGCGCGGCCCATCCGGAAGAATCCATCGTCTCAAAATAGAAGGCTCGCTCGGCACAGTGGTTGTCGGCAAGGAACTGGAAATCCGCCGCTGGCTCTCGCCCACACACTTACTTTCCAGCGCATTTGTCGTCACCACCGAGCGGGATACAGACGGAACGGTTTTACGTTTTATCCTGGACGGCGGTGGCTGGGGGCACGGCGTGGGCCTGTGTCAGATCGGTGCAGCGGTTATGGCGGTTCAAGGACACGACGCCGAGAATATTTTAGCGCACTACTTCACAGGCGCGATTTTGAGGAAGCTGTATTGACGCAGTTCCTCAAAGAAGAACTGGAGAAAGCGCGTAAAAACGAGTTAAAGGAATTTCATGTCCCCATCAAACGAAAAAACAGCGGAAAGAACCCGTAACCCGTGGCTCTGGGTGCCTTCCATTTATATAGCTGAAGGCATTCCCTATATGATCGCCATGACCGTCAGCGTGGTACTTTACAAAAACTTGGGACTCTCCAACACACAAATCGCTCTTTACACCAGCTGGCTTTATCTTCCTTGGGTGATCAAGCCGATTTGGAGCCCCTTTGTCGATCTTTTCCGCACCAAGCGCTTCTGGATTATCGCCATGCAGCTGACCATCGGCGGATCGTTCGCCTGTGTGGCTCTGACTTTGCCCACAACAGATTTTGTCAGATACACCCTGGCGATATTCTGGATTATGGCTTTCAGTTCCGCCACGCATGACATTGCCGCCGACGGCTTTTACATGCTGGGGCTCGACACGCCCGAACAGGCTGCGTTTGTCGGCGTACGCACGGTTTTTTACCGCGTGGCCACCATCGCCTCCAAAGGCGGCCTGGTGATTCTGGCAGGCCTTCTACAAAAATACGGCTATCCAGTCGCTTCCGCCTGGTCGATTACGTTTCTGGCCGCCGGGGCGGTTTTCCTGGCTTTGTGCCTTTATCATTTTTTCGTTCTGCCCTACCCTGAATCGGATCATAGCGCGCCGCTGGATAAAGGAAAAAGTCCGGTTGCCGAGTATTTTCGCATTTTGACGTTGTTCTTCCGGCGCAAGGATATTGTCACCATCATCTGCTTCTTTTTGTTTTACCGCTTTGCCGAAGCACAGTTGGTGAAAATGGTCGCTCCCTTTCTACTCGATTCCCCCGCCAAAGGCGGTCTGGGGCTTTCCACCACCGAAGTCGGTTTGATCTACGGCACCATCGGCGTTGTGGCGCTCATGCTGGGCGGGCTTTTGGGCGGCTATGTCATTTACAAAAACGGCTTGAAATTCTGGCTTTGGCCGATGGTAATCATGATGCACGCGCCGGATGTGATTTTTGTGTATCTGTCGCACGCACTGCCTCAAAATCTGTGGCTGATCGGCTCTGCCGTGGCGATTGAGCAGTTCGGCTACGGATTTGGTTTTACCGCTTACACGATGTATATGATTATGGTGTCGCAGGGGGAATACAAAACCGTTTTTTACGCCATCGGCACCGGCATCATGGCCTTGGGCATGATGCTGCCGGCAATGGCCAGTGGCTGGATTCAGGAGAAGCTGGGGTATATCAATTTCTACTACTGGATATTGCTCACGACGATCCCCGGATTCATTGTTACGGCACTGGTAAAGATTGATCCGGAGTATGGGAAGAAGATTTAAGGTTTTAAGGAGAATACATTAACGTGCCATCCAAAATAATCAAAACAGCCTTCCTATTAGGGGCAGGGTTAGGGACAAGGCTTCGGCCGATTACGGAAAATATGCCCAAGCCGCTTTTGCCTATCGGTGGTCGCCCGATGATCACTTATGCGATGGAACATCTGCGGGCCATTGGCGTGCAAAGGTTTATTGTTAATACGCATCACTGTGCCGAGAAATATTCCGAAGCATTTCCTGACGGCAACTGGCATGGCCTTCCAATCATTTTCCGGCATGAAACGATGCTTTTGGACACCGCAGGCGGCATCAAAAATATCGAAGACCTGATTGAAAAAGACGAACGTCTGATTGTTTACAACGGCGATATTATCACCAATTTGCCTCTGGAGCCGATTATCGACAGGCATTTTGGAGGTAAAGCACAGGTAACACTGGCTCTGCGCAGCCGCGGACCACTCACGAACGTCAATATTGACAGCACGGGCTTTATCTGCGATATGAGAAATACTCTGCATAACCCCGGCGTTCAAAGCTGTCTTTATGCAGGTATTTACATTATGGAAATATCGTTTTTACAGCGGCTCACGGCGGGTAAAATCGAATCGATTGTTTTGCCGCTGATCGAAAGTATCAGGGAAAATCCCCGCTCCATCGGAGGGATTGTGATTGACGAAGGTTTCTGGTACGATCTCGGGACGATTGAAGAATACAATAAATTGCGCGAGCAATACTTATGAACAAAGAAATACGAAAATTCTTAAATGATCATCTGGGTGTGGTGGACTTTCAATATGATCCTATTAAAAAGGGCGGCTCCGACCGCAATTTTTATCGGGTACACCTGCCTCATGGTCCCGCTTTCATTTTCATGCAATACGGAACCGATGTCGAGGAAAACGCCTACTGGGCGGAAATCAACCGCTTTATGACCGAAATCGGCATACCGGTACCGGTCATCATTGCCTATGATTACCGGCAGCGTTTTTTATTGCTCGAAGACCTGGGTGACATTGATTTGTATTCGCTCCGCACCCTTCCCTGGTACAAAAGGCGTCACTATTATTTAAGGGCGCTTTCGGAAATACACAGGCTGCATCGCATTCCACCGGCCGACTTGCCGGCTCATTTGAAACTGACTAAAGGATATGACCGATCTCTCTACGTGTGGGAGCACAACTACTTTAAGGAAAATTTTGTTGAGACGGTCTGCAGGTTGGAGTTGTCCGATTCCTTGATGCGCGACTGGACAGAAGAATCAGACGGGCTGATCGGCCGTCTGCAAAAAAATCAAACATGCCTGATCCACCGGGATTTTCAGTCCCAGAATATTATGATTAAAAACGACCGGCCTGTTTTCATTGATTTTCAGGGGATGAGGCTGGGCAACCTGTTTTATGATCTGGGGTCGCTGATCTGCGATCCCTATGTGACGTTCAGCAACGATGAAAGAAACGAACTGATTTCCTTTTATTACCGGATTATGCAGCCGAATTACACCTTGGATCAATTCACCGATTATTTCTGGGACGGTGCCGCCCAACGCCTGATGCAGGCCCTGGGCGCCTACGGTTTTCTGGGAATCAAAAAAAACAAGCCGGATTTTCTCGACCACATACCCACCGGCATTAAAAATTTAGTAACAGCCACCTCCAACGCCGGAACCCTGCCGGTTCTAAACGAACTGGCCCGGAATTGCATGAACAAACTTTCATCAAAGCCAGGATGATCCTCTGTTTGGCAGTGAGACACAAATATATTCATCACCTCATTCTGTCTTGCCAGATAGGTCCGGAAAATTGAGGATTGGTTGAGGAAAACCGTGCAGGACCGGATGGCCAAACGGCCCGATTGGACGGCATAATGAGAAAATAGCGCTGTCCATCATTAGAAACATATTCCCAAATAGGCGGACAAAAAGAACTTGTTCTAAAGATCAACATTTCACAGCATCACGCCGGAAGAGGATATAAGACTTATGGAAGCTTTGAAACCGGGGCCCCTTTCCCACATAACCGTTTTGGATTTCACCTGGGTGCTGGCGGGACCTCACGCCACGAAGACCTTGACCGACATGGGCGCCAAGGTCTTTAAAATTGAACATTACAAAAACGGCACCAATGAACGTCATCAGGCCCTGCAGGTGGAAAAGAACGGCATTACCCAGTGTTCCTATCATCTTCACCTCAACCGGGGAAAGAAGAGCCTTTGCGTCAATCTCAAGCATCCCAGGGGAATAGCGCTGATCCATGGTTTGATTCAGAAAAGCGATATCATCGTCGAGAACTTCGCCCCCGGCGTCATGGAAAGACTGAAGCTGGATTATGAATCCGTCAAGAAGATCAAGCCCGATATCATCTACTGCTCCATTTCCGCCTGGGGGCACTGGGGTCCCAATACGCACAAGCCCGGTTATGACGCCATTGCCCAGGCGGCAAGCGGCTGGGTGGGTCTGACGTCAACCCATGTGGGGGCTCCCGTGGCCATCGGCGACACCACCGCTTCCATGCATGCCTGTACGGCCATGCTCGCGGCGCTGGTGCATCGCATGCTCACGGGACAGGGTCAGAATATCGATATTTCCCTTGTAGACTGCCTCTTCTCCGTCCACGAAACTTCCTTCCCTGCCTATTGGATCAGTGAGGCCGTGGGCAAGCCCTTTATCATGCCCCGGACCTCGAAACAAAGCCCCACTTCTTCGCCCTATGGCGTTTACACGGGAAAGAACGGATCGATCTCCATTGCCCTTCTCTCGGATAACCGCTGGCCCGAATTGGTTGATCTCATGGGACCGGGATATGAATGGCTGAAAACGGATCCCCGGACCATAGATCTGGCCGCCCGGTGCAAGAGCGATAACGTTCGCCTTGTTCATGATGCCCTTGATGCCTGGGTCTTGTCTCAGGATTCGGTGGAAGAGGCCGAGCGGAAACTGGAGGCAACAGGCATCCCCTGCTGCAGGGTAAAAAGTATCGAAGAACTGGCCACGACCGATCCTCATATCGGGGCGCGGGAGATGCGCATGTCCATGGATCAGCCCTTTTTGGGTCCCGTCAAGATGTACGGCAGCCCCCTGAAATTTTCGGAAACACCCGCCGGCATCAGAGGCTATGCTCCTTTTCTGGGCGAGCACAACCGGGAAGTCCTCATAACGGAATTGAGATATACGGAAGAAGAGATCGAGACCCTCTATCAAGAAGATGTCCTTTATCAGACACCGGAAGTGGAAAAGCTCCCCGAAGAACTGAAGAAGATGGGAAAATAGATGGCCGTTAACCCACGGGAAGCTATCGTCATCCCTTGCCTATCGCCCATAACCCATGGGCCTGTATAAACCCATTGCAAGCACCCTGCCGATATGTTAAGCAAATCGCCGATTAATATCTTTAGGGAGCGCATGATGCCTATGAAGTATGAACCGAAAACCATCGAAGAAAAATGGCAAAAAAAGTGGGAAGAAGAAAAAGCCTTTAAAGTCACCGAAGACCCGCAAAAGAAAAAATACTATCTGCTGGAAATGTTCCCCTACCCGTCCGGGAAAATCCATATCGGCCATGTCCGTAATTACACAATCGGCGATGTCGTCGCCCGCTATAAGCGCATGAAAGGGTTCAATGTCCTGCATCCCATTGGCTGGGATGCCTTCGGCATGCCCGCGGAAAATGCCGCCATCGAACACAAAATTCATCCGGCCAAATGGACCCATGAAAACATCAACCACATGCGCAAACAACTCAAGCGTATGGGCTTCAGCTACGACTGGGATCGGGAACTGGCCACCTGCGAACCGAAATATTACCGATGGGAACAACTCTTTTTTATCTGGATGTACGAAAAAGGGCTGGCCTATAAAAAACGTTCCAGTGTCAATTTCTGCGTCAAGTGCGACACGGTGCTGGCCAACGAACAGGTCGAAGGCGGCCTGTGCTGGCGATGCAGCACGGAAGTGACCGAAAAAGTACTGGATCAGTGGTTCTTTAAAATCACGTCCTATATTGAAGAGTTGCTGGACTACTGCGACAAGCTGCCCGGCTGGCCGGAGCGCGTCATGACGATGCAGAAAAACTGGATCGGCAAAAGCTACGGCTGCGAGGTGGATTTTCCCATGGTCGGTGCCTCGGGCGCGATCAAGGTTTTCACCACCCGTCAGGACACACTCTTCGGCGCGACCTTCATGCTGGTGGCCGCCGAACATCCGCTGGTCATGCAACTGGCCAAAGGGAAGCCCTGCGAGGGCAATGTCCGGCAGTTTGTGGAAAAAGTCAAAAAGCAGGACAAGCTGATGCGGACGTCCGAATATTACGAAAAGGAAGGTCTCTTTCTGGACGCCTACTGCAAAAACCCGTTAACCGGCCGGGAAATGCCTATCTATGCCGCAAACTTTGTTCTGGCCGATTACGGCACCGGCTGCGTCATGGCCGTCCCCACGCATGATCAGCGCGACTTTGAATTTGCCAAAAAGTTTAACCTGCCGCTGATTGTCGTCATTTCACCAAAAGACAAAACGCTTGATCCGGGAACAATGACCGAAGCTTATGTGGATGAAGGCATCCTGGTCAACTCCGGCCAGTTCAACGGCATGGAAAATACGAAAGTCCTGGAGGCCATCGCTGATTTTATGGAGGCGGAGCAGAAAGGGCGGCGAACGATTCAATACCGTCTGCGCGACTGGGGCATCTCGCGCCAGCGTTACTGGGGCGCGCCCATCCCGATGATCCATTGCGAAAAATGCGGCATCGTCCCCGTCAAAGAAGAAGACCTGCCCGTTGTCCTGCCCGAGAATGTTGTATTCAGCCCGGAGGGCGGCTCGCCGCTCGCGGCGCTCAAAGAATTTGTCGATACGACCTGCCCCAAATGCGGAGGCCCCGCAGCTCGTGAAACCGACACGATGGACACATTTGTGGAATCGTCCTGGTATTTCGATCGTTATTGCAGTCCGGATTACGACATCAAACCGGGCTTAGACCGCAAAAAACTCGATTACTGGATGCCGGTGGATCAGTATATCGGCGGCATTGAACACGCCATTTTGCATCTGCTCTACTCAAGGTTCTACACCAAGATGCTGCGCGACTTCGGCGTACTCGGTGTGGATGAGCCTTTCACCAATCTGCTGACACAGGGCATGGTCTGCAAGGAAACGATGAAGTGCCCCGAGCATGGTTATCTTTTCCCCGAGCAGGCCGTCGACGGCAAATGTCACATTTGCGGTCAGGACGTTATGATCGGCAAGACGGAAAAAATGTCCAAATCACTCAAGAACGTGATCGATCCGGATTATCTGGTCAAAACCTACGGCGCGGACACGGCGCGCATCTTCTGCCTGTTTACCGCACCGCCGGAAAAAGACCTCGAATGGAGCGAACAGGGCGTGGAAGGATCGTTTCGATTTCTCAGCCGCTTGTGGCGCATCTTTGACGAATACCTGGAGGACATCAAAACGATTGCGCCTGCATCAGGAAATCTGCTGCTGGAAGGCGATCTCAAGGGACTGAGGCGAAAGACGCATCAGACCATCCGCAAGGTCACATCCGACATTGAAGATCGCTTCCACTTCAACACGGCGATCAGCGCGGTGATGGAACTGGTCAACACCCTGTACGGGGTGAAGCATCCCGCAAAGGATGATCAAACCGCCCTGGCGGTCGTCCGCGAAGCGCTGGAGGCGGCGTTATTGCTGCTTGCGCCCATTGTCCCGCATATGACCGAAGAGCTCTGGCAGATGCTGGGCCATACGACATCCGTGGCCGATGCGTCCTGGCCTGACTTTGATCCGGCGATAGCCAGCGAAGAAGAAATGACCATCGTCATTCAGATCAACGGCAAGTTGCGCAGCCGGATGATGGCGCCCGTCGGTGAAGATGCTGAAAAAATTAAAGCCGACGCGCAGGTGGATGAAAAAATCGTAGCGATGCTGAAGGGAGCAAAAATTCTGAAAATCATTTACGTTCCCAAAAAGCTGGTGAATATTGTCGTTAGTCAATAACTATGGTTAATTTTATGAAAAAACAAAACTCGTTTTCCAGAATTAAATTTGGCTTGCTGTTCGCGCTCGTCTTTGCGGTCTTCGGGTGCGGTTACGCCTTCGCGCCGCAAGGCGAACACATCGACCGCCGTATAAAAACTGTTTATGTTGAGCCTTTCGGCAACAAAACCGCTCAGGCGGAAGTAGAAAATTTCATACGGACAGCGTTCATTGATCAGATCATCCAGAACAGTCGCTTTAAAGCCGTATCGACTATCGAACAGGCGGACGCGATCATCAGTGGCAATGTTCTCAGTCTCAACACCGCGGCGCTTTCTTACCGGAAAAGCATCTTGGCCGCCGAAGAGAGAATGGCTATTACTCTGGAGTCCAGCTTCCGTGAAAAGGACACTGGCAAGACGCTCTGGTCTTCCCGAAATGTCACCGCAACAGTCGATTACGAGCTGCAAGACGATATTAATCTGATGCCCGCCACCCGAAAGAGAGCGCTGACCAAACTGTCCCGCGATACGGCGGAAAAAGCTTTTAATCTGATGATGTCTAATTTTTAACGGCTCCCCGGCGCGAGTATCCATGAAACCTTCGGTTTATAAATTAGGACGTTTTTTACTCTGGAGCGCAACGGATGAAAAACAGGCGGCAAACGCCTGGCCCGCCGGAGCGGACACGGGCAAATCCGCCGGCCGGCCTTCTTCGTTCTTCAGTAAAATATCGTCTGATTATTTACTGGTGCTGGATTCGACGACGGACGTCTCATGCGATCAACAGTCATTGCGAAGACTCTTGGCCATCGCCCGCGATACCGGGGCGGGGATAATTTATTCAGATTTCCTTCGCCGCGACGGGGATGATATCAGCGCGCACCCGTTGAACGACCATCAGGAAGGTTCAATTCGCGATGATTTCAGCTTCGGCTATTTTTTTATAATTTCTGCGGCAGCCATTAAAACCGTTTTGCAAAAATACGGCATGCCACCCCATGACGCATCCACCGCTCTATATGATCTGCGTCTGAAAATTTCCATCGATCATGCCTTGATTCATGTGCCGGAGTTTTTATACACGGTATCCGCAAAAAAGATTAAACCGGCAAAATCATCAGGCAGGCAAACAGAGGAGCAATTTGCCTATGTCGCAGAAGAAAATTTCGTCCGTCAGCAAAAGATGGAGAAGATTGCAACAAACTATCTGAAGCAAATCGGAGCACACTTACCTGCGCGTACAAAAAGGACTGATAAAGAGCCGGAGGCTTTCCAATGGAAGGCCAGTATCGTCATTCCCGTGCTCAACCGTAAAAAAACCATTACCGACGCGCTGACGAGCGCTTTGGGACAGCAGACGGACTTTCCCTTCAACATCCTGGTTGTGGATAATCATTCCACGGACGGTACCACAAACATTTTGAAAAGATTTGCCGCAAAGTATCCCCACATTCAACATATTATCCCTTCTAGGCATGATCTCGGTATCGGCGGTTGCTGGAATGAAGCAATTTGTTCGCCGCATTGCGGTCGATATATCATTCAACTGGATTCCGACGATCTTTACAGCTCACCACAGACACTTCAAAAAATCGTCACCACCTTACGACGGGGACAATATGCGATGGTCGTGGGTTCTTATACGTTGGTTGATGAAAAGCTCAAATCCATTCCGCCGGGATTGATCGACCACCGTGAATGGACGCCTCAAAACGGCCACAACAATCTGTTGCGGGTCAACGGTATGGGCGCACCGCGGGCTTTTGACGCCGCCGTCATCCGCCAGATCGGTTTTCCCAATGTGAGTTATGGAGAGGATTACGCCGTGGCCCTGCGTTTGACACGGGAATATGCAATCGGCCGAATTTACGAAAGCCTGTATTTATGCCGCCGCTGGAGAGACAATACCGATGCCGGTCTTTCCGAGGAGAAACAAAACCACAATGATTATTATAAAGATAAACTGAGAACGATCGAAATTCAAACCAGACAGCAGATAAACGAAAAAGAAAAATCTACTCAGAATATAAACGATAAAAATCACAAAGAGTGTCGTCATTCCCGCGCAGGCGGGAATCCAGAATTTTTAAATACTGGATTCCGGGTCGCGCTTCGCTTGCCCGGAATGACAAATGAAGCAGTTACGGCGCCTCCTCAAACAGCAGACCGGCAGACTGGTTCCTCTGCTTCGCTTGCACCAAATCAAATCTTTGCCGAATTCCCCGGGAAAGATGATAAAACACTCCCTCAGATTTGTCACAATTTCTTTAAGTCGCAAAAGAAGAGCTGGCCTGCTCTCGCCTCTGCCTGCCGCGATCTGACCGGAACAAAAATTCGGAAACTTTCTTGCGGCAACTATTCAATCACCTTGCAATACAACCCCGCCCGCGCTCTCAGCAGTGGCGCAGCGGTGGATGCAAAATCCATCAAAAAAAGACCCTGCTTTTTATGCCGGGGAAATTTACCGCCCGGTCAACATGGCATTTTATACCGCAATCGCTACCTGATTCTCTGCAATCCCGCGCCGATTTTCGACCGTCATTTTACCGTTGTTACACTTAAACACCAGCCGCAGGACATTATGGCATCCCTAAGTTGGCTCTTACAAATAGCCAAAGACGCTTCGCCGGATTATACGGTTTTATACAATGGCCCGGCCTGCGGCGCCTCCGCGCCCGATCATTTGCATTTTCAGATGATCCCGTCGGATACCCTTCCCTTCCTGAAGGAGTTGAACGAACTGCCGCCGATTAAAGTTGGCGCTACTGTTCAAATCTTTGCAGGAAAAGGGTTTGATCGCGCTGTTGTCGTACTGGCATCTGAAGACACAGAAGCTTTGAAAGAACAATTCATTCATTTATTAAAATCCGCACAGGAAGTGTTCACAATAAACGATGAACCGCCGGTGAATGTCTTTTGTGATCACGATAAAGGTTGCCTGCGTCTCACGGTCTTTTTGCGCCGGAAGCACCGTCCCGATGCCTACTATGCCGAAAGTGAAGACAGAATTTTCGTCTCACCCGGGGCCATTGATATAGCCGGCGTGATCATTACACCGCTATTGAAAGATTTTGAAAAACTTAATTGCGATACAATGCGGAAAATATACCAGGAAGTGTCGCCGGATGAAGAAACACTCGAAAAAATTATTTCTTCCATACGAACGTGCTAATTGTCTGGCGAAGAGACGTTGTTTTACGTTATAAATAATCATCAGAGTCGTCATACCGGCAAAAGCCGGTATCCAGATTCATTAATAATACTGGATTTACCCTAATCACATGAAGGTGACGCGAGGGCACAAGCCGGGTCACGCTTCGCTTGCCCGGAACGCGTGACCTGAAAGGTTATGACAAAAACAGTAGTTTTGCAAATTACCTAACGGAGTTAAGCCCAATGCCCAATGAAGAAATCATTATCGACAGCGACATGAGCTTTGCCGAAGCCATTGAAGGCAGCGCCGCGCCGCTTGAAGTCATTGATTCCTTATCAATGATCGATGTGACTTATTATTCTTTTGACGGCCTGCGCCATCAGGGGCAGATGATGGTGAACGCAACGCTTGAAGACGACATCTACGAAATATTTCAGATGATTGAAAAACTCAAATTTCCGGTCGGCAAAGTCATCCCCATTATCGCCTACAACTGGGAAGACGGCGATTCCATGGCCGACAATAATTCTTCCGGGTTCAACTTCCGGGTGATTGAGGGAACCAATAAGCTTTCACTGCACTCTTTCGGACGCGCCGTGGATATCAATCCTGTTCAGAATCCGGTCATCTACCCGGCCGGAATTATCGCCCCTGCCGGAGCGACCTACCGCCTCAAAAATAACGGCACCTTCGCTGCCGGGCACCCCATTGTGCAAGAGTTCATCAAACGCGGCTGGCATTGGGGCGGCAATTTTGAGCAGCCGAAAGATTATCATCATTTTGAGAAAACGTAAAAAAGGCTATTAGACTGTAGGCCGAATGGGAAAAACAGAAGTAAAATTAATCATTTGAATATGACGGCTGCTCTGGCATTAACATGAAACTTTATTCACGCCCCGACCTATGCATGACTTGACAGCAAGTGTCCGGTAAAGTCATGTCGCGACAATCATAACACCTACGAGTCAATGGTGCACGATGTCGGGATGAGGTGAGGATTACCGCTCGAACTGTTCCTTCGACTATGACTCACAACAAACCCTGTCTTTTCCGTTCTTTTTCCCCTGATACATGAGCTGGTCAACCCGATGAACGAAGACTTTCATATCTTCACTTGTCTTGTACTGACCAAGACCGATGCTCACCGTCATATTTACGTCTTTACCAGGGTCGGGTGAAAAGTTCTCTTTTTTGAATTCTGCCCTGATTCTTTCCGCTGTAACAGCGCCGTCCGCGCTTGTTGTCATGGGCAGCAGGATCGTAAATTCCTCGCCGCCGTAACGATAGGCAGAATCGGTCTCCCTCAGGCATCGTTTCACCACCTGGCCGAGCCGCGTCAAGACACGGTCCCCTTCAACATGGCCGTACGCGTCATTGAATGCCTTGAAATCGTCGAGATCGAGCAGAAGGAGGGTTAAAGGCAGTTCATATCGGCTCGATCGCTCTACTTCGATTTTAAGTTGAACGTAAAAATGCCTGGAATTGTAGCACTGGGTAAGCTCATCAACAATACTGAGCGCCTGGTATCTCTTTTCGCTCTCCCGCAACGCCTCCTCGGCCTGCCTGCGTTCGGTGATGTCGCGGGCCACTGCTTGAAAAGCTATCCCCTTGCCGTCCTGAAAGAGCAACTGGACGTTTTGCCCGACCCAAATCTCGCGGCCATCTTTCAAAATAATGGGATATTCGGAGTAGGTATTGGGAATCCCCTTCACGAACTGACGGCCAAAGAACTTCATGGCCTCCTCGCGCATGTCCGATCGGATCAATGTTGCATAATGTTTTCCGATAAGCTCCTTTTCCCCGTACCCAACAATGCGGCGTGCCACCGGATTGACAAAGGTGAAGTGCCCGGCGGCGTCCAATCTAAAGACAAGGTCACTTGCATTTTCCACCAAGGCCCGATACCGCTTCTCGCTCTCCAGCAGTGCCTCCGTCGCCTGCTTGCGGTCGGTGATGTCACGAGAAACACCCCGAAATCCGATTGGTTTACCTTCTGAATCCCTGATGAGAGATACCGACGTTTCGTAAATCACTTTAATCCCATCTTTTCTGAAAGATTCAACTTCTAATGTCTCAATCGATTTGCCTGTTCGGTAAAGTTCGTAATAGGGCTGATACAATTTTTTAGCGGTTTCTTCATCAGTATGCTGCCGGTAGTTCATCCCGACCAATTCTTCTTTGGTATATCCTAGAAATCTGCAGTTAGCTTCATTAACAAAAGTATAATTACCGGCAAGGTCAAGTTCAAAATAGCCCTCCTGGATGCTCTCCAGAATATTGCGATATTTTTCTTCAGACTCCCTCAGTGCCTCTTCCACATGCTTGTGCTCGGATTCCGCTCGTTCCAGTTCTTGGATTCTATGTTTCAAAGAAGACAGTTCCTGGATCAGGGCCTGCTTTGTCTTGGTTTGATCTTTCATGGGACAACCTCTGAATTTAAAAGATTTTCGATGGCTGAACTAAGATTACGATCAAATCCCTTCAAGTTTAAACCCTTTCTCCCGAAATAATCTCAGACAGGCATCTACGACAGCATCGTCGTAAAAGATACCTCTGTTCTTTTCGATTTCACCCAAAGCTTCATCAATGCCCAAGCTGGGACGATAGGGCCGGTGGGACGCCATGGCTTCCACCACATCGGAAACAGAGAGGATGCGGGCTTCTATGAGAATCTCATCCCCCTTCAGATTTCTTGGATAGCCGGAACCGTCCATCCGTTCATGGTGCTGATGGACGATCTCCGCCAGCGGCCAGGGAGATTCCACATCCTTCAGCATCTCGTACCCTTTCCGGGAGTGCTCTTTGATCAGGGAAAACTCAAGGTTTGTCAGTTTGGTAGGCTTGGATAATATCTCCGCAGGAATAGATAATTTCCCGATATCATGGATGGAACCGGCCATCCGGAGTCCCTCGATTTTATCCTGATGTAATCCCATCTCCGTGGCAATGGCACGGGCAAGATCAGCCGAACGGATCTGATGGCCGGCCGTATAGGGATCTCTGGACTCCACAGCAGCCACCATGACCTGAATGATGGTGGCAAACGATTTCCTGAGACTTTCGAGGGTATCCTGAAGTTTTTCCTCTGACCGCTTGCGGTCGGTGATGTCCTCGGAAATGCCCAACAGGAATTTCGTGGTCCCATCGGAACCCCGGATACAAACCTTCCGGGTATGGAGATGCCGCTGGCCTTTCTTGGCCGTCAGGATAGGCTCTTCCGGGATGTCCAAGAAGCCAAGCTCTCCATCGAGCACTTCCCGGTCCTTGGCCATGAAATGGACTGCCTGTTCAAGAGGAAATAGGTCCAGGTTGTTCTTCCCTATCAAATCCCTGCGGTCATATCCCAGGAGCTCCTCTCCAGCGCGATTTAATATTACGAAGCGCAGGGCTGTTGCCTCTTTAAGGAAAATCATGAGTGGGACATTTTCCACGACTGCCTCAATGAGTGCTTTTGACTCTTTCAGTTCCACCTCCACCCGCTTGCGCTCCGCAAGTTCCCGCTTCAGGTCCGCATTGCTATTCTGAAGCTCTCGGGTTCGCTCCCGAATAACAGCCTCTTGCTGTTCAAACAGAATTGCGTTCCGCAATACCAGCGCAAC
Organism: Syntrophaceae bacterium; assembly: GCA_009773315.1. Classification (GTDB taxonomy): domain Bacteria; phylum Desulfobacterota; class Syntrophia; order Syntrophales; family Smithellaceae; genus UBA8904. The sequence continues at coordinate 60,840 of WRPE01000013.1, forward strand.
GATGGTGGAAAGGGTATCCATAAGATCCATCACTTGCTTGATATGGATCTGGTCGGGAAGACCAAGTGCAAGCAATGCGCCCATACGTACTTTGCCGACATTGAGTGGAATGGTCAAAGACAGGCCGAATTGCATCTGGTCCAGGATAAGCATAGCCTCTGACTGTTCTTCCGGCAGCCAAAGCTTTGTTTCGGTTGTATTATGGATCAAGGGAAGCAATCTTTCCATGTCTGACGATTCGGCCACTGGGCGGTTCCGTTCAGGACTGATTCCCATAATTTCATGGACGAAAGAGTCGCTGCTATTAAAGCACTTAAAAAAAATTACACATTTCGCTCCGGTGATTTCCCGCACCTCTTCCGTCAGGTATGTTCCCAATTTCCCGGGATTGTCGGCACGGCTCAGCACATTGTTGAGGATGTCCATAGTCATCATCGAAAACGCCCCATCAATAAGGCTGTTATCTTGGACCATTACCCGACGTTCGACAGCTGTAGGCACATTTTGGTCTTTGGAATGGCGTAAGTCATTGAAATCTCGTGGTGGGGCTTCCGGGAAACTGGAAAAGCTGTAG
>WRPE01000014.1 GCA_009773315.1 Syntrophaceae bacterium
GCTTTTACAAGCGTTTACGGATACTGAGGTGATTGAAGAAAACACCGAAGACAACAACCAATTGAATTTATTCAACTAACGTTGGGACAGTAGTGATTGCGGGACAAGTCCGTAATCGACAAGGTTTAAAAAGGGCAATGTGCGCAAAAAATTACATAACCAATAAATACAGCCGGTCGCTGCGCTCCGGCTGATTTTTTCGTTCGGCGGCAACAAAAGACAAAAGACTGTTCCCGCCGAACGAAGCGGCGCTGCCCTAGCGTTCAGCGCCGCTTCGTTAAGCCAAAAAATAATATTGACATAAGGCAAGCTACAAACAAGTATTTGAGGGAAAAGAAATGAAAAAGATAATTCTGGATGATGATGAAGAAAAAGATATCCTTGAATCATATGAAAGCGGAGAATGGGTACCGGTTAAGAATGCGAAGAAGGAAATCAAGAAGCTCCAGCAGTATGCAAAAAATACACTGCAAAAAGACAAAAGGATAAACATTCGCATGTCTTCAAAAGATTTGGAGCAGGTACAGGTCATCGCAGTGCAAGAAGGTATTCCTTACCAGACCCTGGTATCCAGCATCATTCATAAGTACGTTTCCGGATATCTTATCGAGAGAAAAAAGGCTTAACCCGTCGCCACACCCGATCGCAGCCCGCTGGGTCGCTCCGGCTGAGCTGTGCGTTCGCTATAAAAATATTTGATGTTGTGACGTTTTAGTGCTATAGTTACACAACGTCACAGGAGGTGATATTATGGGAACAGCGGCAATGCGCGCAACAGTTTATTTAGATCCGGAATTGCACAAAGCATTACGATTGAAAGCGGTAGAGACCACGCAGTCAATCTCGAAACTCGTGAATGACGCCATCAAAGAATCACTTGCCGAGGACGCGGAAGATATTGCGGCTTTTGAGGCAAGAGCCAAAGAGCCATTGATTAGCTACGACGCGATGATCAAGAGGCTGAAAAAAGATGGCCGAATATAAAATCTATTTTAAAGAATCTGTTGAAAAGGATTTCCGTACAATACCAAAGAAAGACCTACAGAAGATCATCCTTCGTATTCAGGCTCTCGCAAGTGACCCGAGGCCGCCAGGCCACGAAAAACTCACAGGACAAGAAAGATATCGCATCCGCCAAGGGCCTTACAGAATAATCTATTCTATTCAAGATAAAGAATTCACGGTTTGGGTAGTAAAGGTTGGACATCGCAAAGATATCTACAGATGAAGCGATCAAGAACATACAGCCGATCGCTACGCGCCGGTTGATTTTTTCGTCAAGCTGGTTACCGTGACAACCGCCACGGCAACCAGCTTGATCCGGACTATCTTTCAATCTTTGATTTTTCATCCGGCATACGCCGGATTCCGCTTCACCTTCAGCCTATTCCCCTAAAGCATTTCTATCGAGGTGGCCATCGATACCCCGCCGCCTCCGCACAGGGTGGCCAGTCCAAGGGTTTTGCCATGTTTTTGCATCGCATGGATAAGCGTAACCATGATTCTGCATCCGGTAGATCCAACCGGATGTCCGAGGCCGATGCCTCCGCCGTTGATATTGGTAATTTCACGGTTTAAACCAAGTTCTTTTTCACAACCGAGATACTGACCGGCAAATGCTTCGTTGACTTCAATCATCTCAAAAGCATCCAAGGTAAGACGCGGGTCGTTTTTGAGCAGGTTTTTTACGGCTGGAACCGGGCTTAAACCCATCACGGAAGGATGGCAACCACCACGTCCGGAGGAACGTATCCTGGCAATCGGTTTCAATCCTAATTCCTTGGCTTTTTCGGCCGACATGATGATCATGGCTGAAGCGCCATCGTTAAGCCCGGAGGAGTTGCCGGCCGTAACCTTGCCAACCTTCGGGATAAATGCCGGTGGTAATGCTTTTAATTGTTCCATCGTCAATCCGGGACGGAAATGCTCATCCTTGTCGAAGATGATGGGCGGTTTGCCTTTTTTCTGGGGGAGTTCAATCGGCACGATTTCGTCTTTGAAGTCGCCATTTTTGGTGGCGCGCTCGACGTTGTTATGGCTGCGCAGGGCGACCTCATCCATTTCCTCGCGGCTGATGTTCAAAAGCTGGGCAATCAGTTCCGTGGTATGGCCCATGATATAGGGTTTGCCTTTTAAACTCTCGAAAGGCTGGCCCGATTTGACGGGACCATCGTCGGATAATGGCATGACATATGAGCCGCAATGTAATGCGCGGATCATGGAATCGACAAAAACACTGTCCTGAAGACGGCAGCCCCAACGGGCGTCAAAATTGACATAAGGTGTGCCGGACATATGCTCAACGCCGCCTGCTAAAATGATATCGGCCATATCGGCTTTGATCATCGCCGTGCCGCTGAGTACGGCTTCCATGCCTGAAATACATACACGATTCAGCGTAACAGCGGTCACGCTTTCCGGAATACCGGCCAAAAGAGCTCCTACACGAGTAACATTAAGTGTATTACAGGATTCAAGGCAACAGCCGAATCGGACATCATCAATCGTAACCGGGTCTATCCCGGCACGCTTAATGGCCTCCTTCATGGCGACGGCCGCAATGCGGGCTCCGATCATGTCCTTCAATGCGCCACCGAATGTTCCTATAGCTGTTCTGCACGCTGATACAATAACCACATCTTTCATCACATAATCTCCTTTTTAAATGGAACAACAACCTCGATTTACCAATCTACCCTCGATAGTTGTGCTACTTGTTAAGCGTTCAGCCATTTTGAGGGTACCTGCTCTATCCTGGGTGAATAAAAGTTAGGCCAGTAATTTTGTCTGAACACTCTTGAGAATATTCTCGGCATCCTTGACGATAGACTGCACCATGTCGTTGACTTTAGGCATATCATTAATACGTTGCGCCGCTTCTCCGGCTGCCATCATCGCTTTTGTCTTGTCACCATCGCAAACGGCTTTGATGGATTCAATCTCAAATTGGATGAGAGACATATCAATCGTTGTATAATCGTCGGGGATTCCGAGAAAAACACCGGGTGATTTTTGCAACGTGTTTTTGGCGTGTTCGTCGCTGCGAGCATTTTTCAGCCAGCGGGCAGGTCCTACAAAACCACGGGCAACCAGCGTTCCACGGTCACCGGCAGCAACAACACCTTCCTTCCAGATCTGGTGGAAATCGCTTTCCTGCGTTGCCAGAAAGCGTGTTCCCATTTGCGCGCCGTCTGCGCCGAGAACCAGGGCTGCGGCCAGCGTCTTGCCGTCGCAGTATCCACCGGCGCCTGCCACCAGGGTTTTATCGTCAGAAACCGCTTCGACTACGGCGGGCAGCAGAATCATTGAATGTACGGGCTCCCAGGATGTATGGAATCCGCCTTCATGTCCGGAGGCCACAATCACATCCACGCCTGCCTTTTTACAACGCAAAGCTCCTTTCACGGAAGGTACAACATGCATCCAGATAAATCCCGCATTTTTAATCTTGTCTTTCCAACCGACCGGGTCACCGGCGGATGTGAAGATTACTTTAAAATACTTTTTCATGTCTGGATTCTCTTCACGAACCCGGATGGCCGTGTCTATCATGATATGCGAATACTTGACGAGTTCCGCCGACACCATAACGTTTATTCCGAATACGCCTCCTTTATCCTTGACTAAGCGATAGGTGCGTTTTAACAGCTTCTCCAGGACGGTGGCCATGTCATCCTCCCGGTTCGCTTCCGCAGTTTCCACAAAAGCATTGTAAATCCAAGGTTGATCGTCCTTGTTAAAAAGACCGCTCGTCGAAAGCAATCCCAGAACGCCTGCATTGGCCGAGGCCACGCAAAGGTTGTTGTTGCTGAATGGTCCCATGCCCGCCTGGATGATCGGGTATTTTATTCCGGTTAACTCACACAATCTCGATTTAATCATAATTATCCCTCCATTTAATTTTTGTTATAAAAATTTCTTTTCGGATTTCCTATGCCGTATGTATGAAAATATATCAATAAATAGTTTCGTCAATGGATAATAATTCATTATTTAAATAGCAACTATGATGAAACCGTATAACGACCCAGGCCGCATTCCACATATAAAAAGCCCGTTCCTTGCCGGAACGGGCTTCCTATTCTGGCTCCCCAGCGCGGACTCGAACCACGGACATGGTGGTTAACAGCCACCCGCTCTACCGACTGAGCTACTGGGGAACATATTTGATTTTCAAAGATTCTTCTTGCCCTTAACCCGATAATTATAAACAAACTCAAGCTGCTCAAGAAAATTTTCAGCGGCTACATAATACAAGACGAGTCGGATGTCAACAACTTCAATAAAATAATTACTGAAAACAAGAAAGACCTCAATAAATTGATTTGCATGAAAAAATCAGCCGTCAAAGCGATAATTTTAAAGAAATTCATCATTAATCTTGTCTCAAAATCCGGGATGGGATATAAACGGACATCTCAAATTTTGGGTATCCGATGAAGAACAAGCCCAGCAGTCAGACAAAACTGAAAAAAGATGTTTTAGAACAAAGCCTTTGCACCGGCTGCGGGGCCTGTGTCGGTCTGTGTCCGTATCAAGTTGTTTACCGTGACAGGACGGTGCAACTCCATAACTGCGATTTGACTGACGGAAAATGCTACGCATTTTGCCCCCGGACGCCTACCGACTACAGGAAAATATGGGAAATCCTTTTTGAAATTGACGAGATGACGCCGGAAATTGGTGCGGTAAAAGGTTATTATTTATCGAGGGCTGCCGATCCTGCATTGCGTGCGAAAGCCCAGCATGGCGGCACGGTGACGGCCCTTCTGGAAGTCGCTATGGATGAAGGCCTGATCGATTCCGCCATTGTTTCTTCACGTAACGAAGAAATAGAGCAAGAGGGCAGGCTGGTCGAAGCTAAAAGTCAGTTGGGCGATTATGCGAAAAGCAAGTTTACGGTATCTCCTACAGTGGCCGCTTTCAATCGGGTGATGGGCGACACGGCTGGGAAAGTCGGTGTCGTGGCGACGCCCTGCCAGGCGCTGGCTCTGGCAAAAATGAAGACGGCAAGAATAAATGATGACCTTAAAATCAATCAATTAAATCTGGTGATCGGTTTATTTTGCGGTTGGACTCTATCGGTCGAAAGCTTTCACCGTTTGTTACAGCAATATCAAATATCCCCTGAAGCGGTCACCGGCATGGATATTCCGGCGGGAAAGAATGTTCTGGAACTTTACACGAATGCATCTGTGACGTCCGTGCCCATGGTCGAGGTGGACGCTTGTGTACGGACGGCCTGCCGGTATTGTATCGACAGTACGGCGGAGTTTGCCGATCTGTCCGTCGGCGCGGCGCGTTTCGGCGGCGACTGCGATGAGATGCGCGGCTGGAATCAGATCATTGTGCGCTCTGAGTTTGGAAAACAGGTGATGGAACTGGCCGTTGCCCGGGGCGCACTGGAAATTTGGGAAGCCCCGGCGTCAGCCTTGCAGGATCTGAAAAACGTGGCGGCGGAAAAAAAGAGAAAAGCATTAAAAAATATTGTTGAGAAAAGCCGTTCGGTAAAAAATCTTTTGTATCTGAACAGCGACGATCCGGTGGTGAAGAAGTATTTAAAATGATTTGTGTTGCGCTTCACGCTTCACGAGATACGAGATACGAACGACGAGAGACGAGATACGTATGACCAAACTATTATCACCGGCCAAATCAAAGGTGTTATTTCTGGGCAACGAAGCGATCGCGCGCGGCGCGCTGGAAGCGGGCGTTGCGGTGGCCACGGGCTATCCGGGGACGCCGTCGTCCGAGGTGATCGAATCCCTGGCACATGTCGCCTCCGAACGAAACCTGTATGTGGAATGGTCGGTCAACGAAAAAGTGGCCCTCGAAGTGGCCGCTGCCGCGTCCTTTGCCGGCCTTCGTTCGATGGCTGTTATGAAACAAAACGGCGTGAATGTGGCATCGGATTTCCTTCTGCATTTGACCGCGTCGGGTACGCGTGGGGGGTTGGTGCTGGTTTCCTGCGAAGATCCGGGCGCGCTCTCCAGCGTCAATGAAGGGGAATCACGCTATTTCGCGCGGATGCTGGAAATGCCGCTTCTGGAGCCGTCCGATTTTCAGGAAGCCAAAGACCTGACGAAGTGGGCGTTTGAATTATCGGAACAAATCGGCAATGTTGTGATGCTGCGATCGGTTACGCGCATGTCGCACGCGAGCGGCAATGTGATTTGCGGGAAGCTGCCGGTAAAAAGCCGGAAAGCTCACTTTGAATATAACGGATCGGTCATGGATTCGAGCCGTGGGCCGATGATCAGCACGCCGGTGGTGGCCAAACATCTGCTGCATCAGCAAAAGCTCAAAGTTGTTGAGGCGCTGTTTGAAAAAAGCCCCTTCAACCGTTATGTCGGCGCGGCGAAACCGGAGTTGCTTATCATCACCAGCAGCGCCTGTTTTCTTTATGCCGAAGAAGCCATCGAGCTGCTGGGACTGCAAAAGCGTGTGGGGATTTTAAAACTGGGGACGACCTGGCCTCTGCCGCCTAAGCTGCTTGAAAAACATCTGCGCCAGACGACGAAGATTCTGATTGTTGAAGAAGTGATGCCGTTTCTTGAAGAAAACGTGAAGGTTCTGGCTGCAGGTCTTGTGAACCGGATCGGTGCTAAAACATTCTTTGGTAAATACGATGAAACGCTGCCGTCCGTGGGCGAACTCAATCCGGATATTGTCGCCGCCGCGCTGTGTTATATTTTGAAGGTAAAGAGCAAAACGCTTCCGGCGAACTATCTCAGCGACTCTCGGAAAGCAGCGGCGCTGATTCCCGCGCGCGAACAAACGTTTTGCGCCGGATGTCCGCACCGCGCGTCGTTCTGGAATATTCACAACGCCATCGCGCTCGACGGCCATAAAGGTTTTGTTTGCGGAGATATCGGCTGTTATTCCATGGCAGCTCTGTCGCCCGCGACCGGCTATCACACGATGCCTACGCTCCATTCGATGGGTTCCGGTACAGGGCTGGCGAGCGGCTTTGCCAAACTGGCTCAGTTCGGCCTCGATAAACCGATTCTGACGGTTTGTGGGGATTCCACTTTTTATCATGCGGTGATTCCGGCGCTGATCAACGCGCAGCACAACCGCGCGGACATTACGTTTATTGTGCTGGACAACGCCGGTACGGCCATGACGGGATTTCAGCCGCATCCGGGCCTCGCGATCAGTGCGATGAAAGAGGTGGTTCCCGCCCTGGACATAGCGGCGATTTGCTCCGCCATCGGCGCTAAAGTGGCGGTAAGCGATCCGTTTGATCTGGAGACGACCGGCAAAATTCTGACCTCGTTTCTGGCCGATAAAGGATCGCTCAAGGTGTTGATCCTGCGTCAGGCCTGCGCGCTCAGCCCCGAGAAAAAGGGAAAGAAAATATTTGAGGTGAAGGTGAACGAGTCTTTGTGTCTGGGCGATGCGTGTGGCTGTAACCGCCTGTGTACGCGAATTTTCCGCTGTCCGGCGCTTACCTGGGACCGGACGAAGAACAAGGCGGTGGTCGATGAGGTTATCTGCGCCGGGTGTGGCGTGTGCGTCTCGATCTGTCCGCAAAAGGCGATCATTAAATTGTAGAGAACGGCCTTGTGACCTGGAGCCACCTCGCGTGACCTTTAGGTCATTAGTGTGGTTAGGTTATCGCGACCGTTCCCTACGGAGAAGTGGTAATGAAAAGAACACGGCAGAAGGAAACAAAAAACCTGATCCTTACCGGTGTGGGAGGTCAGGGCAACGTCATGGCCTCAAGGACGCTGGCGGGTATGCTGGTGGATGCGGGCTATATCGTCACCATCGGCGAAACGTTCGGTATGTCGCAGCGCGGCGGCTCAGTCATGAGCCATCTGCGTATTTCACCCGATTCAGTTAAAAGCCCGCAGATTCCGCGCGGCAGGGCGGATGTGATTGTGGCGCTTGAGCCACTTGAAGCGCTGCGTGTCCTCACGGTTTACGGCAATCCGCAGGTCTGCGTGTTGTCCAATGCACGACCCGTTTATCCCATCGGTGTAATCACAGGCGAGCTTTCCTATCCATCGGAAGACAATATCCAGGTGGCGTTTCAGCAATTATCGAAAGCCTTCTGGATCATTGATGCGACATCGGCGGCGCTTGCGCTTGGTAATCCCGTTTTGAGCAACATTGTGATGATCGGGGCGTTGGCCAAAACCGGCTTTTTACCCATCGACCGCAGGATGTTTGAAAAAGAAATCAAAAAAACGCTGGCTGCAGATAAATGCGCCGTGAATTTAAAGGCATATGATGCCGGTGGCGAAATGATCAAATAATGGTTGACGATCCGCCATTGAACCTTATATTACAATTCCTATATCATTGCCGAGGTGAAATTTCATGGCGAATATCTATTCAGCGGTTAAAGTGAGCGAACATGTTTACTGGGTGGGAGCCATTGACTGGTCCATCCGCGATTTTCACGGTTACACCACGCCTCACGGCAGCACCTACAACGCCTACCTGGTGATGGCGGACAAGATAACACTTATTGATACGGTCAAAGCGCCCTTTATGAATGAAATGATGGAACGGATCGCATCCGTAATTGATCCATCGAAGATTGACTATATTGTTTCCAACCATTCCGAGCAGGATCATTCCGGCTGTCTTTTGGAGGTTATCGACCAGGTAAAACCGGAAAAAGTTTTTGCTTCCGTCATGGGCGTAAAAAATCTGAAAGACATTTTCCACTCCAATTACAACATTCAGCCCGTAAAAGACGGTGAAACACTCAGCCTGGGCAATATGGATTTGAAGTTTATGGAAACCCGGATGATTCACTGGCCGGATTCCATGTTTTCATATTTGCAAAAAGACGGTGTGTTGTTTTCGCAGGATGCTTTCGGCATGCACCTGGCGACACTGGAACGTTTTGCCGATGCGCTGCCAGCCGATATGCTGGAATACGAAGCTGCAACTTACTACGCCAATATCGTGCTGCCTTATTCGCCGGTCGTGCTTAAAGCGCTGGAAAAGGTAGCGGCAACCGGCTGGGCGATCAAAATATTCGCGCCGGATCACGGGCCGGTCTGGAGAAAAGACCTCGGATTTATTATCGATCTTTATAAAAAGTGGGCCGAGCAGAAACCGGCCAACAAGGCGGTTGTCGTTTACGCGACGATGTGGCATTCGACGGAAATGATGGCCAAGGCGATTGCCGAATCGCTGGCGTGGGAAGGTATTCGGGTGAAGCTTCTGTCTATAAATGATGTGCATCGCAGCGAAGTGGCTTATGAAGTGCTGGGTGCGGGCGCGCTGATTGTTGGATCGTCCACACTGAACAACAACTTGCTGCCGCAGATGGCGGACGTCATGACCTATCTGAAAGGATTGAAACCCGCTAATCTGATTGGCGCGGCTTTCGGGTCCTTCGGTTGGAGCGGCGAGTCGGTCAAGGATCTGGAGGCGATTCTCAAAGAAATGAAAGTGGATATAGTTGCCGAGGCGATTTCCGTCAAGCATGTTCCGGCAAAAGACGTTCTTGAAAAATGTTCCGAACTGGGTAAAGTGATTGCAGCCGAATTGAAAAAAAGAATTTCCAGGTGAAATTTATAATTTTGCAAGGAGGATACAAATGAAGAAATATGTTTGCAGTGTGTGCGGTTATGAATATGATCCGGCCAAGGGAGATCCGGAAAGCGGCGTAGCGAAAGGCACGGAATTCAAGGATTTGCCGGAGGACTGGACTTGTCCTGTTTGCGGTGCAGACAAAAGTGAGTTTGCTCCAGCCTAAACGAACCCCCTATAGGAGTTTGACGCATGGACGAAAAAATCCGGGATGCCCTGCAGCAGGCCTATGTCGGCGAAGCCAAAGCCGTCCTGAAACTTAAAATGTATGCCGACAAGGCGGACGAGGAAGGCTACAAACAGATTGCGCGCCTGTTCCGTGTGATCGCGTTTTCCGAAGAGATCCACGGTATGCGAGCGCTCAGAGTGCTCAAAGAAGTTAAGACAACGGAAGAAAATCTGGCCGTCAGTTTTGAATCGGAAAAGGCTGTGGCGGAAATCGCCTACGATAGTTTTGTGAAAATGGCTGAGCAGGCAGGGGATAAACCGGCCCTTCGGCATTTCAGCCAGAGCCGCGATGTGGAAGAAACGCACGCCAAGCTCTATAAACAGGCGATGAATCATTTCATGGAGGAGCGCGAAACGGTTTATCACGTTTGTAAAGTATGCGGCTATGTAGCCGACGGCGAGCTGCCGGATGAATGTCCCGTCTGCGGCGCGAAAAAAGACCAGTTTACAACTTTCGATCAATAACGGGTTGTTCGTTGGATCGGGATTTTTTGAAAAACCAGATTGGAGAAAATACATGGCTGTCCGTCGCATTGCTCTGCTAATGATGGTGCTTGTGTTTCTGGGGTTGCCGAAAATTTCGATAGGCGCAGAAAAACCGTTGTGGGAATTGGGGATTGGTGGTGGATTTCTCATGATGCCGGATTACCGCGGCTCCGATAAAACCCGGGCCTATCTGTTGCCATTTCCTTACGCGGTGTACCGCGGGGGAGTATTCCGGCTGGAAGATAAGAGAATTGCGGCAAGGATTTTCTCAACAGACCGGGTGACGCTCGATGCGAGCGGTTACGGCGCGGTGCCGGTGAAGAGCGGCGACAACGATGCGCGCGCGGGTATGCCGGACCTTGATCCGACATTCGAGTTCGGCCCGGCGCTGCGCATCAAACTTTTGGATTCTAAAGAAAATAGATACCGGTTAAGCATGACGTTGCCTCTGCGCGCGGTTTTTTCCACGGATTTTCGTTCTGTGCGGTATGAGGGCTGGGTGTTTTCCCCAAGATTAAACCTTGAAAAAGGCGATGTAATTCCCGGGACGGGTTTATATCTGGGCGTCTCGGCTGGTCCTATGTTTGCTGATCGGAGTTACCATAAGTACTTCTATGAAGTCGAGCCGGCCTACGCCACGATTACGCGTCAGGCTTATGCGTCGGGTGGAGGGTACAGCGGTTCGACACTGACGCTCGGCCTGGGAAAAAACTACAAACAGTTTATTTTTAACACTTTTGTCAGCGCTGATTTTTTAAAGGGCGCCGTGTTTGAGGATAGCCCCCTTACAAAGACGCAAACATCCTGGATGGGCGGTTTCAGCATCACCTGGGTCTTTTTGAAATCGGCAAAGACTGTAGCGGACGAAAGCCCGCATTAAGTTTTATGCAATTTACTGATAAGGGAAAATTCATGCTGGTTCTCCTGACACGCTGGCTCGTCATTACCGTGGCCATACTGCTTGCCTCCACGATTGTTCCCGGTATTCGAGTTGCGTCCCTGACCACAGCGATTATCGCCGCAGCCATTCTGGGGATCATTAATACTTTTTTGCGTCCTGTTTTGCTGATTCTTACACTGCCGTTGACCATTTTGACGCTCGGAGTTTTCGCTTTCGTCCTCAACGCTCTCATGTTGCTTTTGGTGGCCTATTTTGTTCCGGGATTTGAGGTCAATGGTTTCTTTTCGGCGTTTCTGGGCGCTTTGATCATCAGCATCGTCAGCTGGATTGCCAATCGCTTTATCCAAACACCCAAGGGGAAACACAATCGCCAAAAGCCGGATTACATTGATCTGGAGCGGGGAGATGACGGGAAATGGCGCTAGACGCAACGTTCAATCTCACCCCCGCGATGAAACAGTATGTCGAAATCAAGGAAAGATATCCCGATTGCATCTTGTTTTACCGCATGGGCGACTTCTATGAGATGTTTTTTGAAGACGCCCTGACCGCCGCACCCATTCTGGGAATTACGCTCACATCCCGCAATAAATCTAAAGATGATGCCGTGCCGCTTTGCGGATTTCCCTATCATGCCGCTGCCGCTTATATCACCAAGCTTGTGGAAAAGGGGTTTAAGGTAGCTATCTGCGAGCAGGTGGAAGACCCCAAAAGCGCCAAGGGAATCGTCAACCGGGATGTCATTCGTGTGATCACGCCTGGTCTGGTGCTGGATGAGGAAAATCTGAAAGCCTCGGAAAACAATTACCTGGCCTGTATCAGTTCCGGACGCGACATGCTGGGACTGGCCTTTCTCGATATATCGACCGGCGAGTTTCAAGTCGGCGAGTTCTCCAGCCGCGACGCGCTCCTTTCCGCCGTGAGCGGTCTGGATTTTAAGGAATTGCTGATCAGCCGCGCATTTCCTGATCCGGTATTGATGAAAATGCTGGAGGCGCAAATGCCGGCTGGTTGCGTTAATGGCATCGACGAGTCCTGCTTTGAACCCAGACAAGCCGATGAGATCCTGGATCAGGAGCTGGACGCCCAAGTTCTTACAAAATCCAAAATTAAAGATCGGTCAGCAGCTAAGATTGCAGCAGCCGTCATTTTGCGATATGTCAATTCCACACAGATGATTCGCGCCTCCCACATTTCCGAAATCAAATGGTACTCACCGGAAAATTATCTAATCCTGGACGAAACAGCCCGCCGCAATCTGGAAATATTTTCAACGATCCAGGATGGAAGCCGCGCCGGTTCTCTTTTTTTTCTGATTAATGAAACACTCACGCCCATGGGCGCCAGACGTTTGCGCTGGTGGTTGGGCTATCCATTGGTTACGCCCGAAAAAATCCGCGCCCGTCTTGCGGCTGTCGCGGAAATCAAGGACAACCACACAGTGCGGTCCGGTCTGCGCAAAACGCTTTCGCTTATCTACGATCTGGAAAGGCTGGCCGGACGCGTCGCGCTGAGAGTGGCGATGCCGCGCGATCTGATCGCGCTCAAATCTTCATTGACCGTTTTACCTCAACTCCAGTCCCTGTTCTCGGATTTTACCGCGCCCACTTTGGTTGCGATCCGCAAAGAGATGACCGACGTGTCCGCTTTGGTGGATCTGCTTCACCGCGCGATTGTCGCAGATCCGCCGCCCCGCACCCAGGATGGGGGATTTATCGCATCCGGTTTCGATGACGGACTCGACTCGCTGCGCTCGATGAGCCGTGACGGGAAGCATTGGATTGCCCAGCTGGAGGCTAAAGAAAGGCAGGCCACAGGCATCAATTCGCTGAAAGTCGGATTTAATAACGTCTTCGGCTACTACATTGAAGTGACCAAGGCCAATGCCGGGTTGGTGCCGGACTCCTATGTGCGCAAACAGACGCTGGTCAATGCCGAGCGCTATATCAATCAGGAATTGAAGGAATTTGAACAGACGGTGCTCAATGCCGAAGAAAAAATCCGCGAACGTGAAAATGAACTTTTTAATGCGCTGCGCGACGATCTGATGCAGTACGTTCCCGACATTCAGCATAATGCCTTTCGTGTGGCTGAGCTCGACGCATTTTGCGCTCTGGCGGAAGTGGCCGAAAAATACGCCTATGCCTGTCCGGAAATCGATGAAGAAGACGTCATCAACATCAAAGATGGACGCCATCCGGTGGTCGAAGCGGCTTTTAAAAAAGAAGGTTTTGTGCCCAACGATACTCTGCTGGATTTGCAGGGCAACCGCCTGCTGGTGATTACCGGACCCAACATGGCCGGTAAATCCACTTACATCCGGCAGGTTGCTTTAATCGTGCTTCTGGCGCAGATGGGCAGTTTTGTGCCGGCGGTCCACGCCCGAATCGGGGTGGTGGATAAAATTTTTACGCGCATCGGCGCGTCGGATAACCTGATGAAAGGCCAAAGCACTTTTATGGTGGAAATGATGGAAACGGCCCGGATTCTAACGGACGCGACGCCCCGCAGCCTGGTCATTCTTGATGAAGTGGGCAGAGGCACGTCGACGCTTGACGGGTTGAGCATTGCCTGGGCGGTGGCCGAATACATTCACGATTTTTGCGGGCGGGGTATTCGCACCTTGTTTGCCACGCATTATCACCAGTTGACGGATCTGGCCGCGTCCAAAGAAGGAGCAAAAAATTACAATATCGCCGTGAAGGAGTGGGGCGAAAAAATTATTTTTCTGCGCAAGATTATGGAAGGCGGCGCGAGCCGTAGTTACGGCATCGAAGTGGCGCGGATCGCCGGCGTGCCGGCCGATGTGATTGTCCGGGCCAAAGAAATCCTGTGTAATCTGGAAAAAGGGGAGTTCGACGAGATCGGCATGCCTCGCATCGCTCGTGGTAAGAGCGCCTTGAAACCGGGAAATCCGCAGTTGAGTCTGTTTGTGGAAAGCGAGGATATCATTCTTGATGAACTGCGTCATATCGATATTTCTTCCATGACACCGCTCGCGGCGCTCAATAAACTAAGCGAGCTGAAAAGCAAAGTATAACAAAATAATGACTTGTATTGTCGGGGATGTTTTAGTGCAGACCTTTAAAATAATCATGTTGATTCTGGTGATGCTCTTGTTCGTCTTTGCTGCGGCGATATTTTACGGACCGGGATTCTTGGTTTATTCGACAAACTACGCCAAGGTGGATGCCATCATTCTTTTGTTAGGGCCAGATTTCAATGCTCGTCAGAGGCATGCCCTGGATTTGCAGAAAAGAGGGATGGCTGATTATCTCATTATCCCGGCATACAACAAAACGTATACCGTCGATCAGGGAACGATGAAGCCTTCACCCGGCAAAACGGACAAAAATAATATTAATGGAAAAAGTATCCCAGCTGCACCTTGGTACTATGAAGATACACACCTGGAGTTAATTGCAGCCAAAAAAGTAATGAAAATGCATGGGCAAAAGTCGGCGATATTTGTCAGTTCTCCCTATCATATGCGCCGTATTCAACTCATGGTGGATAAGGAATTTGATCATCATTATGAATCTTATTTTTCACCGACCCCCTACGATCCGGCTCCAATGAACGTTTGGGAGTTAAAGGCGTCCGACTGGAAAAAAGTACGGAGGGAATACGTCAAGATTGTATGGTTTATGATCTATTCCCTATGGACAAAATCAGAAGAGGGTTGAGTCACGTCGTTTAATCAGCTGCTTTTCCTGGAATCCGGGCTTAGTTGTCCGGCTTTAAATACGGCAGCGCCAGTTGCACTTTTTTGAGCGCCTGTTTTTCAATCTGACGGGCGCGTTCGCGTGTGATGTTGTATTTGTCGCCGATTTCTTGGAGTGTCAGCGGGTCATCCGCCATAACGCGATTCTGAATGATGTAGCTTTCCCGCTCATTGAGTTTGGCCAGGGCGCCGGCGATATCGCGCTTGACCAGGCTTCGTTCTTCGTGCTTGATCAAGGATACTTCCTGATTGTCGCCGTCGTGCGTGAGAAAATCAAGATGGGACGTGTCGCCGTCGTCATTGATGAATTCATTGAGCGACAGATCGCGCGTGCCCATGCGCAAATCCATTTCCGCGACCTCTGAATCTTTCACACCAAGGGAATCAGCGATTTCACTGAATTCGGGATTCTTCTTCGATATCGTCTCCAGTTGCTTTTTGGCTTGGCTTAATTTAAAAAACAGTTTTCTTTGCGCCTGCGTTGTGCCGATTTTGACGATACTCCACGACTTGATCAGATAATTCTGAATATAGGCGCGAATCCACCAGACTGCATAAGAGATCAGACGGTAGCCTTTATAAGGATCGAATTTTTTCACGGCGTGAATCAGTCCGATATTGCCTTCCTGGATCAAATCGGCCAGCTTGAAGCCATAATTGCGGTATTCGTGGGCGATCTTGACGACAAAGCGCAGGTTGGAAACAATCAGCTTTTCCGCTGCTTCCATGTCATTATATTTCTTGAGACGCACGGCCAGCTTGAATTCTTCCTCTGGCGTTAAAAGCGGGAAACGGTTAATTTCTGTGATGTATAAGTCAAGCGTGCCGGTGACGACGGGTAACTTCAACGTTCGGGTCTCCTCAATAAATTAGGCATAGTCGCTTTGTATCGAAGAGTGAATTTGTGGTCAAGCAAATAATTTCCGCTTCTGTTTCCGCTTCTTGACAGGCAAACTATTAATGTTTATTCTATCATCAAAAAAATCTAAGGAATTGAAATGAAATCCATTAATAAGACGATGATTGAATCAGCCATCAAACTGGCCAAAGAGGTCAAAGCAGGTTGTGTTCTGGTGTGCGTGGATGTAAAAAGTGAGTTGGCCGAGTTGCCGGAAGACATTCAGACCGCTGTTAACTTTGTTCTTGTCATGCGAGAGGATGAAGATTTGCCGGAGAAGCTCGCAAATTACGTGAAAAAATTGGATATTCCTAGTGTAAATTTAACCCGTGTGGGTAAAATAAAAATTGCGATTGCCAAGGGCATCGTTTCAGGGCAATTCAAAAAAGGAGATAAAATCATCTGTCTCTCCGGTGTGCCGAAATTTGGTTACGCCGACAGTATTTTCTTTATCGACGTCGGTCGCGAATTTGAAATCCTGACGTCCGGTTTTATCAATGATGTCGTTGAGGCTGTTCAGCCGGAGGTTTTCAACGCGGCGTTGAATATCGCCTGTGAGCTGGCTGCGCAAGGAAGAGAAAACCGTAAGGTAGGAACGATCTTTGTGCTCGGGGATGATGAAAAAGTTTTGCAGCTCTCGAGGCAGATGATTATGAATCCGTTTTCCGGTTACCCAGAAGACGAGCGTAATATTTTGAGTCCGGATCTGGAAGAAACGATTAAGGAATTTTCCGCCATTGACGGCGCGTTTGTCATTAAGTCCAACGGCGTAATTGTCACGGCCGGAAGGCATCTGAGCGCTGCGCTCGAGAGCAAGGATTTTCCGTCGGGACTGGGCAGCCGCCACATTGCCGCGGCAGGTATTACCCATGTGACCAAAGCGGTGGCCATGGTTATTTCCGAATCTTCGGGAAATGTCAGCGTCTTCAAAAACGGCAAGCTGTTTGTGACGATTGAAAAACCAGTAGAGTAGAACGAGGTAACCGATGAGATTTGATAAATTCACATTAAAAGTGCAGGAAGCGCTTCAGGATGCGCAGTCGCTGGCGAGCTCTCTGGGCCACCAGGCCGTTGAACCGGAACATCTTCTTGTTTGTTTTTTGCGGCAGGAAGACGGCATTGCCGGCGCTATTCTCAATAAACTGAACGCTTCTCCCCAGAAAGTGGAGCAGGAGTTAAATAATTATCTGAAAAAGCAGCCAAGCATTCAGGGCGCTGGCGCGGGACAGGTTTTTTTAGGCGGCAGGCTCAATAAAATTTTTGATAAAGCTCTGACTGAAGCAGCGCAGCTCAAGGATGAATATGTCAGCGCTGAGCATGTGCTGGTCGCGATGGCCGAGGAAAAGGAAGGCCAGGCAGGCAAAGTCCTGCGTCAGGCGGGTGTTACCAAAGACAACATTTTTAAGGTGCTGGTCGATATCCGCGGCAACCAGCGCGTGACCGATCCGAATCCGGAAGGCAAATATCAGGCCCTGGAGCGCTACGCCAGGGATTTTAACGAAATGGCCCGCAAGGGCTCCTTCGATCCGGTGATCGGCCGCGACGAGGAAATCCGCCGCATTATGCAGGTGCTCTCGCGGCGCACCAAGAACAATCCGGTGCTGATCGGTGAACCGGGTGTCGGCAAGACAGCCATCGTGGAAGGTCTGGCGCAGCGCATTGTCAATGGCGATGTGCCGGAAAGTCTCAAAAACAAGCGCGTGATCGGTCTGGATATCGGCGCACTGGTGGCAGGTGCGAAATATCGCGGTGAATTTGAGGAGCGACTCAAAGCGGTATTAAAGGAAGTGATCAGCGCCGAAGGAGAGATTATCCTCTTTATTGATGAAATCCACACCATGGTTGGCGCGGGCGCCGCCGAAGGTTCGATGGACGCCTCCAACATGCTGAAGCCTGCGCTGGCGCGCGGTGAGCTGCGCTGTGTCGGAGCGACCACGCTTAACGAATACCGTAAATACATCGAAAAGGATGCGGCGCTGGAAAGGCGTTTCCAACCTGTTTTAGTTAAGGAGCCGTCGGTGGAAGATACGATTGCTATTCTGCGCGGCCTGAAGGAGCGGTACGAAGTGCACCACGGCGTGCGGATAAAGGATGCGGCCATTATTGCCGCGGCAACTCTTTCTCATCGCTATATCGCCGACAGGTTTCTGCCGGACAAGGCGGTGGATCTAATTGACGAGGCCGCGTCGCGCCTGAGGATCGAGCTTGACAGCATGCCTTTGGAGATCGACACGATTGACCGGAAAATCATTCAGCTGGAAATTGAACGACAGTCTTTGAAGAAGGAGACCGACAGAACGGCCAAAGAAAGACGTGACAAGATTGAAATGGAACTGGCTGAATTGAAATCCAGCATGGATCAGATGAAAATGCACTGGTCGGCGGAAAAAGACATCATTAAAAAAATTCAGCAGATCAAAAGCCGGGTGGAGGCGCTGAAAATTGAGGAGGCCAGCGCCCAACGCCAGGGGGATCTGGCGAAGGCTGCGGAAATACGCTATGGCAAACTGGTGGCGTTGGATCGCGAACTTCAGGACGATCAGAAAAAGCTGGAAGATGTTCAGGAAAATAATCAGATGCTCAAAGAAGAGGTGGATGCCGAAGATGTGGCGGAAGTCGTCGCCAATTGGACGGGCATTCCTTTGGCGCGTATGATGGAAAGTGACGTGCAGAAACTCATTCACATGGATGAACGGCTCCGGATGCGCGTGATCGGTCAAGACGAAGGCATTGGGGCGGTGTCCGCAGCGCTGAGGCGCGCACGTTCCGGCCTGCAGGACCCCAATCGTCCCATCGGCTCGTTTATTTTTTTGGGGCCGACCGGTGTCGGTAAAACGGAACTGGCCCGCGCTCTGGCCGAATTCATGTTTGATAATGAGCAGGCCATGATCCGCATTGATATGTCGGAGTATATGGAAAAGCATTCAGTCGCGCGTTTGATCGGCGCTCCGCCCGGCTATGTCGGTTATGATGAGGGCGGTTATCTCACGGAAGCCGTCCGGCGTAAACCCTATTGTGTCCTGCTTTTTGATGAAATTGAAAAAGCGCATCCGGATGTGTTCAATGTTTTACTCCAGATTCTGGATGATGGACGGCTCACCGACGGTCACGGCCGCACTGTGGATTTTAAAAACACCGTGGTGATCATGACCTCCAACGTTGGCAGTCAGTGGATTCAGGATACGGCTCTTGATGAAGAAGACAAGAAGAACCGCTCGATGGACGCGTTGCGGGCGACGTTCAAACCGGAATTTTTAAACCGTATAGACGACATGATCATGTTTTCCACCTTAAAATTGGAAGATATTTATAAAATCGTCGGTATTCAGCTGGGCTTGATCGACAAGCGACTCAAGGAACGCAAGCTGAGCATCGAATTGACAGACGCAGCGAAAAAATATATAGCCGAGCAGGGCTATAGTCCGGTTTACGGAGCACGGCCGCTTAAGCGGGTACTGCAGAAGATCATTTTGGATCCGCTGGCGCTCGATATTCTGGCGGGAAAATTCGCCGAAGGAGATCATATTGTCATTGGTGTGTCCAAAGGCGAGATTACTTTCAGTAAAAAAGGTGGAGCCACACTGTAGTGGGGCGGAATCCGGCGAATGCCGGACTGAAGCTGTAAGATGCAGGGGCGGGATAATCCCGCCCCTTTAATCAGTAAACGAGGGGGAATTGTATGGTAGAAGAGAAGAAAGGAGAAGGATTTGTTGTTAAAGATAAACGTTTTTCAGAATCGTCGGAAGCCAAAGAAGAGCAGGCAACCCAGACCGGAACGAGTCTAAAAGAAAAAGTGGAAGAACCCGCCACTGAACCGTTGGACTATCCACCGGTCAATTTTACAAATTTTGTCATATCGCTCAGCACATCCGCTTTGTTCCAATTCGGTGATTTTCCTGAATATGAGGGGGGCAAAGCCGCAAAGAATCTTCCGGCCGCCAAGCAGACCATTGATATTCTGGATATGCTTAATGAGAAAACCAAGGGAAATCTTGACCAAAATGAAGCCACCTTAATTCAGGGTGTTCTTTATGAACTGAAAATGCGCTATGTCAAAGAAAAAGGCTGACATGCGAAGGGCAGCGCCCGCGAAAATCAACCTTTTTCTGCGTGTTTTGCGGAAGCGTCCGGACGGTTATCACGACCTGGCTTCAGTCATGCAGCAGATATCAATTTATGATGAAATAAGTTATTCCCTCCGTCCGGAGGGAATAACGCTTCATTGCCCCGGAACCAACCTGCCAACTGACGAAAAAAATCTGATTTACCGTGCCGCCCAAGTCATTTTTGCTTCTACCGGTTATCAGGGTGGCGTTGAAATTATCCTGAACAAGCACATCCCTTCAGCCGCTGGTTTGGGCGGCGGAAGCTCGGATGCGGCAACAACCTTAATGGCTTTAAATGACCAGTGTTCACTGGGTCTGAAAAAAACTGAACTCATGAAATTGGGGACAAAGCTGGGTGCGGATGTCCCTTTCTTTATTTTTGGGAGTTCGGCTTTTGCGACAGGCATCGGTGAAAAACTTCAAACCCTGCCCAAATTGCCTCAACTTCACATCGTTTTAATCAATCCCGCCTTTTCGCTTTCCACAAAAACGGTTTACGAAAATCTTAATTTAACATTGACAAAGAAAAAAAATAATTATAGCATTCCGCGATTTTACGCACTAGGCGACGTCATTCGGGAATTGCATAATGATTTAGAAGCGGTATCGCTGAAAATGCATCCCGAGTTAAATGATTTCAAGCAATTGCTGATGAAACAAGGCGCCTTGGGTGCATTGATGTCGGGCAGTGGCCCCACGCTTTTTGGCATTTTTGCAGATGAAAAGTCTGCCAAAAAAGCGCGGAACGCTATTTTAAAAAAAGTTTCCAGAGAATGTCTGGTTTTCTTTGCCCAATCACTTTAGTAGATGTATTTATTATGTATTTAATTTAATAGAGGGACGATGGGGCGTCGTCAAGCGGTAAGACACAGGACTTTGATTCCTGCATTCGGAGGTTCGATCCCTCCCGCCCCAGCCATAAAAAATTGCGGAGAAGTATTTGAATGTTAGAAAAAATTAGGGTTTTTTCCGGTAACGCCAATATATCACTTGCGCAAAAAATATGTGAGAAATTGGGTGTGCCACTGGGGAAAGCCAATGTTACCACCTTCAGCGATGGAGAAACGCGCGTTGAGATTAATGAAAATGTCAGGGGAATGGATGTTTTTATCATCCAGTCCACCTGTACACCGGTGAACGTTACATTGATGGAACTGCTCATTATGATCGATGCCATGAAGAGGGCCTCGGCCGACCGGATTACTGCCGTCGTGCCTTATTATGGATACGCCAGACAAGATCGAAAAGTTGCTCCACGCGCGCCAATTTCGGCAAAATTAGTGGCTGATCTGATTACAACAGCGGGCGCCCAACGCCTTTTATCCATGGATCTGCATGCCGGTCAGATTCAGGGTTTCTTCAACATTCCCGTGGACAATATTTTTGCCACGCCGGTTTTGCTTGATTACATGAAAAGAAGTTATCAGCATAATCAGGAGAATACGGTAGTTGTATCGCCGGATACCGGCGGCGTGGAAAGAGCCCGGGCTTTTGGCAAGAGACTGGGGGCATCTCTGGCCATTATCGATAAAAGAAGAGAAGGACCTAATGAAGCCCAGGTGATGAATATTATTGGTAATATTAAAGGGAAGCGGGTTCTCATCCTGGATGATATGATCGACACGGCGGGAACCGTTGTTCAGGCCGCCAATGCTCTGGCGGAAGCAGGCGCGCTGGAAGTATCCGTCTGCTGTACGCATCCGGTTTTATCGGGTCCGGCTATTGATCGCATTGAAAAATCAAATATTAAAGAAATTATCGTCACGGACACAATTCCGCTTTCCGATCGGGCGGCTAGTTGTAATAGAATAAAAGTATTATCGGTTTCCGGCCTTTTATCCGAGGCTGTGCGCCGCATATATTATAACGATTCAGTAAGCTCATTATTTATTTAGGAGGAGAGGGGTAAATGGAAATAACTGATTTAGCGGCCCAAGTCCGTAAAGAACAGAAGAAAGGTCCAGCCCGAAGGCTTAGGCAGCAGGGATTTGTGCCGGCTATTTTTTACGGCGGCTCCACGGAAAACATCCAGCTGGCCGTGAAGAGCAGTGACCTGTTAAAACTGCGCAAGGAAAAAAAAGATCACGCCTTTATCAAACTGATCATTGACGACGGTGGAAAGAAGCAGGAGAAACTCTCCCTGATCAAGGAATTGCAAATTCAGCCTTTGACCGGAAAGTTTTTTCACGCAGATTTCTATGAAGTGAACATGAATAAGAAACTCGCGTTTGACGTCACCCTGAAATTTACGGGCAAAGCCATTGGCGTCGAAAACGGTGGAGAACTCCAGCATATCAAACGCGAAGTGAAAGTTTTATGTTTGCCGGCAGATTTGCCCGATCACCTTGTTGTGGATATTACAGCCATCGAGATCGGTCATTCCATTAAAGTCAAAGATATCAAGATTCCTGAAGGCCTGACGCATCTGGACCCACCGGATGCCGCTGTTGTGTCGGTTGCCGCTGTCAAGGTTGTGAAGGTTGAAGCCGCTGAAGCGGCGCTGGCGGAAGGAGAAGCAGTTGCCGCGGAACCGGCAAAAGAAGAGAAGAAAGAAAAAGAAAAATAAGATTTAGTCCCGCTTTCCGCGGAACGAGCGTCAATTCGCCTTGGTTTGCAGCGAGTTGGTTGATTAAGATTTGGGCGGGAGATCATGCTTCCCTCTGCTTTGGAAAAAATATTTTTTCGGTTTCGAAAAGAGAGGGAGCATATGGCGTATCTGATTATCGGTTTAGGTAATCCGGGCAAACGCTATGAGTCGACCCGGCACAATATTGGGTTTATGGCTCTGGATGTGCTTGCCGCTCAGTTGGAAATAGCCTTGAAACAAAAGAGTTTCAATGCGTTGTGGGGCAAAGGAACCATTGCCGGGAACAATGTTCTTCTGGCAGAGCCTCAAACATTCATGAATTTGAGTGGTACTGCGGTAAGGCAGTTGCAGTCGTTCTTTAAGACGGATATCAGCAATCTCATCGTTATTCACGATGATCTCGACTTGCCTCTTGGTGCCGTTCGGCTGAAGGCGGGAGGAGGGACTGCCGGTCATAAAGGGCTGGCATCTATCGAGTCTAACTTGGGAACTTCTGAATTTGTACGGGTGAGACTGGGTATTGGCAAACCAGTTGACAAATCCCGAATTGAGGGTTATGTGTTGGAACCTTTTCAGAAGGAAGAGAAAATCGTGTTGCCGGAATTGCTTCAATGGGCAGCCGATGCGAGCGCTGAAATTGTTTTAAGCGGTCTGCAGAAAGCAATAAGCAAGTACCAGACAAAAAATATAAATTTTCTAAAAAAGGAGGACTAGTTAATGTTTAAGACCAAGCGAAGTATTTGGACATTTTTACTGAGCAGTTTGATGTTCCTGCTCATGGCCGGCACAGCTTTTGCCGGTGAAGCAAATATCAAGCTACCCGATTTGACCCAAATTACCTTTTTGGGCGGATCCCTGACAGGGATGACGATCCTTAATGTCGGCTTGATTATCTGTTTGATTGGTATAGCATTCGGCATCCTGCAGTACGTTCAGACGAAAAACCTGCCCGCGCACAAGGCCATGCTGGATGTGTCCCAGACGATTTGGGAAACCTGCAAAACCTATTTGTTCCAGCAGGGCAAATTTCTCATCGCTTTGTGGGTTTTGATCGCTGTTTGTATGATTTACTATTTCGGCTTTCTGGAGCATATGCCTGTATCGAGCGTCATCATCATCCTGATCGCCTCGATTATCGGTATTCTAGGATCCTATGTGGTTGCGTGGTTCGGTATTCGCATCAACACAGTGGCCAACTCCCGCGCCGCTTTTTCATCACTGAGTGGTGATCCCCTCAATATCGTGAACATCTGTCTGCGTTCCGGTATGAGCGTTGGCCTTCTGCTGGTCAGCATCGAACTGTTCTTCATGATCATCATTCTGGCCTACATTCCTACGAACTTGGCCGGTGCCTGTTTCATCGGGTTTGCCATTGGTGAATCTCTGGGCGCTTCCGTGCTGCGTATCTGCGGCGGTATCTTCACCAAGATTGCCGACATTGGTTCCGACTTGATGAAAATCGTCTTCCATCTTCCCGAAGACGATCCGAAAAACCCCGGAGTTATTGCCGATTGTACCGGCGACAATGCGGGCGACAGCGTTGGTCCCACGGCAGATGGTTTTGAAACCTATGGCGTGACCGGCGTTGCCTTAATCGTTTTCCTGGCTCTGGCGCTGGCTTCCACCCCTGAAATGGGCGGCAGGCTCATTATCTGGATTTTCGCCATGAGAATCCTGATGATCCTCACATCGCTTGTTTCCTACTTTATCAATGACGGGATCAGCAAGGCTGCTTTTGCCGGTAAGAAAGAATTCAATTTTGAACATCCGTTAACCAATCTGGTTTGGATCACTTCGATCGTTTCCATCATTATTACCTTTGTTGCCAGCTACTTTCTGCTGGGCGATCTGGCGGATGCAAAGTATGCCGGCCTCTGGTGGGCTCTGGCCATCATCATCAGCTGCGGAACCATCGCCGGCGCGTTGATTCCGGAATTCACCAAAATTTTCACCAGCACGTCGTCACGTCACTGCGAAGAAGTTGTGAACGCCTCCAGGCAGGGCGGCGCTTCTTTGAACATCCTTTCCGGTCTGGTTGCCGGTAACTTCTCCGCTTTCTGGCTGGGGATGGTGATCCTGGCTCTGATGTTTGTCGCATATATAGTATCGACACACGCAGCCATCATGGCGATTATGCCCGCGGCATTCAGCTTTGCCGCGCCCGTGTTTGCTTTCGGTCTGGTGGCTTTCGGTTTCCTGGGCATGGGCCCTGTGACCATCGCCGTGGACAGCTTCGGACCGGTTTCCGACAACGCGCAGTCGATTTACGAGTTGTCCTTGATTGAGTCGCGTCCCGATGCGAAAGACGTTGTGAAAAAACATTACGGCATTGCCCCTGATTTTGCACTGGCCAAGCACTTCCTGGAATCTGCAGACGGGGCGGGAAATACTTTTAAAGCAACAGCCAAGCCCGTGTTGATCGGTACAGCCGTTGTCGGTGCCACCACCATGGTGTTTGCCACCATCATTTTGCTCGAGGGCGTTTACGGGCAGGTGGTCAGCAGACTGTCTCTGGTGCAGCCGGAAATCATCCTGGGCCTGCTGGCTGGCGGTTCCGTAATTTACTGGTTCACCGGCGCCTCTATTCAGGCGGTTGTTACCGGTGCTTATCAGGCTGTTGTGTTCATTAAGAAGAACATCAAACTGGACAAAAAAGAAGCCTCGATTGAAGATTCCAAGGAAGTCGTCAAGATTTGTACCCAGTATGCACAAAAGGGTATGATCAATATCTTCATCGTGATCTTCTTTATGACCCTGGCCCTGTCGTTCTTCAACCCCTACTTCTTCATCGGTTACCTGATCGGCATCGCCTTCTTCGGTCTGTTCCAGGCGATCTTCATGGCCAATGCCGGCGGTTGCTGGGATAATGGCAAGAAGATTGTTGAAGTGGACCTCAAGCAGAAAAACACCCCGTTGCATGAAGCGGCTGTCGTAGGCGACACCGTCGGCGATCCCTTCAAAGATACGTCTTCGGTTTCTTTGAACCCGATCATCAAATTCACAACCCTGTTTGGTCTCTTGGCTGTTGAAATCGCCGTCACCATGGCAAACAAGAATTTGAAACTCGGACTGGCTATTGTATTCCTGCTGATCGCTCTGGTTTTCGTGTATCGTTCTTTCTACAGCATGAGAATCTCCAGCGAAAAACTGGGTGACTAAACAGTCTCATCTTTAACGTCAAAAAGGCGCTCCCGAAATGGAGCGCCTTTTTTTAGTGCGCCCGGCAGGGCGCACAGACTTGGTGGTGCAAGTCAGTGTTGATAGGCGTCAATATTTTTTTATGCGTCCAGCCTGCTGTTTATAAAATTAAGATTTCCGTATCTTCTTCATATGATCAATACGTTTTTGAATGAGCGTGTTCGTGCCGATATCTTCGCGGTAGGCCACGGGGCCTTTAACGGCTTTGACGCCTGTCTCGGCGATCTTGCGAGCCTCTTCCAGATTGTCGGCAATGCCGACAATACCGATGGCGCGTGATGAACTCAAGTACAGACCATCTTCTTTTTTATCGACGGAGGAATAGTAAAGCCTGGCCTTTCCCACGTCGCCCACTTCAATCTTGTCGCATGACGAGGCCGCGTCGGGATGATCGGTGGGGAGACCGTAGCCTTTGGGTACAACGTATTTGCAGACGGTAGCCTTCGGTTCAAATTCAATTTTTAATTGATCCAATGTGCCGGCGATGATGTGCCGGCAGATTTCGACAAAATCCGTTTTCAAAAGCGGCAGGATATTCATGGCCTCGGGGTCGCCGAAACGCGCGTTATATTCCAGAAGCTTTGTGCCGTTTTTGGTGGCGATGAATCCGCCGTACATGACACCTTTGTAAAAGCTACCGGTTTCTTTCCAAAGCGCCGCTGCGACTTGCCTTGTGATTTCCAGGCCATCCTCAACATCCTGAGGTTTTAAAAAAGGCATGCTGTGATCAGGCAGGGAATAAGAGCCCATACCGCCGGTATTGGGGCCGCGGTCGCCGTCAAATCGTCTTTTGTGATCCTGTACCAGCGGTGTACCTACAATGGTTTTACCATCACACAGGCATTGCAATGAAAATTCTTCACCGTCGAATTTCTCCTCGACAATCACGGAAGAGGTTTCCTGCAAAATCTGCTGGCATAATTTCAACGCCTCTGCCTTGGTTGTAAAATGGTCATCTTGCACTAGAACGCCTTTGCCACCGGTCAGACCATCCGGCTTGAGAACGATGCCTTCCAATTTGTTCAGGAAATCTTCTACACCGTCCATACTCATAAATACATTGAATTGCGGATTGCCGGGAATTTTATATTTGCTGACCAGATTCCGGGTGAACGATTTGGACGTTTCCAGCCGCGCCAGGCTTTTGTTAGGGCCGACGGCCGGAATGCCGCAGGCGGTCAGCGCATCGACGACGCCGTTGTTCAGCGGATCTTCCGGGCCGATCACGGCGAACTCTATTTTGCTCTCCGTTGCAAAGCCGGTAATCGCCGCCAGGTCTGAATAGCCACCGAGTTTGATTTTTTCTGAGAGGGACGTGATTCCCGGGTTATTGGCTTTCATAAACGAAAACAGGCGCGGATTATACTGGGATCGTGAAATGGCTTCGGCCATCGCGTGTTCTCGCGCGCCGTTTCCGACAAGTAATATGTTAGGCATGGTCAATCTCCTGCATTAGTTTTATGTCATCACGGCTGTCTCAATAACGGAAAAAAATGTTTTAGTCAAATGGAAGGAGCGGCATGCCGCATTGCTGTCCCGGAAACACTGTATCTTTTTTTCATGTAATCTGATAAATTGATTGATATCAATAATAGCAATAATGAGGTTTGACAGGTTGGTTCCGAGTTCTGATATTATCGTTCTACTGATTCTTTTTTTATTTTCCGGTTTTTTTTCATCGGCGGAAGCAGCGCTACTTTCGCTTTCGGATTTACATCTGCATAAGATGAAATCGGATAACTATCCCTTTATGAATTCCGTGTTGAAATTGCTGGAAAATCCAAGGCGTCTGCTCATTACGGTGGTTACCAGCAATGAAGCCGTTAATATCAGCATTTCCATTTTGGCGGCTTCTCTGTTTATCAGTTTGTTCGGCGTCAATGGTCAGTGGATTTCCATCATCGTGACTTCGATTGTGCTTTTCCTGGCAGGTGAAGCCATCCCGAAAACATTTGGCGTCACCTATCCGATGCAGGTATCGTCGGCTGTATCGCCCCTGTTGCTCATTATTTCCCGGCCTGGAATTTCCGATTGTTACCGCTCTGGAAAAAACGCCCGGATTGATTTTAAAACGCCTAGATAAGCGAAAAACCCGGGATACGGATGTTTTAATGGAGGACGAATTCAAACACCTGATTGATGCCGGTAGCCGGGAAGGCGTTGTGGATGAATCGCAGAAAGAACTTATCAAAACAATCTTTGAATCGGGCGACCGGCCGGTGACGGATATCATGATCCCCCGTGTGGAAATGTTTTGTCTTTCTTCCGACATGAAGGCTTCGGCCATTGTCCGGGAGGTTGTTCGCGGCCGGTACGAGTGAGTCCCCATTTATCGGGATGACCGCGATAACATCATCGGTATCCTCTTTGCCCGCGATTTACTCAATGACGCCTTACGCGCGCAGGTTGCGGTCTCCATCGAGAAACTGCTGGCTAAACCTTATTTTGTCCCGGAGGGCAAAACCATTAACGGTCTGCTTCATGATTTTCAGGAAAAATCGATCCAGATCGCTATCGTGGTGGATGAGTATGGTGGGGTGTCCGGCCTGGTGACACTGGAGGATATTCTGGAGCATTTATTTGAAGAGGCTTACGGTGAAGATGAACCAGCAAACTGTGGGTGCGATATTCTGGATGAGAACACGATGCTTGTTCCCGGCAAGATGGAGATGGAGCAGCTAAACGATCTGCTGCAAGCCTCTTTACCGCAGGATGAATTCGATACCATCGGTGGCTTTGTTCTGCATTTGTTCGGGAAGATGCCGGAGCGCAGCGAAACCATACATTTTGAAAATTATGATTTCCGCATTGAGAGTATCGGCAGAACCAGGATACTTAAAATTCGAATTGAAAAAGAAAAGCAAACACAGACGGTGATTGAAGAGTGAGCCTTTATTTGATTATTGCAGTCATAGTTCTTTGCCTGATTCTGGAGGCTTTATATTCCGGAGGAGAGGTTGCTTTATTTTCCGCCGACATCAACAAAATAAAATATTACGCACGACGGGGATCGCGAGCCGCTATGCAGGTTGTCAAATTAAAGGAACATCCCGGATGGTTTATTTCCACCGCGCTCATCGGCACGAATCTGGCAATTATTATCGCCTCCACACTGGGCACGGGTCTTTTGATTCAATATTTCGGCATCCAACGCGGTGAGCAAATTGCTTTTCTGGTCATGCTGCCGACCTTGTTTGTCATCATTATCATCCGCAGCATCTTCCAGCACTATCCGGAGTTGATGGCGATTAAGGTAGCCCATTTTATCCGTTTTTCATCGCTTGTCTTTTATCCGTTGACTTATTTTATTGCGGCGATATCCAGAGGTGCGGTCAATATTTCCTTTGATCAAAAGGTGAAGCAGTCCTCCTACATCACCAAAGAAGGCTTAAAATATATATTGGTAGAAAAGACAGAGGGCAGCGATATTTTAACAACGGAAAAAGAGATGGTCAGTCGTGTTTTTGGTTTTTCCGAACTCACGGCAGAAAAAATCATGGTGCCTATCTCCGCTTTGACGGCCTTGCCGCAAACGATGAAGATCGAAGAAGCGGCCCGCGTTGTCGCGGCCAAAAAATATATGCGCATTCCCGTCTATTCGGATACGGTTTACAATATTGTCGGTATTTTGCATTATTTTGATCTTCTGGATATGTTATTGAAGCAACAGCAAACGCCGGCGGGGGCTTCCAGCGCGGCTACGGTGGCCGGTTGCATGCGGACGGATGTTTTTTATGTTCCGGAAACGAAAAAGGCCGGACCGCTTTTGATGGATATGCAAAGAAAACACGAGCACATGGGCGTGGTTGTTGATGAGTACGGTGGCGCGGTCGGCATTGTCACCATGGAGGATATCGGGGAGGAAATTGTTGGAAGCATCGATGAGCAATATAACAAGGGTGAAAAACTTTATAAAAAGATGGTACCCGGCCGGTATTTGATCAATGGCCGGATGAAAATTGATGATATAAATCAAATCTTATTGACAAAGCTGCCTGAAGGAAACTATGAAACTCTTGGCGGTTTTCTGATACAGCAGGCGGGAAGGATTCCCCTCAGTCGGGAAAGGCCTGATTTCGACGGCACAACCTTTATTATAGAAAATGCCGATCAGAAATCCATTCGGGAAGTTCTGGTCATTTTCCCGCCGCAGGTTGAGAGACCGCAAACGCAAATGGTGTGAGGTGAAAGTAATTGGTAAAAAACATGGAATTTTACGCGCTCATTTTAGCGGCAGGGCGGGGCACCCGCATGAAATCAGACATGGCCAAAGTGCTTCATGTCCTCAACGGCAAGCCGCTCTTATATTATTCATTAGAAGCGGCGCGCAAGTCGGGAGCGCGGAAAATTGTTGTCATTATTGGCCATCAATCGGACAAAGTACGGGAAGCATTTCCCGATTTGGATTTGGTCTTTGTGGAACAAATGCCGCAACTGGGAACAGGCCACGCTGTCATGCAGGCCAAGGAGGCTCTTTGCGACTACAAAGGTTTGACGGTTATTCTCTGTGGTGATGTGCCGCTTCTGAAGCCGGAAACGATCCGGTCGTTGATCAATCACCATCAAGACGCGCAGGCCTTGGTGACCGTACTGACCACCGAGCCGCCCGGACCTCATGCCTACGGCCGCATTGTGAAAAACCATCTCGGCGACATCCTGAAGATTGTTGAGCATAGAGACGCCACCGAAGCTGAAAGAAAAATTCTGGAAATCAATACGGGCATATATTGCGTCGATACACCGTTTCTGTTTGCCGCGCTGGCCCAGGTTAAGAACGATAATCAGCAGAAAGAATATTATCTGACCGATATCGTGGAAATCGCCCGGCGGGAGGGAAGGAAGGTCCATGCCTGTTTGACAGTGGATTATGTTGAAGTGATGGGTATCAATACCCTCGAAGAACTGGCCAGAGCAGGTGAGTATCTTCGGAAGTCAATGTCCGGTCAGGTTTGATTTGTGTCCAATATCATCCATCTCCTTCAAGGTAAATCGCTGCTCGCACCGCTGGCGGGTATTACCAATTTGCCATTTCGGCTGATTGCCCGTGAGTTCGGTTGTGACCTGTGCTTTACCGAGATGATCAGCGCCAACGGCCTGATTCGGGAATCAGCAAAAACAGTTGAATATTTAGAAACTTGCCCGGAGGATCAGCCACTGGGTGTTCAGTTATTTGGGGCTGATCCCGATATTATGGCGCAGGCGGCGGCTATTGTTGCAGGATGCCATCCGGACTTCATCGACATTAATATGGGCTGCCCGGTCAGAAAAGTCGTCAAAACCGGTTCCGGTGCCATGCTGATGAAAGCCCCCATCCTTGCCGGTCGTATCATTGCAGCTGTTGTCAAATCGGTAAATGTGCCCGTTACGGTCAAGATCCGTTCCGGGTGGAGTCGCAGTTCTATCAATGCCGCAGCAATGGCGTGCATTGCCGAGGATTCCGGGGCAGCGGCGATCATTGTTCATGGCCGGACGGCCGATCAAGGGTTTTCCGGTCACGCCGACTGGGGTGTCATTGCGCAGGTCAAAAGCGCCGTTAAAATCCCAGTTATCGGCAACGGTGACATTTGGCAACCCGAGGATGCTTTTAAAATGCGCACCCAGACCGGTTGCGACGCGGTGATGGTAGGTCGGGGTGCTTTAGGAAATCCATGGATATTTTTGGGAATTAATCAATTATCTTCGGGTTTTCCGTCCAATTGCCATCCTTCCCTGCCCGAGCGGCATGCTATCATTAAAAAACACTGGGAAATGGAAACGCATTATTGCGGCAGGCGAATTGCAAACCGGTCTTTTCGCAAACATTTACTCTGGTATACCAAGGGATTGGCTGGTTCAGGCCGGTTCAGGGAGATCGTAGGAAAAATGACGGACAGCGATGCGATGTTGTCGGAATTGGACAGGTATTTTCAATCGCTTGCAGAGTCGCAAACCAAAATAATGGCTTGACATTCCATAAATGAATTGGCATAAATAAAAACAAATTTAAAGCAGTGTCATTGGCGGTACATTCTGAAAAAAGGGTTGAATCAAACATGGAAATCGTTAAATTTACAGAGCTTGAAGATAAAATTAAGCATATCGTCAGTGAACAGGTTTTCTCAAGAAAACAGATTTTAATTTTGGAGGAAGCGTTAAAAAATAAAGAATTGGAGATAGAACAGTTACAAAGCAAAGTTAGGGTATTAGATGAGGAAAGGAACAGCGTACGCGCGAGGGTGGATTCACTGCTTGATTTACTTGCAGATATAGAAGTGGTAAAATAATCTTCCAAGGCGTTGAATTTGAAAAAGCGTTATGACATTAAAGTCTTAGGACAGGAACTTGCGGTTTTGAGTGATGCGGAAGATGAACAGGTGGCCAAGGTTGTCCGGTTTGTCAATGAAAAAATGGAAGATATTGTCCGATCCAGTGATGAACTCCGTATATTGGATGTGGCTATCTTGGCAGCTTTGAACATTACAGAAGATCTTATAAAATTAAAGGGAGTTAATCAGGATCTGTGCGAACAGCTTACGCATCGATCTGAAAAATTAATTCAACTTATTGAAAACGCAAGTTAATTGAAATATTTTACCCCTGCGATGTGCGTGATTGTCATTTGTTTTTGAGCCAACACTTTGAACCTGGGGCCTATACTTGTTTGCGGTGAGCATGTCCGCCTTTCCCGCTGGTCGGGTGGCAGAAAGCCTGAAACAAACAACACCGGGCGCCCACTTTTTTAAAAAGGTTCAAAATCGTGATTAACACGGCATAGGCGGGGATTTTTATTGATCCTGCCCTCCTTTTCTCTATCAACATACATTTAACAATTATAATGCGCCATGAATCCTTCGGCAAAGTTGCTGATCAGTGTTTGCCGGAAGGTTTAAATATAATCCTGTTGAAGCTTTCTGTCTGATTATTCTGGCAAAAGCAGTTCATTAAGACAGTTTATTCAATGGGATAAAAGAGGAGGGAATCATCATGTTAAACGGCGGTTTGTTTGTCCTGTTTATAATAGTGGCAGTTTTGGCGGGTGCGGTTGTCGGTTATATTCTGAAACAAATATTCACGGAAAAAAAAATCAAGGCCTCGGAAAGTCTTGCGGCGCGTATTGTTGAGGAGTCCAAGAAGGAAGCCGAAACGATCAAAAAAGAAGCTATTTTGCAAGCTAAGGAAAATCTGCTGAAAATGAAGGCGGATTTTGATCGGGAAACTAAAGACGTAAAAAGTGATCTGGAAGGACTGGAAAAGCGTATTCGGACTAAAGAAGAAAATCTGGATAAGCGCATCGACACATTATCGCAAAAAGAATCAAATATCGAGGGGCGTGACAAAACTTTAAGCCAAAAAGAGAATGCCCTAGAGGAAAAACATCGACGTTTGGATACGTTGGTGGAAGAGCAAAAAGAAAAATTAGAGAAGATTGCCGGCATTACGCCCGAAGAAGCGAAAAATATCCTCATTCAGTCGATGGAGACAGAAGCTAAACGTGATGCGGCGGCGATTGTCCGTAAAATTGAAGAGGAAGCCAAACTCACGGGGGATCGGAAAGCCCGGGAAATTATCGCTTATTCCATTCAAAGATACGCGGGAGATTATGTCGCGGAACATACGGTCTCCGTCGTTAATCTGCCCAGCGAAGAAATGAAAGGACGCATCATCGGGCGCGAAGGACGCAACATCCGTGCGATTGAAGCAGCCACCGGCATCGACCTGATTGTTGATGACACGCCCGAAGCGGTGGTTCTTTCCAGTTTTGATCCGATTCGCCGAGAAGTGGCCAGGATTTCACTGGAACGGCTCATTCAGGACGGACGCATTCATCCCGGCCGGATTGAGGAGATTGTCAAAAAAGTGCGGACGGAAGTGGAGCAAATTATCCGTGAAACCGGCGAGAAGGCGTCTTTCGACTGCGGTGTTCACGACATCCATCCCGAAATCATCAACATGCTGGGCGCGCTCAAATACCGCACCAGTTATTCACAAAATGTTCTGCAACACTCCATTGACGTGGCTTATCTGACAGGATTAATGGCCGCTGAACTGAAAATGAACATCAAGGAAGCCAAGCGCGCGGGACTGCTGCACGACATCGGCAAAGCAGTGGACCACAAGATTGAGGGAACGCACGCCGCCATCGGCGCCGACTTCGCCAAGCGCTTCGGCGAGAATCCACGCATTGTTCAGGCGATTGCCACGCACCATGACGACGGGCGTAACAACACGCTTCTGGGCGTGCTTGTACAGGCCGCGGATACATTATCCGCAGCCCGACCCGGCGCGCGCCGTGAAATGCTGGAAACCTATGTCAAGCGCCTGGAGGAACTTGAAAAAATTGCTCATTCCTTCAACGGTGTTGATAAGTGCTTTGCGATTCAGGCGGGGCGCGAAATACGCATCATGGTGGAAAATGAAAAGATTTCCGATAATGATGCCGTGATGCTGTGCAACGACATCATCAAGAAGATCGAGACCGAGCTGACCTATCCGGGGCAGATCAAGGTAACGGTTATCCGGGAAACACGCGTGTCTAATTTTGCTAAATAGACGTGCGCACAGGGCGAGTGAAAAATGAAAATTCTTTTTATTGGCGATATCGTTGGCAAGCCCGGACGCAGGGCGATTAAAGAGTTGTTGCCGTCACTTGTTGCCGGCCATGCCGTCGATCTGGTGATCGCCAATTGTGAAAATGCCGCGGCCGGTTTCGGCATCACCCGCGATATTGTTGAAGAATTGTATGATGCACACATCGATATTCTAACGTCCGGCAATCATATCTGGGATAAAAAAGAAGTCCTGGAGTTTATGGGAGATTACGAAACACTCCTGCGTCCCGCCAATTATCCGGGTACTGTGCCGGGAAGAGGCTCGGTATTAATGCCGACCGCCGCAGGCGATTATGTCGGCGTGCTTAACCTGGCCGGAAGAATTTTCATGGCGCCGATTGACTGCCCGTTTGTCGCGGCAAAAAATGAAATTGCCCGACTTAAAACAAAGACCAATGTCATCATCGTCGATATACACGCGGAAGCGACATCGGAAAAGAAAGCATTGGGCTGGTATCTTGACGGTGAGGTTTCTGCGGTATTGGGCACGCACACGCATGTGCAGACGGCGGATGACGAAGTTCTGCCCGGTGGAACCGCTTACATCAGTGACGTGGGGATGACCGGACCGTTTGATTCGGTTATCGGCATAAAAAAAGACACCATTATCGAAAGGTTTCTCACACAGATTCCCAATAAGTTTGACGTGGCCAAAGGCGATGTGCGTCTGCAGGGAGTCCTTATGGATATTGATGCGCAGAGCGGTAAAGCCAATACTATCGAGAGGATCAGCGTCAGACTCAACGATAAAACGGAGGCGTAAAATGAAAAGCGCTTATGAGATTTTAAAGGAAAGAGGTTTTGTCGAACAGATCACCGACGAAGCCTTGATTACAGAGCTTTTCGTAAAAGGACCCGTGACCTGTTACATCGGATTTGATCCCACCGCGACCAGCCTGCATATCGGCAGTTTGGTGCCTATTATGGCGCTGGCGCATATGCAGAAAAATGGCAACCGCCCCATCGCGCTCATTGGCGGCGGCACCGGGCTGATCGGCGATCCCAGCGGCAAGACGGAAATGCGCCAGGTTCTCACCCGTGAGCAAATTGATTACAACGCACAGTGCCTGGGTAAACAGCTCTCCCGGTATCTCGATTTTTCCGAAGGCCGTGCGCTGCTTTTAAACAATGCTGACTGGCTGACCAAAATCAACTACATTGAATTCCTGCGCGATATTGGACGGCATTTCAGCGTCAACAAGATGCTGGCGGCGGAAAGCTATAAAATCCGCCTGGAGAAAGGGCTCAACTTTATCGAGTTCAACTATATGCTTTTGCAGGGATATGATTTTTTGCATCTGTTCCAGCATTACGGCTGTGCCCTGCAAATGGGCGGCAACGACCAGTGGGGCAATATGCTGGCCGGCACCGAACTCATCCGCAAAGTCGAAGCCAAAGACGCGCAGGCCGTTACCTTTCCCCTGATTACGACATCACTCGGACATAAGATGGGAAAAACAGAAAAAGGCACCATCTGGCTCGACAGCACGCTGACCACACCTTACGAATATTACCAGTACTGGGTCAACTGCGACGATGCTGATGTGGAAAGGTTTCTCAAACTCTTTACGTATCTGCCTCTTGAAGAAATTGCTGTTGTTAAAACACTGGCCGATGCGCGGCTGAACATGGCCAAGGCCGTTCTGGCTTATGAGGCGACCAAAGTTACACACGGGACGGATGCTGCGAAAGCCGCGTGGCGTGCCTCGATGGAAGCTTTCCATTCGCGCCCGGTCGATTCCGATTTGTTCCCGTCGATCGATATTCCGCGCGAAGCGCCGCAGGCCGATACGTCTGCCATTCCCCGGTATGCGGTTTCCCGTAAGGATCTGGAAGCGGGAGTCTTGATTACGTCCGCCTGTGCCAAAGCAGGGCTTACGCAATCCTTGTCGGAAGCCAAACGTCTTATCGAGCAGGGCGGTCTTTACATCAATGATCGTCAGGTGAAATCCGTGGATGAAAAACTATCGCCCGATGATTTTGCCGGTGGAAATGAACTGCGTGTCCGCAAAGGGAAGAAGAAGTATTTGATTATAGAAATAGGGGATTAGACCGATCCCCCTGCGGGGTACGCGCGGCTGAAGGCCGAAGGATTGATATTTAAATATATATGGACGAAAAGAAGATACTATGAAGAAATTAAAAATAATACCAACTTGCCAATTTCTCCGTCCAATCTTTTTCATTCTCTCCAATGGGTCAGCCTTTGATCAAGTGGCTAGAGATCCATAAGAAAAGGCAGCGATTTGTCCAGCCGGTAAACCAGTGACTGACAGGTGGCAAGAAGCTTTCCGCAATCGTCAGTGGCGCGGATATCGTAAGCGGCGGTTCTTTTGGTTTTGTTGATCTCTCTGGCTTCGGCGGTGAGTTTTGCGCCTTTGGCCGGTGAGGCTAGATAATTGATATTCATATTAAGAGCGACAGCCATCGTGCCGTGTGAGTTGGAGGCGACTTCAAAAGCTGCGTCCATCAGCGAGAAAATCGCGCCGCCGTGGGCCATGCCGAACATATTTTCCATGTTGCCCGTAAAAACCATTTCTACTTTGGCGTAGCCTTCCTGCACATCAACCAATGTCAATCCGAATATTTTACCGAATGGTTCATTTTCAATCTGTCGATAGATTGCAGTTCGAATTCTGTCGTCCATAACGGCCTCCTTGAGAAAACAGATGGGGCAAATCACCTGAAGGTGACATAGTAAATATTTGCCCCCTGCTACAATAAATAATATTGACTTGGATTAGCATACAAAAAAAGGGCTTCCGTTTAGAGAAGCCCGAAAATCGTGGCGGGCCGTGCGGGGGTGGTGAGCGTGATTGTTGCAGATCAACCCCATTTCAGACGGGGTTGATCTGCTGTTTAAAACAAATCCCGTGGCGCATCATGATGGCCAGCGTTTATTTCAGATGCTATTCGCCCCAGTCGTTCTTTCCTTTACAGCGGTCCAGCTTTTGATCCATCCAGGGGAGCACCTTTTCGGCTGGTAGCACAGCCGTCGGGCCGTAACTGGACGAGCCCTGATACCAGTAGTAGGGAGGAATATTGAAGGAAACCTTCTGCTGCTCCCACGGCACGAATTCGGAAACGGCAAGATTCTGAATGATCTTGTGATCACAGGCTCTCATCTTCACCTTTTTCCCATTGACGAATTGATAGGTGTCATTCTCCCACACGGCGATGATCTTTTCCGGGTCGGTGCTCTTGGCCCTTTCTATAACGCTCAGCAGCCAATAGGTAACTCCCGTCCAGGAACCATAATTACCGCCATAAATTTCAAAAAGCCTGCTGTTGTATGGCGCTGTCTTCCATTTGTTCTTCCACTGATCATTCCAAGCCTTATACATTTTGATGTGTCCCGGCAACTGAAATTGCGGGTTTGCCGTGTTGAAAGTACTGAGATTGGTCAATCCGTTTGTCCCTTCGACACCGACTTCATGCAAGCTATTGGGTTCGTCCATGTAGATGTTAGCAATGGGTAGCATCACATTCATCTGCCGGGCCTGTTTCAGTAGATTGCCCGCATCGGGCAGCCAGTCGCCAGTGTAGATGACTTCGGCGCCGGAGGCCTTGATCTTCTCCAGATAAGGGGCGTAATCCGTGAGGAAGAGCTTATGGTAATCTTCGCCAACAAGCTGTGCCTCGGGGTAGTATTCCTTCAATCCCTTCTTGAACCCCTCAGCCATTTGATGGCCGAAAGAGTAATCCTGGCAGAGGATGTAGAACTTCTTTTCCTTTTTCCGGATTTGTCCGTAATAATAGGCCATACCGCGGCCGACCTGCTCGGTGGAAAACGCAGTATGGAAAGCATAGCGGGAGAAATTGGATGCATCCATGAGGTCATCGGACAGGCAGGTGGCATTGATGGCAATGACTTTATACTTGTTAGCTGTTTCATTGATGATCTTCATCAGATGGCTGCCGTCGGTGCCCCACAGGACGTGAACCTTCTCCTGAAGGATCATCCGCTCAACAACCTTTTTGCACTGGTCCGGTTTGCCCATGTGATCGGCCTTGATAATTTCGACGAGTTTTTTCTTGCCGTCAACCCAGATGCCGCCTCTTTTGTTGATGTCATGGGCCACCCATTGCGTCACATGCCAATAGAGCGTCCCGTTTAAAGCGGCCGGCCCGGAAAAGGATGCCACGACAGCGATCTTAATCGTGTCCCCTGTAGGAGAAACGACTGTGGCCGGATCGAAGTCTGACATATCCCCCATCTTGTTGGCGTCGTAGGCCGCATTCACTTTACCCAGCTTGTCTGAAGGATCTACTTTGGTTGTTTTGGCTTTTTTGTCAACTTTGGCCGCCATGGCCGTGGTCGGTCCATAAGCCACCAGAAAAAAAACAGAGAAAATCAACAACACAGACGAAAAACGTTGAAGAAAACACCTCATTCCAATACCCTCCCTTCAAATTAGAAACTAAAGCACTTAATTTAGGTCTATAATAGTATTAACGCGAAGTCAAGCATATAGATAACAAACTATATTTAATATTAACGATAACTTATAAACAAGGATGATGAAAAGTGAAATACTAACGTTTGTTGTAAATATTAGATTTCCCCATGGAATACAAAAGGCCCCGCTCGGTTAGCGGGGAAGTATTTTTCGCATCTGCTTCATTCAGAGAGAAGACTTTAGGCAATTGATTGTAAAGAATTCCGGAGAACGTTAATGCCCGGGGAAACTTTCCCCGGGCATTGTGTGTGTGCTATTTCTTTGCCGTCAACACGATGCTTTCATAGGATTCATCAATGGGAGGCATTTTTACGAAATCCTTCCGGAGCGGCAGCTTCCCATAGATGGGATCATCCTGCCACCCATCAACATGTGCCGCCCGTTTCGCCGCCGATTGGAGCTTTTTCCAGTTGGCGCTGGCATAGAGGAACATCTCCTGGGCGGCCATGGATCCTTCGCCGTGAATGGTGTCGATCTGATAGTGATTTCCGGTGATGTCCTTGATGAGCCGAAGGATGCGGATCCGGTCCTCCGTAGGTACGCCGTCTTTGGCTGCCAGGTATTTTTCAATGAAGGGCTTGATTTCATCATTCTTCCAGTCCCGGAAAGTTGGCACCGTCGTTGTCAAGCCGCCGCCGATATCCTGCATATACTGGCATATCTGGTGGATATTGCTTGCGTAGGTGAACTTCGACGCGTTGATGGCCATCCTGTTGGGCATCATCACATCCATGCCGAATTCCGTCATTGGCTCGAGGCAGGCCTGTTTGCCCAGCATCTGCACCGTTTCCGTAATATAGGCCATCCAGGCCAGCTTTTTACGGACGTGGGGAACATTCTGGACACCGTTATATTCGGCAATCAGGCTCGCGGCCCCGGTCATGGTTTCGAGGGTCCCCGTCATCTTGCAGGTGCCGAAGAGGCGGTGATAACTGGCGAAAGCGTAAGCCAGGACCTGGGAGAACTGCCATTCGCCGCACATGAAGACCCGCTCCCAAGGTACGAAGACGTCGTCGAAGATGATCAAGGATTCAGACGGCTGCATATGGTCCGAAACGGGATAGTCAAATTCGCACTCGTCACCGTAGAGCCGGAAGTTCGGCTCGACGCCTAAAAGTTTGACGCCGGGCGTGTTGACGGGTACAGCAAAGCCCAGGGCATAATCCTTGTCCGCCTCGCCATGGGTCCGGCAGGGCAGGCAGAGCAGCT
This sequence comes from Syntrophaceae bacterium, assembly GCA_009773315.1. Taxonomy (GTDB): domain Bacteria; phylum Desulfobacterota; class Syntrophia; order Syntrophales; family Smithellaceae; genus UBA8904. The sequence goes on from WRPE01000014.1 coordinate 39,944, forward strand.
CATTGGCGCAGGGCGAGGCGCTGATATGCACTTTGGCGCCCCGGACCACAATGCCGTCCTTTTGCCTGTCCACGATCCTCAGGTAAAAGTCCTTATGCTGTTTCTGCTTTGAGGGATGAAGGCTTCTGTCCCCCTTCACATCCGTAATGGCGCCCGTGATGGCCAGGTCGTTCTTCTGCAGGTATCTGCGGTATTGTTCGACGCGCTCCATGTAACCGGTCCCCAGGTTCTTGTCCATTACCTGGGCGGCAACGGAAAAGGCCGCCAGCGCATCGGCGCCCATGCAGTGCACGATTACGCCGCCTCCGGACCTGATGCCGACGGTGTAGCATTCTCGCCTGCGGAGCATGTCTGTCGCTGTCTTCGGAGAGGTGAGCAGGAAATTAATGTCCTCCCCGTCCGCATCCTTCGTTACAAACAGATCCCGATAATCGGGATGGTTCGGCAGAACATAGTCCATAGTGGCCGTTCTGATGATGGTGCTCACCGTCGGGTGGGTCCGGACATCGGTCACCTTTTCTCCCATGCACCATACTTCCCTGCCGTCATTCAAGCTTTCCAGATACTGTTCTACTGTTTTGATCATATTGTCACCTCTTATTGAAATTGGATTTACAAGTTTTATCCGGTACCGCCAGGCAGAATGATTATGCCCTGCGTTTTAAGGATGCCTTTCTAATGCAACAGGATGCGTTCCGTGGAGTCTTGTTTTCTTGTTTGGCGGATTATAAAAAAATGATGTTTAAATGTCAAGAAAATAAAGTATTAGTAGCAATAATATAAATTTAAATAATAACTTAAATGAAAACGATTGTTTTATTATTTTCTCCATTTTTAGCGGTATGGGAATTAAAGGAAAGGAGGAACGATTGGCGACTGAGGGTTTTGTTGCAAACGAAAAAGACGATCCCCCTTTGCATTGCATCGGTGTCTTACATCGGTTCCGGGATGATCGCTTTTAGCATAGATTCTTCCGCCAAGTCCAGGAACTCTTCCTTCGTGTATCTTTTTAAGTTCCAGCTTCTCAAAGGGTAAAGAGAAAGTTGAAAGACGAGCACGTTGGCTGCAAAAAAAGGATCCTTGACTGTGAAAACTTTCTTTTCCACGCCCCTGGTGATGATGTCTTCAAATATCCGTATGAGATCGCTTTCCTTGCTCAAAACAATTTTCCGGAATTTTGGAGGCAGGACCCCCGTCTCCCGATACATCATCAAGACATCATTCATGGCGTGATGAATCATTTCGAGCATTTGATGAACAGCGACTCTCAGTTGCTCTTTTGGATCCTCTATATCCAATACGCCTTCACGCTTAAACCATTCCATCGCGGGATCATGATAAGTCTCAAAAGCGAGGCAGAGGATATCTTCTTTGCTGTTAATGAAGTTATACAAATTTCCAAGATTAATGTCTGTGGCCTTGGATATATCGCGCATGGTGGTCTTGGCATATCCTTTTTTTATGAACAGTTTTGAAGCCTTTTTCACGATATGAATCTGTCTCTTGTTAACATTATCCTGCTTGATGCTCCGGGATTTTACCACATTGCTTTTGTCGTGATCGCCGATGTCTTTTATTTGCTTCATGGATTCCCTTTCTAGAAAGATTGGTGCGGAATATCGTTCGGGCGCTTATTTGCGTGAACGTCTGATCCGTCAACCCTTCATCACTCTTACCTGGATCAGTAAAAGGGCATGCTTCAGTTTGAGGCTATGGTTTCGTGATATAGCTTGCTGCATTTCCGATACTTTTCGCATGAAACAAAACGTCCTTATCAGGCCGTGCCGTTAAAAGCAAGTTCTGATCAGAGGTGACTATACCGCTGTCTCCCACCCAGTTTTTCGGGAAGAATACCTCAGATTGGATTAGAATTTTTACGAGGTGTTTGTGCTCCCCTCTTAGCATCGATGACTTCCAACAACGCTTCGATGCGCGTGAAAACCGATTCCTCACTATACTTGCGTATATCGGCGTGATCAACATCGATCATCACGCTGGGGATTCCGAGCCGCTCAGTTACACGCTTCAACATATCCATCTGCATGAGTGAATACACTTTGCAGCTCCTATTGCTGGCAAAAATAACACCGTCTATCCCCAGGGTTTCAATGGCTCTTTGCATCGCCTGATAGCGAAGCTCCAGTCCATGCGGGCAGATGGAAAAGTTCTGTATCCTCGCCAGATACGTGAGAGGATCGCCGCCGTCATACGGATACAGATCAAACTCACCCTCCAGACTGCCCATGCAATAGGTGTAGGACGCCGCAATCAGATTTGCATTGAGTGAAGCCAGACGCGACGACATTTTGTTCAATTGATGCCATGGGGCGATATTGTCCCAGAGAAGCCGGTATTTTTCATTAGGGACGGGGAAAATTCCTTTGGCAACATTCTCCTCAGTCTCATCGGCGAGTAGGCGGTAGTGTTCGGCCAACGCCTTTGTTCCCCGCGACGTGAGAAATGGAGCCATTTGGACAAAGGAATCGAAAACGGTCAAGCCGGCCGGCCGGGATACCGCCGTTTTAAGAAAGCGCTTCCAGTTTGTCAGTGCGCCTTTGGTATGTTCAAGCGCCTCCCGGACGCGATCGATGTTGAATTTCTGTCCGCTCAAGGTTTCGATGGTGCGGATGAGATCGCGGTATTGGGAGGAAATGTAGTTGAGATCTCTAGCTGTCTGCTGCTCATAACAAAACGGTATATCCAAGATGAAGTGCGGGACGTCCCATGCCCGGTGATAGATATCGAACCACTTGACTAGCAGAGAACAGTTGTTGTTATCTGAAATAAGCAGATGTGGTTTCGGTAGTCCAAAAGTGGGGGAATCCTTCCCTCCATCGAATGCTGTTCCCAGATCGATCCGTGCATAAGAGCACAAGTCCATCGAATAGCCCATCGCTTCCGCTTTTTCGCATTGCAAGGGGCCAACGCCTTTACCGGCACTCATGGCGGCGTGGCTTTCCGGCACGCCGTAAACCACATTTTCAAAACCGCTGAACAATTCGGCAGGAACGACAATGGCAATCCAAACCACAAAAGCACCCTCCTTGGCTTTCTGGTGAAGACGCGTGTAATCATTGATCATCAGTTTGCTCAACCGTTTGCCGGCCTCGGTCTTCTTGTGCCCGGCTTTTAGTTTATCTTCATTCGGCATAACGACCTCCCTGATTGGCGGAACCGATCAATTCAGCAAATGTCTCAATACGCGTCACATAGGCTTCGGAGTACTCATTGTCGTCGATCGAAACTTCGAGGAACAGAGTCGGCACCCCCATATCCTTCAAGGTCTTTTCCAGATGAGGAATCTCAAAATACTCGAACTCGCAGAATTTCTCCCCGATAAACACAACGCCCTGTGCCCTGGTGCTGAGAATGAGTTCCCGTATTGCGGCCATGCGTCTGTCCGCCGTATACAGCAGCGTGGTACACGGATAATGATGGTTATAGAAATCAACATAATAGTCAGCCGGATCATCCACCATCGCCGGCGTGTAAAAAAGCGCACGATTTTGTGAGGCGATATCATTTCCGACAAACGTTAGACCTGCATTTTCAAAAGCTTGGATCATGTGTAGCGGCGGAGGGAGGATGCCACTAACAACAATGCGACTCTGCACTGCCGACGGCACATGTTCCCGTTTGGACAACGGCCTGTCCTGAAGGATCTTCTGTAGTACGAGCAACTGATCCTCAGCGGGGATAAACCAGCCATCCCGGATTATCCGGGAAAACTCGTTGTAGCTCATGCGTCCATTCGCCACGAGTGTTTCCAATGCTTTACACAGTTTCCTCATCTCGCGATAAAGAGACACGCTCTGCCTAAACTTTTCTATTGAAAAAGTCACCTGATAGGCTTCTTCAAGCTCATCGATCAACATTTTGATCCTGGCGCGGAGATAGGCTCGACTTTCCGTCTGTTCCCGCGGCACCATGGGAATGTGGATTTTGAAAATGGGGAGCGACCGGCCTGTGTCTGCGAGCCCGCAGTTGATGATTTCCGGAAGGTTGCGAAGCGTATCGCAGGCATTATACATGAACAATCCATCCAGTGCCGCACCATTTTCCGAAAGCAGGAATTCCGTAAGGTGACGGGCAACCGAACAGGTATAGGGTTGTAAATGTCGATCGCTTTTCCCCGTCGTGGGGATTGAATCCTTGAGGCCCCATAACGTGACGGGCACCAATCCGAGCGAATGAAACAGCTCCAGAGGAGGGTAAAGAGGAAAACATCCGATCACTTTCCGCCCTTTAGCTTTGTTATCTTTCATGTCGTTATTGATGTTTTTCATGTTATACCTGTTATTAACTCGGCAATCATCATCGGTTCCAGCGGGACTTCTGTCAAGATAATTTAGAACAGATAATTTCGTACTGAAGGGACAGAGTTTGAGCGTTATGTCCGGGGCTATCTGGACCGCGGTTATGCGCATAAATAAAAAGTGCCTGGCCACAGGTAAGCCAGACACTTTTTTGATAAATGGAGAACTTGCCAGAGGTATTAAAGCACTCTGACGGCCAAGACCCCAGCGATCGACTGGATTTTCTTTGCCAGGTCAGTATTGATATCGCCTTCCACGTCGATGATGTTGTAGGCTATGTTGCCTTTGCTTTTGTTGATCATGTCGGCGATGTTGAGCTTGTTGTTCGCCAGCATGTGCGTGATCTTCTCGATCATGCCGGGCTCGTTCTTGTTCGAAATAGTGAGCCTGGCCTTGTCCGACCTGTCGAGAGCGCATTCCGGGAAATTGACAGAGTTCTTGATGTTTCCGTTCTCCAGGAAGTCCATGAGCTGCATGGCAGCCATGATGGCGCAGTTCTCTTCCGATTCTTCTGTGGAAGCGCCCAGATGCGGGATGGCGATGACCTTGTCCATCTTGATGACCTCTTCATCCGGGAAGTCAGTCACGTAGCGGCTCACGATCCCGTCGGCAATGGCCTTCTTCATGGACGGGGTATCCACGAGCCCCCCTCTGGCGAAATTCAGGATTACCACACCCTTCTTCATGACCGCGAATTTATCGGCATTGATGAATCCCTTGGTGTCCTTGTTCTGAGGGACATGCAGCGAGATGAAATCGCATTCGGACAGGAGTTTGTCCAGACTTGGCGCTTTCTTGGTATTACGGGACAGTTTCCAGGCCGCCTCGATGGACAGGAACGGATCATATCCCCAGACTTCCATGCCCAGACCTTCGGCAGCATTGGCCAGCATGGTGCCGATGGCGCCTAAGCCTACCACGCCGAGCTTCTTGCCCAGGATCTCGGTGCCGACAAACTTTGCTTTTCCTTTCTCAATCAGATCGGGTACTTTGTCGCCTTCTCCGATCAGCCCTTTGGTCCAGACAAGACCTTCCGCAACACTGCGCGCCGCTAGGATCATGCCTAGGATGGCCAGCTCCTTCACGCCGTTGGCGTTTGCTCCCGGGGTATTAAAAACGACGATTCCTTTCTCCGAACATTTGTCGATGGGAATATTGTTGACACCGGCGCCGGCGCGAGCAATGGCCTTCAGAGACGACGGCAGGGCCATCTCTTTCATTTCCTTGCTTCTTACCAGGATACCGTCGGGATCGGGCATATCCGTGCGATACTCATACTTCTCCGGAAAAAGGCTGAGCCCCTTTTCCGAAATTTTATTTAACAGATCAATCCGATACATAAAATACCTCCTATACCTTTCCATATCTTTTTTATTATAGAGCACTCTGCTAAAGCAGAATACCTATTTTGTGCCACTATATGTCCAAAACAAATTGTCCTTATGGTGTTTTTTAATAAGAACTTCCGTTTTGCGGGATAAAGTATAGAACGGGCGTTTTTGTGTGTCAAGGAAATCTTAGCCACAGGAAATCTTAGCCACAAAATGTTGGTGTGCGGCGCCGATGTTAGGAATACGATTTTATGCGGATGTTCATGGATGTTAAAAAAAAAGGTTCCCTCTCGGGAACCCCTGATTCTGGTGGGCCGTGCGGGGATTGAACCCGCGGCCAACGGATTAAAAGTCCGCTGCTCTACCGCTGAGCTAACGGCCCACACTGTTTGAGTGTTATTTGACAGCAAGGTTCTCTAGCAGCTAGCAAGAGGTGTGTCAAGAAGAAACTGATACATTTTAATTCTCAAAGGGGCTTTCCATCTGTATCGTTTCCTCGCGTCCCGCGCCCACGGATACCAGAGCAATACCGGCGCCGGATAATTCTTTCAGGCGCTGGAGGTATTTTTGCGCATTGGCGGGAAGATCGCTGATTTTTTGAGCGCCGACAATATCTTCCTGCCAACCGTCAAATTCTTCATACACCGGCTCACAGGATGAAAACACTTTCATGCTGGCAGGAGCGGCCTCGGTAAATTCACCCTGGGCCGACTTGTAACCGACGCAGATTCTGAGTTTATCCAAACTGGTCAAGATATCCAGTTTCGTGATAGCGAGCGTGGAGATACCGGAAACGCGAACGGCATGACGAACAAGAACCATATCCAGCCAGCCGCAACGGCGCTTGCGGCCGGTGGTTGCTCCGAATTCCTGACCGACTTTTTGCAGATGATCGCCAATGGCGTCTTTTAACTCCGTCGGGAAAGGTCCTTCTCCAACTCTCGTGGTGTAGGCTTTACAGATGCCTACCACGTTGGAAATAGAGCCGGGTCCGATGCCGCTTCCGCAGGCCGCGTTGCCGGAAACCGTATTGGACGAGGTGACGTAAGGATAAGTTCCGTGATCGACATCCAGATGACAGCCTTGTGCGCCCTCAAAGAGCACTTTCTTCCCTTTTTTGATTTCACGATCCAGAATAAGTGATGTGTCGGCGACGTAGGGTTTAATCTTTTCAGCGAAAGCCAGATATTCATCGGCGATGGTTCCGGCATTCAATGGTTCAGCGCCAAAATAATTTTTCAGTAGAAAATTCTTTTCTTCAAGGCTTTGGCGCAATTTCTCCCGGAACAGATCCGTTTCATAGAGGTCGCCCACGCGGATGCCCGTGCGGGCGACTTTGTCTTCATAAGCCGGTCCGATGCCCCGGCCGGTCGTGCCGATTTTTTTGCCCGCATTGTGGGTCTCACGCGCTTGATCGATGCTGCGGTGATAGGGCATAATGACATGCGCTTTTTCGCTGATATAAAGCTTGGTGGAAGAGGGGAAAAGACAGGCTTCGTTTAATTCATCGACTTCCTGAAGAAATACCTTCGGGTCAAAAACAACGCCGTTGCCGATAATACAGATTTTATGATTATGCAAAATTCCCGAGGGAATTAAATGCAGAATTGTTTTCCGGCCTTTAACCACCAGCGTATGCCCCGCATTGTTGCCGCCTTGAAAGCGGGCAACAACATCCGCCTGCTCGGTATAAAGATCAACAATCTTTCCTTTTCCTTCATCACCCCATTGAGTGCCTACGACCGCAACATTTGCCATGAGTATATTCTTTCCTACATTTTTATCGGTGTGACGGAAACCACATGCCGTAGTTTCCGTAATTTATCCAGAATGTCCGATGCTACGGGAGAATCGGTGTTCAGGACGACCAGTGCCTTTTTCGCCTGAGCATCGCGGCTCAGATGCAGACGGGCGATATTAACTTTATTGTCGCCCAGCGTGGTTCCCAGATTGCCGATAACACCCGGCATATCGTCGTTGGAGACGGCCAGCATATAGCCTTCCGGCACAATTTCCACTGAAAATTCATTGACCCGGACGATCCTCAGATCGTTTTTGCCGAATACGGCGCCCGCCGTCCGGCTTACTTCCTTTGATGTCTTGACGGTCAGCGCAATCATATTGGTGTAATCTTTGGTTTCGCTGCTCTTAACTTCGACAATCTTAATCCCTCTTTCCCTGGCGATGACCGGAGCGTTGATATAATTGACGGTTTCGGTCAGGATCGGGTCCAGAAGCCCTTTGATCAGAGATATGGTGATGGGCGCGACATTGTGATTTAAAATCTCGCCACTGTATTCAATGGTGACTTCCTGCAGAGCCCCTGTGAGCAACTGTACCTGAAAGGAGCCCAGCTTTTCGGCCAGATCGAGGTAGGGACGGAGGACGGCCATTACGTCGGCGCTGACGGAGGGAAAATTGACCGCGCCTTTGATTTCGCCGGTAGCAAAATAGGCTGCGATCTGGTGGGCGATGGCAATGGCCACATTGGTCTGCGCTTCGTCGGTGGAAGCGCCCAGATGTGGTGTGCAGATGACGTTGTCCAGCCCTATCAATTCCATGTTTTTAGTCGGCTCTTCTTCAAAAACGTCAATGGCCGCACCGGCGACTTTGCCGGACTTCAATGCGTCGTAAAGCGCTTTTTCATTGACGATGCCGCCGCGGGCGCAGTGAATCAGGAAAACGCCCTCTTTCATTTTAGCAAAGGATTCTTCATTCACCAGATTTCTTGTCTCTTTGGCGAGCGGTGAATGCACGGTGATGAAATCCGAATGGGCATAGAGTTCATCCATGCTGACCATCTTTACCCCCATTTTCTCCGCGACTTCCGGAGAAATAAACGGGTCATGGGCGATGACATTCATTTTCAGGCCGATGGCGCGGTCCGCCACCACGGCGCCAACTCTGCCCAGGCCGATGACCCCCAGGGTTTTGTTGGAGTATTCGTTTCCCATGAATTTTGTTTTTTCCCAAAGGCCGGCTTTCATCGATGCGGTGGCCTGGGGGATTTTACGCGCCAGAGACACCATCATGGCGATGGCGTGCTCGCCGGTGGTGACCGTGTTTCCACCCGGCGTGTTCATCACGACGATACCGCGTTTGCTGGCGGCGGGAATGTCGATATTATCGACACCGGCGCCGGCGCGGCCGATGGCGGAAAGTTTCGCGGCCGCTCCGATAATCTCGGCCGTGACTTTGGTGGCCGAACGAACGATCAAGGCGTCGTAGTCTTTAATAATCGCTTTTAACTCATCGGGCTTCATGCCGGTTTTTACATCTACTTTGATGCCCGGTGCGTTGCTTAATATTTCCGCGACTTCAGAAGCCATGGAATCGCTGACTAATACTCGTTTCATAACGTTTTCCAAGATGTTCTTCAGTTAAAGGCTTTTTACCTTTTCGTCGAAAACTTTTGCCAGTTCGACAAGCGCTATCTTGAGATCAGCCTCCTCGACGGTCGGGCCGCACCAGAAACGATAGCCGGCCGGCGCATCTTTGTAGGAGTTGATGTCGTGCGCGATATTTTTCTTGCTCAGGTCTGAAGCGATGCTTTTGAGGAACTTGCCCTTTTCATCAGTGCCTAGTGCGTTGACTTTGGGATGAGTCACCGAGAGGCAAACGGACGTGTTGGAGCGGACTTTGGGATCATCGGCCAGGAATTCGATCCAGTCGGTTTTGGCAACCCAATCTTCGACCACTTTCAGGTTGCCCTGACTTTTTTTGATCAGACCGTCAAGGCCGAATTTACCTGCCCAATTCAATGCGTCCAGATAGTCTTCTACGCAGATCATGGACGGCGTGTTGATGACGTCGCCGTCAAAGATGGTCTTGTTGACTTTGTCACCTTTTTTCAAACGGAAAATTTTAGGCATCGGCCAGGGAGGTGTGTAGGATTCCAGACGCGCGACCGCTTTAGGGCTCATAACCATCATACCATGTGCGGCTTCGCCGCCGAGACATTTCTGCCAGGAAAAGGTTAAAATATCGATCTTGCTCCAATCCACTTCCATCGCAAAGACGGCGCTGGTGGCGTCGCATAGGGATAGACCTTGTCGGTTGGCGGGAATCCAGTTGTAATCGGGAACCTTAACGCCGCTGGTGGTGCCGTTAGCGACAAATACCACATCATTTGACCAGTCCACTTTGCTGAGATCGGGAAGCTTGCCGTAGTCGGCTTTGATAACCGTCGGATTAAGTTTAAGCTGTTTGGCTACATCGGTTGCCCAGCCTTCGGAAAAACTTTCCCAGACCAATACGGTAACCGGTTTGGGGCCTAAAAGTGACCACATCGCACATTCAAAAGCGCCCGTATCGGAAGCCGGCAGAATGCCCACAAGGTAATCTATCGGAATATTTAAGATTTTTCGTGTTTCATTGGTGGCTTTGACAATTCTTTCTTTACCCAACGCGGAGCGGTGTGAGCGGCCGACCGGCGCGCTCTTCAGCGCGTCGATACTCCACGCTGGCCTCTTGCTACAAGGGCCGGAACTGAAATTAGGGTTTTGCATAAATAACCATCCTTAAAATAAATTTGCTCAATGCTGGACTTTCATACCAGTATCGGGGGCTTTTCTCAAGAAATTTAACCGTAATAAACGCCAAATGACCGGCGGTTGAGGCATCTGTAATGCTTATCTTCAATAAAGCAGACAATAACAAATTTTGACTTAAGTCAATTACAATGTTAATGAATTATCCTATAAAATCTAAAAAAGATGATGAAGTATTTTCAATACTCTTTGCCCAGAAAAGGAGAAAAAGCATGGCTGAGAATATTACACAGATAGGAGATATGACCCATACGTTTCATCTTAAAGACATGGCTTCCTATCAGGACCATTCCGTCGTCAGCCGGGAAATCATCCGGAAACCTGCTGGAACGGTGACGGTCTTTGCCTTTGATCAAGGGGAGGGCTTAAGTGAACACAAGGCGCCTTTTGATGCGGTGGTCCATTTGCTGGAAGGTGAGGCTGAAATCACCATTGATAAAAAAAACTATTCGGCAAAAGAAGGCGAAATGATCATTATGCCGGCCAATAAGAATCACGCGCTCAAAGCCTTAACGAAGTTTAAGATGCTGCTGATCATGATTAAATAGCCTATATTTTCCGGCATAAAGGAGACGTTTGAATAAAACAAAAATCAGGAGGGAAACTATGAAGTTTAAAATTACGCCAAGTGTCGATTGGGTCGGAAAGATTGACTGGGAACTGCGCAAGTTTCACGGCGAGGAGTATTCCACGCATCGCGGCACATCCTATAATTCCTATCTTGTGAAGGATGAAAAGATCGCACTGATTGATACGGTCTGGATGCCTTTCGCCAAAGAATTTGTCGAAAATCTGTCTAAGGAAATCGATCTGAATAAAATTGATTATGTGATTGCCAACCATGCGGAGATGGATCATTCGGGCGCTCTGCCGGAATTGATGCGGCGCATTCCCGATAAACCTGTTTACTGTACGGCCAACGGCGTCAAATCGCTCAAAGGCCATTACCATCAGAACTGGAATTTTCAGGTGGTCAAAACCGGCGACAAGCTCAGCCTCGGTAAGAAGGACATGGTCTTCATCGAAGCGCCGATGCTGCACTGGCCGGATTCCATGATGACGTATCTCACAGGTGACGCGATCCTGTTTTCCAATGACGCGTTCGGCCAGCACATCGCGAGCGAACACATGTTCAATGATCTGGTTGTGCAATCAGAGCTTTTTGAGGAAGCGACTAAATATTACGCGAACATCCTCACGCCGTTTTCGCCGCTGGTGACAAAGAAGATAAACGAGGTGATCGCGCTGAATCTGCCGGTAAACGCCATTTGTCCAAGCCACGGCGTTATCTGGCGGGATAACCCATTGCAGATCGCCGAAAGGTATCTGCAATGGGCTGCGGATTATCAGGAAAATCAGATCACGATCATCTATGACACCATGTGGGACGGGACGAGGATACTGGCGGAAACCATCGCCAAAGGCATCAAACAAAATGACGACCAAGTGACGTTGAAACTCTATAACATTGCCCGCAGCGACATTAACGATGTGGTTACGGATGTTTTTAAATCGAAAATGATTCTACTGGGGTCGCCCACGATCAACAAAGGAATTCTCAACGCGATGGCGGCGTTGATCGACATGATTACCGGCCTTCGGTTTAAAAACAAAAAAGCCGCGGCGTTCGGTTGTTACGGCTGGAGCGGTGAAAGCGTGAAGATCCTAAGCGAGCACCTCGCCAAAGCCGGATTTGAATTGGTCAGCGACGGCCTGAAAACGATGTGGCAGCCCGGCGATGAAGAACTGGCAAAGGCTTTTGCGTTTGGGAAAGAGATTGTCGGTAAGTAAAGCGTGCTATGCAACAGTTAGCTTGTGATAAGTTAGGGCGGGTTTATCCCGCCCTTTTTTCTACTTGATGAGGCTTGGGGTTTATCAAAAGTAAGGTTAAGAGGACACAAAAGATTATTTGATGCAGACTCGGCGAACTTGTTTGAAATCCGTCAAGCCTCTTAGTGATTTTAAGATACCATCCTGAAGCAGCGTCGTCATACCCTCGGACATAGCTTTGTTACGCATAACTTCAACCGTTTCGCGCTTTTGCACCAATCTTTTAATACTGTCGGTGGCCACTACAAGTTCGTGAATGCCCATTCTGCCTTTGTAGCCGGTTTTGTCGCATAGGTCGCATCCTTTGGGGCGGAAAAGTTTGAAATCATCATTATAGGCAATATTGAGCTTGGCGAAGGCCTCTTCGCCGTAACTATCCGCAATTTCGTCATATTCTTCTTTGTTGGGATGGTACGACTCTTTGCAGTTTTTACACAGTGTACGCAAAAGACGCTGGGCAAGAATACCCAGTAGGGCGTCGGCGAAGTTCAGCGGATCAATGCCCATATCCAACAGTCGGACGATAGTTTCCGGTGCGCTGTTGGTGTGCAAGGTGCTGAAAACCAGATGACCGGTCAGCGATGCTTCGACGCCGATCTTGGCGGTTTCAAAATCGCGCATTTCACCGACCATAATGATATCCGGGTCGGCGCGTAAGAATGAGCGCATGGCTGCTGCGAAATCAAAACCGATTTTGGGTTGTACTTGTACCTGACGTAAACCGTATTGGGTAATTTCCACCGGGTCTTCAGCTGTCCAGATTTTTCTGTCCGGCCGATTAATATGGCGGAGCGCTGCGTGCAACGTGGTTGTTTTACCGGAGCCTGTCGGGCCGACGACTAAAATCATGCCGTAGGGTTTGGCGATGATTTTGAGCAGTTCATCATAATTACGTTTCGATAGGCTCATATCTTCCAACGGCATGGTTTCGCCTTTGGCCAAAAGCCGCATGACGACATCTTCGACGCCACCTTGCGTGGGAATTGAGGCCACCCGGAGCTCCAGTTCTTCACCATTGGAACGCCGGAATTTAATTTTGCCGTCCTGGGGCAGTCTTTTAACGGTAATATCTAAATTGGACATAATCTTGACGCGGGAAATAATCGCGGCGCGGTAACTGAATGGAACCGTCTGGTAAACGGCGCAGTCGCCGTCAACACGGAAACGGATTTCCACGTTTTTTTTACCGATATTCGGTTCAATATGAATATCGGATGCCCGGCGGGCATATGCATCGTTAATAATTTTATTGATGAGCTGCATGATCACGCTGTCGGATTCCGTGACCAAGTCGGAGCCGTCCTCATCATCGGAGCCTTTATCTTCATCATCCAGTTTGCCTAAAATCTCTGTAAAAGAATGTTCGTTATCGGAGGAGCGAAAAAAGAGGTTAATAAATTTCAGGATATCTTCAGGCAAGGCAACGTCATATTTAATTTTATTTGGTTTCAGTAGATTTTCGATGGTGTCTCTTTTCAGGATATTGTTGGGATCATCGACAATCACATGAATGTAGCCGTCGATGATTTCCATCGGTACCCACAGTTCACGGCAGAGATAATCTTTTTTCAGATTTTTAATTAAATGGCCGGGGATAGTGAATTTATCATTATAATCAAAAAACCGGCACCGGTAAAATTCTTCAAAAGAGTGACCGATATCATCCTTGGAAATCCTGTACTTGCGCATCAGGTGCTGTTCAATAGATTCTTTATGCTCGTGCGCTCCCGCCCAAGCTTCTTCCATTTCTTTATCGTTGATTAAATCACGGGTGATCAGAAAATCGAAGCGTGTTTTACGGCGATGCGAGAACCGCTGCTGATTATAAAAGGCAACGCCCAAAACTTCGGCGATTTCCACCGCCAGTCCAACCTCTTCTTCAGTAAATTTACTATCGCTTTTTTTTCTGTTGAGAATTTGGATAACGCCCATGAGCTGATCTTCATAAAAGATCGGGGCGGCAAGAATTTGTTTGGACCTGAATCCGGATTTTTCATCCCACCTGGAATCAAATTTCAGATCAGAGTCAATGGCCTTGAGTTCCGCCTGATTGTAAGCATCGCTGATATTCATAATATTGCCTGTATTGGCCACATATCCGGCAATGCTTTGATTGCTGATCGGGACCCGAATTTCCTTAAGCTGCGAGCCTGCCAGGAACATGGAATAGATTTCATTACGAAGCTTATCGACGACGTAAATCGTGATGGAGTAGGCGTTAAATAAATTCAAAATACCGTCTTTTAAGTCAATCAGTATTTGCGTAGTATTCTTCGCTGCATGGATACGATTGGTAATATCCTGAAGGTTTTTACGTATGCGCAGCTTTTCATCCGTGCTGTCTAGTGGATCGGATTTAAACTTGAAACTCATCCGGCAATTTCTCCATCTTTTTTTCTAAGCCGAAAACTAATATAATCTTAGCAAGCACTTCAATGAATGTCAATGAAACCGATGCTCAAGTCATGTGCATTAAAATTAAAACCTATCATACCGGAATGGCCGTTGATCAGCCGGCGGTCACAATTTTTGAAAAATCGGCGATTTTGTGGAACAGTGCTGATATTTCAGACAAAAGTGATAAACGGTTGAAACGGATTTTCTCATCTTTATCCATGACCATGACATGCTCAAAAAAAGCATCCACAGGAGGACGCAGAGCGGCAAGTTTGTTCAATGCGGTGTTGAAATCTTTTTCAGCAATGCCTTTTTCTACACGCAGTCTAATGTTTTCCAATGACGAAAATAATTTAATTTCCGCATCATGGGAAAGCAGGTTGACATCAACCGGGGCTTCGCGAAAATCTTTTAAGATATTATCAACTCGTTTGAAAGCGACCGAGATGAGTTCAAATTCCGGATTAAGCCTAAAAGCCTGGAGGGCTTGAATTTTTTCAATAACCGAGACAAGATCGTCAATATCTGTGGAAAGAACCGCGTCCACTGTATCGTAAGCATAACCCTGGGTGATCAGCTGATTTTGCAAACGTCCCTTAAAGAACTCCAGAATGTCTTTTTTGATGTCGTCAGCCTGTTTTTTCAAAACGTCTTTCAGTGACGCCAGACTCTCATCGATCAGAAAATTCAGGCTCAAAGCATAACGCCGGTCCAAAATGATATTAATGACACCCAGCGCCTGACGGCGTAAAGCGTAGGGATCGGCCGTGCCTGTCGGCGGTATGCCCACCGCGAAGAAGCCGACAATTGTATCTATTTTATCGGCAATGGCGACAATGGCGCCTTCATCCGTTTGGGGCAGATCACCGCCGGCGATAATCGGCAAATAATGTTCGTAGATGGCATTGGCGATCTCCGGTTTTTCGCCGGCTAAAAGCGCATATTCGCGTCCCATGATGCCCTGGAGTTCCGAAAATTCACCCACCATGAGCGATTCCAGATCAGCCTTGGCCAGAAGTGCGGCGCGGTCAACGTTTTTCTTGACGGACGGTTTCACTTTGGCGGCAATCTTGATTGCCAGCTTGCGGAAGCGCATTACTTTCTTATGCGATGTCCCCAAAAGTGTGTGAAAAATAACTTTTTTAAGAGATTCCACCCGATCTTCCAGGGGAACTTTCTTGTCTTCCTCAAAGAAAAACGAAGCGTCGGCCAGGCGCGCTCGTAACACTCTTTCATTTCCGCTGGCCACCACGGCGATGTCTCGGGGACGGGTGTTGCTCACGGCGATGAAGTAAGGCAGAAGTTTTCCTTCGTCGTTAACGACGGGGAAATATTTCTGGTGAGATATCATCGTGGTTGTCAGAACTTCTTTGGGAATTTTTAAATAGGCTTCATCGAATCCGCCGCGCACAATCACGGGATATTCCACAATGAAGCTGACAGTCGCCAGCAGGTCTTCCGTATAAAAAAGTTTTCCGCCAACCTCGGAAGCCGCCTTTTGGGCTTCTTTCAGAATGAATTTCTTTCTTTCCTCGGGATCGGCGATGACAAAATTTTCTCTGGTCTTGATCAGATAATCTGCAAAGCCGGATACGGCAAAAGAAGCCGGGCTCATGAAGCGATGACCATAGGACATATTGCCGCTTTCAATATCCTCAATCTTCAGGGGAACAACTTTTCCGCCATAGAGCGCCAGAATCCAATGCACCGGACGGGCAAAGCGTAAATCATGGTTGCCCCAGCGCATGGATTTCCGAAAGGGTATCGTCAGAAGAAAACTCGTCAGAATTTCGGGCAACAATGTTACCGTCGGCTGGCCGGCAATGGTTTTGCTGGCGCCCAGATATTCGCCTTTTTCAGTGACGATGGTTTCCAACTGGGAGACTTCTATTCCTTGTCCCCTGGCAAATCCCAGCGCGGCTTTTGTCGGTTGGCCATTTTCATCGAAGGCGGCCTTTTTGGCCGGCCCCAGCTTTTCGATCGTCTGGTCTTCCTGTTTTTGCAAAATGTCCTCAATATAAAGAACCAAACGGCGCGGTGTGGCCAGACACTTGATTCCGGTAAAGCCAATACGTTTTTCCGTTAAGGATTTGCGAATGATCTCTTCCATATCACCGACGGCCTTGGACAAAAACGCGGCGGGAATTTCTTCGGTGCCAATTTCAAAAAGCAGTTCGTTACTCATTTTGTCTCCAGATCTTCTAGTTGTTCTTTAAAAGGGGATACCCCATTTCTTCGCGTTGCTTGAGGTAAAGTTCGGCGCTCAGGCGCGCCAGATTTCTGACCCGGCCGATGTAACTGGTGCGTTCAGCCACGCTGATCGCGCCGCGGGCGTTGAGCAGATTGAAGGTGTGGGAACATTTCAGGCAGTAATCATAGGCGGGCAGCGCCAGTTTTTTTTCGGCAATGCGCAGGGCTTCCTCTTCATACATATCAAAGAGCTTACGCAGCATGGGAATATCCGCCACTTCAAAATTGTAGGTGGAAAACTCCACTTCGCCTTTATGATGCACGTCGCCGTATTTGACTTTGTCTGTCCACTGCAAATCATAAACGTTGTTGATGCCCTGAATGTACATGGCAATGCGTTCCGTGCCGTACGTCAACTCGGCGCATACCGGATGCAGGTCGAAACCGCCCACCTGCTGGAAATAAGTGAATTGCGAGATTTCCATGCCGTCAAGCCAGACTTCCCAACCCAGTCCCCAGGCGCCCAGTGTTGGCGATTCCCAGTCGTCCTCCACAAAACGGATGTCGTGTTCGAGCGGATCTATGCCGAAACTTTTAAGTGAATTGAGGTAGAGTTCCTGGATATTCTTAGGGGAGGGTTTCATGATGACCTGATACTGGTAATAGTGTTGCAGGCGATTGGGATTTTCGCCATAGCGGCCGTCGGTGGGACGCCTCGATGGTTGAACATAGGCCACGTTCCACGGTTCGGGCCCTAGTGCGCGCAGGCAGGTGGCGGGATGAAACGTTCCCGCGCCGACTTCCATATCATAGGGTTGCTGGATGACGCAGCCTTGAGAGTGCCAGTATTGTTCGAGAGCAAATATTAATTCCTGAAAAGTCACAATGTCCTCCTTAAGTGGTTGCCAAAAAGAAGCACAGACCTATCCAACGGACCCGTATCTTCAAATTTACAAGCGGCTACCTAGCACAAAAGGGCGATGGGGTCAATATTAAAGGGCAAATGCCATACAGGCGCGTCACGGTCGAAATCATCAGAGGTGTTATGCGGTGATCGCTCTCTTTTCAAATCAATAGAAAAAATAGCAGAACTAAAATAAATAATGTGCTACAAAATTTCACGTAGATGGTCGTACATAATGTCTCGCATGTATGCTAAGAAAACATGAACGGGTCATTGCGAACGAAGTGAAGCAATCTCATGGTTTTAGATTGCCACGCAAACATGTAAACAAACAGAAACGATAGTCTTATGGACATTCTTTTTACTTTTGCCGGCAACCGTGATCCTTACAATCCCGAAGCTGTGCAAGGCGTCTTTACCGACGGGCCGGTTCTCACTTTGCTTACGGAGCGGTCTTTTCATGCCGTCCATATCTTCACCAACCCGAACAGCCTTTCCAACGCCCAGCGGCTCCAGCAGGAGATTTTCAAGAGAGCGGGGGATGTCCGCACACGGATACACAACATCGATATCCCTGACCCGACGGATTACGAAGCCCTTTTCCTGAACATGAGCGCAAGGTGCCGGGAAATCCTGGAGGAGTACCGCGATCGGCAGCCCGCCTGTTTTATTGCCACGGCATCCGGGACGCCGCAGATGCAGACCGTCTGGTTTCTCATGGCCCAATCGGGTATTGTCCCCGCCACACTCCTCAAGATCACGCCGCCTCGTTTCCTGAGGCCGAAGCAGAAAGCCGTCTCCGAAATCAGTCTTTCGCTTGAAAACTTTCCCAAAATTACGCCGCCGTCGCCGGCAACGCTGGACATTGCCGCGACCTGTTTGCGCAAGGAAAAACTGGAAGCAGAGCGAGACGAACTCATCCGGGAATTTTCCGGTCTCCAGATGATCGGCAGGAGTCCGGCGCTAACGCGGGTTATGGACACTGTCCGGGCGGCCGCCCTGTATGACTCGGCGGTTCTGATCCAAGGCGAAACAGGCACGGGCAAGGAACTTGTGGCCAAGGCCATCCATTACAACAGCACAAGGAAAGAGGAGCCCCTGATAGTTGTCAATTGCGCCGCCATTCCGGAGACCCTTGTGGAAAGCGAACTTTTCGGCCACGAGAAAGGGGCCTTCACCGGGGCCACACAGCAAAAGAAGGGCAAATTCGAACTGGCCGACGGGGGCACAATCTTCTTAGATGAAATTGGTGATATGCCTTTGCCCGCCCAGGCAAAGATCCTGCGCGTCTTGCAGGATAAGGCAATCACGCGGGTGGGCGGTGAAAAAACCATCCGCGCCGATGTCCGGATCATTGCTGCCACCAACCGGAACCTGGCCGCTTTCATTAGCGAAGGAAAATTCCGGGAAGACCTTTACTACCGCCTCAAGGTGATTGACATTCCCATGCCCGCCCTGAGGGAGCGCACGGAGGATATTACCCTTCTTGTGGAATACTTTCTTGACCGCCATAACTCCCGCTACCGGCAGCAGAAGCAGCTCAACCGGGAAGCAATGCGCCGCATCCTTTCCTATTCGTGGCCGGGAAACATCCGGGAACTGGAAAACGCCGTCGAAAGGGCCTTTGTTCTTTCCAAAGGCAGCGTCATCAAAGAAAACGATTTACCGCCGGAAATCACGTCACCGACTTGCTCTCTTCCTAAATCGTCCGGCAACACAGAACAACCAAATACTCCGATAGTCGCCATCCCCCTTGAAGGTCTCGATCTGGACACACACCTGCACAATCTTGAAAAAGCATATTATGAAGAAGCCATTAAAATGAAAGACGGCAACCGCGAAGCCGCCGCCCTAATTCTCAACATCAAACCCCACACCTTTCGCAAAAGGGCAAAGGAGAAGTTCGGAATATAGGTTGACACCTATTACCTGTTGATATTTTAGTAGGTTAAGACTACTCTTATGCCCTGAAAAGGAGGCTGGTTATGAGTGCCAATTTGGGAAAAATAGAAGAAGCTGCTTTGGCTCTCTCCGCCGAGGAACGTGCAAGGCTGGCGATGGACTTGATAAAAAGTCTCGATAATTACGACGACCCCGAAGCAGAAAAGTTGTGGCTTCAGGAGGCCGAAAGGCGCTATCAGGAATACCGGCAAGGTAAAATCCAGGGCAGGCCTGCCGACGATGTTTATCGTGATGCTTTCTCTAAAGTGCGATGAAGAAAGTCATTTTTCTTCCCCAGGCAGAGCAGGAAATGAACCAAGCGGCCATCTTCTACGATAAACATAGACAAGGATTGGGGCGGGAGTTCTTATCCATGATCAAGAAGGGAACGGACGCGATCTCGATTAATCCTATATCTTATCCCATCCAGAGAAATGGAATCAGAAGAATTCTAGTCGGCCGTTTCCCCTATGGAATTATGTACTGTGATGAAGAAGAACAAATCGTTGTGATAGCCGTAATGCATCTTCACCGTGCTCCTGACTATTGGATACATCGAGTATCTGAACAAGCGAGCGAATACAGATAATGCAAGAAATAGAACGTAAAAGTTACACTACCATGATATTATTCATTATTTTCTTGGAAAGTGTCGAAGTCAGGATAAAGGATAATTATATATGATCATGAAATGTGGAAAACCGGCGGCAACAATTGGGCTGGCGGAAAAAGCTGTCGGCACGCGAACCTTGAAGGAATTGAAAATCTTCCTGCAAACAATGCCCAGGCTGGACGACGATGATAAATTTGCGGCTGATGTTGAGGTAATAATAAACAATGGGCTTGTTAATATTAAAAGAGAAAAGTAATATAAATTACCATATTCGAAATAAATATTACCTATAAAATGCTCAAGGACACAATGCTTTGAGTGAAATATTTGGTTTTGTCGTTTAATTACGAGATGTTGAAAATATAATCGTTTCCTGGCACAGAAGTCGCTTTATAACAGGGCTTTGATAACGCAACACTGATCGAGGAGAAAATATGTTCACTGAAATAGGAATCGAAAATTTCAAGGCCTTTGGCAAGATGCAGCACATTCCTCTGAAACCTATCACGTTGCTTTATGGACCGAACAGTTCTGGAAAAAGCTCATTCATCCAATCATTACTACTATTCAAACAGACATTGGAGGAATCAACAAATGATGAAGTGCCATTGCTGTCACGGGGAAACTTAGTGGATCTTGGTGACTATTCAGAATTTATTCATAAACATGATGATAAAAATGAATTTAAAATGTCTTTTTCATTCAATTTTATATGGGATCCAGAAATTGCTAATATTTGCTGGGAGTCACGTCCAATTCGCGAAGATGAGGTCATGACACTGGAGTTCACATTTCATAAGGATAAAACAGGTGATGTGATTGTGAAATCGATACGCCTGTTTTATCTGCGGAATCCGGAGCCACTATTGATGCCCCTGTAAAAAGTCAAAAGTCATTTAACGCATTAAAATAATTCAATAAACAGCAATTTTTTCTTGACAAAATATTTGAAATATGGCATATA
>WRPE01000015.1 GCA_009773315.1 Syntrophaceae bacterium
GATATATGCCATATTTTAAATATTTTGTCAAGAAAAAATTGCTGTTTATTGAATTATTTTAATGCGTTAAATGACTCTTGACTTTTTACAGGGGCATCATTCTTTGAAGCCCAACAGGCGATAGATCTTCAGCTTCTCCATTTGCGGTTCGATATCGAAAGCGCTGATTTCTTCAACGGCCAGAGGAGACTGGGCGGCATGACAGGTCTTTTCGCTGACAAGGATGTTATCAGGCCAGGACTTGCAAAGGGCCTGGAGCTTGAAGACAAAATTCACGGCGTCGCCAATGACCGTATAATCCATCTTCTTTTCGAAGCCGATATTTCCCACGACGACCTCGCCCGTGTGGATGCTTATTCCCATCGTCAGGGCTATGCCGAATTGCCGTTGAAAGTGCTCGTTCAACTGGCTCATCGCCTGCTGCATCGCAAGCGCAGCCGCCACAGCGTTATCTGCATCCATCGCACTCGAGACGGGGGCGCCGAAAAGCGCGAGAAAGCCGTCCCCAAGATACTTGTCCACGATTCCGTGGTACCGGAAAACGATTTCGCCCATCGTGGCAAAAAAATGGTTCAGCATGGCAACGGACTTCTGCGGACCGATCCTCTTGGACAGAGGGGAAAAGTCGCGGATGTCGATGTTCAGGAGCGTCAGCGCCCGAAACTCTTCGATGATCGGTCGCTCCGCCTCGCGGCCGAGGAGAATCTTGTCCACAATCTCCTTGGGAACAAACTTCTGAAACATATTGCGGATGCCCCGTTCCGTCTCGGCCATGCTTAGCGTTTCTTTGTAAAGGCGCGCATTCTCCATCGCGATGCTGACGGAGGTCGCAATGGATTGCAGCAGGTGGACATCATTATCGTCGAAGGTGCTGTTGATCTTGTTTAAGACCTCGATGACGCCGATCACCTTCCCCTGGGAAACCATCGGGACGCACAGGGCGGATCGGGTCTTGAAACCCGTCTGGTCGTCCACCTTGGGGAAGAAGTGGGGGTAGAGGCTGACGTCCGGTACCAGGATCGTCTCTCCCCGGGCGGCGGCATAGCCGGCGATTCCCTGGCCCAACTTCAGGCGGAACTGCTTCAGCGCAGCAACATCGATGTTAAAGGCCACTTCGAACTGGAGTTCGTTGCCGTCGAGGAGAAGCAGGGACCCCTCCTCCACTTTCATGGCGATACGGATCATGTCCATCGTGTATTTCAGGACTTTCTCAATATCAAAGGTCGAGGCGGACAGGGCGCTGCCAATTTGCCTGAGGGCGTCTAGCTGGTGGTTGTTATTGATGAAGGAGGTGATCATTTTCTCCTTTTCAATGGCCAGAGACAGGCTATCCACCATCATGGACAGGAGCCCGGACTGCTGATCGACGATGGCACGGACCACATTTTGTAAAAGGAGAATGCCTGTAATCCGGCCTTCAACCTTTAGCGTCATGAGCAGGCACGTTCCATTCCCGCCTTCCGGGGCGCAAAGTTCCTTGTCCAGCGTATGGGTCAACGTGCTCACATCATCCAGGAAAAGGGTGCTTTGCTGTTTGATGACCCGGTCGATGATCGACCCCTCACATTCATAGGTGTTTCCAAGGGTAAGACGCGTGGGGACAAAGGCCAGTAAATCCAGGATGGATAGATTGCGGGCGGCAGTCTTATCCCAATTCAGGAGGATGGCGATATCATAGGGGATATGTCCTCGGATTTCCTGAAGAATGGTATGGAAGAGCTCGGTATCCCTGAGGCTGGAATTGATGGCCTTCGAGATGAGTTCCATGGATTGCATGGCCGCACTGCGCTCCTTGGCTTCGGTGATGAGGCGGAGGTTGTCGTACGTGAAAGCGGCACCGCTGACCAGAGGGGTCAGAATGTCGATGTCGCTCTGGGTGAATGGGACATTCTCCCTTTTACGGGAGATGGTCAGGACGCCGATGACGTCCTGGATGCTCTTCAAGGGCATGCAGATAAACGAGCTGGTGGCGTAATGGGGTCGAGAGGAACGGCCGAAGCGGGTATCCTTCTCAATATCTTCCACCAGAAGGGGTGCTTTGTTGATGACGGCGTATTTGGCGATGCTGGTCGCATAGTCGACTCGTTCGCCTTTCTTGATATGTTCCCCCAAGCCGATGGCAGCCTGCACAATAAAGGCATCCCGCTGGGGAGTAAGGATCAGAAGCGAGCCGACATCCGCACTCGTCAGTTTCAAGGCTCGCTCCAGCGTGATAAACAGAAGATCGTCGGGGTTGAAGGTCATGTAGCACAACTCCGATAGCTCCTTCAGAGTGGCGATCTCCGCCGTCTTCTTCTCCAGGTAACTGAAGTTTTTCCTTAGCTCCCCCTCCAGGGTCCGAAAGGAGCGGAAGATTCCCTGAAGTTCATCGGCAACGGCCGGCATCTGTCCGACCGAAAACTCATTCGTGATGGTTTGTGAGATGTCCCGGGAGATGGCGCCGATCTTATCGAAAATTTTGCGCAGCATCATCGAGCCGAAAAAAAAGATGAGGAGCAGGGCGATGAAGAAAATGGGGACGTACTCATCGTTCAGGATGTCGTACTTGAAGGCGAAGTAGAGAAAACCCATGACCGGTGTGACGAAAAAAAGGGCGAAAACCAGGCTAAGCTTGTAGTGAAGTCCTTTATTCCGGATGGAGAAACGATCCAGCCATGTCTTGATGTCCATGATGCGATTCCATGTTTTCGTGTTTAGAGCCTATTACTTTGTGTAACGTTTTTTCATATCACACAAGATGGCGTAGTGCTTTCTTTCCTCTTCGATAATCTTTTCTATGGTCTCATGCTGCGACTGGGGAACGAGATTCTTGATTTCGTGATAATATAAAATGGAATCCAGCTCGCGCTGCATGGCAAACGCAAAGGCGGCAGGCGTATCCGTCACGCTGGCCAGTTGTTTGTCCATGATTTCCTTCGTAAAGATAAGGTTATTGTCCACATAACTGCGAAGATAAGCACTGTATTCACCGGCATATTGCTCAGGCGGCGTGAATTTCTCCATGGCCGCAAACAGCTTCTCAAACGTACGCTTATGGGCAGCTTCGGCTTCAGCCAAATGGATAAAAAGTTTTTTTGCATCTTCCTGTTTGGCAAGCTGTTCGGCGAACTTGTAAAAATTAATCCCGTTTTCCTCAATTCTAATCGCGACCTCGACTATATCACTTGCTGCGAATACCTGCATATTGATGCCTCCTGAGATTATTAAATTGTTGAGATAAGATTGAGCATATTTTAGCCGCTAATGCAACCCTTTTACTGCGATACTAGAACCATTTCTCCCTGCTTTTCTGATTTTGCCCTTGTCGCCGGCGAGCCTTTCCCGAACCGACTCAAAAAGCGCGCCTTCTTTTTCCTGAAAAGACAAAATAAAATTCTTCCCTAAAACGATGCTCACCTGTTCCGAATACAGCGTATCGGTTTCATGATGATGAAAATTTCTCAAAACAATATAGAGATATTCCGTTAGATCTTCTATTTTCGGCCGCTGATTCGTATTAAGAATATCTTCCAGAATAAGAGGATGAAGGCCGAACAAATTGCCGATGTTTTCCAGCAGCGCCACATCCTGCAAGCCGTCGATGTTGATCCATACCTTGCCCGGCTTATCTTTTTCTCCGCGTAAATCAGCGACGGAACTCACTTCTTTTTTCTCAAAAAGATTTTCATCATAGCGGATAACGGTAATCTTTGATTTTTCAGCATAGGTATTGCCGATGTGAATCAGCGTTCCGGGACTGAGGCCTGCCTTTTTCGATCTTTTTTTAAAAGTGGATGTCATAGATTTTTTTCCTTATTTCTTTTTGACGCGGATGGTAACGCGGACCAACGGAGATTTCCCGTCCGGAAAAGAAACACCGGCAGCCTGTATCACTTTCGCCTCCATGGTCAGGGAGGATGATATATTTTGCAGATCGATGGGCTCCGTTTCCAGCTTCATATCTTCGGACTTCATTCGGGAATCCATCATCACCCGGACAGTGGCCGGACTCAGCGTGATTCTCTGCAAGGCAATGTCCTCAGGCAGTCTGTTACGCGTGGCAACATGGACCGCCAGCGTTGCGGGAACCAGCCTTGATGCATAAACACGGATTTTAGCGGGACTGATATCGGCAACCGATAAACTGGACGGCACATTGACCATGTCTTGTGTCAAAACAAATTCACGTTTTTTTTCGGCTATCGGGGATAAATCCAGCGACAGCCGAAGCGACTTTTCATTCAACAGCCGAAAGGCCTGCTCGGGTCCCTGAAAAATAACTTTTACTTCCGTCAATCGGGGTTCGTCGATCTGCCAGCTTTGCGGAATATTTTTATACTCGAGGGGGATGATGACATCGCGGCGCACAATGTCACGCTGGTAGCCGAACATTTTAATCCGGTCACCACAGACAAGAACCGCGCCGTCATGGCCCAGGGAATGAGGATCAAAAATGCTTTCCAGAAGCGACCCGCTGATCAGTCCGTCCAACGGCGTGCCGCCGTTTAAATGCCGGTCCAGCGGATCATTGCCCTGAATGACAATTAAAGCGCCGATGCGCTTCTTCGCCAGATTGGACGAGGTCTCAGCGATAACACCCGCCGCTTTCTCCAGTTCCGACAGGGGACGCGCCTCCCTGCGCAGATTACCGAGCATCGCGATACGCTCAAAGAAACTGCGCAAGTCTTCCTGAAAGATTACCACCAGCACAAAAAGCAAAATAGCGAAAAAACCCTGCAAGACGATAACGGTCAGATAAAGCTGAAAGAAACGGGCAGCCAGGTAAACACCGCCCAAAAGCAGGATACCGACTAAAACATAGCGGGACGCTCTGGTTTTAAACCACATCAAGAGCGCGAAGATCATCGCGGC
This sequence comes from Syntrophaceae bacterium, assembly GCA_009773315.1. GTDB lineage: Bacteria > Desulfobacterota > Syntrophia > Syntrophales > Smithellaceae > UBA8904. The sequence goes on from WRPE01000015.1 coordinate 4,852, forward strand.
GATAATCGCCATATCCAGGACATCCTGAATGCGGATGCTCTTCATCACCGCGGCGGCGGCAGACATTAATTCCATAAGACATGCTTTCCGGTGTTCCAGAAATTGTTGGGAATCTTATAACGGCAATCAACTCTTTTTTAACGAAGCGCGTTATGAAACCGCGCAACGATAATACCCGTAAACTTTTTGTTTGATCTCAGGTAAGCCCCCAGCGTTTCTTTCGAGATAACCACGGCACCTTCCTTGCTCGAGGCGTGAAGGAGCTGCAAATGCCTTCCCTGCCTTGCGGCAAACCCGACATGAGCAACATCCAGCCCCTCCTGATCCGTCGTAAAAGCAATAATATCACCTTGTTGAATCCCGGCTTGCTGTCTCGCCACCTTGTCCTTACCGACAATAAAAAAACTTTTGCGGGAGAGATTTTTTTCCACAAGCAGCATCCTGCTCAGTTGTGCTTCATTTTTCAAACCGGCATATAAGTCGCGATGCGTGGTCATGAAGTTGATCTTTTTGCGCGTAGGTTTGCCGGCCAGGAGGCGCGAGACATCTTTCAATACTTTCTTCTTTTCATTATCACGAAGCCAGTCGATAAAATAATGCAGGCGCGACGCGTAACCATCGATTGTCGCCTGACGGTAACGGATGAATTTCACGTTTTTTTGGAAGGCAAGCGGTGAAAGGTCAGAGGCGACAGAACATCGGGCGAGCGCCAGCACGGTTTCGACAAAGGTTGTACAATCAAATTCAGCAAGGTTAATCACCAGCTTTTCCCTGCCCGCTGTCTCCAGGGTGCCCGCCTGATATGGCGCACCCTGGAAAAACCGGCCAATCTCAACGACTAAATCACCCGGAAACAAATTTTGCTCCAGCGCATTGCGCCAAAGTTCACTCATTTCGGAATGGCATTTTTCTGATTCCATTCTGCATCACCGTGGTTGCCTGAATAATCAGGAGATCATGAATGCTTTATTTCCTGATCTTTAAATGACTCTGCAGATACTTTTTGAATGACGCAAAGTCCTTGGATATGTTGATAGCGCCGCCCTCGCGGCGAGCCAGGCCTTTCAAACTCTCTGGCGGTTCGGGCTCGATTCCCAGAAGATTTTTAATCTCATCCGGAAACTTGGCCGGATGGGCGGTTTCCAGACAAATGGCTGTTTTTTTATCTCCGGTTTTTTGGAGATAGGCTTCAAGTCCGGCCCAGCCTACGGCGCCGTGTTGTTCAAGGATGACGTGATAGCGCTCATAAACGCTCTTAATCGTCCGGCGGGTTTGTTCGTCGGTAACGCTCACGGAGAAAATACGGCAACGCATCTCATCGAGATCGGGATAGCGATGGACAAGGCCCACGCGATCGACGGTGCCGCCATATAAGTCAAAGAACCGAGCCAGATTGCTGGGATGCCCCACGTTCATGGCGTTGGAAATGCAGGCCCGCGACGGTGACACTTTCGAATATTTTCCGGTTGTGAGAAAGACGGGGAATTCATCATTTTCGTTGGTGGGCATGACAAGCTTCGCCACCGGCAGGCCCATCCGTCGGGCGTATTCGCACCCGAGGGCATCTCCAAAATTGCCGGAGGGAACGGAAAAAACAACTTCTTCGCCGGCCTCTGCCAACTGGGCATAAGCATAAACGTAATAAACAATCTGCGGCAGAATGCGGCCAAAGTTAATCGAGTTGGCCGACGATAAATTGAATCCGGCAAGCGCTCTGTCTGCAAAAGCCTCCTTCACCAGATTCTGGCAATCGTCGAATTTCCCATCCACGCAAATCGCCTGCACGTTGCCGCCGATGGTATCGAGCTGTTTTTTCTGCATCAGGCTCACTTCGCCCGCGGGATATAAAATGGTTACGTCAATGCCCTGAACCCCTTTATAAGCTTCACCCACGGCGCTTCCGGTGTCACCGGAGGTTGCCACCAGAATATTGAGCCTCTCCCCTTCGGGCCGGCAGTGGCTCATCCATCTGGCCATCATCCGGGCTGCAAAATCCTTGAAGGATGCCGTAGGACCCTGATCCAGGCGCAAAACAAACGCCCGCGGATAGACCGCTTCCAGCGGCACGGGGTAATTATAAGCGTCCTTCACGATCATTTCGAGTACATCGGGCGGAAATTCTTCTGACAGAAAGGCTTGCGACACAAGAAGCGCAGCCTGCCAATAGGGTTTATCTCTTAGCACGCTGATATCATTTGTCGAAAGCTGCGGGATAGCGTCGGGAACAAATAAGCCTTCGTCCGGTGCCTGACCGGCGAGCAGCGCTTCCTTAAAGGATACGCTGCCGGTGAAGGGCGTAATTCCCGCCATGTTCTTCACGTGACGATTCGTACTGTAATATCTGATGGCCATCCCGATTATCCTTGTTCTTAATGTACCTTCCTTAAGCGTATTTGCCCGAATAAATCAACCAAAATGACGATTTTCATGTGGGCAGCGGTCCGCTTGCCCGTGCCTGCCGGGCAAGCGTTCCCTACTATTATTATTGGAAAATGCCGACTTCTATGCTAAAAATCAGAAACGCTTCGCGGGAAGCGACACAACTTTTATTTTTAGGTTGAGGAAAAATGGAAGAAAAAAAGCCCCTCCGTTTAACGGAAACAGTCCAGAGCGCGGGTTGAGCCTGTAAGATCGGTCCGGGTGACCTGTCCGAAATTCTGCGCGATTTGCCGCTCATATCCGATCCCCATTTACTGACCGGATATGAACATGCGGAAGACGCAGGCGTGTATAAAATGTCCGACGATCTGGCGCTGGTTCAGACTCTTGATTTTTTTACGCCGACCGTGGATGACCCCTATACCTTCGGCCAGATCGCCGCAACCAACGCGATCAATGATATTTACGCGATGGGCGGCAAGCCCCTGACGGCCATGAACATTGTTTGCTTTCCAATCAAGGCGATGGATAAATCCGTGCTCAAGGACGTTTTACGCGGGGGGCTTGACAAAATGCGCGAGGCCGGCGTCCTTTTGGTCGGCGGCCACAGTGTGGAAGACAGCGAAATTAAATACGGCCTGTCTGTAACCGGCACGATTCATCCGGATCGTGTATTGTTCAATCGCGGCGCGAGGATAGGTGACAAACTGATTCTAACCAAACCGCTGGGAACAGGCATTATCAGCACGGCGCTCAAAGCCAACGCGGTTCATGAGTCGCTGCTGCAAAAATCCATCGCCTGTATGACGGAGCTCAACAAAAAAGCCTGCGAATTAATGCTGGCCGCGGGGGATATTCATTCCTGCACGGATATTACCGGATTCGGTTTTTTAGGCCACGCCTGTGAAACAATTGAAGGCAGCGACATCGGCCTGCGGATTAATTCGCAGGCGATACCGATTCTGGAAGGCGTCCGGGATCTGGTGGAAGCGGGCTATCTTCCCGGCGGCCTCTACCGCAACCGTAACTTCCGTATCGCTCAGATCGAAAAAGCACCGACGTGTCCGGACTGGATTCTTGATGTCTGTTTTGATCCGCAGACCGCCGGTGGTTTGTTTTTCAGCCTGCCTGCGGCGAAAGCGCAGGCGCTCACGGAAACATTGCATGCAGCAGGAATAGTTGATGCGGCAGTCGTGGGCGACGTGGTCGGCAGGCATCCGGGTAAAATTTTAATGGCATAAAAAAATCCAACGGACGGCAAAGGCAAGTGAACCATGACGTTTGAATCCATTGCCATCAAAAACGAGACCCAACAGAATTTAAAGAAGCTGCTGGAGCTTACGCTTCCTAATGATTCGCTGCTTCTGCTGATGCATGGCAGCCCCGACCCGGACGCGATTGCTTCAGCCATGGCGCTTCGGGAACTTCTTTTGCGCAAAAAAGGCCTGTCCAAATGTGTTTTTGCGGCAACGGAGCCTTTTCGCCGCCAGCAGAACAAAGAACTGGCCCAGGCGATGCGCCTCAACATTCGATTGTTGAGCCAGGTGGACGCCAATGACTACCGGCTCATCGCGCTGGTGGACGCGCAACCTTCTTTTTTCGGCGATCAACGCCAGATGATCAAACCGACTATCGTCTTTGATCATCATCCACGCAAGAACGACTGGCAGGCAGAACTGACGGACATCCGTCCGCACTATGGAGCGCTCTCCACTGTTTTAACGGAATATCTGCTTTGCGCCGGCATTCGGATTCCCCGCAATCTGCATACGGCGCTTCTTTACGGCATCAAAACGGACACGGACAATTTCGACCGCGAAACGCTGGCCGAAGACATCCGCGCCTACACGTATCACACCAGGCGCGCCAATATGCGGCTGATCCGCCGCATTGAACTCAATCAGACGCCGATGAGTTACTTGAAATATTTCGATCATGCCTTTCATACCATGAAGCATTATCGCGGCCGCCGCATTGGTTTTCTGGGGCACGTGGAAAGTCCGGATGTTTGCGTGCAGGTGGCGGATTTCTATTTACGTCTGATCGGCACGTATTATGTGGTCGTTGCGGGAATCGTCAACGACAAACTGATCATTATTTTCCGGGGCGACGGCTACCGGCAGAACTGCGGAGCGGTCGCTCAAAACGCCTGCGGTCTGATCGGCCAGGGGGGCGGTCATCGCAGCGCCGCCCGCATTGAAATCGCGCTGGAGGTTCTAAAAACAGAATTAAAAGGGGATTTATCCCAGCAAAGCGTTGATCATTTTCTTCATCAATGCCTCAAAAAAAGCCATCCGGCAAAAAAAGACCCGACGACAACAGCAGAAAAGGAAAAAACATGAGAGACATCGGATTTCAAAAAGAGATCACCACCGGACATTACCTCAATCCCTTTGACGGCTTTGCACCGAAGGACATCCCCATCGAAGAGCGCTACGATGAAACCACCGGCGTGGCCAGCCGCATTCTGCCCTACCGGGTGCGACCCGCTCAAAAACCGGACACCCATGCCTATTTGGAAAAGTCGCCCGAATCCATTTGTCCGTTTTGTCCTGGACTCTTCGATAAGATCACGCCGAAATTTACGCCGGACATTATCACGGAGGGGAAATTTAAAAGAGGCGAGGCGTATTTATTTCCCAATGCGTTTCCTTATGACGCCACCAATACGGTCGCCATTTTTTCATCACGTCACTTCATCGCGCTCGATCAGCTGACTCCCGAAACGATGCGCGGCGGCTTTGCCGTCTGCCGCGATTATTTTTACCGTATCGCCGAACTGCAAAAAGGGTATCAATACTGTTCGATCAACTGGAACTACATGCCGCCTTCGGGAGGCGGCCTGATTCATCCTCACTTGCAGACGCTTGTCAGCAAAAAGCCGACCAATTTCATGCGGCAGCTTTTGGCCAGCGCGCAAAATTACGAGGCGGCGGCAGGCGGCGGCAACTTATGGAGAAATATCGTGGTGATAGAGCAGGAAGCCGGGGAGCGCTTTATAGCCACAACCGGCGTCATTTCCTGGCTTACCGCTTTTTCGCCCAAAGGCATGGCCGGAGAAATTGATTTTTACTTCAAGGAAAAGACATCGTTTTTTGATCTGACGGAGGCCAACTTTGATGAACTGCTGCAAGGCCTGTCCCGGGTCTTTCTTCATCTGTATGTCAGCAATTTTATGAGTTTTAATCTGTCCCTCTATGCGACCATGACGCCGGAGAAGAACTTCTGGATACAGGGAAAAATCGTGCCGCGTTTTGAAATCAATCCTCTGGGCACAAGCGACTTGAACTATTTTGAAAAGCTGCACAATGAAATCATCTGTCCCGTCGTGCCGGAACAGTTGTGCAAGGAATTGCAGTCGTATTTCCAAACATAAAAAGAGGCGGCATCGGGATGCCGCCTCTTTTTCAATTTACAAGGTGTTTTCATCCCGCTTCGCTTCGGGGATAATTCGACTTGCAGACTTCAGTTCACTTCACTTCTAAAGTCTTATTTTCATCAATCTTCTTTACTGCCTGTGCTGGCCGGCGTTTCTTTGACAGAACTCTCCGTAACAGACGGCGTTGTTTCTGCTGTTTCTGCTGTTTCTGCTTTTTCATTTTTTGCTGTCGCTGTGGATTTCTTTCCCGCGTAGTCCGTCGCGTACCATCCGGCGCCTTTCAGACTGAAAGACGACAGCGACATCATTTTATGAACTTTCCCCTTACAGAACTTGCATGATTTCAAATCCGGCTCGGTAATTCCTTGAAACGCTTCAAATTGTTTACCGCATTTCTGACACTGATATTCGTAAATAGGCATGGTAAAACCTCCTGTAATTAATTATATAAGTCACTGATCGCAAACTCACTCGAGAAGCAGTCCAAAACGATTTTCAGATCACTTTGCTGAACCTGCTGCAAAGCGCTTCGGGTCAGCTTGTGGACGATCTTTTCTTCCTGCTCTTTTTCTTCCTGTAACGCGTTAAAATCAACGGCGCCGTTTTCAAACCTGGTCACGTGGATTAATTCATGAACGGCAATGTATAACATAAAAGGGCTGAATTTTATAAATGTGTTCGCCCGATCCACCGCATCCAGAATCATGTTGTCCTGCAAACACACCCGGTAAAAATCAAAACCTTCCTTGCTCTCCGGCCTCAAATCGGTAGGCTTTTCGTAAGAATACTTGCAAAGATGCGCAAACGCGCCGTCTTTTACTTCATGCTCTTCTAAAAATGCAAGTGTTTTTACGTCATACTTGTTTTTTCGCAGATCATGTTCGCTCATCCGAAAATGGCGTGACACCAGTTTTTCCGCATCGTTAAACGCCCTGGCCGCCATCGGTATCTGCTCTTTATTAAAACATCGAACCATAAAAACACCATCATAACATCAGCAAATTCATACGTAATATATCCATTTATATGTGCGGTGTCAATACGCCCTCCCGGCATACGCCCTCCCGGCAAAAGGAAGTTCTTGTCAAATGAAGTTGCCGATGTTAGTATTCGTGAACGTTCTATTATAACTACAATAATAAAGGGAACCTGTTCATGGCGTTCATCACAAATAGTCAGGGCGGATCTAAAAATGAAACAAAAGGGGGACCGGGTGCGCTTGTACTGCTACCCTTCACCTTCGTCGGCCGGACGGTCATCGACTGGGTTGATAATCTTGGCGCGGCAACTATTTTTCTCTTTACTGCGCTCACAAAAACGTTCGGGCGCAAGCAGCTATTCAAAATAGTCGAGCAGATCTATTACATCGGAGCGAAATCCATCACCATCATCATGCTGGTGAGTTTGTTCACCGGCATGGTTCTGGGGTTGCAATCTTACCATGCTCTGGTTAAATTCGGCGCGCAAGGCGCACTGGGCTCCCTGGTCTCCCTTTCCCTGATTATGGAACTGGGGCCGGTGCTTACGGCCATCATGATTACAGCCCGGGCCGGCTCGGCGATAACGGCCGAGATCGGTATCCAGCGCATCAGCGAGCAGATCGACGCTCTGCATACCATGCGCATCAATCCGCTTCGGTATCTCGTCAGCCCCAAAATTATCGCAGCAATCATCAGCTTTCCGCTGCTCACGGCCGTGTTTGACCTCGTCGGCATCATCGGCGGCTACATATCCGGGGTGGTACTGCTGGGTGTAAATGCCGGCGTCTACTTACACAGCATACAGGCATACGTTGACTTGAGGGATATCATCAACGGCTTTATTAAGGTGATCGTTTTTGCAGTGATTGTTTCCACCGTCTGTTGTTACCAGGGCTATTTTGCGCACATGCGCAAGGACAGCCATGGCGCCCAGGCCGTTGGCCTGGCGACAACTTCGGCTGTCGTGCTTTCCTGCGTGCTGATCCTGGTTTCGGACTACGTCGTGACTTCACTGCTGATATAGAGAGGCTTGATGCATACACCCCTGATTGAATTCAAAGATGTCACCAAACGTTTCGGCAATCGAACCGTACTGGAACGTGTTAATTTGCAGATCTACGAAGGACAGGTCACCACCATCATCGGCCTCAGTGGCGCGGGTAAAAGTCTTATTCTCAAACACATCATTGGACTGATCCAGCCTGACGAAGGCGCCATTTTTTTTCGCGGCAAACCGATCGCAGGGATGAAAAAGACAGAGATCGCCACATCCTTCGCGCAAATGAGCTACATGTTTCAAGGTAATGCGCTGTTCGATTCCCTGACTGTCTATGATAATATCGCGCTGCCCCTCAGGGAAACTACAAATTTGAAAAAAGCAGAAATTGACCGCCGGGTGATGGCCAGAATTGAGCAGACGGAACTCACCGAAGCAGCCCACCGCTATCCTTCGGAGCTTTCCGGGGGCATGCAAAAGAGAGCAGCGCTTGCCCGCGCTTTGATCACCGATCCGCAAATCGTCCTTTTTGACGAGCCGACTTCCGGACAGGATCCTGTTCGGAAAAATGCTATTTTAAGTATGATTGCCCAGTACCAGAGAAAATTTAACTTTACAGCCATCCTGGTCAGCCATGAAATTCCTGACGTGTATTTTATTTCCAATCGCATTCTTGCCCTTTATGACCGCCGGATTGTTTTTCAGGGAACACCGGAGGAGCTGGAAAATTTCGACCACCCGTTCACGGATGAAGTCATCAACAGTATGGAAGCGTTGCAAAAAGAATTAACCGGTCTATACTCCAAGCGCCAGTTTAAGATTTTCAACCACGTTCAGATGAGGAGGAGCAAGTCTGGGGAATTTTATTGCATTGTGTTTTTCAGTCTGCAGGAACTGAACACGATCATTACAAAATTTGGGCACGACGCAGCGCAGGACGTTCTGCGGGATATGGGATTATATATTGATAAGCATTTTGGCGCTATTGGCGGATTTTCCACCCGCCGGGACACCAACGAACTTATTACAATGCTTCCCTATGCAAATCTTAGCGAAGCGGAAAGCATCATAAAAGATTTTGTTCATGATTTTCATGGACAAGTTACTCGCACCATCCAGGCGGCAGCCTGCAAATCCGTTTTGGGCGAACCCACCGAATTGACGATCATGGCTGGAATTGCCCAGGGTCAATCAACCAGCAATATAGATGCTGTTATAGCTTTGGCAAAATCTCAACAAAAAGAAATTGGGCGGCTGCATTGCGCCGCCGGGGAGTGAGCAAATGAAAAAGTATACTATGGAGACAATAGTCGGCATCTTTGTCGTTTTCGGACTACTCTGCGTTGGATATATGACCGTGAAACTCGGCAAAGTTAACTTTTTGAGTGATGATTCCTACTCACTGATGGCCAAGTTCAATTCGGCGGCAGGCCTGAGAATCGGCAATCCGGTGAATATTCTGGGAATTCATGTCGGACGCGTGAAACAAATCACTATGGACCAGGTAAACCAGAAGGCGGTTGTGGAAATAAGAATCAATAAAGACATCAAAGTCTATGATGATGCCATCGCCTCTATCAAAACGGAAGGACTCATTGGTGACAAGTATCTCAGTATTGACCCGGGTGGCGGAGGCGACCTCCTGAAGCCAAACGGAATCATCATCGATACACAGGCGGCAGTGGATATTGAGGCGATGATCAGCAAATATGCCTTTGGTGAAGTAAAAAAGGAAAAGAAATAGGCTACAGGAGGCCAACCCATGCAAAAACGAGCTACAGTATTCTTCGGTCTATTGATTATTTTTATATTATCTGTTCCGGTTTATGCCAGAGCGCCGATGACTGTCGTTGAGACCACCGTCAACAGAGTGCTCGACGTACTGCGCGATCCAAGTCTTAAAAGCCCGGCCGCCAAGGAAACCAAGACAGAAAAGCTCCGCGTGATCTACAAAGATATGTTTGATGAAATGGAATTTTCCAGGCGCACTCTGACGCGCAACTGGAATAAGTTTACGCCTGCGCAGCGAAAAGAATTTGTAGATTTGTTTGAACGGGTTATGGAAAAAACATATATTGATAAGATATTGGACTACTCCAGCGAAAAAATCGTTTTTTATAAAGAAACGATGGTCTCGGAGAACCAGGCGGAAATTCAGTCGAAGATTATCACGTCCTCCAAGGAAATTCCCATCTTCTACCGAATGATTCTCAAAGACGGCAAATGGAAAGTTTACGATGTGGTTGTGGAGAATGTGAGCCTGGTTCAGAACTACCGAACCCAGTTCAATGAAATTTTGGCTGGCAATACGCCCGAACAGCTGCTGGAGATCTTGCGCAAGAAGGTAAAAGCTCATTAAGAAATAATGGACATCCTATCATGAAGGTTTACATATCTTGGATTGTATTGTTCCTTATTCTGTCCGCGGGGAGCGCCCCTGGCCTCTGCCTGGCCGCTCGTCCGATGGGAGCGCCGGTGGACGCTTTGTCGCCTCAACCGGCTTTGCCTGCCCGGACAAGCGACATCCCGGCGCCATCGCCAAAAAAGCCGGATAGCGCTATCCAGGATGAATACAATGATGATAGGAACCTCGATTACGACGACGAACTTTTCAAGGAAGAAAGAATCACGATTGCCGATCCCATAGAACCCTTCAACCGGGCTATGCACCAATTCAATGATAAACTGTATTTCTGGGCGCTCAAGCCGGTTGCCCAGGGGTACAAAGTGGTCGTTCCTGAACCGGCTCGGATCAGCGTGAAGAATTTCTTTTCCAATCTGGCGTTTCCGGGGCGCTTTCTTAACTGTGTACTCCAGACCGACTTTGCCGGCGCTGCGACGGAATTGGGCCGTTTTACCATTAACACCGTCTGGGGTATTGGAGGGCTGATGGATCCTGCCGCCGGCAAGGCACTGGATCTCCAGAAACAGGATGCCGATCTGGGTCAGACCCTGGGCGTTTATGGTGTGGGGCATGGTTTCTATATCGTCTGGCCGGTCTATGGACCGTCGAGTCCGCGGGATTCGGTAACGATAGTCGGTGACCAATTTCTATATCCCCCTTCGTATATTTATCCCTGGTATATCAACCGGGGCGTCTGGGCATACGAAAAAATCAATCATGCATCCCTGAGGATCGGGGATTATGAAGCGCTTATCGGGGCCGCTATTGATCCCTATGTGTCGATCCGCGATGCCTATATCCAATACCGCATGAAGGAAGTAAAGGCACGCCAGGCCCGGTCCGTGCTGTTTAAAAACACCGGCGAAGACCAGACGGCGAAGGGTCTGTCTCCGTCAGAGAAATAATTGGAGAGAAGGGAGAAATCCTTACGAAGACGTTAATCACTATCTCGATGTCAGCATTATGGATTCTGGCCATGAACTCGGTTGCCGCCGCGGGTGGACTGTTTGGTCCGCCGCAAACCGTTTCCAGGGAAGCCGGCGGCCTGAACACGGCGATCGGTTACCGGTATCATGAAGATACTTTCACGAGTGATACGGATCATGTTGTCAGGCAGAATCAAATTTATTCTCAGGTAGCGTATGGCGCCAAAAACCGGTGGGAAATCTACGGACGCATCGGGATATCCGATCTGAAAATATTTGACGCTTTCAACTCCACCAGCGCCCTGACAACAACTGATAAAAATAATTTTCAAGAGAACTGGAAATTTTTCGGGACGCTGGGGGCCAAAGGATTTTATCCGATCAACAACATCTTCGGCATTGGCGCCTTCTTTCAGGCAAGCTGCAATTTCAGCAATTTTACTGATGAAATCTCCGGAATTCACAACGCAACGCCTTTCCTTGCCGATTGGAAGATTAAGAATCTCTGGGATGTCAATTTCGGTGTCGGATTGCAGGCCACGGCCCCCTACGGCATAAAACTATATACCGGCCCCTATGTTTATTATGCGGAGGCAGACGCGTATCTTTCCTCCGCTATTCCAGGAATTCAATCCGGAACCGAAAAAGTTTTATGGAAGAACAAATCCACGGCGGGAGGATTTTTGGGAGTTGACATCCCACTCGCCAAGGGATTCCGGCTAAATATGGAGGGGCAATATACCGGCCGATTTTCTGTCGGATCGGCTATTACCTATACCTATTAAGTTCATTAAAAAAAGGTCTCTTACACGACACAAAAGGATCCGGCATGCCGCTTGAAAAATCCCGTCCCAAATCAAAATTGAAAATCGGCGTTTTGTACGGCGGTCGATCCGGCGAGCATCATGTATCGCTTTGTTCGGCGGCATCCGTTGTCGCGGCGCTGGATAAATCCACATACGACGTCATCGCCATCGGCATCGATCGCGACGGTCGCTGGTACGTTCAGGACCAACCGGAAATTATCGCGGATAAAGCCTTCGGCAAAATTCTATCCTTAAAAAAGCGGGGATTGTGGCTGGTCAATCATTTCGAACAGCAAAACAAGCTGCATCTGTACAATCTGGAAGCAAGCGGAGAAAAGGTGGTTGTCGATCTGATTTTCCCCGTTTTGCACGGCACGTACGGCGAAGACGGCACACTGCAGGGGCTTCTGGAACTGGCCATGGTTCCCTATGTGGGCGTGGATGTGGCCGGCTCCGCCATCGGCATGGATAAGGACATCGCCAAGCGATTATTGAAAGAAATCGGCATCCCGGTTGTTCCCTGGATCACGGTGGGCAGGCATGAGTGGCGCGAACAGCCTGAAAAGATTCTGCGCAAGACCCAAAAAGAACTCAACCTGCCGCTTTTTGTCAAGCCTTTATGCACCGGTTCTTCCGTGGGCATCAAAAAAGTAAAAGAAAAAAAAGAGCTGGCCTCGGCCATTGATTACGCTTTTCAGTTCGACACCAAGATTATGATTGAAACAGGCATCGACTGCCGGGAGATCGAATGCGCCGTGCTGGGAAACGAATGTCCGCAGGCGTCCGTCCTGGGCGAGATCCTTCCCCAACATGAATTTTATTCCTATGAAGCCAAGTACCTTGATCCACAAGGCGCCAAGATGAACATCCCCGCGAAGATTCCTGCAAGGCTTGCCGCCACCCTTCGCCGGTGCGCCGTCGCCGGCTTCAAAGCGCTCAATTGCAATTCCATGGCGCGCGTGGATTTCTTTCTGGATAAAAAGACGGGCCGATTTTATCTTAACGAAATCAATACGCTACCCGGTTTTACCAGCATCAGCATGTATCCCAAGCTCTGGGAGGCCACCGGCCTTCCCTACCGCAAACTACTCGACCAGCTGGTCGATCTGGCGCTTCAACGTCATCGGGAAAAATCGGCGATTAAAACAGATTAAGGCGAATCAATTTCTGTTAAACGGTATTCACACAGGGACGGGGTCATTCCAAGGGGAGTTGTAGCCGAAAATTTTGTGCGCCCGGATGGATCTCCTGGCGTTTGACGACAAGCCGATGAGGTAACAGGTTGCAATCAAAGGATAACGCGCCTGCCAGGCCATGAACACCGGATTGAGACGACCATGCAGTCGTCTCAATCCGGTGTTTGTCAGGCCAAACCAACGCAAAAAAACCAAGAACCCTTGTAGTTCACAATCACCAGGCGGAATTACCTTTCACAATAGTCAATCGCTGCTCCAGCAATTCACCTTCGGGTATTTGTCCATACATGGTCAGCTTATCGATCACATCGGGCAACATAACGGCCAATTTGCCTGCCGCCTCGTCTTCCGAAACCCCCAGCGCGCTCGCGATCTCTTGCACCAGTTGTCCGCGGCCGAATACTTTCTTAATTTGATCGGCGGAAATCGGCAAGTTTGCTTCGGTGCCCACCCACGATTTAACTTGTTCCCCAAAGCCGTTGTCCTGAAATAACTTGACCAGTCCCTTCACCCCTCCGCTTGCCGGATCTGCAATCATTTTCGTGACGATCATGATCAGCTTGGCAGAGCTCTCCGTATCGTCGCTTTTAAAAAAGCCTTTTAATTTATCCATGAATCCCATGCTTATCTCCTTTTGTGCATCGAACAAACATATCGCCCGGGTTAAGTTTAACGCATCCGGCTGAACTTAAATATTGTTCTTCTGCCTTAACCCGATGCAAGTCCCGCCGCCCGCGGAGCCCAGAGCAGAATGTCGGGGAAAATGGCAAATATAGCCACAGCCAAAAGCATCAGCATGATAAACGGCACAACCCCCTTATAGATATGATTGAGCGTTATTTCGGGAGGCGCAACCCCCTTGAGGTAAAAGATCGTATAGGCAAAGGGAGGCGTCAAAAATGACGTCTGCAGTACGATGATATTCATCAGGGCAAACCAGATGGGGTCAAAGCCGAGCTTGAGTGCGATGGGCGAAAAGAGCGGCACAACAATCATCACGATGCCGATCCAGTCCAGAAAACAGCCCATAATAACGATAATTGTCCACATCGCTATCATAACGCCCCACTTGCCGAAGGGCAGCGCCAGAACCATCTCCTCAACGATGTCGCCGCAACCCAGCCGCATGAAAACGCTTGTGAAAAACGCAGCGCCGATAAAAACCATGTAAACCATGGCGGATGCCTTCGTTGTGGAGAAGGACGCATCTTTAATAACCTGCCAGTTCAGTTTTTTATACGAGGCGGCGAGAATAACGGCGGAAAAAGCGCCAAAAGCGGCTGCTTCCGTCGGCGCGGCTACGCCGAAGAAGATTGCGCCTAAAACGGCCAGAATGAGGATACACACGGGCAACACCGACGAGAAGAGCATCTGCATTTTTTTCGCCAACGGCACCCGGAGGTCTTCATGGATGGCCGGTCCCATTTCAGGCCTAATAAAACACACAACACCGATGTAAAGAAGATACAAAGCCGACAAAATTACGCCCGGCAGAAAAGCGCCGATCAGCAAAGCGCCGACGGAAACATTCGCGGTGGGCGCATAGACCAGAATCATAATGCTGGGCGGAATCAAAATGCCTAAAGCACCGCCCGCGCAGATGGCGCCGCAGGCCATAGGTTTGTCATATTTATATTTCAGCATCGCCGGCAGCGCAATGATGCCCATCGTGGTGACGGTGGCCCCGACCACGCCGGTTGCCGCCGCAAAGATTGTAGAAGCGGCAACGGTGGACATGGCGAGTCCGCCCCGCAATCCTCCCAGCATAACATACATGGCGTCAAAGAGCCTTGCAGCGATCCCCGATTTTTCGATGACAATTCCCATAAAAATAAACAGCGGAATGGCAATCAGAGTATTATCGGAAAAGGCAACATGCATGCGCATCATGAAAACATTGCTGATCTGCGGCCCTACAAAGATAATGCCGAAAACCGTCGCGACGCCGGCCAGAGAAAAACCAATCGGGAAACCCATCATGATAACCCCGATCAGGATGGTCAGCATCATAAAAGTGATCATTTCAATACTCATGAGATTTTCAGCTCCTTTCCGTTAATCAGCCGGTACAGCTCCGAGATGAATACATTGAACCCCTGGAGAACCAGCATGATGGTGCCGATCAGTATCCAGGTCTTGTAAGGATAGATGGGGGGGAAATAACCGATGGTGGATCTCTCCAGAATTCGCCAGGATTCTATCACCGTGGGCACCATCGCCCAGATAATCAGGAGCCAGCATAAAAAGAACATGGTCAGCATAAAAAATACATTCAAAAAAGCCTGCACCTTGACCGGGAACTTGACCAGAATCATGTCCACGCTGACATGTCCATTGACCTGCCAGGTATAGGCCAGGGTCAGGACCAGGGCAAGGCTGCAGAGAAAATATGTCGCATCTCCGCTCCAGGTCGTCGGCGCATTGAAAACATAGCGGGCGACGACTTCATAGATAAGTGCGAGAATCATCAAAGGCATACCGAAAGAAACAACCCTGGCGATTTTCTCATTGATGATATTGATAATTTTCATAATGGCAATAATGGTTTTCATTATAACACTCCTAAGTTTCTCGTTCCTTAAAACAGGACATTGGCCTCTTCAGCCACGCGCCCGGCCGGAAACAAAATTTCCGACCGGGCAACGCAGGAGAAGACTAGCATTAGGCATAAGGAAACTAATTTTACTTGCGAACAGGTAACATAAAATGTTCGTAATCGGAAAATTCCGCCCACATCTTATTTGCGGAAGCCCATGTTTTGGTCGTATGGGGTCTGTTGATTTTCTTCACCTCATCATCAATAAATTTCCAGGCAACTTTCCGGAACTCTCTCTGGTCCTTGTCTTCAACACGGGTCAACGTCAAGCCTTTGCTTTTGTAGAATTTCAGGGTGTCGATACCCATGGTGATATCCTTCGTCCACATATCAATATTCATCGCCATGATGGCGCTCTGGAGAATCGCTTTGTATTCGGGGGGAAGCGCATTATATTTGTCTTTATTGAAACCGATCTCAAAATAGCAGGTTGGCTGATGCATGCCGGGACCGGCAACATACTTGACGACTTCATGGAAATTCTGTTGCTTATTGACGATCGGGGTGGAAAATTCCAGGGCATCCAGAATACCTTTCTGCAGCGAGGGATACAGGTCTACACCGGCTACCATCGTAACAGAGACGCCCATGGATTTAAGAATTTCAGCCCACCAGCCTGGGGTTCTGTATTTCAGGCCTTTAAAATCTTTGACATTTCTCAGGGGCTTGTTGGACATGGCCAGTATTTCCGGGTGAGTCAAACCACCGGGAAAGATGACGACGTTCATTTTCATTTCATCATACATCTCCTGCATGAGTTCCTTGCCGCCGCCTTGATACATCCAGGTTATGTACATGGTCGGTTCCAGATGCATGGGAATAGAAGCAAAGAAATTGGCCGACGGATGCTTGCCCTGCCAATAGCCGGTCCAGCTGTGCCATCCGTCAAGCGTGCCTTTGGACGTCGCTTCCATGTTTTCCATGGCCCCGACAATAGCGCCCGCGGGAAGGACTTTGATAGTAAAATTGCCGCCGGTCATGTCACTGACACGTTTGGCCATCCCTTCCACCTCATCATGGATCAACCAGCCCTTCGCCCAGGTGGTTTGTACCGTCCATCTCACTTTGGGCAGCTCTGCAGCGTAGCTGAACCCTGCCAATACAAAAGAACACACCATCATCATGATAAAAATAAAAACTACTTTTCTTTTTTTCATTTTTCCCTTCCTCCTTCTTTCTTTAGTCATTCGGGTTACTGTTTATGCGACAATTTTTCCAAAAATTAACATTGAAAATATCGTCATCCGTTTAAAATCCTTCCGACACAGTGTTTCGGCCTTCTGCTAACACGTACTTATCCAATTTTTTCCGCATTGTAAATCAATTATCTTCCTAAAGGTTTCTTAACAGTTCCTCCTTCAGATCCATGGCCTCGACCCTGAAGATCCGGGCATCCATCAGTTTCGGTGTTCCCTTGATAATGGGCCGGAAACCCATCTGGTCGAGGATATCCTTTTGCAGATCGACCCCCGGGGCGATCTCGATCAACTCCATTCCCTCTTCAGTCAGATTGAAGACACATCGCTCGGTTACAAAAAGAACATGCTTTTTATTCTGTGCCGCAAAACGGCCACTGAAGGTTTTCTGCTCAACCTGCTTGATGAACTTTTTTTCTTTCCCCTCCTGATCGATGCGGAGTTTCCCCTCGTCTATGGACACATGGAGACCGCCGGCCGTGAAGGTTCCCACGAAAACCACCTTCTTTGCTTTTTGGCTGATGTTGATGAACCCGCCGGGACCGACAAACCTCGCGCCGAACTTGCTGACGTTGACATTACCCTCCTCATCCGCCTCTGCCGCGCCGAGAAAGGCCGTATCCAATCCGCCGCCGTCATAAAAATCAAACTGGTAGGGTTGGTCGATCAGACAGTCCATATTGGTGGCCGTCCCGAAGCGCAGCCCGCCGTTGGGCATGCCGCCGATGGTGCCGGGCTCCGTCGTCAGGGTCAGATATTCAATAACTTTTTCTTCATTGGCCACGCTTGCTATGCCTTCCGGCATGCCGATACCGAGATTGACAATGCTGTTGGGTGTAAGTTCGAAGGCTGCCCGGCGGGCGATTATTTTTCTGGGGCCCAGTTCCATCGGCGCAATAGAGTGCATGGGAATCTTGAGCTCTCCGCTGAGAGAGGGAGAGTAAAATTCGCCAAACGTCTGCCAGTGATTTTCGGGCGGCGACAAAACGATATAATCCACGAGGATCCCCGGAATCTTCACCTGACGGCTGTTGAGTGTCCCCCGGTCCGCTATCCGTTCCACCTGAGCTATCACAAAACCGCCGGAATTCTTTGCCGCCATGGCTATGGACAAGGATTCCAGAGTCAGGGGTTCCTTCTCCATCGTGATATTACCGTCCAAGTCCGCCGTGGTTCCCCGAATAATAGCGACATTGATCGGGAAGGATTTATAGAGAAGGTATTCCTCCCCGTTGATCTGGATCAGGTCTATGATATCTCTACCCTCTTTGAATGTTTTTTCGTTGAGCTTTCCGCCGTCAATCCGGGGATCAATGAAGGTTCCCATCCCTACTTGTGTGATGGTGCCCGGCTTGCCGGCTGCGATATCACGGAATAGATGGGCAACAACCCCCTGGGGCATATTGTATCCAAAAACCAGATTTTCCCGGACTAATCTTTGCAGCTTTGGTGCCAGACCGATATGGCCGCCGATGACCGTTCCAATCAAACCCTCGTGTCCAAGATGGTTCAAGCCTCTGTCCTGACCATCTCCCTGACCCGCCGCATAAACGATCGTCAGATTTCGCGGTGTGCCTGTCGCCAGAAAATGCTTTTCCAGACCAATCGCAATCTCTTCCGCAAAACAGGCCCCGCAAAATCCTTCCGTCGCGACGGTATCTCCGTCGCGGATCATGCGCACGGCCTCCTCGGTTGAAACCACTTTGTCCTTCTTCACGCGCTGGGCAGCAGGTTGCGACGATATGGGATGAATCCCCTTGGGTAATTCTTGATTCATAGCGGCTCTCTTTCTCAGATTGCCAAATCAGCAGCCTGGCAATAAAATAAATCTGTTTCGTTTTTATTTCTGTATCCACGTACTTTCAACAACGCTTGAAAAGCATGTCCTGATGGTTCGGCCATGCAGAATTCAATTTCTAAAGCAAAAACGAGACCATCTGCCGCTATTAAAAAAATTTTAAATATAAACAATTAATTACTTTGTAATATCAAATAATTGCAAATATTAAAATCCTGCTGTTTTTTCTAGACAAACCATGTGCAATCCTATATATGTGAATCAAATTTCGTATCAATAATTATACATGTATCTAGGAGGATACGGTCAGAGCATGAAAAAGAATGATCATCCGTCGTTGAAAACGCATCCGCCAAAAGACAATATCGAAGCCATCGATATCCGGGAAGTCGATAAACTGCAACAACGGTTGGAAATGTATGAGCTGATTTTTGAAAGCATCCATTACGGCGGCCTCGTTACCGACAGCAAGGGCTACGTCACGCATTTCAACAAACCTTACGGGCTTTTTTTGAATTTGGATCCTCAGGCCCAAATCGGCAAGCATTGCACTGAAGTGATAGAAAACAGCCGTATGCATATCGTCGCCAAATCGGGTAAACCCGATTTCAGCGACAGCCAGCGCATTAAAGGCCAAAACATGGTGGTGCACCGCATCCCCATCAAAAAAGACGGCAAAGTGATCGCCGTTTTTGGTCAGGTCCTCTTCAAGGATGTGCGCGACGTGGGCAAGCTGGCCAAAGAACTCTCCATGCTCGAATCCAAAGTGAAGCTTTATGAAGCCGAACTGCTGGCCCTGCGTTCCACGCGCTACACGCTGGATAGTATTGTCGGCGTGAGTGACAGCATCGCCTCCCTGAAAGCGCAAGCCCTGAAGGCCGCCGCAAGTCATTTCCCCGTGTTGATCTCCGGTGAAAGCGGCACGGGAAAGGAATTGTTCGCGCAGGCCATTCACCAGGCCGGCCCGCGTAAAATTTATCCGTTCGTGCGCATCAATTGCGCCACCATCCCCAAGGACCTTTTCGAATCGGAACTGTTCGGTTATGAAAGGGGCGCTTTCACCGGCGCGAAATCGGAAGGAAAACCCGGCAAGTTTGAACTGGCCCATCAGGGAACCATCTTCCTCGACGAAATCGGGGAACTGCCCGTGCCCATGCAACCGAAGCTCCTGCGCGTTCTTGAAGAAAAAGAATTCGAGCGCGTAGGCGGCACCCAGGTGATTCGTTCGAATTTCCGCCTGATCGCCGCCACCAATCAGAACTTGGACGCCATGGTCCGGGACGGACGCTTCCGTAAAGATCTCTTTTACCGGCTGAATGTTTTTCCCATTACGATTCCCCCCTTGAGGGAACGTCGGGAAGATATTATTCCTGTTTTTATGCACCTTTTACATAAATTATCTGAGGAAGCCGCTCTTTTCGACATCCGCCTCGACAGCAGCGCCCATAAAGTCCTCATGGAACATGGCTGGCCCGGAAACGTCAGGGAACTGTCTAATACGCTAGAATGGACGCTATCCTCGCTGGAAGGCAATTGCATTCGGGATAGAGACCTGCCTTTCTACCTGAAACCCCGATTGGATATGTTGCCCCCCGAAAAGAACTCGCCCATGCGGGAGATCCATGCCCACGCCGAGGCCCGGGCCATCCGCCAGGCCATAGAGGAAGCCGGCCACAATAAAGCCCGGGCAGCCCGTATCCTGGGGATTCACCGCACCCATCTGTATAAAAAAATAAAAAAGTATGGGCTGGTCTGAAGGCTGAGATGCCCTTTGCGACCTGGATCCGGACTGAACTAAAACGGCTTCAAGGGAACCGCCGCTGGTCATCCCATTCTTAATCTGAATGGATAAGGCATCCTTTATTCCCTTGACCTCTCTTTTCTCTCGATGATATGTAAACAATCAACAAAACGCGCTTCACAAGCGACACAGGAGATGAAAGCCATGTCCGAAACTCTTAAGATCATTTTGATGATTTTTATTGTAATTGGGGCCTTATTCTTCGCCCTGCGCATCACCGGCTGGAAGATGAAAAAGGCCGCCGATTTTATCATCCGCGATCTAAAACTGAAAAAGGCGTTCGATCCCGCTTCGGCGATAGAGCTGCCTTACACCAAAGGCCGGCTGCTGCATATCGGTTTACGGGATTATCGCCCCCGGGCGATTGAAGAACTCTTGAAGCAAGACATCGTCCGGATGGTGGAAGGAGGACAGTATTACCTGTGCGATGAATATAAACTCAAGGGGCCGGATGACGGGTCCGGGACATAGACGGATCATGAAAAGAAGGACGGTCTCCCTGGCGGGAGGCCTTGTCCCCTGTTCATATTGCGCTTGTTGAGGTTGTAACCTGCTATTTTTTTGTTTTAACCACCACGGCGCCCTCGGAGAATTCCGCCGGCTGTTCGGCTTTCCCCTTCACCGCCGCCTTCACTTTAATGCTTCTGGTCTTGATGCCAATATCTTTCGTTTTGGTTTTTACCGCGAAGACACTGCCTTCTTCTTTCAGATTCAAATCGCCCAGTTCCGAGACGCTGGCATAGACGATAATGCTTTCATCACCGAAGGGCGGGTTCACTTCCAATTCAAATTTATCATTTCCAGACGGGATTTCATAAATCACGCCGCCCTGAAAGTAATTGTCCTGGCGATAGGGATTGGGCAGCAACTGAAGATTATTTTTTGCCGTGTCGCGATAAATCACCCGGGCAAAGAAAGGTTTATTGCCCTTGAGATAAATTTTAATTTTCTCGCCATCGCGATAGGTTGCCTTATCCGTCCAGACTTTTACGGCCAGAGGCAGTGACGGATCATCAAGGACGGCATCACTGGCTTTCTCATTGGCTTTCTTCATAGCCTTTTCATCCGGAATAACTTCGGCCTTCAGTTTGATCTTGTAGCAGTCGCCCTGTGCCGGATCTTTATACCAGGCCTTTTCCAGTGTCTCGATCACCGAAACCGTGGCATTGGCATAAGCGGACACAAGATCCTTCTGAAGTTCAAAGTCTTTCACTTCAGTTGCGGACGACACATAGGTCTTGACCGATTCGACGGCGTTTCTCTTGGCGTCGGCCATCGCCGCGGTTTCGGTTTGCTTGCGCGATTTGTCATCCCCCATGCAGGCGGAGCCTTCCGCCATCTTAATCGTGGATTGCGCTGCGTAAAGCGGCGCGGTCATAAAGATACACAAAGCAATAAAAAACAAAATCTTGCGCATATAAAACCTCCATTTATTGTCTACTTGGCAATCACCAGTGGAAAATCCATTCCCCGCGAATCCACCACGGGATGCTGAGCTTCCTGTCTATACTTTTTTATGATTTTCAGCAACTGCTCTTCTACATAGGTTATAACCTTCACCTGTAATATTTGGCCTGGATTTCAAACAGGTGGGCGTATAGTCCATTTCGCTCGACCAGTTCTTCATGCGTGCCTGCTTCCGCGATTCCTCCGTCCTCCAGCACATAGATCCAGTCGGCCATCCGGATGGTGGAAAAACGATGACTGATGAAGATGACCGTGCGGCCTCGGGCCAGTTCCCGCAGATTTTCAAAAACCGCCGCTTCGGCTTTGGCATCCATTGAACTGGTCGGTTCATCGAGAACGATGATTTGCGCATCGCGCAGGAAGGCCCGTGCCAGCGCCACCTTCTGCCATTGGCCGATGCTCAGTTCCGCCCCGTTGCCGAACCATTTGCCCAACATGGTTTCATAACCCAGGGGAAGCCCCGCGATAACGTCATCAGCGCCGGAATACTTGGCCGCGGCAACGATCTTCTCATCATCGGGAGCGAGCTTTGTATTCCCCATCCAGATATTTTCGCGTACTGTCATCTGGTACTGGACGTAGTCCTGAAAAATGATGCCGATTTCGCGGCGTAATGCTGTCGTGTCAAAGCTGCGCAAGTCGATATCGTCCACGGTAATCTTCCCGGCTGTCGGGTCATAAAGCCGGCACAGCAGTTTCACCAGCGTTGTTTTTCCCGACCCGTTTTCCCCGACCAGAGCTACGACCTGCCCCGGACGAATGCTGATGCTGATATCCTTGAGGACCATCGCCTCTCCCGTCGGATATCGGAAATCGATATGGTCAAAAACAATCCCTTTCTGCATGGGCCTGGGAACCGGCTCGGGTTTGGCTGGTTCGATGATGGTCGGTTTCAAATCGAGAAAATCATAAAAATTGGAAAGAAATAGGTTGTCTTCATAGAGACTCGCCAAACCGTTCAGCATCTCCTTCAGATAGCCTTGCGCCCGCTGAAAAGCCTGATAGTACATCACCATGTCCCCCAGGGTCATCATCCCCTGCACCGTCCGGTAGGCGATAAAGGCCAGAGAACCGAATATGGCAATGGCCGCAAAAGCCTCAGCAACCAGCTCTGTCAGGGCGTACCGGAAAGCGATGCCGATTTTTTCCCGCCGGAGCAATTGGCGCAGATCCCGAAAACGCTTGATAAACAGGGGGCCAAGGTCATACAGCCGGACTTCCTTGGCATAGTACTGACTGGTAATCAGCCAGTTAAAATAAGTCGCCGCGCGATCTGTTGCTGACCGGTCGGACTGCCATTGAAACATCCTGTCCGCATATTTTATACGAAAAAAAAGTCCGGGAATCAGTGATGCGCACAATACCGCGGCAATTCCCCAGTGGACGGAAAATAATAACGCCGCAATCCCGACGAGGGTGACACCGCTCTGGACGACCTGGATAAGACCATTGAGAATACTGGTCGGACGGTGGGGGGCTTCCTGCTGCGCACGGTGCAGGGTGTCGTAGAAGCCGGCATTTTCATAATATTCCATATCCAGGGCAACGGACTTGCCGTGCAGCACATTCTGAATATGATCGGTAATGATCTGGGCCTGGGCCTGCCCCACGACTTTCGCCGCCGAAGCCAGCAAAACAGCAGCCAGTGCCGACGCGCCCAAAAGGCCGATGAGCGTGAGGACATGACTCATGACGATGTCCTTGCCCGGCGACGTAATGCCCGCGGTTATCGCATCCACCGTCAGCTTCATAAGGTAAAGCTGCGCAAGCGGCAGGGCGGCCTGCAACACCAGGAGCGCCGTGCTCAGCGCAGCCCAGCCGGGAGCGGCCTTCCACAAAAGCGACAACGCCCGTCGCAGGTACAATTTCTTGGGCTTTTTCGGATTCAAGGACATTGGGGTTATTCAGTTTTTCGTAAGGTCGTTGCTCTTAATTTGGCCACGGCGCAAAAGTAAGGGGTGGCGCCATCCATTTCACCTGTTTCGAGATGGGCATGAGCGGGACACCACAGACAAAGGTTGACAAGCGGACACACGCGGCAAGTCTTGAGAAATTCCTGACGGGTCGAACGCATATCACGAACCTTCGGCACAAAATGATTCCAGGCATCGTCGAGCTTGCCCTGCCGCAGATCATAAATCGTTGGCGGCGCCCATAAGGATGAACACAACCGGAACATGCCGTCGTAACTGACATTGAAACTGCCGTTGCCCGCACCGCAATGGAACAGATGGTCGCAGCCGAAATGCGCAAATTCATCTTTGATGAGGGTATCGCAATTCTTCTGCATAGCCCGCATCCGCTCTTTGTCCGCCTGCTCCAGCGCAATGATCTGCTCCGGTGTCAGGCGTTCCGCAATAATGTCTTTATTACATTCCCGGTTGCCGTCAAATCGCAGATGCAGTTGCGGATCGAAACGATAGAAATCCTTCGTGTAGGCGCGGCAGAAATCGGCAATGGTATCCTGCTCGTGAAGATTGGATTGGATCGCCATCGCCTTCAGGCGGATGCGCACACCGCTCTCCATCAGAAGATTCATCCCGCGCATGAATTTGTCAAACGTACCGGGCCGGCGTGTGATGCGCTCGTAGGTTTCGCGCGTCACACCATACACTGTTATTTCAATATCACGCGGCGGATGTTTCTTGAAGAGCGCGATATGATCTTCGTTGACTAATGTGGCATTGGTAAAAACGGAAACCAGCAGTCCCTTGCGCCGAAGCCCGGTGTAAATCTCGGCAAAATCAGGGCGCAACAACGGTTCGCCGCCGGTGATGAGACACCACATGGCGCCGAGATTGACCGCCTGCTGCGCGATGTCACCGATTTCGGCAAGGGATAGTTCGCGCGCCTGTGCGTCCCTGTCGCCTACCGGCAGGTTGATATAACAATGGCGGCAATTGCAGTTGCAGCGCGCAGTGATCTCCATATCAAACGAAAGCGGGACGCTCTTGGCTTTGAGCCTCTCCCAGAGCGGAAATTCCTTGATTTCAATAGAATGGGACTTGGACATAAAATCATTCCTTAAGTCATGTTATTGCAGAGATGCCGGGGAAGTTCGCAGGAGGCCCATGTCTTCTTCTTTTTCAGGATGATCCTTTCGCAGGATGGCTTCCGCCTTCCTTTGCAGCATGGCATCCAGTCCTGCGCCACGGTAGCGCGCGCTCACAAACGACTCGTCCATCAGCCACTGACCGGATGCTTCACGCGTCAGTGTCAGCCAGGCGGCAGGCGTCTGTGAACCGTTCAGGTACAAAAGCAGTGTCCAGCGCTGCACAGGGCGTCCCCGCCAATCCTTTTGCACGCTGAATGTTTCCGGCGACAGTTGGCGATAGACCGCGTCACCCAGGGCGGGCATCGGCAGGCGCACCCGGTATGAAATTTGCGGATGGGCAAAGTGCAGCCATATCTTCATCATCCAGCGGTAAAAGGCATTCGTCTGCACTTTCGGCAGCAGATCTGTCCAGACCAAAATTATCCGCAGTCGAAGTTCGATCAGCCTGAGGCGCAGGGCAAAGTAAAAACGCAGCGGCCATGGAGCTGATGCCGGTTGAAGCGATGCCGGTTTGCCCCCGCGTTCAATGGCAACCACAACGCCGAGCAGGTTCTCGTCAAAGGTGGGACCGTCGCTCTCGTCCGGTGTGCGGTCCTGACGGGTAACAATGTAGGCGCGTCCTTCCTCTGCTCCCCGGGCCACGACGCGGTGGCAAAACAGATGCGTGGGTCGCCGGCAGACGACAACATCACCCAGAGAAACATCGGCCGCAGCGCGCGACTGGATACGCAGGACATCGCCCGGACGAATGGTCGGATACATGCACGTACCCTCGGCGCGAAAGGTTACACCATCCCGGTCGGCCAGGACCCGGCCGATATCAAGAGAAGCCCTGACAAGACTCTTTGACGTATGATTTGTTTTCAAGACATCCTGAGACATAAACCGGAATCCTGTAACGGCCTGGGTGTTCCGAGGGAAATTCCCCCGATTTGTTATTTTACAACTTTGCCACAAGAATACCGCGCCGTGTCAGCTCGCTTGCAAAACCCAGAACATCGGCTTCGAGTTCGCTTGCCGGACCATCAAATACTTCGGCGAGGGATACCGCTACTTCCTTCAACGTCTTCTTACCATCTAATTTTTGCCAAATGGCCTGCCCGGTCTCATTGAGCGTATAGAGTTCATCCTCATCATCACCGATACCGGCAATAAGGGGAATGAGAACAACTTCGCCTTCGATGGTCCTCGCCACCACGTTTTCTGAACATGCACACACGGCATCCAGGTTGAGCTGGGTCGCCATAATCTCGCCCCTTTCCATATTTTTATTCTCCGCCGGTCAAAGTCCGCAGCTGCCGCATCCCCGCAGCTGCGGGTATGCGGCATATTGCAGACCAACGGCTATGATCTGTAACAATTATAACAGGACGGCTGTGGTCCCGTTACGCAATTGTAAGACCCCCTTGATGGCCCCGATGATGGAGGATTGGTGCAGCTCTTACAGCCCATGAGTACAGTTTCTTCAGGTTTGCTCCTAACCAGAGCAATTAATTCCGGTTTCTGCCACTGTTTGTTATTTTTTTCCATTTTATTCCTCTTTTATCCTGTTGCAAATTCAATAAACACCTGTTGTTGGTTGACATTAAAACGCTTGTCTTGTCGAACGTTGACCACTGATTCTTTCCCGCCAGTTCATCACCTCCCATCCATATTCGTTTTTGCCCAGCCAACCGATATAGCGCGCCTGCACATGCGCTGTCTCACACAAATACGCGACCGGTGTATCTATCGTTCCGTGTTCCGTCCACGATTTTGCCGGACATTGTTCACACAGGCCCTTCAGAAAGCATTTCGCACAACGCCGCAGGTATTCGGGATTTGTCGCACACAGGTCGCAGAGTCCGGAAAATCGGGATAGGGCGTCTTCTAAGCCGGCACATTCGGGATGCATCCCTGGCACGGAAACACTGGAGAGGGAATCTTCTTCCCGCATGGATTTTAAATCGGGGTTCAGGTTAACCGTCCATTCCGGTGCACGAAGCCCCATGCATGGCTGGGCGCGCCCGTAGGCATCGATACACAGGCTGCATGCCACACCACAACTAAACAGCCTGTCGCCGGATGGCCCCATGAACCGCGAGGCAAATGCCTCCATGCTTTGTTTGTATTCTGCCACGTCGCGGGTCAGGATTGCCAGTGAATCCTGCGGCGTCAAACGAAGCGATTGAATGCAGACATTTTTCTCTTCGTCGTCGCGGCGATTCCGCAAATCCAGGGAAATCACATAACTCGGCGGTCTGGTCATCCCGGGAATCGTCCCGGCCCACGCTTCAAATTCGACCATTTCGTGCTTGTTTTGAGGCAAGATAACCCACTTTACGACAAACGGGACATTGCGTTCCAGCAACAGATTCCTGCCGCGCTGAAACTGGGCGAAAGAACCAGGACAACGGGTTACGGCTTCGTAAGATTCCTTGTGCATTCCGTACGCGGTAATCTCTATTTCCACAAGCGGTGGCATCTGCCGGAAAAGATCGGCCAGGCCGGGGGTAATCAGACAGGCATTGGTAAACAACAACACCTTCAGGCCCAGTCGACGCGCGTAAATGTACAACTCCTGAAAATCCGGCCGCAGGAGCGGCTCGCCGCCGGTGAATCGCACTTGCAGGCATCCCAGATCGACAGCTTGTCGCAACAGATCCCGGATCTGCTCCGTCGTCATTTCGCCTGCGCGCGCCACCGCATCGTTTGCCGGACGGTTGATGCAGCAATGAATACAGTCGTTATTGCAACGCTCGGTCAATTCCACGTCGAGTTGTTCAAGGCGTGGCCTGGCGCCTTTCCATAGGAGCCCCTGGTCCCGCCCTCGCTGCACAACGTAAGTCTTCTGTGTCATTTCACACCTGCTGTGATATTTGTCCGCACCTTTGGTTCCATGCTGTCTCGATTCTGTCGCAACGATTTCTCTTATTCTCACGGATCGAGAATATTCACCATTTCTGCTGCATAATTTCTTTCCGCTTTTGCAGATACTCTTCTTCTGTAATCAACCGATCTTTTTTCAGCCTCTCCAGGCTGCGCAGTTTTTCTTCCACAGTAGGGCCGCTCTCCGGCAGATCCAGATCAATCTCCGCCATCGCAGAGGCGGAAGCCTTTCCTGACTTCAGATTGTACACGTTATAGGCAATAATGAGAATGACAATCAGCATCCAGAACACCACAAATATCTGTCCGATGCCGCTGCCCTCCTCCAGAAGAAGACCGAAAAATACAATGCCGAAAATAAGCATAACTCCCGCAGCAATTATCCCGATGACCGACGCCATCTTCCCAGGTCGCACATATGCTTTTGGACTCATTTTATTCCCCTCTTCTTGAAAACAATACACCTAGCGCACGATGAACAACGAACTGTCCTTCCCAAAATTAATGATCACTGGTATTTGCGGATGGCCGAGTTTATTGGAAATTTCTGCGGTCATCTCCCTGGAGTATATTCCCAGACTTTTAACCGTTACCATGCCGCTCTTGTTTTTGTCCACCGCCTCGCCGTTTTTCAATCCCTCCAAAAGAGAATGAGTATATAAACCGTTGCCCTGGTAGCCGTCCAGAGCGGTCTCGACGGAGCCTGCCGAGGCATAGATGTGCAGCCCCATCTTTTTAGCCAGTACGGACATGCGAGCATCATACAGCCCGCTGACAATGGTGTCAACACCACCGGCATGGCACGTATCAAAAATAAAAAGTTGCGACAGGGCTTTGATCTTTTTGGACATCTCGACGATCTCGTTGGAGCTGATCAGACTTGCGCTTCTGTCCAGAGAGCCTGCGAAACTGCCGGTGACGATGTAGTACTGGCTTTGCAAAAGCAGACCGTGGGAGGCGTTGAAGAAAATGAAGCTGTCGCCATGTTTCACCCGTACGGCCAGTTTATCGATGGCGGCTAGAATGTTGGGTTTGCCGGCCTCTCCATTGACCAGGGTCGTCAAATGGATGTTGGATGGATGATAGATGGTTTTAGCCTTGTCGGACAGTTGTGCGATGAAATCCCGGGCATCCTTGGCGGCGTATTTCAAATTGATGGAAGCGTCGCGATACCGGTCAATGCCGACCGCCAGAATATACAGCCGTGGTTCATCGGGTGCTCTGGTAGAGATAAAACGGGCTGTGCCTATGACACTCTGCACCGTGTTAGGGGCGTTGAAGGCGGTCAGACTAATCTCGTTTTCACCGGCAATCGTTTCCAGCTCCACACACTCGTTAACCAATTCACCCTTGGGACGCACGACGACCGCGCCGGGACTCTGTTTCTCCTTGATGGTCAGGGAACGCATATCCTGATAGACAGCCCTGCTGTTCAACTGAGCCAGTTTCATGGTTGTCGTTGCACTCTGCGTCGCAACGTCGCGATAGAATCCATCGGACTTGATCAATTTGCCGTTCTGGAACAAGCGCACTTCCCCAATACCGCCACCGGTGCTTTGCACCTGATAGCAGACCTTCACTTTTGGGTCGCTGGTCTGATTGGGAACGGTAGAAAACTTGACTGCCGGAGGCGGATTCTTGATCGCTTCTTCCACCGTCAGGGTGACCAGGCCCGTAATATCATCGCCTTTGAGTTTTGCCGAAACAATGTCGGGCCGGTAAAAGACATCATAAAACTGGTCAATCCCGTAAACCCTGTTGCCCCGGCGGATGTTGAGGTATTCATGCCCCCGGGCCGAGGAGTTGTAGTATCCTTCCTTTGTGATCACAATCCATTCTCCATTGCCAAAGCCAACAAACTGCCCAACCTCCCTGCCGGCAGCCGTATCCCACAGCCGGACGGTCCCATCAGAGCTGCCGCTGGCCAGCCACAAGACAGCATCGCTTGCCGCCCCCGCATTGATTGGCGCCCGATGACCGGCAAAACGAAGTCCTTTTCCGAAGGACCGGTTACTCAGCAGACGAAATGAGTTATCGCCATTATCCGCAATCGCCAGACGATCATCAGGTCTGCCCACAACCACGCGACCGTCAGATCCACGCTGTTTGTTTCCTTGCAGGTCGATGAGTCCTTCATCTTTCCCCGGAATCGAGACGGCCTTGCTGTCGGACGTAAACTGCAACACTGCCGCTGCACCTTTCATCGGGACAACCGCTTCACTAACCCAGTTTTTTGTGGAGAAAAGTTCAAGTTTGTTCAAGGTGGAAAGTGCAAAGTGAGCGCCATCAGGCGAAAAGACAAACATCACCGACTGCGGAGGGGTTGTATGATCAACCGGAATGGATTTGATAAGCTGGTTTGCCGGGTTCCAGATGTCGACACTGAACTGACCGCTTTGGTCTGCTCCGAAACTGGCAACCACAGTGCCCAGCGGTGATATCGCCAATTTTTCAACAAACTGTTTCGTCTGGATGGATTTCTGCTGCTGTTGCACGATATCCACAATATGGACACCCGTTCGTTTCTGATCCGCCATAGCCGCATAGGCCCCGTTGGGCGACAAGCCGGAAACTGCTGCGCGATAGGTTCGCGCCAGAACTCCTTGCTGGTAATTCCAGACCACAACCGCCCCGGAGGCATCTCTGGCAGCCATCAGCGGACTGTCCTTGATAAAAGCAACTTGCAATATCCAGTTGCCCTTACCGATTGCGGCGAAGACTTCAATCTCGTTATTGTCGCTGCGGGTCTTGGCCAGCAGTTCATCGATGTGCTCTTTGCGCGATGGCCGCGAAATCTTGTCCACTTCTCGGCCGCCGTTGAACAAAATGACCGTCGGCAAAATTCCTGAAACGCCGTAGCGATTGACGATATCGGCGCTTTTATCGATATCAATCCCCACGATTTTAACGTCGGGATACTGCTGGCTGGCCTGTTGCATAATCGGCAGATACATTTTGCAGGGTGCACACCAGTTCGCGTAGAAATAGGCCAGCACCGGCTGGTCGGACTTCAACACCTCCTGTTCAAAGCGCGCACTTTCTACGGTCGTTATAGAGCCTAATCCGACCGTAGCTCGGGTTGGCTGACCCGGACGAACTGTACCCGGTGAAACGGCAGCTCTCTTCAGGGTGTAGTTGATCACAATGCGCTCTTTACCGCGCGCAATCTGCACCTGCACCTGATCACCCGGCTGATAAAATCTTGTGACCTCTTGCAGATCAGCAGGCGCCTTGATACTCCTGTCATCAACCTTCAGAATAACATCACCGGGCCGCAAGTCGCCTGCCGACGACGCCGAAACGACGTAGGCGCCCTCGGGCATTTCCAGACCGATGAATTGCGCATATTCAACCGGTACCGCCTTGATCATCACACCAAATGACGCCCGCTCGGCCGCCCAAACAGATGCTGATGACAGAAGCAGAAGAAGAATGATGATACTATGGATAATACCTAACCGTTTGCTGTCCATTTTTATGTCCTTACCTGAACTGAAAATAATCATTTCACCCGCCCGATCGGAAACGCCTGACCGCTGATGGAAATCGTGGGGTACTGCGCCCGCTTGAATATCTTCTCCGCCAGCAGCGGCACCTCATTGTCCGCGTAATCCGCGAGATCGGTGGTCTTAATGTACCCGGTCTTCCCCTTATCCGCCTTGCCTTTCAAGCCTTCGGATAAAACGTAGGTGAACAGGCCGTGACCCTGATATCCCTCCAGCGCCTCCTGAAGCGACGTCGATGCCGAAAGAATGGTCGAACCCACCGCCCGGCTCAAAATCTTCAGTGCCGTGTCCTCGCTCATGCCGCGGGTGAGCATTGCCACCTGAATGGCCTCTCCCAGAGCGCCCGCGTTGCAGGTATCGATGATGATCAGTTTCTTGGTTGCCGGAATATTGGCAATGGCTTCTTTGAGCATGTTTTGTGAAATGGCGTCGGTCCGGAGCTTCTCCGTTCTCAATGATCCCACATTGGAGGTAATGAGAAAATATTCCCCTTCATCCACTGTCCCGTGGCTCGCGATGTAAAAAACAAACAAATCGTCCGGACGCAAAGTCTGAAATGATTTAATCTCCCGGATGATCGCCTCGCTGGTGGTCTCTTCCGGCTTTGTCAGTGTCTTGATCGTCACTTTGTCAAACAACCCTTCCGACGCCGTTTTAAGCGTTCCTGCAAAAAGCTGCGCGTCGGCGGCAGGATATTGAAGTTTAAGTTTCGGATTTTTAAATTCGTTAATCCCGATGATCAACGCTGTAAGCGACGGCTTTCCCGCCTGCGCATAGGTCGCCACGACTTCCAGGATTGTTTCATTGCTCTGCATGCTGTTGTCGCCGTTGAAGGCCACGGCCTTGATAATATTCTTTCCGTTCAGCAGACTCAGATCATAGGTTTTCAAGACCGCTTTATTCGTCTTTTCCCTGATCGTCACGGCCCGGCTGTCCATCACCACGGCGGTTCCATTCAGATAAAGCCGCACATCTCCGATGCCGCCGCCCTGATCTTCAAGCCTAAGCCGCACGGTCACTTTATCCTTACTGACTAAAGCAGGCGTATCGACGATCCTCACGCTCGGCGGCTGTTTCACGTCGGCCAGATTCCGGAAATCTTTGAGCGATCCGCCCGAAAGCGCTATTTTCACCAGATCGGGACGGAAGAAGGTTTCCCGATAGTTCTCGATGCCGTAGACGTTGCTGCCTACGCGAACGTTCATGTGTTTGTCGCCGCTAGAAGATGCGTTGTAATAGCCTTCCGGGGTTATGACAATCCACTCGCCGTCTGAAAAGGAGCTCATCCGGGCAATTTCCCTACCGGTGCTGCTGTCCCACAAATGGGCCACCGGTCCAAGACTGTCTACCGTAATCACGCGATTGGCTTTGGAAGAAATTGCCGCAGTCACAAAGGTCGATCCGCCGGGCATGATGGAAGTTTTATCACCCGCAAATGAGCGGATTTCTTTTCCGGTAGCGATATCCCAGAGCCAGCTCTTCTGGTCATCCGAGCTTCTAATCAAAAGCCACCTGCTGTCGCCGGAAAATCCCACATAGGTTATGCGCTCGTTTGCTTGCCGCAGGAATGTCTTGATTTCTTTCCGGGTTGCAAGCTCCCAGAGCTTGGCGGCGCCGACGAGGCTTTCCGTTGCGATGAACTTGCCGTCGGGAGAGAATGCCACCGAGGTAACGGTGTGCGTATGCCCCCCCAAACGCGCTATCTCCTTGCCGGCCGTCAGGCTCCAAACGATGACTGCGCTGTCCGTACCACCGGAAGCCGCCAATTTTCCGTCCGGGCTGACGGCCACGGAAGTCACATCTGCGGTATGACCGATAAAGGACATGGTCTCCTTGCCGGAAGCGAGATCCCAAAGCCGCACAATTTTATCCTCACCACCTGACAGGATCCAGTTGCTGTCCTTGGAAAAAGCCAATGAATTGACCGCTTTAAGGCCCGTGCTGATTCGATCCACCTTAGCCAGTGTAATATCCCATACGATGAAGCCGCCGCCGATGTTCACCGCAAACTTCTTACCGTCGAGGGCAAAGGCAACAAAAGCGAGTCGATGACCCTGACCTTCGTATCTTCCAATCTCCTGGTTTTTTTCAAGGTCCCAGAGGCTCAATCGTCCAAATCCGCGGAACAATATTTGCCTTCCGTCGGGAGAAAAAGCCGCATCGCTGGCGCCAACTTGTTTGCTGCTAAACTCTTTGATTCCATATCCGGTTTGACTGTCTGCAACCCTGAAGATTGTATCACCGGCTATAGAAGAGTTTTTCAAAAGAATCCGTTTCCCGTCAGGCGAAAGTTCCACCAACCTAAAACCCTTGGGCAGTCGGAAGAAACCGAGTTCCCTCCCTGACGAAAAGTCCCAAAGCGTTGCAGCGGTGGCGGTGGTTGACAGGGCATAGCCGCCGTTTTTGGAAACCTGAATGGCGTAAATAGCCTCCACGGCTTTGGTAGTGGAGCGCCTCTGGAAACTACGCACTTCTTTTCCGGTAGCCAAATCCCAAAGCTCAAGTGTCTGGTCTCGTCTGGGAGATAAAACATACCGGTCGTCCGGAGAAAATGCCGCCGAATAAAATTCATCTCTGTCGAAAGTCTTTTCAATCTTTCCTTCCAGGACGTTCCAGAGGACGAGATGTATTTTGGTTGGAGAGAATTTCTTGCGAGACAATGCATATTTCCCACTGGAAGAGAAAATCACCGAGCTATTCTCCGGATAGGTAAGACTCAGTGTGCTCACCGTTCTTCCTGTCACGGTTTCCGCAATGATGATACCATCCTCACCTCTGGCCCAGAAATATTTTCCATCCGGAGTAAATCCAGTTTTGCCATCTACAATAAAAGTGGCGTCTATTTTCTGGAGTTGCCTACCACTTTGCACATCCCAAAGCCTGCATGTTTTGTCCAACCCCCAGGAAGCAATCAATCTTTTGTCCGGAGAAAAAGCCAAAGAGGATACACTGTAAATATGTCCACCAAGGGTTCTGATTTCTCTTCTGGAAAGGACATCCCAAAGCTTAATACTACCGCTCATTGCACCGGAAGCAATAACTTTCCCATCCGCAGACATAGCCGCAGCATTAACCCATTCCGTATGCCCCAACTGCACAGAAACTTCCGGTGCCTGCGGACTTCCGGCGGGGGCAAGCTTGTCGTCGGCAGAAGCTATGTTTATGGCCAGCATGAAGACCATTCCAAAACAGACCGACACAATGCCCGTATGGCCTTGCATCTAAAATAGACTGCGGCAAAGTCCTGTTCTGATAGCTTTGATGCCTTTTCTTGTAGTAAGGGTCGTCCTGGCTGTTTGTGAAAACAAATAAAATTAAAAGGAAAACCAGCAACAGAAAAACAACCAGCACATTCGCCTTGAGTCTAAAGAGCGCTGTAAACAGTCCGGGCAGGCCGACACGATTTTCCTGGCCGCTTTTCTGGAAACGGCACAGCAACCCCAGGACAATGAAAGGTCCAAGCAAAGGAAAAACTGTCACTGCCGCGATCAAGTAGAAGCGCCAGTCTTTAAAGGGAGAGTAGCCTCTGTTTTTCAATTCCGAAAATGCACCGACAACCAGCAGCACACAGGAAAACGGAAAGACTATACTAAAAAAATAGTCTGTCCCGGATGACGAAAGCATTGCAACGAGCAGGGCTGCCAGATGACTGATGAGCCCCGAAAAAAGAGCATTTCTTCCTATTTTAGTATAGGCAATTTCAGGCATCATCTTATCTTCGAATTCCAGATGTGGAACCGGCCTCTTCTAAAATCATGGGGACATCTTTCGATTTTTCAAAAACCCGCATATGATATTGGCCGCCCGCCTGGAAAGGCCCGCTCAAACGCAACATCACGTCATGAAGCGAATAGGCAATAACCAGTTTGCCGTCGCGACGTTCGGGTCCGCTGAATCCGATAGAATAAAGCCATCGCGCGTCATGCCCCAGAAAAACACAGGCCACCACATATTTTTCAAAATCCATCCGGGGCGCGGGCTTTCCAAAGGCGCGCAGCCATAGCTCGGACCATTCCTTTGGCGTCTCCACCACTTTAATGAATGCCTCTTTTTGCTTGGAAACATTGCCCTTCCATTCCATCCCGAGATAGTCCCGGACCGCACCGGCTTTTTCCAGAAGGCTCACAATAGCCGGATTGGCGCCTTCTACCGCATAAGTCCAGGCCGACTTTCCCTCTTTATCTTTCAGTGATGCGGCGGCTCTCTTTTCGGCCAATATTTTTACCATGTCCGCGTTGCCTCTTTTGACCGCCAGAATCAGCGCCGTCTCCCCCTTTTTGTTGGCCGCATTGAGATCTGCGCCCTGGTCGATGAAATACTTGACGCAAGAAAGATTTGATTCTTTAAAAGACTTAACCGCCTTCATCAAAGCCGTCTCTCCTTCGTCATCCTTTATGTTAACATCCGCGCCTCTTTCGACCAGAAATTTCACCAGGACAATATCGCCGTCCGCGGCCAGCATCAGAGCAGTTCCCGAGGCAAAGCCGCGCATATTCACATCCATATCCTTGGTCAGCAAAAGTTTGACGATCTCCTGATCACCGGCAATAACGGCCGAAAAAAGAGCTTCCCGTCTGTCAAAATTCCCGCTGTTTTTTATCAATGTTCTGACGATCCGAACATTTTTTGCAGCGATGGCCTTGCTTAAGGCCGTATCCCCGTATTTCGATTTTTGATTGATATCCGCTCCGGCCTTCAAAAGCGCTTCCACTAAATCGGCATTACCCTTTTCACAGGCAATCATCAAGGCCGTCGTTTGATCTTTATCCACGGCATTGACATCCGCTTTATGGGCAATCAGTAATTTGGCTATATCGGAACTGCCGTCATGGATGGCCATCATCAGGGCTGATTTCTCATCATCATATTTACCGTTTACCTTTGCGCCGTGCTTCAGCAATAGGCCGACCACTTCCCGTTTTTTACCCGTTACCGCATAGATCAGGGCATCGCCCCGGCCCAGGTTCTTGACATTCCCATCTGCTTTTTTCCCTAAAAGCTCATGGACGATGGCCACATACCCTCTGGTGGCGGCAAAGATAAGCGCCGTGTTGTTCTGGCCGTTCTTGGCATTCACGTCGGCGCCGAAAGAAAGCAATATCCGGACGATTTCCAGTTTATTGCCGTCCGCTGCATACATTAAGGGCGTGCTGCCGGTCGGCGCCCGGAGATTCACGTCAATGCCTTCGGCAATCAGTGCCTTGACTTTATCGGAACGGCCTTCCTTAATGGCAACAAATAGAGGATGCACGGCAGGATCAATGAGTTTTGATGGCGCTTTTGCGCCGTCAACCGGTTTTTCCAGCAATTGGGCAATATATTCCAGCCCATCTTTTTTCGCCAGGGACAAGGCCGTCTCACCCTCCTTATTTTTCAGGTCGAGCCTTGCGCCGCGGGCCAGCAAGTCCTGCACCAGGGCGGCATCTCCCTGCATCACCGCATACATCAACGGTGTCCGTCCCGTTTTCATCCACGACTCGTCTTGAACATTCACATCCGCGCCATTTTCCAAAAGGATGCGAATGGTCTTTGCTTTATCAGTGGCAGAGCCGGAGGTTATTCGTCCCCAGCCGGTGGCGGCAAGAAGCGGCGTAAGCCCTTTCCCCCCGGCGTTCACATCAGCCCCCCCCGTAATCAGGTATTTTACAACATCGGCGTTGCCCTGGCTTGCCGCTTCCAGCAAAGGGGTTCTGTCACCGGTTTCTTTGCCGGCATTAACATGGGCGCCATGCTCGACCAATAGCTTGACGATTTCCAAATTGCCGCGCGAGGCGGCAACCGATAACGGCGTATCGCCGGTTCTGCCTTTTTGATTGACCTCATATTTACTGGAGGCTGAGGGGGGGCCGCTAAGAATAGATTTTACCTTTTCCAAGTCGTTCTTTTTAATAGCCTCTAAAAGAGGGACGTCGGGCGGAGGCATGCGGCTGTCGGCGATACTCTTCGCCGGCAGGAATGCTAAAATCAGTAAAAAAAGAAGAGCACCAAAAAGGAAAAAGATGATCTTGCGCATACAACCTCCATCGGTAGTTTACCAGAAATTATGCAGCAGCGCTGAAAAAATGATTGGATGGGAGAGGCCGGGCAGCAAAGCCCAGCCTCTCCGGGGACAGAATCTATGTTTTAGCGTTTCGTTGTCCATACCGGCGCAACGTTTTTAATTGACCATCAATTTCGGCAACAAAAGGGCGATCTCCGGAAAAATGATGACGATAGCCAGCCCGATACCTTGAATGATCACAAACGGCACTATCGATCGGTAGATATCGGCCATTGTTATCCCGGGCGGGACGATGGCTTTCATATAAAACAGGTTGAAGCCAAAAGGAGGGGTCAGGTACCCCATCTCCATATTCATGATGAAAAGCACACCGAACCAGAGAGGATCAAATCCCAGCGCCGTAATGACTGGAACAAAGACGGGGGTGCAGATCATGATGATACCCACGGGGTCCAGAATACATCCCAGGATGAAAAAGATGATCATCATCGTGATCAGGATGCCCCAGCGCCCTCCGGGAATGGACATCATAATGTTTTCCATCAGGACATGCGCGCCGGTACCGGTGTAAACAGCCGTGAAAGCGTAAGCCCCGATGAGAATCCAGACGATCAGGGCCGTAAGGGCGGCTGTCCGGAAACAGGCCTCTTTGATCAAAGTCCAGCTCATTTTACGATAGACAACCGCCGAAATGAGCGCCCCCACACAGCCCAGAGCGGAAGCCTCGGTGGCTGTGCAAATTCCCGCATAAATCGATCCCAGAACCATGATGATAATCATAATCGGCAGCAGCACCGCCCGGAGAGATATAAATTTCTCCCGCCACGATACCCTTTCCGCCACGGGAAGCGGAGGCCCCAGGTTAGGCTGGAAGTAACAGCGGACGCCGATGTAAATGATGAAGAGAGAGGCGAGCAGAAGACCGGGTAAGATACCGCCGGCGAATAGCCCCCCGATAGACACGCCGGTCAGGGTTGCGTAAAGAATCATGGGCACGCTGGGAGGAATCAGTATCCCGAGCGCCCCGCCGCCGGAGATACAACCCATGGCAATTGTTTTATCATAGCCTCGGTTAAGCATGGCCGGCAGGGCAATGACCCCCATGGACACGGTTGCCGCCCCGCTGATTCCGGCCATAGCGGCGAATATAGTGCAGATGATCACTGTGCCGATGGCCAACCCGCCCGGCAGGGGACCCATCCAGCGGTGCATCAGGGTGTAAAGGTCATCGGCCACTCCCGCTCTTTCTAAAATCATCGCCATAAAGATAAAGAGCGGAATAGCCAGCAGGGTAAATTTCCCCATGGATGCATAGGCTTGCGTTGCGATAAGGTACAGACCCCTGTCTCCCCAGAGCAAATAAGAACCTACCACCCCTACGCCTCCCAGAACAAAAGCCAGGGGAAGACCCAAAATTAAGAGCAGGATGAGAGCTCCGAAAAGCAAGATCGTTATTAATTCAATGCTCATGGGGTATCCTCCTTGCCGGTAATGGCCACTTTTAGATCACCGATGTATTTGACCAGGCCCTGCAGCAGGAGAAGCAAAGCGCCCAGCGGGATCAACATTTTAAGGGGATAGATGGGCGGGGCAAAAACGGTCGGATCCGTTTCCCGATACAGGAAAGAATCCCAGGCCATCTCTCCTCCTTTTAATAAAATCACACCACAAAAGGCGAAGAAGAGGAGCCAGGTGAAGAGATTGATAACTGCCCGAGTGCGAGGTTCGAAGCGCGAGTAAAGAATATCCACGTTCACATGCCCGTTGCGCTGCTGGAGATATCCCCCCAGGAGAATGACATAGCCACCATAGACCATCTGAGAAATTTCGTGAGCCCAAATGGTCGGGCTGTTGAAAAAATACCGGAGAGCTATCTCATACACGATCACGACGATGAGAATGAGAATCAAAAAGCTTATCGCTTTGCCGATCAGCTCATTCATCCGGTCGATGAATTTAAAGAACTTTTTCATGAACCATTAACCTCCTCCGCAAAAAGGAAATGAGAAAGGACGCCGTTTTTTCCGTGTACGGTGTCCGATTAATCAATGTATTTAAGCGTCCTAAGGTAATCTTTCAGCATGCCGATAGCTTTGGCGGATTCGGCGTCCTTGGCCGCTACTTTATCCCACTGCTTCATTGCCGCCACCATCATTATTTTCTGATCTGCCGGTTCCAAGGTGGATACCGTGACTTTATAATCCTTGATCATGGTTTCCAAAGCCTTTTTCTCTTCACCGATATACTCTTCCGACCGTTGATATACTCTATCCTTCAGCGCCTTATCGAGGATGGTCTGCAGATCCTTGGGCAGGGCATTAAAGGCATCCTTGTTGATGATGATCACATCCGTGCCGGACATGGCCAGGTCGGGCTGGATGTAATACTTGGCGACCTCAGGAAGTTTCATGGTCAAGGCACCGCTCGCCGCTCCCCAGTGCGCCCCATCGATAACGCCTGTTTGCAGGGCCAGATAAAGTTCCTCACCGGGAATTAAAGTGGGGGCAGCGCCCAAATCTTTCAGCATTTCGGCGATCGCCCCGGAAGAACGGATTTTATAACCCTTGAAATCACTGACCTTGCGGATGGGCTTTTTTCCGATCATCGCTGTGGGATAAATTTTCTCCGTGTAATAAAGCAGGTTGTGCTTGGCGTGAGCGTCTTTCAGCATCTGCTCGAAGCCGAGATTAAAATGAAAATATAAACCTTCTTTGGCGGTGCGAAAGGTCATCGGGCAGTTGGCCGCCACCGCAGCGATAGGAATAATGCTCATCCAGTAGATCGGGGCTGCCGTTGCGCCTTCAATCGTGCCTTTGCGGCAAACGGCGAATATGTCCTTGGAGGGAACCATCGATCCGGCCGGATGCAGCGTAATCAGCAGCCGTCCATTGGTCATCTTGGACACATTCTGGTCAAAGAAATCTTTCAGTGGTTTAAAAGATGCGCTGCCGGCCGGCCAGTGAGACTGAAAATTCCATTTATAAACTTTCTGGTCTGCCGGTTGGGCAAAGACTGCACCCGCTGCGAAAATCATTAAAGAACTGACTAAAACAATGTAAAATAATTTTCTTTTCATATGAACCCCCCCTTTTTTTGAAGTATTTTTAAAAAACTAATATCGTCAAGAGTGGGAGGCGAGGCAAGTTGCAAATCTTAAAAACAGTTATATTGCTACGCCGCTACACCCCAGTGACATACAATACTTTGGTCCTTAAACATTGCTTCTCTATTTACTGATTACTGATTATGGTACAGATGGTTTGAGCTTATAACAAAATAATTTACTCCGCGTCAAGGAAATAAAGCTTGAACGTGAAATGAATACCTCCAAAATATTTACCCTTGCGGCTATTTCGGGGTGCCGTCTATTTTTCTCAGCTCTCTCCTCAGTATTTTACCGACCGCGCTCCTGGGCAGGGAGTCCATAAGCTGAATCACTTTCGGCCTTTTATAGGTGGGCAGATTCTCCCTGCAGAAATTCATCAGGTCTTCCTCACTGGCCGCGCCCGCATTTTTGAGAACGACAAACGCTTTCACCACTTCCCCGTACACTGCGTCGGGAATGCCGATTACTCCCGCCTCCAGCACCTGAGGATGCCTGTGGAGGATATTCTCTATTTCCTTCGGATAAATGTTTTCTCCTCCCCGGATAATCAGGTCTTTCTTCCGGTCGGTAATATAAAGATAACCGTCTTCGTCGGCATATCCCACATCACCGGTATGCAGCCAGCCGTTGCGGAGCACTTCCGCCGTTTCCACAGGTTTGTTCCAGTAGCCCTTCATGACTCCCGGCCCTTTGATCACGATCTCTCCCGTCTGTCCGGCGGGAAGCTCCCGGTCGTTTTCGTCAAATATCTTGATCGTATTGCACTTCTGGTAACAAAGGCCTATGGAACCGTATTTGGGGGGACGCCTTCCGGCAACGTTGCCGCAGTTGACGGTAGTCGCCTCGCTTAATCCATAACCTTCCCAGATATCTATGCCGTATTTCTCTTTCCAGTTGCGGGCTATCTCGAGAGGCATCGGGGCGGAACCGCAGATACAGGTCTTCAGGGAACTCAAATCATATTGAGCGGCGGCGGGGTGGTTAAGCAGCTGGATATACATGGTTGGTACGCCGCGAAATTCAGTGATCTTAAATTTCTCAATACGCTTCATCGCCTCTTCCGTGTCCCACCGGCTGATCATGACCAGCTTCCCGCCTGTCAGAAATTCCAGATTCAGAGCAAATACGCCATACCCGTGAAACAGGGGAAGCGCTATCAAAGACACACGATTCCGGGTAACGCCGAACACTTCCTCTCTTTTATCGGTCATTTTATCCTGTCCGCCGGCGCGCTTTAAAATTTTACCTTTCGCGGCAACACCCCAGGAGTCCAGTAAGACCAATTCATAATATCCTGTTACGTGAGTGTACCAGTTATAATGGGTGAGCATGACACCTTTTGGATTTCCCGTAGTGCCCGCGGTATAAATCATGACGGCGGTATCATCGTTGTCCGTATCCTCGATGGCCAGCTGATCCGAACTTTGCTGAACAATTTTTGCATAGGGTAGAAAACCATCCGGTATTTTTTCCCCTTTCAGGATAACATTCTTCAACTGTGTCGCTTCGCGCCGGGCTTCTTTGATGACGTCCACATAATCAACACTGCTGATCAGGGCGGATATACCCGCGTCCTGATACAAATAGGCGAGTTCATGAACACGCAGTGACGGATTCATCGGAACCAATATCGCCCCTATTTTAAAAACGGCAAAAAAAGCCTGCATGAGCTCTACGCAGTTCAATAGCTGAACGCCAACCTTGTCGCCTTTTCCGACACCCAGTTTTTTCAAAGCGTTTCCCAGCCTGTTGGCAATAAGATCCATTTCCACATTCGTATGCCAACGCCCTTCAAAGTTGACAAATTTGTATTCGCCGAATCTTTTAATATTGT
The DNA here is from genome assembly GCA_009773315.1 of Syntrophaceae bacterium. Taxonomy (GTDB): domain Bacteria; phylum Desulfobacterota; class Syntrophia; order Syntrophales; family Smithellaceae; genus UBA8904. The sequence goes on from WRPE01000015.1 coordinate 47,147, forward strand.
CCTCTGCCAGTCTTCCGATATTCATTGCCTTTACTCCTTTACATTGGATTCAGTTGACAGCAGGGTCGAGCTTGCCGCCCGCCCCTGCTGTCTTAAAAGACGATGGGTGCTTGTTGGATGCTATTTCTCTGCCTTTGGTTTCGGTGCGGCAGCCGGAGGCATCGCAGGCGGTGCAGGTGCTTTCGTGTCCAGCAGTTCCACCTCAAAAATCAGCGTTGCGCCACCCGGGATGACGGGCGGACGTCCCTGATCGCCGTAAGCCGTCTCCGACGGACAAACCAGCTTAGCCTTGCCGCCCACTTTCATCATGCTGACGCCTTCCGTCCAGCAGGGAAATACCTGATTTAACGGCAATTCCACGGGCTTGCCTTGTTTGATGGAGCTGTCAAATTCTTTGCCGTCAATCAGCGTACCGACGTAGTGGACTTTGACGATATCCGTGGCTTTAGGCTGCGCGCCTGTGCCGGCCTTGATTTCTGTATAGACCAGACCGGAAGCGGTTTTTTGCGCGCCTTTTTCAGCGGCGGCTTTCTCTAAGTAGGGTTTGGCCTGCGCTTTTTGCTTTTCAGTGGCTTTTGCCATGCGAGCCTGAGCCAATTCGCCCAGTTTCTGCATGTTGGCTTCCGGTTCCGTTACCAGCTTCTTGCCGGCGGCCGCGTCGGACATGCCCTGCTGAACATATTTCAACTCCTCGGGGCTCAGGTCAAAAACGGACAATTGTTTATTGAGGTGAGCGCCTAGCGCATAGAAGGCCTTCTGGTCTTCTGTTTTCGGCGCTTCCGGGGAACATCCCCAAACAGCAAAAAGGGCAATAAAAACAAAAAACATCAATTTACGCATAACAATCCTTTCTTTTCTCTTTTAATTTAAAAATGAATCTTTGCCCTGAAGCAAAGAGTCTAATCAACTTGGGCTTAACCTGATCAACTCAAACCTATTTCTTTTTACTTGCCTTGGGCGTTGCGGGCGTCTTGGCTGGGGGCGCCGCGAGAGCTTTCACCTCCAGCAGTTCCACGTCAAAGACCAGCGTTGCGCCACCGGGAATGATGGGTGGTCTGCCCTCGTCGCCGTAAGCGAGATCCGCAGGACACGTAAGCTTGGCCTTGCCGCCGACTTTCATCCGACCTACACCTTCCGTCCAGCAGGGGATGACCTGCCCCAGAGGAAATTCCGCGGGCTCGCCGCGCCGGACGGAGCTGTCAAATTCCTTGCCGTCAATCAAGGTGCCGGTGTAGTGCACTTTAACGGTGTCCGTGGCTTTAGGCTGAACGCCGGTCCCGGCTTTGATTTGCTGGTAAATTAGGCCGGAAGCCGTTTTCTCGGCGCCTTTTTCCTTGGCGGCATTCTCTAAATAGGGCTTGGCCAGCTCTTTTTGTTTTTGCGAGGCAATCTGCATCCGCGCCTGTACAAGCGCATTGATGTTTTGCCCATAAGCTTCCGGTTCGGCAATTAGTTTTTTACCGGCGGCCGCGTCGGAAAGGCCCTCCTTGACAAATTCGTACTCCTCGGCAGACAGGTTGAAAACGGCCATTTGTCGCGTCATATGAACACCCAACGCATAGAGGGTTTTCTGGTCTTCAGTCTGAGGCTGGGCGGCCCAAGCCGGAACAGCCAGAAGTATAACAAAAACAACAAGCATTAATTTTCGCATAACAATCCTTTCTTTCCTTATGATATTCCAAATTGATTTTTACGAGCAGGACAAAAGATCTACCCGAAGCGGGTAAACTCTGTTCTGGTAAATATTTCATCAAGTAATTGCACGACAACGTCGTCACCCTTTTTAATGAAAGAAACATTTTCACCCAGAACAATGAAGGCATTGGCCGCAACCATCGATTTCAGCATACCTGACCCTTGTTCTCCCGTCACTTTCGCAATGTAAACATTGCCATTTACGTAAACAATAGCCCGGATGAAATTTTTAACGCCGGCGCTCTTCTTAATATCCTGCGCATTTACCGCCGTGAGCGTCTGACGGAATATTCGGGTGTGTCCCTGCATTTTCAATAGGTAGGGACGGACAAACTGTTCAAAGGACACCATGGCGGAAACCGGATTGCCGGGCAGACCGAACAGGGGCAAGCCGTCGATAGAACCAAAAGCGAGCGGTTTGCCGGGTCGCATGGCTACTTGCCAGAAGTGCATGGCGTTACCGATGTCGCCCATCACATCCTTGACAAAATCATAATCGCCGACCGAGACGCCGCCGGAAGAAAGAATAACGTCGGCGCGTCGTGCCACCTGAAATTTTTCCACAAGCTCTTCTTTTTTATCGCGGCCGATGCCCAGCATAATCGGAATGCCGCCGCAATCAAGGACCTGCGCGGCAAGCGAATAGCTGTTGGAGTTGACAACTTTACCGGGCGGCGGGTCGGTCGAAATATCAACCAGTTCGTCGCCGGTGGAAAGAATCGCCACACGCGGCTTCTGATAAACACCGACAAACGCCTTTCCCAGCGCAGCCAGCATACCGATATGTCCCGGACGCAAAACACTGCCCGCCGCAATGACACGTTCTTCCTTTTGCACATCTTCCCCGGCAAAACGGATATCCAGTCCTTTGGAGGCGGCCACTTTAATCAGCACCGTCTTGTCCCGCGTTTCGGCATCTTCACGGCGAACAACTGCATCAGCGCCCTTGGGGATCAAGGCGCCGGTCATAATGCGCGCCGCCTGACCTTCCTTCAGTGTTTTGCGGGGAATGCTGCCCGCCGCGATGGTTTCAATCACCTTGAATTCCAAGGGCTTTCCGGCTCTTACACCTTTCGTGTCACCGGACCGCACGGCGTAACCATCCATTGCAGAATTAGCAGCAGAGGGAATATCGCGCGGGGCAATAATATCCTCGCCGATCACCCGGCCGCAGGCTTCCAGAATATCCACTTTTTCCAGTCCCAGCGGGCGACAACCGACCAGAATGGCTTGAAGCGCTTCTTCCACAGAAATCATTTCTTTGTTGTCTCCATTGCTCATTAGGAATGCACCTTATCAAAGACGGATAGGTTGTCAATAAAAAAGGCTGAAGGCTGAAGGCTGAAGGTTTATTTTGTTAGCCTTCAGCTTTTTTATCTTCATGGATATCCGCCTCCGATATATCACGGCGCGTCAAGTGCTTTTCATTTTGGCCTTCAGTCTTCAGCCTTCGGCCTTTGTCTTTATTTGTTCCCCTTGAACTCTCCATCCTTTTGCGCTAGGGAAAGAGGAACTTATAGAGAAGGAAACGATGCAGCCGGTGATCACGGCGCCCCGGGATGTGAGCCTGGCCGCTAAAAAAGTGCTGGATAAAATGCTGGCGGTATCTTAACCACCTGCTTAACCCGTTTGGTTGGATTGATTTCATTGAGAAAAATAATTGATAAAAAAATTATCCACGACGCCCCGCCTGTGCGGGAGCTCCTGGACCTGATCGAAAAAGAGACGCCTGTTATTGATGTTCAGGGGCTCACCGGCGCCGCGTGTCCGTTTCTAACCGCGCTTTTGTTTGATCGTCTGCAAACTCCCGTCACGGTCATTTGTCCCACGGCCAGGGAAGCCGCCGCGTTCGCCCGCGATCTGGCCCTATTCCTGGGAGAAAATGATGTCTTGCATTACCCGCCGCTGGATTTTCTATCCATCGATATGTTTGCCCTGCAACGGGAAGAAGAACTGGCGCGTCTGAATGTGCTGACGCAGTTGCAGGTGGACAGCCGTAAGATCATCGTGACCTGCCTTGCGGCCTGCATGCAAAAAGTCATGCCGTTTGCTGAATTTCAGCAGTATTTGAAAATTCTCTCTATCGGCGATACGCTCCTGATGGAGGAGTTCCCGTCCCGGCTCCTGGCGGGCGGCTATCAAAGGGTATCGCTTGTGGAAAACCCCGGCGAATTCAGCCTCCGCGGCAATATTCTGGATATTTTCCCGCCCACCGAAACAGCAGGGCTTCGCCTGGAAATGGCCGGCGACGAGATTGAAACGATCCGCCGCTTTGACTGCTCATCCCAACGCTCAGGCCTTGCCGTTGATGCTTTCGTTCTGGGGCCCGCCGGTGAAATTCTGATCGACGAAGCAAGTCTGAATCGCGCCGTCAGCAATGTCAAACGCCGCGCCGATGATCTGGACCTTTCACGCGATCTGCGCAAAAGGCTTTCGGAAACGCTCCGGCAGCAATCCGCTACGTCCGTCAACCCGATTTTCCTGCCCCTGTTTTACGAAGACGATGACGACCAGGGCGGCATCACCTTGCAAAAGCTTTCCAATGTTTTTGATTACCTGCCGCAAAATGCTCTGATTGTGCTCAACGATCCGCTGGCGATTGAGCAGGCCGCGCAAAACGCCGCAGACAACATCGACAAGATGCTCTACAAGGCTGCATCCGGCGGCAAGTTTTATCTGGAAAGCGCCGGGGTCTATCTTACCTTCGAAACGTTACGCGCCTGCTTGAGCAATTTCCGGCAGTTGCAGTTTGCCAGTCTGACGCTTGATGCACAAAGCAGTCCAACCCCTTCGGTGACACTCGCGGCGCACCGGCACATCGTGGCCGCCCAGCCGCAGGCCTGTGAAGTCAAGGAAGAAGCGCTCCTGCGCAGCACGGCGGATAAAATTAAAAACTGGATGGCAGAGGGCATCCTGGTCTGCCTGATTTCGCCCACGCCGGAAGACACGACCCGGATGAAGCACCTGCTCGCGGGGTATGATCTGCCGGTGCGGATTGGGCCTCGGGACACGCCCCTTCTCACAACCGTCACGACACCCGGCGACGCCTCATTGCTTTTTTTACGGGAAGGGAAAATATCCGGCAGTTTTGTCTTTGAAACATTGGGGCTGGCCTTTTTGAGCGAAGAAGAAATTTTTGTCAAAAAGACATCCCGCCGCCGCGGGCGGCCGATTCACGAAGGTTATTTCCTGAAATCCTTCGGCGATCTGAAAGAGGGAGATTTTGTCGTGCACACGGATTTCGGCATCGGGCAATACCTCGGCCTGCAAAAAATTACCGTGGGCCTTATCGAAAATGATTTTCTGGTCATCGAATATCTGGACGGCGATAAACTCTACCTGCCGGTGAACGCGCTGGAAAAAATTCAGCGCTATCTGGGGCCGGACGGCTACACGCCGAAAATTGAAAAGATGGGCGGCGCCTCCTGGGACGCGGTCAAGGAACGGGTCAAAAAGTCCGTCCGCGACGTGGCCGAGGAACTGGTGGCGATCTACGCGGCACGCGAGGCGCTGGAGCGCAAATCCTTCGCACCGCCGGACCGCATCTATGAAGAATTCTGTTCAACGTTTGAATTTGAAGAAACACCCGATCAGGCCCGGGCGATTGAAGATATTCATGCCGATATGGATGATTTGAAACCGATGGACCGCCTGATCTGCGGCGACGCGGGGTTTGGTAAAACGGAAGTTGCGCTTCGGGCCGCGTTTCGGGCGGTCATGGACGGCAGGCAGGCGGCGCTTCTGGCGCCGACCACCATTCTGGCCGAGCAGCATTACGCGACGTTCTCGCGACGCCTGACCGACTTCCCGATCCGCGTGGAGGTGCTCAACCGTTTCAAGACCACCACCGAACTCAAGAAGACCATAACGGACCTTCGTCTGGGAAAAGTGGATATTGTCGTCGGCACACACCGCCTGCTGCAAAAGGACGTGGACTTCAAGAACCTGGGGCTGGTCATTATCGACGAAGAGCAGCGTTTCGGCGTGACGCATAAAGAAAAGCTGAAGAAAATCAGGACGCTAGTCGATGTTCTGACGCTGTCGGCCACGCCGATTCCGCGCACACTGCACCTGTCACTGGTCGGTATCCGCGATTTATCCATTATCAACACACCGCCGGAAAACCGGCAGCCGATAAAAACCTATGTACTTGAATTTGATGAAGATACCATCAAGGCCGCGGTGGAGGCAGAGCTTTTGCGGGGCGGCCAGGTGTTTTTTGTCCATGACCGGGTGCGCTCCATCTATTCCATCGCCCATCTGGTGCAGCGGCTCTCCCCCCAGGCAAAAGTCGGCGTGGTGCACGGTCAGATGAAACCGGCGGATATTGAAAAGGCGATGTCGCAGTTTATCCGGCGCGAATTCGACGTGCTGGTCTGCACAACCATTATCGGATCAGGTCTGGATATTCCATCGGCAAACACGATCATTATCAACCGCGCCGACCGATTCGGCCTGGCCCAGCTCTACCAGATCCGCGGCCGCGTGGGCCGGGGCAATCAGGAGGCCAGCGCCTATCTGCTCTTGCCGAAGGGCGCCCTGCTTTCACGCGACGCTTTGAGGCGACTTCAGGCCATCAAGGAATTTTCCGAACCCGGCTCCGGTTTCCGCATCGCTTACAACGATCTGGAAATCCGCGGGGGCGGCAATCTGCTGGGCCTGTCACAGGCGGGACATATTTCCGCCGTCGGTTACGAACTCTATACCGAACTGATGGAAAAGACGGTGCGGGAAATCAAGGGCGATCCAACGCCTGTCGAGGAAGCGCTTCCGGAAATTCAAATGGGGATTTCCGCCTTTCTCCCCGAAGACTATGTCGAGGATGTTCATCAGCGGCTGATTTTATACAAACGCATATCGCACGCGGAAGGCCATGAAGATCTCGATGAGCTTCGCAACGAGCTTGCCGACTGTTACGGCCCGTTGCCTGAGAAGGCGAATAATCTGCTGCGCGTGATCGGCATCCGTAATCTCTTAAAACCGCTCAAGGCCAAAAAGATGGGCTATGACGGCAAATATTTTTATCTGTATTTCCGGGAAACCTCTCCGATTGATCCGGCCAAAATCATCGCCCTCTCGCGTAAGAAAATCAAAGATTTACGCTTTACACCCGACTTTAAGCTATTTTTGCCCGCCCAGGCGGCAACCGCGCCGGAAATACTGGATCAGGCCGAAGGGCTTTTAAAGATGCTTGCCCAATAATCATTATCAAGATATAGAATGCCATGAACAACATGCGGCCGCCAATATTAAGAAAATTAATCAAACCATCCAGACCTTTCATGCCCCTGGTTTTTCTGGGGGTTTTGTGCCTGATTACCGCCTGCGGCAGGGATGATCTTCCCCATCGAAAGCATGTCGCCACGGTCAACGGCGAAAAAATTTATCTGGATGAATATCGAGCGCGATTGAATACCCAAAAAGAGCTGCTCTCCCCCAAGACCTTCCAGGATTCATCAGATAAACGGGAGTTGCTGGAAAAGGAAATTCTGGAATCCATGATCACGGAAAAAATCGTCCTCCAGAGAGCGCAGGCATTGAACCTGTCGGTCAGTGACACGGAACTGGAAAAAAAGCTGACCGATATCCGGAAAGATTACGGCGACAATTTTTTTGATTTGCTCCGGCAGGAAAATGTGCGATATGAAGACTGGCGCGAAGAGCTCAGAAAAGAGATGCTCTGGGACAAGCTGGTGGCCGCGGACGTGAATGCATCCATCCGCATTGCGGAAGACGAAGCGGAAGATTACTTTAATAAAAATCCCGGCCTGTGCAAGACAGAAGCGAGTGTCCGGGCGTCGCAAATCGTCGTCGGGGACGCCCGGAAGGCTGACGAAATAAAAGCAAGGCTTCAAAAAGGCGAAGATTTCTCCGTCGTTGCGACACAAGTATCCACGGGGCCGGAAGCGGTTCGCGGAGGCGATCTGGGTTTGATTTCCCGTGAGACCATGCCGGAACCGCTGGACAAAACTCTTTTTAATCTGCCGGCGGGCAAAATAAGCCCGGTTGTGAAAAGCGCTTATGGATACCATATTTTCAAGGTGACGGACATACAGCCGGCCCGGACCAGACCTTTTTCCGATTGTAAGGAAGACGTCATGGCCGCTATCCGGGCCCAAAAGGAGGAGGCGGCCTTTGCCGTCTGGCTGGAGGGATTGAAGATGAAAGCCGTCGTTAAAAAAGAAATCCCTGTCCTCAGTGCAAAGACGCCATAATAAATTTCATACAGGGGGAAAGATTGTGAAGGTTTTTAAAACAGGTCTCGCGATAATCTTGGCGATCGGGCTTATGTGCACAGCGGGTGCCGCCGACGTGACGGATAGAATTGTTGCCGTAGTCAATGATGAGGTCATCACCCTTGCCGAACTCAATCGGGGGTTTGAGCCCTATGCAAAAAATATCGACGCCACCTATCAAGGGAATAACAAGGAAGCCGTTTTGAAGCAGAACAAAGAACTCTTCCTGCAGAACCTGATTGATCAGATGCTGATCGAAAACGAGGCAAAAAAAGCAGGGGGCGGTGTGGCCGCCATAAAAGATGAAGACGTGATGGATGTCATCAAGGATATGCTGGCCAAGAACAACACGACCATGGAGGTCTTTACAAGTAAACTGGCGGCGGAAGGAAAATCTCTTACAGTCGTGAAAAAAGAAATCAGGGGACAAATGCTGCGGATGAGACTGCTCCGGAGAGAAGTACAATCCAAAATTCTGGTCACCGATGAAGAAATCGGTGATTTTTACGACAAACACCGCCAGGATTATGAAGGGAAGGAAGCGGTGCGCATCAAACAGATTTTATTGCCGGCGCCCGAAAACAAAACAGCGCGGGAAGGCGTCAAAAAACAGGCGCAGCAATTACACGAACGCATCCGGAAAGGTGAGCCGTTTGAAATGCTGGCGGCGCAATATTCCAAAGGGCCGGCAGTGGCTCAGGGCGGTGATATCGGCTTTGTGGAAAGAGGCGCTATTCTGCCGGACGTCGAAAAGGCGGCCTTCAACCTGCCCGTGGGAGGCGTCAGCGACGTGATCGAATCGGACATGGGATTTCACATTATCGCGGTTGTCGATAAGCGGGGCGAGGGGCTGAAACCCATACCCGTGGTGCGCGACGAAATCAAAGCAAAAATTGAAGATGAAAAAATCGCCAAAAAATATGACGAATGGATTGCAGGCATCCGCAAGAAATCCTTCATCGATGTCCGGTTCTAGGAACTAGGAAGCGGCAAACGGCACTATGGATTTCATAAGAATTAAGGGCGCGTCCCAACATAATCTCAAAAAAGTTAATCTGGATATTCCCCGCGACAAGCTGGTGGTCATCACCGGCGTCTCCGGCTCCGGCAAATCTTCCCTGGCGTTCGACACCATTTACGCCGAAGGTCAGCGCCGTTATGTCGAATCACTCTCCACTTACGCGCGCCAGTTTATCGGCCAGATGGACAAACCGGATGTGGAATCCATCGAAGGCCTCTCGCCCGCGATTGCCATTGAACAGCGCGCGGCCAGCCACAATCCGCGTTCCACTGTGGGCACGGTCACCGAAATTTACGACTATTTCCGCCTGCTTTTTTCCGGGATCGGCGTGTGCCACTGTTACAGTTGCGGCCGGGAAATTAAAGCACAAACCATTGACAACATTGTGACCGGCGTGCTTTCCCTGCCTGAGGGCGCGCGCTTCAGCGTCATGGCGCCTCTGACGCGCGGGAAAAAAGGCGAGTTTGCCAAAGAATTGAAAAAACTCCAGAAGGAAGGCTTTGCCCGCGTCCGCATTGACGGCGAAATTCGCGATCTGGCCGAAGATATCATTCTATCCAAAACAAAACGCCACGATATCGATCTGATCGTTGACCGTCTGGTCTTGAAGGAAGGCGTTCGAAAAAGACTGCGCGACTCCGTGGAAATCGCCGCAGGGAAAAGCGACGGCCTGGTCAGGATCGTAACCGCCGACGGGTGTGAAACGCTGTACTCTGAAAAATACGCTTGTCCCGATTGCGGCATCAGCATGGCGTCGCTGGCGCCCCGCGTGTTTTCGTTCAACAGCCCGTACGGCGCCTGCCCGGCGTGTAACGGTCTGGGTTCGCGCATGCACTTCGCGCTCGACCTGGTGGTGCCGGACGCAGGCCTGTCGCTTCGCGAGGGCGCTATCGTGCCCTGGGCCGGACGAAACTCCCTTTACTATCATAACATGCTCGATGCGCTATCATCGCATTATAAGTTCGACATCAACACACCGTTTAACAAACTGCCTGAAAAAATCCAAAACGTTCTCCTTTACGGATCGGGAACGGAATCGATTAAATTCTATTCCGACCGTCCGGACAAGCGCTACTTCGCCCACCGTTCCTTTGAGGGTGTGATCAAACAACTGGAACGGCGCTGGCGGGAAACAACCTCCACGGCGGTGCGCAACGACCTGGGCCGCTTCATTGATTTGAGGCCCTGTGAAACCTGCGGCGGTGCGCGCCTGAAGAAAGAAAGCCTGGCCGTTACCGTGGGCGGTAAAAACATCTACGACCTGTGCCTGATGTCCATCCGCGAATGCTTCCAGTTTTTTGAAACAATAACCCTTTCGGCGCAGGAGCTGTTCATTACTGAACGTATTCTCAAGGAAGTCAAAAGCCGCCTTCAGTTTCTGCTGAATGTCGGCATGGATTATTTGAATCTGGCGCGCTCCACCTCCACCCTGTCGGGCGGGGAGTCCCAGCGCATCAGGCTCGCCACGCAAATCGGCTCCGGCCTGATGGGCGTTTTGTATGTGCTCGACGAGCCGACCGTCGGCCTGCATCAGAAAGACAATCTGCGGCTGATCGACACGTTGAAAAAATTGCGCGACATGGGCAACACCGTGCTGGTTGTGGAGCATGACGCCGATATGATGCTGGCGTGCGACCATATTGTGGATATGGGACCGGGCGCCGGCGCCCAGGGCGGCGAAGTCATTTTTCAGGGCACGCCCGCCGACGTGCTGATCAGCGAAACCTCGCTCACCGGCAAATTTCTGTCCGGAAGGGAAACCATCGCCGGGCCGGCCGGGAGGCGGTCCACAAAAGGCCGCCACATCATTCTGGAAGGCGCGTCGCAAAACAATCTCCAGAATATTGATATTAAAATCCCGACAGGCGTTTTGACGGCGGTGACCGGCGTGTCCGGTTCCGGCAAAAGCACCATGGTGATTGAAACGCTGTATAAAGTGATGGCGCGCCGCTTAAACCAGCATAGCGGATCGATGGGAAAAATCAAACGGGTCAAAGATATGGGAGACATCGAACGGGTGATCATGATTAATCAGCAGCCGATCGGACGGACGCCCCGTTCCAATCCCGTCACCTACACCGGCATTTTTTCTTTTATCCGCGATCTTTTCACAGGGCTCCCGGAAGCGCGCGTGCGCGGCTACAAACCGGGGCGTTTCAGCTTTAACGTCAAAGGCGGGCGCTGCGAGGCCTGCGAAGGCAATGGGTTGATCAAGATTGAAATGCATTTTCTGCCGGACGTCTATGTGACCTGTGACGCCTGCCGGGGCAAGCGCTTCAACGCCGACACGCTGGACATCAAATATAAGGATCAGAGCATTGCCGGCGTGCTGGACATGACCGTCCATCAGGCGCTGGATTTCTTTGCCAATATTCCTTCTCTCCAAACGCATCTGCAGCTCCTGGCCGATGTGGGATTGGGGTATATCCGTCTGGGACAATCGGCCACGACACTGTCCGGCGGCGAGGCGCAGCGTATCAAGATCGCGCGGGAGCTGGGCAAAAGAGTCAACAGCAATACCCTGTATATTCTGGACGAACCGACCATCGGCCTGCACTTTGCGGATATCCAGAGATTGCTCGATGTGTTGATGCGTCTGGTGGATATGGGCAATACGATGGTGGTGATCGAACACAATCTGGATATCATCAAGTCCGCGGATCATGTGATTGATCTGGGTCCCGAAGGCGGCCCGGGCGGCGGACGGATTGTAGCATCCGGCACGGTTGCGGACGTGGCGCAAAACGAACAATCCCCCACCGGCCTGTTTTTAAGAAAAATCCTTGATGATCAGAAAAACCGGATGCCCGGCAAGCAGGCGGCGGGATAACCCGGCCAGGGTCCTGTCAACGATACTCTGAGACCTGCGCAACAACATAAAACCAACAAATTTGTCATTCCCGTCTTGTGACCTTTAGGTTACGAAAGACGGAATCCAGTATTATTAAATACTTCCTAGATTCCGGGTCATAACCTAAAGGTCACGAGAGCCCGGAATGACGCAAATAGAGGTTGTGCAAAGCTCTCACGACTTGATTGCGATCATCGTCATTTTGTTTATTTCCGCTTTTTTTCTTTTGTATATTCTGCTATCCTTCAGCATATCTGGCTTCTCGACGATAGACAGGCTGGACGTATAAACTATTTATCGCTTTTATGGACTTAAACCTATGAATCCATTTCCATTATCACCATTAAAATACCGTCATTCGATCCTGCTGATTGATGACGAGGCAGCTATTCTGGACATCATGACCATGATGCTGGCGGATGAAGGGTATGATTTGCACACGGCCGGTTCCGCCGCAGAAGGGCTTAAAATATTGAAAGAATCGCCAAATTTTTCCCTGATTATCTCCGATCACATGATGCCGGGCATGACCGGCGTGCAATTCTTTGCGCAGGCCCGGGAAATCTGCCCTAACGCGCTGCGCGTCCTTTTGACCGGCTATACCGACATGGATGCGATGATCGACGCGATCAACAGCGGCGGCATTCATCTGTATCTTACCAAGCCGTGGCAGAGAGATGAGTTGCTTTATTCAATCAACCAGATGCTGTCCAAAGCGGAACTGATTATCGAGAACCGGCGTCTGGATGAATTGGTCAAAAAACAAAATGAAGAATTGCTCGAACTCAACAAAAATCTGGAAGAAAAAGTGCGGATCAAAACGCGCCATCTGGATCAACGGGCCGATGAACTCAAAACCAGTTATGAAAAGACTCGGCTTATTTTGAGTGGAACCGTGCTGGCCATGTCCAAAATCGTGGAAAGCCGCGATCCTTACACGGCAGGCCATGAACAACAGGTATCCGCAATCGCCGGCCTCATCGCGCAAAAAATGTCTCTTTCTAACGACCAGGTGGAAGCCATCCGGGTTGCCGGATCGCTTCATGATATCGGCAAAATCGGCGTTCCAGCAGAGATTCTGACCAAACCGGGACGATTAAGCTGGCTGGAAATGGAGATGATCAAGACCCACACGCAGAATGCTTATGATATTCTCAAGACGATCGAGTTTCCTTATCCGATTGCGCAGATTATCTTACAGCATCACGAAAGGATCGATGGTTCCGGTTATCCGCAGGGACTCCAAGGAGAGGATATCCTCCTTGCGGCGCGGATTATCGGCGTGGCCGATGTTCTGGAAGCCATGTCCGCGCATCGGCCCTACCGTCCCGCGCTGGGCATGGAGGCCGCCATGGATGAAATCGTCAAAAACCGCGGCGTCCTTTACGACCCGAACGTCGTCGATGCCTGCCTCGGTATGAACCCCTCCCCATTGTCAAGACAAAAAATATACAAAGTTAAGGTGTGTTCAATAAGCCTGCACGTTGTTTAAAAAATCCTTTTCCCTTTACTCAT
>WRPE01000084.1 GCA_009773315.1 Syntrophaceae bacterium
AATAAGAGCCAGCATCGCCGCGAAACCGATCGCGTGCAGCCAGATGAGCGGACCGTCGAAATTCGGCAGCGGCAGGGCCAGTTTGATATCCACGCTCTCAATTTGCAGCATCGGCACTGAAACAAACTGCGACACGATCACCCCCGCAATGATAATCACAAAATAGGGAACCGCCGGCTGTTTTGTCTGGAATTTTGAAAATAAAAACAAGAACAGGGCAAAACCGGCAGCCGAAATCAGAATCATTTGAATACGCGCCGCATTGAAAAACACGCCTTCCGCCACCTGTTCGGCGGGAATCTCATAGGCGAACCCCAAAAATTTTAACGCTATCTTTAGGCCGACACCCGCCAGCAAGCCCTCGACGAGATAGTTGGGCACCGCTTTCAGAATATATTTCTGCCAGTTGAACTTCCATATCACGGCCTGCATGCAGGCGGTGAGGAAAACGATGAACGCCATGTTCTGAATGCCGAAGGAGGCGACACCCATGGCCAACACGGGTGCCAGCCCTGCCGCAACCCCGGGACACCCGATGTAGTTGCCGGGACGGAACCAGGCATTGACCCAACCGATAAAGCTTGCAAACGCAACCGTTGCCAGGCCCACCTTGATGGGATAGTCGGACATGATGGCAATGCCGATGGTCAGAGCAACAGCCATGACACCGGTAATGATTCCGGCTTGCAGGTCGCGGACGAAATACTTGGACTGAAACGCCGCGGAACCCGGCTTGCCCTCCGGTTTCGCGTTACTGCCGTTGACCGGCGATGATGCATCCATATTTTTACTCATAATTTATTCCTTACCCTACTTGCATTAAAGTATTAAAAATTAATATTCCAACAAAAAACAGCCGGTTCATCTAAAAATATTGAATCGGCTGTTTTTTGTGTCCACAAACCTAGCTGATTTCCACCCACCGTGCCAAGATGCCGAAGCCGGCAAAATCATCATCTATCACGTTAAGTCAGGATATCCAACGGCAGGAGTATTTACCATCGTGAAGCTCTAGTCCACACCACCATCACCCTTAAACTTCTCTATGTATTTTTTGACGATGTCCTTGTTTGACATTTGGTCCACTTTGCGAAACACAAGATAATGGATAATACCATGCACGGCCATCGCAATCAGCAGTCCCTCGAAGATGCCGACCTTATAAACCAGAACACCGCACAGCAAG